>NZ_JBWKZT010000022.1:0-98751 GCF_059424735.1 Ensifer sp. GW101-20A05 | reverse complement strand
GCCCGATGCTTTGGTCACGCTGCCGGGTGCAGCGAGACCTTTGTTCCAGAACGATACGGAGCGTTCGATTGACGGGGCGGCGTTGACTGCTAGCGTCAGGACGTCGAGGACCACCACCCACACCATCCAGGCACGGAGAATCTTCGACGCCTGTGGCCACGACCGCGCGTGGAAGAGCCGGGCAAGTTCCGCATTAAGGCGAATATCGCGTGTGCGTCCCGCAAGAAGACGATCGACTTCGCTGACGACCGTAAGACATCTGATCATTGGCACGCGGTGACTGAGCCGGCTCTTTTCAGGTTGCTAGAACCTATGGAGCACCCAACCCCGCTCCGGTGGTTCGCACGGAACGCCCGGGATGAGCCGTGCTCAAAGCGAACGGATCAGGCGGAAGATCTCACTCGGAACATCGGTCGTGATCTGGCGCACTTTCGCCCCCACGAGCGTACGCAGGATGGAGTCATTGATGTCCCGGCCGGGATTGACCGTCCAGGCGTCCGTTTCAATGCCGAGGTCGAGCAGGCGCGCAACGAGGGGAAAGCCCTGGTTTTCTGCGGCAACAATGGCGTCGAACCGGAGGTAGGCAAGACTCACGCCGGTGCTGCGCCGCTCGATGTGGCGCAGCAACCGCTCTGGATCGCGCAGGTCTCGCTGGCGGGAAACCGCCAGCATCGGATCGTAGCCGAGCCGGGCTCCGGGAATGGCCGCGGCGAGACGGCGTGCCTCATCCAGATGATGCGAACCGACGACGATGGCGTCCGCTAGCCCGGTGACGGCCGCTGCGGCATCGGCCACCGCCGAATCCGGAAGCGTGTGTCCTTCGAGCAGCTTGAGATCGAGCTGAAGGTTGGCCGATGGCGCTCTCGGTAGTCTTTGAAGCGGGGCCACGAGTTTGGCGAGCGACAGGACCGGCGCATCGGGATCGGGGGCGCCTGCTGCGTCCCGGTGAAAAAGCCCCGCCATCGATGCGATCGGCGTGCGCGGAACGCGGCCGCGGCCGGTCGTCGATGGACCGAGCGTCGCATCGTGGAGAACGGCGAAGCGGCCATCGGCAGTGCCGAGTATGTCTACCTCGAGGCTCGCGCCGAGCTGCCAGCCGAGGGCGAGGTTCGACCGCTTGAAGGGCGCCTCGGCGAGGCGCGTGCGCAGTTTGTGCCACTTGAGCCGGACAGGGCCATATGGGCCCTCGACGGCCACCGGCGCGTTCGACGTCTGGTTGCTCGTCTCAAACGCTGCCACTGGCGCGCCCTTCTCCTCTCCCCACCGAGAAATGGGGCGGCTGTCGCTCGATCGTGTCACGCCGGTGCACGAACATGCGCGCCCCCAATGAGCTTCTGTCGCGCCGTCTCGAACACAAGCGAGTTCTCGGGCAGGAAACCGATCTTTACCTGCTCGCCAGTCGAGTGCACGGCGGACGAGCCCTGTTCAAGCACGCGCACGGCGCCCATGCCGGTTTCGACGACATAGAGGATCTCCCGGCCCATCGGCTCGATCTGCACGATACGGCCGGCGAAGCCGGTATCGCCGATTCTGAGGTGCTCCGCCCTCAGCCCGACTGTCAGCGCCCCGGACGCGCCCTCGACCGGAAATCTGGCGCCATTCACGGTGATCGTTCCGGCCTCGGCTTCGCCGGCAATGAGGTTGATGGGCGGCGAGCCGATGAAGCCGGCAACGAACAGGCTCGATGGCTTGAGATAGAGGTCGTCCGGCGTCCCGACCTGCTCGATCCGGCCGGCGCGCATGCAGATGATACGGTCGGCCATTGTCGTCGCCTCGATCTGATCATGCGTGACGAGGACGGTCGTCACGCCGAGTTGCGCGTGCAGCGACTTGATCTCGGTGCGCATCGAAAGGCGAAGCGAAGCGTCTAGATTGGAGAGCGGCTCGTCGAGGAGCAGCAACTGCGGCTCCTTCACGAGGGCGCGTGCAAGGGCGACGCGCTGCTGCTGGCCACCGGAAAGCTCGCTGGGACGACGGTCCAGCAGTTCCGCAACACGAACAAGGTCCGCGGCGGTCTTCACCTTCGCGAGAGCTTCGTCGCGTGGCGTTTTCTTGAAGCGCAATGGAAACAGGATGTTGTCGCGCACGCTCATGTGCGGGTAGAGCGCGTAGGATTGAAAGACGATGCCGACATTCCGGTCGCGTGCCTCTACTTCGTTGACGATATGGCCGTCAAAGAGGAGCTCGCCGCCGCTCGGAAGATAGATACCGGCGAGCATGAACAGGCTCGTCGACTTGCCGCAGCCGGAGGGGCCGAGAAGTGCGACGAACTCGCCGTCCTCAATGACGAGGTTCATATCGGGGATCACCTCGACGGCGCCGAAGCGCTTCACCACGTTACGGAACTCGATCTTCGCCATCTTCTCAGCCTTTCACGCCGCCGATCGACATCTGCATGAGATACCGCTGCGCGGCCATGTAGAGGATGAGACTCGGGACAAGGTAGAAAACTCCGACCGCAGAGACGACGCCGTAGTCCACTCCCATGACATCATCGCGCACCCAGTACATGTAGAGGCTCATTGTCCAATTGCTGTTCCTGATCAGGAACGTGAACACGAAGATGTATTCTTCCCAGCCGCGGATGAAGGTGAACACTGCGATGGCGAGGATGCCGTTCCTGACCTGAGGCAGCACCACGCTCACGAATGCCTGCCGTCGCGACGCGCCGTCGGTCAGCGCGCTCATCTCGATGTCCCATGGGACTGCGTCGAAGAAGCCCTTCATGATGAAAATCGCAAACGGCAGTTCGAAGGCGACAAGCACAAGTATCACGCCGGAAAGCGTGTCGAGCAGCCCGATCCAGTAGAGCATCAGGAACATGGGCACGATTAGCGTCAGCACCGGGAAAGCATGGAGCACCAGAAGCGAGCGCAGCATCGAGGAGCGGCCGGGGAACTGGAAGCGCGACAGGTAATAGGCTGCCAATGAGGCGACGGTGACGACGATGGCAGTCTGTGTGCCGGCGATCAGGATCGAGTTGCCGAAGGCATGCCAGACGTTGGGAAACTGGACCGCGCCTTTGACTTCGCCGATCCGCGACCTCACCACCGAGGCGAAGTCCGGCTCCCACAGGAAGATGAAATTGCCGAGGTGCAGGTCGGGGCCGACCAGCACGGCAAAGGCGAAGATAGCGATCGCGGCGACTGCGGTGAGGCCGATCCATAACTGGCGCCGGCTTTGCGCGAGCGCGGCAGTGAGCCAGAAAGCGACGACGGCCGGAACGACCACGGCCATCGAGCGCCACAGAACCGCCGTCTCGGCAACGCCGGTCCTGGCCGAGAAGGCGATCGTGACGAGCCAGAAATAGGGGAGGATGATCGGCAGCGACACGGCGATCAGGAACGCGTAGAGGACGACCGCCTTGGCGCGCCGAACGCCACGCGCCCGCGCTGCCACTGCATCCCAATCGACTGGCGGTTCGGATGCCGCCGTGGACAGCTCGGGGATCGCTTGCGCGGCCATCTCAATGCACCTCGATGCGCGGGCGCTGCAGCAGGCGCTCCATATCAAAGAAGCGCCAGCCGATGAGCGCGACGACTACGCCGATGACGATGAGAAAAAGTGCCAGCGCGGCTCCGTAGCCATATTGGCCGCTTTCGAAGGCGCGGCGGTAGACGTAAAGTGCATAGACAGTCGTGTCGTAGAACGGACCGCCCTTGGTGAGGAGCAGGATGTATTCGAAGCTGACCAGCAGCGAAAGTGTCTGGTAGATCGTCACAAAGCTGATCGGCCAGCGCAGCGCCGGCAGGGTGATGAAGCGGATCTTTGCGAAGGTCCCGGCGCCGTCCACTGCCGCGGCGTGGAACAGGTGCTCCGGGATCCCGCGGATCGCGGCGGTGAAGATGATCATGCCCATCGAAGCGCCGATGAACCCGTTCGAGATGATGATGAGCGCGACCGGCGCCGAGGTCAAAAGGTCAAGCGGCGCGTCGAGCCCGAACGCCTGCATCAGGACCTGGTTTACGAGGCCAGCTTCGGTGGGGCTCACCGCCCAGAGCCAGAGCAGGATGTAGAGGACTGACGGGCTCATCCGCGGTAGCAGCCACACGCCCCGGAAGAAGCTGCCGGATACATTCCTAATCGCCGTGGTGGTGATGGCGAGGATCAGGCCAAAGGTCACGTTGAAGATCGCGAGCGTGCCGAAGACGTAGATGAAGGTCAGCCCAATGACCTGCGACAACCGGCGATCAGTTCGAAGGACCTTCTCGTACTGCTCAGTAGTGAACTCGCTGATGCGGAGCGAGCGGCTGAGGTCGGTAAACGACACAGCTATATCGATGATCACGGGGACGACGAAGAAGAGGATCGTCAGGACGATCGCCGGGCCGAGAAAGATCACGAAGTTCGTGCGCCTGCGCGCCGCCGACCCCGCATGGCCGCGCCGCTCGATCGTGAGTTCATCTGCTATCGTCGTCATCGATTAGCTCTTACGGCGGACCTCGCAGCCGCCGACCCGGGCGCGCCGGGTCGACGACTCGAGACCGATCGGACTTATTTGACGATCACGTCCTCGAGGGTGGACGAAGCCTCCTCGATGACGAAATCGGCTGCTTTCTCAGCTGACAACCGCCCCGATTCTATGCCCTGAATTCCGGCATAGATGATGCCGTTGAGTTCGCCGAACTGCGAGTTGTTCGGCAGGAACTTGGTGATCTTGAGCAGGTCGGTTGCCCTGGCGAGCGGCCAGGCCTTGGCATAACGCGGGTCTTCGAGTTGTTCGGGTTTGATGCCGAGATGCGTCGTTGTGACCGCGTGATCGGTGTTGAGGTCGGCCGCCGAAGCGTGGCCAAGCAGGCGGGCGGCGAGTTCAGGCTCCTTCGTGTCGGCAGCGATCGCATAGACGATCGGATGCGTCAGACTGACCGGTGAACCGCCCTTCTGCGGTGCAGGCCCAGCGATCCAGCCCCAATCCGCGAAGAAGGCTTTTTCGTCCTGAGGCAGCCCGTAGGTCGGGAACCCGACGCTGCCGAGATCCCAGATGCCGTACATCCAGAATGCGGCGTTGCCGGTGTAGAATTCCTTGCGCAACGCATCGAATTCCATCGCCGTGTTATTGGCCGGGATGACCCCTTCCTTCACCCCGCGTTCGAACCAGCCGAAGGCGGCAGCGAGCTTGTCGCGCTCCAGGAGCAGTTTGCCGGTTTCGGGATCGACGAAGCCGCTGCCGTAGGCCTGGAAGACCATGATGTAGTCCGGACCCTTGTTCGGCCGGTGAAGCACACCGTATTGCGCTTTTGTCTTGTCGACGACCTGCTTGGCGATCTCCAGTACCTCGTCCATCGTCAGGTCGCCCGACAACGCACGCTCCGGCATGGCGTCGACAAAGGCAGAGTCGTAGCCGGCCTCGCGCAGGAGCTTCTTGTTGTAGAAGAACATTCTCGCCTCGGCGTCCTGCGGAATTGCGTAGGTGCCGTCGGGACACTTCGCTGATGACCAGAGCGACGGAAAGATCGTGCCGAAGTGTTGAGGGTATTTGGAGATATAGTCGTCGAGCTTGAGAACGAAGCCATCTTCCTGGAAAGCGCAGATCCATTCGTGTGCGGCGATGAATATATCGGGGCCTTCACCGATGCCGAATACCTTGAGAAGCTGCAGTGCGTCGTCGTCGAAGCCCTTGGCGGGGCTCTCGCGCACAGCAACCTCAACGCGCTTGGGGGAGCCTTCGGCCGCGAGTTCCTTGTTCAGCCGCTCGGCAGCCTTGACCACATTGCCAGGGCGCAGCGGCCCCGAAGGATCCTGACGCGACCAGAGCTCGAGCTTCACGGTTTCTTGCGCTAAGAGTGGCGTCGCTGAAAGGAACGCCGCACTGCCCCCCGCTAATGCCGCGCAGAGAAGCGCAGCCGTTCCGATTTTCCAGTGAATCATCCTGGTTTCCTCCCGTTCCGCGGCACGCTTTTCATCGTGTCGTCATTGTTGTTGCAATGCTGTGCAACACGATTATGAATGCGCTTCGGAGAATGTCCAGCGGGGTCAAAGCAAGTGTCGGATACCAGACACAGCAACCAGGGCCGCTTCGTGAGCGCCCAGGCAGTCGCCGAGCTTGCGGGTGTGTCCCGATCGGCGGTCTCGCGGGCATTCACCCCTGGCGCAAGCATCGCACCTGCAACGCGGGCGCGGGTGCGAGAGGCAGCTGCGGCGCTCGGATACCAGGTCAACGATCTCGCCCGCGGGCTTCTCGCCAATCGGAGCCGGCTGGTGGGACTCGTGACCTCCGACGCCGATACTCCGTTCCGGGCCCAGATGATTTCGGCCCTCTCGTACGCCTTGATCGAGCGCTCCAACGTGCCGGCGATCATCAACATCGGGCCAACAGCGGAGGATGTTGCGAATGCCAGCCGCCAGTTGCTGCGCTATCGGGCGGAGGCGACCATCTTCCTCTCTGGCTCGCCGCCGGCAAGCCTTGTCGAGCTCACGCGACGAAACGGACAGCCGCTGATATTGGTGAACAGGGCCGAGACTGGCCTCGACAGCGTCCATTGCGATGACAGGGAAGGCGCGCAGCAGGCCTTTGAGGCCCTGCGCATGGCTGGAGCCTCCCGTTTCGCCGTGATCAACAGGGCGAATCCGAGCCCGAGCCTCTCCGCCCGCGAGCACGCCTTTGTTGAATTTGCCGCCGCTTCCAGATTCGAGACGAAGATCGTTCGCGTCGGCCGCGCCGACTATGGTGGCGGAAAAGAGGCGGCGCGACAGCTGCTGGCGAGCGGACCGGCGCCCGACGCGATTTTCTGCGTTAATGATCTCATGGCGTTCGGAACACTCGATCACATTCGCGGCGCGGGCCTGCGTGTACCCGACGACGTTTCCGTTATCGGCTTCGACGATGTGCCGGTCGCCGCGTGGTCCTCCTACCGTCTGACCACCCTGCGGCAAGATCCCCGGCGGATTGCCCGGGAGGTCGTATCAATTCTCGACCGGCGCCGAGCCGATCCCGATTTGCCGCCGATTTCCGTCTACTTCCCGGTCGAACTCGTCGTTCGCGAAACAGTCAGAGCGCGCTTGTAGAGAAGTCGCGCTCTTACGATGGAGGAGCATATCGAATGGCCTTCAGCTTCCTTGCCCGCGACGCGGGACGTACTCATGTCTGCGGCCACCGCGGCTACAGCCTTCATTATCCGGAGAACACACTGCCAGCATTCGAAGCAGCAAAGGCTGCAGGGGCGACCACGGTCGAGATCGACGTCGTGCTGACCGCAGACGGTGAGCCGATCATTCTGCACGACCTGACCGTCGACAGGACGACAGATGGACACGGCTTTGCGGCAGACCTCCGCCTCGAGCAGATCCGCAAATTGGATGCGGGGGTTCGGTTTCATCCCGCTTTCGCCGGAACGAAGATACCGACCTTGGCGGAGGCGCTCGATTGGGCGAAGGCGGACGACATGGGGCTTGTGCTCGAGATCAAGGAGGCAGAGCGGCCGGACATCGCTGTTGATTGCGTGGCAGCCTTGCTGAGATCGACGGGAACTGTCGACCGGGTCATTGTCATCAGCTTCGACCATGTGGTGCTGAAGCGCGGGGTCGAGCGCCATCCGGGCCTGCGGACCGAAGCCATTACGCATGCTCGCCACGCCGACCTAGTCGGGGTGTTGAAGGCGTGCAGCGCGAGTTCGGTCTCGATCGAGCTCGACATGTTCCGCCCCGACGGTGCGAAGGCGCTGCATGCAGAAGGCTTCAGCAACCGCGTACACGTGCCTCGCCCAGATGTTCTCGCCGAGTATTGGCGCGGCGGACGCGATCGGTTGCCGGAGCTCGTGCAATGGATCGCCGACGGGCTCATAGACACGATCTCGGGTGATGACGTGCCCTTCATCGCCATGCTCGTCAGCCGCGCCGGTCGCGCCGGCTCAGCCTCCCCGAGGTGAGACGACACAGCAGCTCTCGGCGATGGTCGAAGGCGTGCATGGGATATAGTGAGCGAGGCAGACCACAGATTAGAAGTCTCGTGGGGGCGGGCAGGCTGGTGTTCGGAACTGGGTACAATCCAGTTGCGGCCGCGCTCTTTTCGGCGAAAATAGGCGCCGGTGCCCTTCTGAACGGCCAGCCGATGAATGCGGGGACCATTCGAAACGCACACAAGAAGCTGCGTGGGTAGCTCTGAATGAGGGCCGAGAGTCGATGAAGGCCGTCTTCGTTCTGTTTGACTCGCTCAACCGACACGTGCTCGCCCCGTACGGCGGAAAGCGGGTCCCGACGCCCAATTTCACCCGCTTGGCCGAGCGCACCGCGATGTTCGACCGCCATTATGTCGGCAGCCTGCCCTGCATGCCGGCGCGCCGCGACCTGCAGACCGGACGGCTCGGCTTTCTCCACAGGAGTTGGGGGCCGCTCGAGCCGTTCGACAATTCCTTTCCCGAACTGCTGCACCGGGCCGGCTCCTACAGCCACCTCGTCACCGACCACTTCCATTATTTCGAGGACGGCGGTGCCACCTATCACACCCGATATGACAGCTACGACTTCATCCGCGGTCAGGAGGGCGACCCGTGGAAGGCAATGGTGCAGCCACCATGGGAGCGCTTGCGCCAGATGTATCATGAGCGCCAATTCAGCCCGTCGGCCCGCGACAAGTTTCGGCGCAACATCGTGAACCGCGAGTTCATCAAGGACGAGAACGAGTTCCCATCGGTGCGCTGCTTCGCCGCCGGGTTGGAGTTCCTCGAGCAGAACCGAACCGCCGACCACTGGCTCCTGCAGATCGAGACGTTCGACCCGCATGAACCCTTTACCGCGCCCGAGCGGTTTCGCGAGGCATTCAGGACGGGCTGGAACGGTCCGGTTCGCGACTGGCCGCGCTACGGCCGGGTCGACGAGCTGCCGGAGGAATGCGAAGAACTCCGCGCCAACTACTACGCTGTCATCGCGCTTTGCGATTTCCTCATCGGACAGCTTCTCGACTATTTCGATGCGCACGATCTTTGGCGCGAAACCGCGCTCGTTGTCACCACCGATCACGGCTTTCTTCTAGGCGAGCACGATTTCTGGGCGAAGAACCGGATGAATATGTATGAGGAGATCGTGCACATCCCGCTCTTCCTGCACGATCCGCGCCGGCCGGGAAGAGCCGGCACCCGCCGGTCCGCTCTGACTCAGACCATCGATCTCGCTCCGACATTCCTCGATCTGTTCGGCGTGGAGACCGTTGCCGAGATGCAGGGGCACTCCCTCCTGCCGCTGCTCGGCGCCGATCGTTCGCTGCGGCGCGGCGCACTGTTCGGCTATTTCGGCGGTGCGATCAACGTGACGGATGGACGCTATACCTATCATCGCTTCCCGCCCGATCCTCGCTCTCAGGAGCTTTATCAATACACGCTGATGCCGACTCACATCTGGGAGCCGTTCACGCCGGAGGAACTCGCGGGAGCCTCGCTGGCACGGCCGATGTCCTTCACGAAGGGAGCGCCGGTCCTCAAGATCCCGGTGATCGAGAGATCGCCCATGTTCGACAACTACGGTCCCGGCGCGCTCCTTGAGAATGAAACCCGACTCTACGACCTCGCTGATGATCCAGGGCAGAATACGCCTCTTTGTTCCCCGGAGATCGAAGAAGCAATGACGCGTCTCATGCGGGATCTCATGCGCACCAGTGATGCTCCGCGCGAAGCTTTCGCACGTATTGGGATCGAAGCTCAGTAACGTAAGACGCTTGTCAGAGCTGCCGTTCGCCCACCGACTTGGTCATCCGATTCAACTTGGAACGCGTTTTGCTACTCATGGTCACGGTCTGTTTCGGCCAACTGCCCGGATCAGGGCCAGCACCCCGCGCATAAAGCAGGTCGAGCGCGCGCCTCGTCGGAAGGGCCGATCTCGGCGACCATGTCGAATATGGGGTGGAGACCGAAGTCGGTACGCTTTCATTATCGACCGACGTTTTTTGGCCAACGCTGATGTCATACCGGGCTTGAAGAATCGTGGGCAGTGCATTGATCACGAAGTACACTTCTCTCATTACGAAAAGGAAAGAACTATGAGCATGCATGAAGCAGGTCTCGACCGGCGATTTGCACTAGCGAAATCAATTGCCGAGGAGGCGGGGGCGCTCGCGCTCGACTACTTTAACAAGCGCGATACCCTGGTGATCGAGACCAAGCGCGACCCGCAGGATGTCGTCTCGATTGCCGACCGAAACGTCGAGATGCTGATCCGAGCGCGCGTCGCCGCGGAGCTTCCGGAGGATGGGTTCCTCGGCGAGGAATTCGGCCACATGGAGGGTGCTTCAGGCTATATCTGGGTCGTGGACCCGATTGACGGTACCGCGCCATTCGTCAACGGTATGTCGACGTGGTGTGTCTCGATCGCGGTTCTGCATGGCGGCGTGCCGGTGATCGGCATGATCCATGCGCCGTGCGACGGCGAACTCTATGCTTCGGCCGCTGGCAAAGGCGCGAGTCTCAACGGAAAGAAATTGAACCTCGATCCGTCTCGTACCATCCAGAACGCCATCACCGGCATTGGCTGCAATACCTATGTAGAACCGGAGCGGGTTGGCCAGATCATCGCCGCGCTGCTCCGCATGGGCGGCAACTTCATCCGCAACGGCTCCGGCGCACTGATGCTCGCCTATGTCGCGGCGGGTCGTCTGGTCGGTTATTACGAGCCACATATGCACGCCTGGGACTGCATGGCAGGTTACTGCCTGGTGAAGGAAGCCGGCGGCGACTACCTGTCCTTCCCGGGCGAGGGCGAAGCCTTGTTGAAGGGCCACCCAGTACTGGCCAGCAATCCGACGGCCTATGCCGATCTGTTGGCAATCCATGGCCGTTGAGCCTGTCGCAATTATTTGCCTGACACTCAAGTTGTTGGTGAAGAGGGGCTTCGGTCAGTTTGAGGAGCATTAGCCCGTAAAGTCTTTTCAGTTCGCTTTGCGCTCAAAAGGAGCGTGCCGCGAAGGGGGCAAGCGCTCGCCATTACACGACCGCGTCGTCTAAATTTAGGCTATTCGCAGCAGCCGCAATAAACGAAATAAACGAAAGAGACCGAAGTTCCCTGGGGCTCAACACTGGCCCTATTGATATTCCTGGTCTGCGGTTCGAACCCCTTCAAGGCGACAGAATTTATGGCGCTGTCTTGGCTGAAATCAGCCTCATGGGTTAGTCGGCAAATACTTTGCCGATGTGATCGAACGCGCGGGCGACGGTTGCACGTGGTGGTGCGTGTGCAGGATCCTGTTCGGCTTCGACGACCAGCCATCCTCGATAGACACTGTTCCGAACGAAGCGAGCGATCGGAGTGAAGTCGACGATACCGTCGCCTGGCACCGTGAACATTCCGCTGCGCACGCCGGCATTCAAGCTCAGGTCGCCGGTCCGAACCTCCCGCATCACCGATTTGCGGACGTCCTTTAGGTGGACGTGCACGATGCGATCGGAGAAACGCTCGATGAGCTCGAAACCAGCTGCGACCGCGTGGCCCGTGTCGAGCAGCAAGCCAACTTCCGTGCCGGTCTTGTCGAAGATGTTGGAAATTTCATCGAAAGTCTCTGCGACCATCATCAGGGTGGTGGTGATAGGCAAGCGCAAGCCCGTACTCGCCCGCAAGACGGCTGGAGAACTCCGTCAATCGCGCTGCATAAGCTGCGACGTCCGCCGTAGGCATGATCAACCTCTGCGACATCGGTGCGTCCAGTGGGGATCCTGGCGTCATCATTGCAACCTCGCCATAGACCATGACTTTGCAGCCCACCGCCCGCAGGAGTTCAGCATGATCGGCATATTATGAGTGACATCTAAAAGCAAGATAGATGACAATCAAAATCTATCAAAATTATGCTGCCGCCGCGTCAGCCTGCCTGCCACCGCCTGTCGGGCCGCTGAAAGGTGCTCTGGCTGCGATCCCGACGGCCACCCAACCTCCGTCTTTCCAATTATTCAGCGGGCGGCTCCGCGCCGAATACTGTGGGCGGGATATCCGTGGCCGGCATTCCACCATGCCGTAGGTGCTGGCAATCGTGGCGCTTCGATCGAGCGACGAACGGGACATGCCGACATCAAACTGCCTCGGGCAATCCCGGCAATGCGAGTGTTTGTCAGTCATATAAACAAACCTGTAATACAAGTTTGACATATGTTCGATAATCTGTCTAAGTATGTGTTATACAGGATGGCTCAGTAAGCCGGCCCAATTCGCATACCGGAGGAACAATGATCATCACCGACGTCGAGGTGCGGGTTTTCCGCACGACCACACGCCGCCACTCGGACAGTGCTGGTCACGCGCATCCCGGCCCGCCGCATCAGGTCGAGCAGGCAATGCTGACAATTCGCACGGAAGACGGTCACGAGGGGCATTCCTTTACGGCGCCGGAGATCGTCCGGCCGCATGTCATCGACAAGTTCGTCAAGAAGGTGTTGATCGGGGAAGATCATCGCGACCGCGAACGGCTGTGGCAGGATCTCGCCCATTGGCAACGCGGTTCTGCAGCACAGCTCACGGACCGCACCCTGGCGGTAGTGGATTGCGCGCTGTGGGATCTGGCAGGGCGTACCTTGAAGCAACCTGTATACAAGTTGATCGGGGGTTATCGCGACAAGGTGCTCGCCTATGGTTCGATCATGTGTGGTGATGAGCTTGAGGGCGGCCTTTCAACCCCCGAGGACTATGGGCGCTTCGCCGAGACCCTCGTCAAGCGCGGCTACAAAGGCATCAAGCTGCACACCTGGATGCCGCCGGTCAGCTGGGCTCCGGACGTGAAGATGGACATCAAGGCCTGCGCCGCTGTGCGCGAAGCCGTGGGGCCGGATATTCGCCTGATGATCGATGCCTTCCACTGGTATTCCCGCACCGATGCGCTTGAACTCGGGCGGGGGCTCGAAAAGCTGGACTTCGACTGGATCGAGGAGCCAATGGATGAGCAGTCGCTTTCTTCCTACAAGTGGCTCGCCGACAATCTCGACATTCCCGTCGTTGGCCCGGAAAGTGCTGCCGGCAAGCATTGGCACCGTGCGGAGTGGATCAAGGCGGGTGCGTGCGACATCCTTCGCACAGGCGTCAACGACGTCGGCGGCATTACGCCGGCGCTGAAGACGATGCACCTTGCCGAAGCATTCGGCATGGAGTGCGAGGTGCACGGCAACACCGCGATGAACCTGCATGTCGTGGCCGCCACCAAGAACTGCCGCTGGTACGAGCGCGGCCTGCTGCATCCGTTCCTCGAATATGACGACGGGCATGACTACCTGAAGTCGCTGTCCGATCCAATGGATCGCGATGGCTATGTGCACGTGCCGGATCGTCCGGGGCTCGGCGAGGAAATCGACTTCAGCTTCATTGAAAACAACCGCGTGCGGTGACGAGCGGGGGACCTTGCGATGAAAACCGTTCTCGCTTTCGGAGACAGCCTGACCTGGGGCGCCGACCCGGCAACGGGCCTGCGACATCCGCCGGAAGGGCGATGGCCTGAGGTTCTGGGCGAAACACTCGGTGGCCTGGCAAGGATCATCCCTGAAGGCCTCGGCGGCCGCACCACCTGCTACGACGACCATGCGGGCCCCGCATGCCGCAACGGCGCCAAGGCGCTGGAAGTGACGCTCGCCAGCCACATGCCGCTCGACCTCGTCATTGTCATGCTCGGGACCAATGACATCAAGCCTGTCCATGGGGGGCGGGCAGAGGGGGCCGTTTCCGGCATGCGCCGGCTCGCGCAGATCGTCGAAACCTTTCCCTACAAACCGAAGGGGGCGAAACCGAAGCTTTTGATCGTTGCGCCGCCTCCCTGCTCACCCGGGCCTGGCGGACATCCGGCGGCGGGCCGCAGCGTGGCCGAATCCGAGCGGCTGTCTCCGCTCTACCGCAAGCTCGCAGAAGAGCTCGGCCACCCGTTCTTTGATGCTGGCTCGGTCACGCGGGCGTCGGAGATCGATGGGGTGCATCTCGAGGCCGCGAACACGGCAGCAATCGGACGGGCGCTCGCCGTGCCTGTCGGCGAAATTCTTGGCTGATCCGGTCTTTGCCTGTGGAGGAACAGGCCGGCGGATCTTGTAATCGGAAGGCCGCTTCCCGAGTGGACGGCCGCAAAGGAGGAAGCATGAAACACTTTCTAGCAACGGTCGCATTCAGTGCGCTTCTCGCCACGACGATGCCCCATGTCGTCCTGGCCGAAACACCGGAAGATCAACTCGTCGTCGCCACGACCATGAGCAATATTTTGACCCTCGACCCGGCCGCCATCACCGGTCGCGAGACGGTCCAGGTGCTGAACAACATCTATGACACGCTGGTCGTGCTCTCGCCGCAGGACCGCAGCGTTCAGCCGCGGCTGGCAGAACGCTGGGAAGTGGCCGACGACCGCATGTCGATCCGGTTCCACCTGCGCAGCGACGCCAAGTTTGCTTCCGGCAATCCCGTCACCGCCGAGGACGTCGCCTGGAGCCTGAAGCGTCTGCTTGCGCGCAATCTGGCGCAATCGTCCTTCCTCAAGACCCGCGGCTTTACGCTGGAAGCGGCCGACAAGCTGTTCGTCGTCGAAGACGATCGCACCTTCGTCTTGCATCTGGCGAAGGCTGACGACCCGAACCTGATCCTGATGATCCTCGCGCAAAACGGACCCGGCTCGATCATCGACAGCAAGGCGGCGCTCGAAAACGAGAAGGACGGCGATCTTGGGGCCGCATGGCTGACCTTGAATTCGGCCGGCTCCGGTCCGTTCACGCTGACGCAGTGGAAGTCGAACGAATTCATCATTCTCACCCGCAATGGCGAGTACTGGGGCGAGGCGCCGGGAATGAAGCGTGTATTGCTGCGCCACCTGCCGGAATCGCAGTCGCAACGCCTGCTACTGGAAAAGGGTGATATTGACGTTGCCTATTCGCTTCAGGCGCCGGATCTGAAGTCGCTGGAAGCGGACGAGGCGATCACGATCGAATCGACCCCGGGCTCGGGCTTTTACTACCTCAGCGTTTCGATGAAGGACGAACGGTTCGCCAACAGGAAGGTCCGTGAGGCGCTTCGTTATCTCATCGACTACGAAGGTCTCGACAAAGCGGTGATGCCCTACTACGGCAAGCTGCACCAGCGGCCGCTGTCGACGGGGGTCCTCGGCGCTTTGCCGGATGAAGGCTACAAGCTGGATGTCGCGAAGGCCAAGGCCCTGCTTGCCGAGGCGGGCTATCCGGACGGCTTCAAGACCACCTTGCGCGTCCTTTCCGAAGACCCCTTCATGAAGGCGGCGACCGCCATCCAGAACACCCTTGGCCAGGCGGGTATTCAGGCCGAACTCATTAGCGGCTCGGGAGACCAGATCTACGGCGCGATGCGTGAGCGCAATTTCGAACTGCTGCTTGGCCGTGGTGGCGGCGGCCAGCAGCCGCACCCGGACAACAACCTCAGGTCCGTTGCCTATAACCCGAACAATTCTGATGACGCGAAGCTCACCAACTACCAGAGCTGGCGTACCAGCTTCTTTGACGAAAAGCTGAACAAGATGATCGAGGAGGCGCTGGTCGAGCGCGACACCGCCAAGCAGATCAAACTTTATGAAGGCGTACAGACCTACATGGACGAGATCGTCATGTCGATCCAGCCGTTCTCGGAAGTCGTCGACACAGCAGCCTTCCGAAGCGACGTGAAGGGCATGATCGTCAGCCCCTGGCTTTCGCGTTTCGAAGGGGTGAAGAAGGAACGGTAATCCCGGCCCTTGGCCTGTATCGAATCTAAAAAGGCGCGTCGCGAGACGCGCCTTTTTCCGTTTTTTGCGAGCGCAAATGAAACCGCCTGTCGCTTTAAGGAACGCCGCCCCTTACTCTCTTGAAATGATCGGGAACGGCGCCGGATCGACCGCCGTAAGTCCGGCCACGGCTTGACGCGGCGACCGGCGCGAGGTCGGACATGTGCTTCACCTGACCCCCATCTCGATCGATGCGGTGTTGTCCGCAGTGAATCCCGCTGCGCCTCATGTCGGTGAACGAGCGCCGTGCGCGGGAGCACGAAAATGCTCGAGGGCGCGCGGCGGTTCTTGGGGCAGCTGCAGGCCGCAACCGCGTTTGGGCCGACATTGCCGACGTCGGGCATGGTGAATTGCCGATAAACTCCAGTGCTCGTCCCCCGCAGCAAGAAAGGCCCGGCAAAGAAAAAGCCCGGCACTGGGCCGGGCAAGTCGGGGGAGAATTTTGTTCACGCATCGCAGGCCGAGGAGGGTAGCCTTGCAATGGAGTTGGCTTGCGGGAGCTTCAGTGCGCGCCCTCATATTCCAGCGAGGCGCCGATCAGTTCGCGGGCATAGGGATGGGTCGCGCGATTTCCGGGGATCGCCTCGCGCGGCAGAACTTCGGTGATTTCGCCATGGAGCATGACGGCAAAGCGGTCGCACATATGGTCGACCACGGCGAGATCGTGCGTCACCATGATGTAGGTGAAGCCACGTTCTTCGCGCAGGCGCTGAAGCAGGTTGAGGATCTCCGCCTGCACCGAAACATCGAGCGCCGACGTCGGCTCGTCGAGCAGCAACAGCGATGGCTCGAGGATCAACGCGCGAGCGATCGCCACCCGCTGCCTTTGGCCGCCGGAGAGTTGGTGAGGGAACCGGTCGAGGAACGAGATCGGGAGGCCGACATCGGTGATGGCCTTGCGCATGCGCTCTTCGCGGTCACCAAGTTTGTGGATGACGAGCGGCTCGTTGAGGACGGTGCGCACCGACTGGCGCGGATGCAGCGAGCCGTAAGGGTCCTGGAACACCATCTGCAGCATGCGGCAACGCTTGATGAGCGGCATGTCGCGCACCGGCTTTCCGCCGATGAGAATGTCACCGGTCCAAATGTCTGTCAGCATCGAAACGCAGCGCAGGACTGTGGATTTGCCCGAGCCGCTTTCGCCAACGAGCCCGAAGCACTCGCCGGGTTGCACCGAGAAGGTGACGCCTGGAAGAACCTTGGCGGCCGTTGGACCCGTGCCGAAGGTGATAGCGAGATCGCGGCATTCGACTGAAACGGACATCAGGCAATTTCCTCCAGCCATTCAGGACGGCGATCAAGCACGGCAAGCGGTGCGCGCCCGCCGCCGATCCGCGGCTGCGCCGCGAGCAAGCCGCGCGTATAGGGATGCTTGGCCTTGTCGAGGTCCGCAGCCGCCAAGGTTTCAACGATTCGACCGGCATACATGATCAGGACGCGGTCGCAGAAGTTACGCACCAGGTTCAAGTCATGGCTGATCATGATGAGGCCGATGCCGCGATCCCGGACAAGACCATCAAGGATGTTCAGCACCTGCAGCCGCACCGTCACATCGAGCGCCGAAGTCGGCTCGTCAGCGATGACGAGGTCCGGGTCGGCAAGCAGCATCATGGCGATCATGACACGCTGGCCCATGCCACCGGATATCTCGTGCGGATATTGGTCGTAGACGCGCTTCGAGTCGCGGATCTTCACCGCTTCAAGCATGGCAAGGGCCTTGTCGCGCGCTTCGGCCTTCGAGCACCTGAAGTGCCGCAGATAGGTTTCCGCCACCTGGTCGCCGACGCGGCGAATGGGGTTCAGCGAAAACTTCGGATCCTGCAGGATCATCGACATGCGCCGGCCGCGGACCTTGAGCATTTCCTTTTCGGAGAGCGACGGCAGATCGAGCTCGGCAAAGCGAAGCCGGTCGGCGGTGATGGTTGCGCCGGGCAGAAGGCGCAAAAGCGCGCGTCCGACCGTCGATTTGCCGGAGCCGCTTTCACCGACGATACCGAGACGCTCGCGTCCCAGAGTGAAGGAGACGCCGCGCACTGCGTCCGTCGGAGCGCCGCCATAGCGGATGCGCAGGTTCTCGACTTCGAGAATGGTCTTTTCCATGGGGCTATCTCCGGTTCATCTGCTTCGGATCGAGCGCGTCACGCAAACCGTCGCCAAGCAGGTTGAATGCGAGACTGACGGAAAGGATGGAGATGCCCGGGAAGGTGACGAGCCACCAGCTGTCCAGCATGTACTTGCGGCCGGTCGCAATCATCGCGCCCCATTCCGGAAGCGGAGGTTGCGCACCGAGCCCGAGGAAGCCGAGGCCGGCGGCGGTCAGGATGACTGTCGCCATGTTCAACGTCAGTCGGATGAGGACCGAAGGCAGGCACATCGGCATGATCGACTTGAAGATGATGCGCGTCGAGGAGGCCCCTTGCAGTCGCGCAGCCGAAATGTAATCCGCCTTGCGGAAGGTCATCGCCTCGGCGCGCGCCAGCCGTGCGATGGGCGGCCAGGAGGTGAGCGCGATCGCGATGATGGCGTTGTTCAGGCTTGGACCGAGCGCTGCGACGAAGGCGAGCGAGAGAATGAGGCTCGGGAAGGACAGGAAAATGTCGGTGATCCGCATCATCACCGTATCGACCTTGCCACCGAGGTAACCGGCCGTCGTGCCGATGATGAGACCGATCGGACCGACGACGATCGAGACGAGGAAGATGATCGTGAGCGTGATGCGCGCGCCAAAGACCAGCCGGCTGAAGATGTCTCGGCCAAGCTCGTCGGTGCCGAACAGGTGACCGTTGCCGGGCGCCTGCAAGGTGTTGGCGAGATCCTGCGCATAGGGGTCATGGGTGGCGATCAGCGGCGCGAAGGCGGCGACAAGGACAAGCAACGCCAGCACGAAAAGACCGAAGGTCGAAGTCGGGCTCTTCAGCAGGAAAAGAACGATGTTCTTCAGCGCTTGAACGGGTGCCGGCAGACGGAAGGTGGGTTGAACGCGTGCGTCCATCAGCGTGTCCTCGGGTCGAAGATGCGGTAGAGAACATCGGACAGGAGGTTGAGCCCGATGAAGATGATGCCGACGATCAGCACGCAGGTCATGACAGCATTCATGTCGCCGGTAATGAGATTGCTGGTGAGATATTGGCCAAAGCCCGGCCAGGCAAAAACCGTCTCGATCAGCACGGCCCCTTCGAGCAGCGAGCCGTAGGCAAGCGCAATGATGGTGACCAGCTGGACGCGGATGTTGATAAAGGCGTGTTGCCAGATCGTCTGGCTGCGCGAAAGACCCTTCACCCGCGCTGTCGTCACATATTCCTGGCCGAGCTGGTCGAGCATGAAGCTGCGCGTCATGCGCGTGATATAGGCGGATGAGGAATAGCCAAGGAGAGCAGCCGGCAGGATGATGTGGTTGACGGCGGACCAGAAGACATCCATCTCGCCAGCCACCAGGCTGTCGATCAAGAGGAAGCCGGTTCGTTCCTCGACAAGGCCGATATAGAACTGGTCCATCCGCCCGCTGCCACCAACGAGGCCGAGATGGGCGTAGAAAACGATCAGCGCGATCATGCCAGTCCAGAAGATCGGCATAGAATGACCGAAGAGGCTGAAGACGCGCACGACATGATCCGGCCAGCGATCCTTGTTGACGGCGGCTAGGACGCCGAGCGGAACGCCAAGCCCCGCGCCGATGAGGATCGCGAAGGTGGCAAGCTCGATCGTCGCCGGCATCACATGCAGGATATCCTGGATGACAGGCTGGCCGGTGCGAATGGAGGTACCGAAATTGCCGGTGAAGACGTCTCCCAGGTAATAGAAGAACTGTTCCCAGAGCGGTCGGTCGAGACCCAGCGAGCGGTAGACCTGCTCGTACGTCTCCCGGGTCGCATCTTCTCCGACGATGGCGCGAACGGGGTCGGCGGGCATCAGCCGGCCGATGAAAAAGGTCAGGAGAAGCAGGCCGAGCAGCGTGACCGCGATGGTCCCGATCTGTCCGGCCGCGCCATAGAAGCGGATGCGGCGTAGTGACATAGTTCCTCCGTGTGTCAGTCGCCTGAAGGTAAGGCGGTACAGGCTCCTATCCTGTATGACAACTTTGGCAAACCTGTCACAGGTTTGTCATGCTGTCAAGCCAAACCGGTCACAGGAAATCGTCGCGCCGGGGCGTGAAGCAGTCGATAAGCTCGCCCGCCTCAAGGCATTGGCACCCGTGCTCGGTGTCTCCGGGGATAACGAGACTATCGCCTGCCTGCAATTCATAGGCCTCGCCGTTGCGGAAGAACCGGAAACGGCCGCGCGCCACATAGGTGGATTGCACGTGCGAATGTCTGTGCAACTTGCCTTTGGCGCCGGATTCGAAGCGAAACGACACGACCATGAGTTCGGGGGAATCGGAAAGAACCTGACGGGTGACGCCAGCGTCCGGCGACACTGCGGGGAAAGTGGGAAGAGTCATGTGAACCTCGGTGATGTTGTATAACATCATCACCGTACATGTTCTCATACTTGTATGACAACTATGTTGTCGGCTTCCCGATCAATTTTCTTCGATTGCCATGGTGCGCGAACGCAGAAGCACCTTGTAGCGCTCCAGGCTTCCACGAAGGTGGGCGCGCATCCGTTCACGCGCGGCTTCCGCATTTCCCTCGATGATGGCATCGACGATCTGGCCGTGCTCCTCCTGCAGGTGGAGGTTATAGTCCTTCGGGCGCGATCCGGGCGCCGACCCCTGCAATTCGCCGCGCGGGATGATGCCGGAGCGGATCAACTGAAGAAACTCCGGGAAGCGTCGGTTCTGAGTGGCCTCCGCAATCGCCAGGTGAAGCTCGAAATCAGCGTCACGCGTGGGCGCGCCCGATTGCAGGCATTCGCCGACACGGTGATGGGCCTCGAGGATTGCCTCTATCTGTGCCGCCGAGCGACGAGATGCAGCAAGCCCTGCTGATTCCACCTCGAAAACCGTCCTCAATTCAAGGAGTTCGATCACCGAGGAAATCCGTTGCGTTGCAAGGTCCTTGAAGGGCTGGTTCTTGTCCTGCTGGGTTTCAAGGGCAAAGATGCCGGCGCCCTTGCGTGCCTCGACAAGACCGTCTGCGCGCAGGATCGCGATCGCCTCCCGAACGACAGTCCGGCTGACGGAATATTCCTTTGTGAGGGCGCTTTCGCTCGGAAGCCTGTCGCCGGGGCGAAATACACCCTCCGTCAGTTCGCGGCGCAGTGCAGCGCTGATCTTCGCCGCCAGCGAGGTGCCGCGAACGTGATTGTTTTCGGCTTCCATTTTCACTCCGCCTGTGTCGAACCTGTCTGGCATGTTAGCCGTTATCTGTTCGAATGCAAGGGCGGCCGCAGACGCGCATACTCAGCGTGCGGCGCGCAACATGGAGCGGTAGCGGATCTGGCTGTTCTTGAGGTGGTTGCGCATCGCCGCGCGTGCTGCATCCTCGTCGCCGTTCTGTATCGCTAAGAGAATTGCTTCGTGTTCGTCCACAAGGCGGCTGAGCTCGTCAGCGGAAAGAACAGCCTCCTCGCCGCTGTCCACGATGGCGCGGCGGGGGATGAGGGCCGGTCCGAGCGCCTTAAGAAACTCGCTAAAGCGCGGATTGTTGGTTGCCTCGGCGATCGCGACGTGAAAGGCGAAATCAGCCTCGGCGGTCGGTTTGCCCGCAACCGCACAGGCCCTGAAGGCATCAAAGGCTTCGATGAGCTTGCCTTCCTGACCGGGCGAGCGGCGAAGGGCTGCAAGTGCGGACGCGTCGCCCTCGACTGCGGTTCGAAGCTCCAGCATCTCGATCAGCGACGACACCCGCGTGAGGTCGACTTGTTGAAACGGCGGCCGCGCGGACGCGGCCTGCTCCAGCAGGAACACGCCCGCTCCCTGCCGAGGTTCGACCAGGCCATCGGAGCGCAAGGCCGCAATCGCCTCGCGCACGACGGTGCGGCTAACGCCGAATTCCTGGGTGAGCCGCGCTTCGGACGGCAGGCGGTCGCCGGGATGGTAGCGCCCCTTGGCTATCTGGGAACGAAGAGCATCCGTAACCTGCGCCACAAGCGTCTTGCCCTGGAAGGCGGAGGGATCGGATGTCGTCGCTGTCATCATGTAAGGGGCCGCTCCCCAAGATCTTCGTCGGTCCGTTTGTGGATACGCCATCGATGGGTGATGGCGCAATCCGTCGCTACACCGACTTCAGATCCTGAGGCATCAGGCGCTCAGGAATGTTCTGATAGGAGATGGGCCTTAGGAACCGGCGGATGGCCATGGTACCGACCGAGCTTGCGCCGAAATTGGTGGACGCGGGATAGGGACCGCCGTGAACCATCGCATCGCAGACCTCGACTCCGGTCGGATAACCGTTGGTCAGGATACGGCCCGCCTTGCGCTCAAGGATCACCATGAGCTTGCGCGCGAAATCGACATCGCCGTCGTCGAGATGCAGGGTTGCCGTCAACTGTCCCTTGAAACGCTTTGCCACCACGATCATCTCTTCGAAGCTCTCGACCGTGACGATCAGTCCAAGTGGACCGAAGACTTCCTCTGCAAGGACATGATTGCCGAGCCATTCACGCGCCGGGACGAGAAAGAGATTGGGCGTGACATCCCGCTGACCACAGCTTGTGCTGAGAATCTCGCGAACGCCGCCCCCCTTCGATACGCGGTCGCGTCCTTCGCGATAGGCCCTGGCGATGCCTTCGGTGAGCATGACCTGCGGCTCGACGCCTGAAAGTGCTGCGCGGGCAGCTTTCGCGAAGGCGGGCGCCTGCTCGGCAAGGATCACCGCGATGCCCGGATTGGTGCAGAATTGCCCGGCCCCCATGGTGAGTGAACCTGCCCATCCCTTGGCGATCTCCGCGCCGCGCGCCTTGATCGCCTCCGGCAGGAGAAACATGGGGTTCACCGAGCCGAGTTCGCCGAAGAAGGGAATGGGCTCCGGCCGCCCTGCGCAAAGATCGAAGAGCGCCCGCCCGCCGGCAAGTGAACCGGTGAAGCCGACCGCCTTGATCAGCGGGTGCGTCACGAGGCCCGTACCGACGTCGCGGCGGCCACCCTGGATCAGTGAAAACACACCTGGATGCAATCCGTGCGCCCTGATGGCAGCCAGGGCAGCCTCGGCGACGATCTCGCCGGTCCCCGGGTGGGCCGAATGACCCTTGACGACAACAGGGCAGCCTGCCGCGAGCGCCGAGGCCGTATCGCCGCCCATGGTCGAGAAGGCCAGCGGAAAATTGGAAGCGCCGAAGACGGCAACAGGACCGATCGGTCGTTGGATCAGACGGATGTCGGGACGGGGCAGGGGCTTGCGGTCCGGTAGGGCCTCATCATGTCGCCTGTCGAGGTACTCGCCCTTGCGAATATGGGAGGCAAACAGCCGAAGCTGGCCGGTCGTGCGTGCGCGCTCGCCTTCAAGGCGGGCGCCCGGCAATCCGGTTTCCGCGCTTCCGATCTCGGTGATCGCCGCCCCGCGCGCCTCTATCTCGTCGGCGATGGCGTCGAGGAATGCTGAGCGCTCGTCGCGGGTCGAGTAGCCGAAGGACCAGAAGGCTTCCTCCGCGGCCTCGGCCGCTTTGTTCGCCAGTTCGGTCGTTCCGACGGAGAAATCAAAGGCCGGGCCAGACGCCGGCTCGCTCTTGAATGTCTGCCCGGTTGCGATCCATTCGCCTGCGACCAGATGTTTTCCATGCGGCTTGAAGATCATTCATCACTCCCTAATGATCGGATTGTCGACATAGGCACCGCCCTGAAAGCGAGCCGTGGATTCGTCGGGGCCGGGCTGCGGCGGGGCCTCCGCGAGGCGCGTCCGGAAGGTTTCGGCATTGTCCCTGGGTTTCCAGCCCAGCCAGCCGAGGTGTGCGTTGTCCCACCAACCGGCGTCGTTTGCCGATGCACCCCAGATCACGGGACAGCCCAAAACCGGGACGCGGAAGATCGCCTCGATCAGCGACGCGAAGTCTCCATGAGAAAGCCAGGTCGACAACGTCCGGTAATTCGTTGGCTCTGGCGTACAGGAGCCGATCCGCACCAGCGCCGTCTCCTGCCCGAACTTCTCGAAATACAGGCGCGCAAGCGCCTCGCCGAAGCATTTGGAGACCCCGTAGAGTCCATCCGGGCGAAATGGGGCAAGGGGATCGAGCCGTTCGGCTTGCGGATAGTAGCCGATCGTATGATTGGAGCTCGCAAAGACGATGCGCGGCCGGCCATTTGCGCGGGCAGCCTCAAAGAGATTGTAGAGACCGGCGATGTTTCCGCGCAGGATCCCCTCAAACGGGCCTTCGACCGAAGCTCCGCCAAGATGGACGATACCGTCGCAGCCGGCGACCATGTTGTTCACGGCTTGAGCGTCGGCCAGATCGCATTGAATGAGCTCCTCGCGGTCAGCTGGCGCTCCAAGACCTGTGCGATCAGCAAGGCGGATCGTGTCGGCCAGGCCAGAGAGCCGTGTGCGCATCACGCGGCCAAGCTGACCCGCCGCGCCAGTGATGAGAAGGCGTTTCAATCCAGGTCTTCCCCTTGAGGAGTTGCAATCGAAAATCGAGGTTGGCATTTGCCTCTTGACGTTGTCAGACATATCATACAACTATGCCTAACACATATTACATGTTGGTCGCAATCACTGAAGGAGGACATTCATGCTGACCGTCGAAACGCGGCAGGCCGTCAATCCGGACTACGCAAGGACACTCGACACCGAGGGCCTCCGCAGGCATTTTCTCGCTGAGGACATGTTTCGATCGGGCGAGATCCGGTTGATCTACACCCACTACGATCGCTTCGTGATGGGCGGGGCCGTGCCTGCAGGCAAGCCGCTGACGCTCGACAAAGTGGAGGAAACCAAGACGCCGTCGTTTCTCGACCGGCGCGAGATGGGCATCGTCAATGTGGGCAAAACCGGCACGGTCACGACCGAACAGGGGACCTACAGCCTCAACCGCGGCGACGTTCTCTATCTTGGAATGGGTACGGGGCCTGTAACCTTCTCCGGGGAAGGGCGCTTTTACATCACCTCCTGCCCTGCCCATCGCAGCCTGCCTGCGAAGCTCGTGACCATTGCGGGCAGCAAGGAGGTTAAACTCGGCACGACCGAAACCTCCAACAAGCGCACGATCAACCAGTTCATCCACCCGCTGGTCATGGAGAGCTGCCAGCTTGTCCTCGGCTACACGACGCTTGAAGATGGCTCTGTCTGGAACACGATGCCGGCGCATGTCCATGATCGCCGCATGGAGGCCTATCTCTACTTCGGCATGGACGAAAAATCGCGAGTGCTGCACCTGATGGGCGAGCCGCAGGAAACCCGCCATCTCTTCATTTCCAACGAGGAAGGCGCGATTTCTCCCCCCTGGTCCATTCATTCGGGCGCTGGCATCGGCTCCTACACGTTCATCTGGGCCATGGCTGGCGACAATGTCGACTATACCGACATGGAGTTCATCCAGCCGGGGGAACTGAAGTGACAAATCCCTTTTCCCTTCAAGGTCATAAGGCCCTTGTCACCGGCGCGAACACCGGGCTTGGACAGGCCATCGCCGTAGGCCTTGCTGCGGCTGGCGCCGAGGTGACTTGCGCGGCGCGGCGCGCGCCTGAGGAAACGCTTGAAATCATCGCAAGAGCCGGCGGGGAAGCCGCTTCGCTTGCTCTGGATTTCGCCGATCCCATGGCCGCACGCGACGTTTTTGCCGGAAAGGGCTACGATATCCTCGTCAACAATGCCGGCATCATTCGCCGCGCCGATGCGGTGGAATTCAGCGAGGCCGACTGGGACGACGTCATGGACGTCAACGTCAAAGCGCTGTTCTTCACCTGCCAGGCATTCGCCAAGGAACTGCTGGCAAAGGGCCGGCCCGGAAAGATCGTCAACATCGCATCGCTGCTTTCCTTCCAGGGGGGCATCCGCGTGCCCTCCTATACGGCGTCCAAGCACGGCGTCTCGGGGCTCACCAAGCTGCTTGCCAACGAGTGGGGCGCGAAGAGCATCAATGTGAACGCGATCGCGCCCGGCTACATCGAAACCAACAACACCGAAGCGCTGCGCGACGACCCGGATCGCAACAAAGCGATCCTTGATCGCATCCCAGCCAATCGCTGGGGCAGGCCCAAAGACATCGCCGGCGCTGCCGTCTTCCTGTCGTCGGCTGCGGCCGATTACATTCACGGCGCCATTCTCAATGTGGACGGTGGTTGGCTGGCCCGCTGATGGTGATGCCGACCACGAACTCATCATACATGTTATATGATGAGTTCGTGCCAAACCGGCTCATCTCATTCGAAATTTCCATTCTGAAAACACGCAGAGGACTAAAAGAAATGACCCCAAAACAGATCAAGGCCGCGCTTGGATCGGGCCTCCTTTCCTTCCCGGTGACGCACTTCGACAAGGACGGTCGCTTTGCGCCGGAAAGCTACAAGGCGCATGTCGAGTGGCTGGCGGGCTACAAGGCGCCGGTGCTGTTTGCTGCCGGCGGAACCGGCGAGTTCTTCTCGCTGAAACCCGATGAAATCCCCGGCATCGTTGCCGCCGCCAAGGAGGTTGCTGGCGAAACGGCGATCGTTTCCGGCTGCGGCTATGGCACGGAGATGGCGGTCAATATCGCCCGCTCGGTCGAGCGGGTCGGTGCCGATGGCATCCTGCTCCTGCCGCACTACCTGATCGATGCGCCGCAGGAAGGGCTTTACGCCCATGTGAAGCAGATCTGCCAGTCGGTCGGCATCGGTGTCATGGTCTATAACCGTGACAACTCCGTGCTGCAGCCCGACACGCTGGCGCGGCTCTGTGACGAATGCCCGAACCTGATCGGCTTCAAGGATGGCACCGGTGATATCGGCCTCGTGCGCCAGGTCACCGCCAAGATGGGCGACCGGCTGATGTATCTCGGCGGCATGCCGACGGCGGAACTGTTCGCCGAAGCCTATCTCGGTGCTGGCTTCACCACCTATTCGTCCGCCGTCTTCAACTTCGTTCCGGGTCTTGCCAACGAGTTCTATGCGGCGCTGCGCAGCGGCGACCGCGCCACCTGCGAGCGCATCCTCAACGATTTCTTCTATCCGTTCATGGCCATCCGCAACCGCGCCAAGGGCTATGCCGTTTCGGCGGTCAAGGCGGGCGTGCGCCTGCAGGGGTTCGATGCGGGTCCGGTGCGCAGCCCGCTCAAGGACCTGACGGGGGCCGAAGTCGAGATGCTCGACGCCCTCATCGGCAGTCACAAGCGCAAAGCGTGACGGGCAGGGAGGAGTGGCATGAAGATCACCGCCGTCCGCACGCATCTCCTCGAGCATCGGCTGGCGGTGCCGTTCGAAAGTGCGTCGATGCGCTTTGATCGGCGCGCGCATGTGCTAGTCGAGATCGAATGCGATGACGGGACCGTCGGCTGGGGCGAATGCCTTGGGCCGGCGAGACCCAATGCGGCCGTGGTCGCGGCCTATTCCCCCTGGCTGATCGGCCAGGACCCGCGCCAGACCGAAAAACTCTGGGCGATTCTCTACAATGCGCTGCGTGATCAGGGGCAGCGCGGTCTGGCGATCACGGCGCTGTCCGGCATCGACATCGCGCTCTGGGATATCAAGGGCAAACATTACGGTGCCTCGGTCTCGATGCTGCTTGGTGGCCGCTGGCGCGAGAGCGTGCGCGCCTATGCGACCGGCAGCTTCAAGCGCGACGGCGTCGATCGCGTCTCCGACAATGCCATGGAGATGGCGGAACGCCGGGCGCAGGGGTTTCACGCCTGCAAGATCAAGATCGGCTTTAGCATCGACGAAGACCTGCGCGTCATCCGTGCCGTGCGCGAAGCGATCGGCGATGAAATGCGGCTGATGATCGATGCCAATCACGGCTACACCGTCACCGAGGCGATCCGCCTCGGCAAGGCGGCGGCGGACTACGATATCGACTGGTTCGAGGAGCCAGTGGTGCCGGAACAGCTTTCGGCCTATCGCGAGGTGAGAGCCGGGCAGCCCATCCCGGTTGCCGGCGGCGAGACCTGGCACACCCGTTACGGCATGTGGCCAGCGATCGAGAGCCGCGCCGTCGACATCCTGCAGCCGGATCTCTGCGGCTGCGGTGGGTTCTCCGAGATGGCGAAGATTGCAAGTCTTGCGACGTTGCATGGCGTTCGCATCGTGCCGCATGTCTGGGGTACCGGCGTGCATCTTGCCGCTGCACTACAGTTCATGGCGGCGATGACGCCAGATCCGGTGCGGGTAAACCCGATAGAGCCGATCATGGAGTTCGACCGGACGGAGAATCCCTTCCGCCAGGCGGTGCTGAAGACGCCGATCGAAACCGTGAATGGTGTCGTTGCCATCCCGGACGCGCCCGGTCTCGGCATCGAGATCGATCGCGGTGCGCTCTCGGAATTCAAAGTATCTCAAGGGTGAGAACAGCGCGGGAGGCCAACGCGCCAACCACGCGCTCCCCCAGCAGGCGGGACGTGCGTTGATCTCAACGGTGCCGACCGCGTCTCCTACTGGTTGGCCGCAAGTCCGTCCGCGAGCGCAAGTGCTTGCTCGGGTTCGTCAAGCTGCATCAAGCCACCATCTCGACTCTGGCGCACCTTGTTCAGGTGATCGCGCGGACTGAGGCCCAAGGTCCGCTTGAACATGCGGGAGAAGTAATAGGGATCGGAATAGCCGACTTCGGTTGCGGCAGCCGCCACGGAAAGACCAGCCTCAAGGAAATGCATGGCGCGCTCCATGCGTTTCAGTTCCTGGTACTTTCGCGGCGTGCGGGTCACTCGCTTCTGGAATTCGCGCAGGAAGTAGTCGCGATTATAGGGCGATGCATCGACCGCTCGTGTCGCAATCTCCGGATCGAGCGGGTTGGCGGAGATCATCGTGGCAGCTTTCATGACAGCAAGGTCGATCGCATCGGCGCCCTCGGGCTGATAAGTGGCGTGGTCCCGCCATCCGATGAATGCGTCCTCGATAAAAGCAATGAGCAGCACCATGAAGAGATGATGCTGACCGAGCGTGACGGAGGAGGGAGGCACACTCTGGCGATAGTGCCGGACCAGCGGTTCGAGAAGCGCCCAGCGCGTGAGGCGCAATTTCGGTTGTAGGTCCATCTGCGCGATAAGGTTATGGCGCCCGTAGATATCGAGCGTAAAGTGCTGCGCAACGCCGAGGTAGGTCTCCCGCCCCTCATTCCATCCGACGAAACGCTGGCCACGCAAAATCAGCATCGCGTCACCCGGCTCCATGATCCGAGGTTCGCCGTCTATCAGGTAATGCCCGCGCCCTTCGAGGCAGATCACAAGGTCATCGACCTCATTGGACTTGTCGATCCGCCAGGTGTGCGAGTGCTCCATGCGGATAGCGGCTCGCGTCAGATTGAGGCTCAGCGCCGTCGGTGGAATCGCAGAGAGAATGCCACCTTCAATTTCGTCCATCTTTTTCCTCGCCTTTGTGAATTCATTCTGCAGGAGAGATGGGTGATTGTCACCGCATAAGCCGCTTGTGCGCACCGTATCGTCTGGGAGGAGGGATCGGTTCGTGGCGAAAAAGGGAGAGTCCTGCTTTCGTCCGTGCCGATCCGGGAGCGTAATTTGTACGAAACTGTATCTATAAAGGCAGCATTTCGGTGCCCTCCGGGAGGAGCGGCATGAAAGGACACCGCCTTCTCGGGCTCGGCTATCTGGCGCCCTACGTCATCGGCCTTCTGATTTTCACGGCCATCCCGTTCATCAGCTCGTTCTACCTGAGCTTCACCAGCTACGACCTGATGAGCGAGCCGCGCTGGACGGGGCTCGCCAACTACGAGCGGCTGTTTACCCGTGACCGCACCTTCATCAAGTCGTTGAACGTCACGCTGCTCTACGTGTTCCTGACCGTGCCGTTGAAGCTCGCCTTTGCACTCTTCATCGCCGCGATCCTGAATTACCGGTTGAAATTTATCGGCCTCTTCCGAACGGCGTTCTACGTGCCATCGATCCTTGGAGGGTCGATCGCCATCGCCGTCCTGTGGCGCTACGTATTTGCTTCGGAGGGACTTGCGAACATGATGCTGGCCACGCTGGGGCTTGCCCCGGTCGACTGGTTCGGCGATCCGACCAATGCGCTTTTCACCATCACGCTTCTGCGCTGCTGGCAGTTTGGTTCGGCGATGGTGATCTTCCTGGCAGCACTGCAATCGATCGACAAGTCGCTCTACGAGGCAGCGGCGATCGATGGCGCGGGCAAGGTGCGGACCTTTTTCTGGATCACCCTGCCGCTGCTGACTCCCGTGATTTTTTTCAACCTCATCATGCAGATGGTGCAGGCGTTCCAGGAGTTCAACGGCCCCTACATCATCACTCAGGGCGGTCCTCTGAAGGCCACATACCTGCTGCCGCTCTACATCTATGACGAGGCGTTCAAGAAGTTCAACATGGGTTATGCCTCGTCCATAGCCTGGGTGCTCTTTGCCATCATTACCGTGCTGACCCTCGTCGCCTTCTGGTCTTCGAAGAAGTGGGTCTTCTACGCCGGCGACAAGAGGAACTGAGCCATGGTCGATCTTCAAACGTTCAACGGCCACCAGGCCGTACGCAGGGCAAGGCTTCGCCTGCTGTCGGCGACAGTTCGCTACGTGCTGCTCTTTTCAGTCGGTTTCGTCATGCTTTATCCGCTGATCTGGCTGGTCGGCGCGAGTTTCAAGACCAACTCGGAGATTTTCGCCGGCGCTGGCTTCCTGCCAGACAACCCGACCGCCGACGGCTACATCAAAGGCTGGCAGACTTCGACGCCCTATACCTTCGGCCGGTTCTTCTGGAATTCGTTCCTGATCATCCTGCCGAAGGTGATCGGTACGGCGATCTCCTGCACCATGGCGGCCTACGCTTTCGCGCGGTTCGATTTCCCGTTCAAGAAGATCCTCTTCGCTTCGGTGATCGCGATCCTGCTCTTGCCGAATGTCGTGACGCGCATCCCGCAATACATCCTGTTCCGCGATCTCGGCTGGCTCGACAGTTTCCTGCCGCTATGGGTGCCCTCAGCCTTTGCCGGCGATGCCTTCTTCGTCTTCATGCTGGTGCAGTTCCTGCGCTCTTTGCCGGCAGACATGGAAGAGGCGGCGCGCGTCGATGGCGCAAACAGTCTCCAGACGCTCGTCTACATCGTCGTTCCGATGCTGGCGCCGGCGCTGATCTCCGTCTGCCTGTTCCAGTTCATGTGGACGATGAACGATTTCCTCGGGCCGCTGATCTATCTGTCCTCGGTCGACAAATATCCCGTGAGCCTCGCGCTCAAACTCTCCATCGACACCACAGAAGCCTTCGAATGGAACCGCATTCTCGCAATGTCGGTGCTGACGATCACACCGGCTTTGGTCGTGTTCTTCGCTGCGCAACGGTATTTCATTGAAGGGATCTCCTCCGGGGGAGTCAAAGGCTGACCATGGCAAAGGTTCAACTGAAAAACCTCGAAAAGATCTATGGCGGCGCGTTCAAGGCCGTCCACGGCATCAATCTCGACATCGAGGATGGCGAGTTCATGGTCTTCGTTGGCCCCTCCGGCTGCGCCAAGTCGACCACCTTGCGCATGGTCGCGGGGCTCGAGGAGATCTCGGGCGGCGAGATCGTGATCGGCGACCAGCGCGTCAACGATCTGCCGCCCGGCAAGCGCTCGATCGCCATGGTGTTCCAGAACTACGCGCTCTATCCGCACATGAAGGTGCGCGGCAACCTCGCATTCGGGCTGAAGATTGCCGGCAAGCCGAAGGCAGAGATCGACGCAGCTATCAAGCACGTCGCCAGGATCCTCGAGATTGAGCCGCTGCTCGACCGGTTGCCGAAGCAGCTCTCCGGCGGTCAGGCGCAGCGCGTGGCGCTCGGGCGCGCGCTCATCAAGAAGCCGGGCGTCTTCCTTTTCGATGAACCGCTCTCCAATCTCGATGCCAAGCTGCGGGCCTCGATGCGGGTGCGCATCACCGATCTGCACAGACAGCTGAAGGCCGAAGGCCTGTCTTCGACGGTGATCTACGTGACCCACGACCAGACGGAAGCCATGACCATGGGAGACCGGATCTGCGTCATGCAGGCTGGCCGAATCATGCAGGTGGCAACACCCAAGGAGCTCTACAATCGACCGGCAAACCTGTTTGTCGCCGGTTTCATCGGAAGCCCCGAGATGAACCTTGTCGATGCGACGCTTCAAGGTGGCGAACTCCAGATCGGAGGCCAGCGGCTGGCGCTTGGCGCCCATCTCGAGCGCAGGCTTTCGGCGAGACCTGCTGAGGCCGTGCTCGGCATGCGCCCGCAACATCTTTCGCTCGTCGCCGATGGGCCGGGTCTGTCTGCAAGGCTCAGCAATGCAGAGTTCATGGGGCACGAAGTCTACCTGCATGCCGACCTTGATGGCCGCAAGCTGGTGAGCGTCGTGGGCGCCGCCGAGTTCGAGGCACTTGGCCAATCGGACGTGATCCGCCTGCGCCCGGATCCTGATCACCTGCATGTTTTCGACAAGACCGATGGCCGCAACGTCTCGCTGTGAGGAGGCAGCGTTCGGCCCCATTCCAAGGAGGAGAAATTCGATGAGAACGAAAAGAATGATCGCAGCACTGGCCACTGTCGCCTATGGCGCTCTGGCCTTTGGCACGACGGCGCACGCCGCCGAACTGCGTATGGCCTGGTGGGGCGGCGAGAGCCGCCACGTCGCCACCCAGAAGGCGATCGCCGCCTGTGGCGAAAAATACGGCCACACGGTCAAAGGCGAGTTCACCGGCTTTGACGGTTACCTTGAAAAGCTGACGACCCAGATGGCCGGCAAGACCGAAGCCGATATCATTCAGGTCAACTGGCCGTGGTTGCCGTTGTTCTCGAAGAATGGCGACGGTTTTGCCAATCTGCGCAAGCTCAAAGCGATCGATCTTTCCAACTGGAGTGAGGCGGATCTGTCGGCCGGTTCGATGAACGGCGTGCTGCAGGGGCTTTCGGTTTCGACGACGGGCCGCGTCTTCTTTTTCAACGCCACGACCTTCGAAAAGGCAGGCGTCGCCATTCCGAAAAGCTGGGACGAATTCTTTGCGGCAACGGCGACCATCAAGGAGAAGCTCGGCAAGGACTACTACACCTTCAATGCCGTCAAGGAGACGGCGCAACTCCTGACGACCCTGGCTGTCGTCCAGAAGACCGGGAAGGATCTGGTCGATCCCGCGACCAATCGCGTTGCCTGGACACCGGAGGAGCTTACGGAGGGCATATCGTTCCTGGGTAAGCTGGTCGAGACCGGGGCGATCAGGTCGCAGAAGGAAGAAGCAGCCGATGGCAACGTCAATCTGTTCGAAAAGCCCGCCTGGGCCGACGGCAAGATTGCCGGCTCCTACGAATGGGATTCGACCTATTCGAAATATTCAGACCCGTTGAAGGACGGTCAGGTCTTGAAGCCCGTGGCAATGCTGAAGCTTCCGAATGCGGTGACGGAAGGCGTCTATCGCAAGCCCTCCATGGTCTTCTCGATCTCAAAGAACTCCAAAGCCCCCGATGCGGCAGCGCAGATCGTCAATTGCCTGCTGAACGAACCGGAGGGCATCGATGCTCTAGGCACCTCGCGCGGCTTGCCGGCGTCGAAGGCCGCCGCTGCCCGCCTCGGTGACAAGGGCGAGCCGGAAGTGCGCGCAGCAAACGCTATCGTCGTTGCCGCAAGCGGTCCGGCCGTCTCGCCTTTCAACGAGCATCCGGAGGTGCGCGCAGCCTTCATCGATACGCTGGAGGAGTACGCCTATGGCCAGCTGAAGGCGGATGAGGCAGCCGCACAGATCATCGATACGGTGAACGACGTGCTTGCCGAGTTCGATTGATCGTCAGATGTCCCGCCACGGTTTCCGCGGCGGGTCCACTCTACCGGAAAAGCCAAGAGAACGAGACCATGATCCGACCGTCCATCATCGCGCTGTCAGCGCGAACGGCAGCGCTTTGCCTGCCTAAAGCCGGAGCGCTTTATCGCCTGCCTGAGCCGGCGTCCTGGCGGCTTTCGGCGCTGACTGGCGACGACGACGTGCGGGACGGCGCGGCGACGACGGTCGTGAGGCTTTTTCATGACCTTCGCCCCCTTTGTCGTTATCGGCTCGAAGTCGACGGGTTCCAGCCGCTCGAGTTCGAAACGGCAGCCTGCGCCGGTCTGATCGATCCAACCGCGTTCGGTCTTGTCCCCGGCATCCGTCACGACGATCTCGAGGGTGCCCGCACCAACGCTGCCGCTCTGGCGGATGCTGTCGTCGCCGTGCCGGCCGGCGGCACGCTGCGCCTGCCCGAGGGAGACTGGACGGCCTTTCCTGTCCGGCTCAAGGGCGGCATGACCCTCAACCTTTCCAAGGGAGCGATCCTTAGGGCACCTTCAGGTCGCACGGGTTGGCCCATCCTCGACGCACGCGACGCGGAAGGCAAAATGCTTGGAAGTTGGGAGGGACTACCCTCCGCCTGTTTTTCCGCTCCAATACATGCCATCGCCGCTGAAAGCCTGGTGATCGAGGGCGAGGGCACGCTCGACGGATCCGGAGACCTGGGTGATTGGTGGAGCTGGCCGAAGGAAACCCGTAACGGCGCTCGCCGCCCGCGCGGCCTTCACCTCGTTTCCTGTGCCGATGTGAAGCTGCTCGGTTTTACCATCCGCAACGCGCCATCCTGGACGATCCATCCGCAGGGCTGCAGCCGGCTGATTGCCGCAGGCCTCACTGTGGCCGCCCCACCCGACAGCCCGAACACCGATGGATTCAATCCCGAAAGCTGCCGCGACGTCACGATCGCCGGCGTGCGATTTTCCGTGGGGGACGACTGCATCGCAGTCAAGGCGGGAAAGCGCGGGCCAAATGGCGAAGACGATCACCTTACCGAAACTCGCGGCATCCGTGTCACCCATTGCCTGATGGAGCGCGGCCACGGCGGCCTCGTTATTGGCTCGGAAATGTCCGGCGGCGTGCACGATGTCGCCATCGAGGATTGCGAGATGATCGGCACCGATCGCGGCTTGCGTCTGAAGACAAGGCGCGGTCGCGGCGGCTCGATCACGAACATTGCCATGCGGCGAGTTCTCATGGATGGCGTCGAGACGGCGCTATCGGCCAACGCCCATTATCATTGCGACGCGGACGGCCACGACGAGTGGGTGCAATCGCGCCGGCCGGCTGCTACCGGCCCGGGAACCCCAATCATCGATGGCGTCACCGTTGAGGACGTCGAAATCCGCAAGCTCGCGCACGCGGCAGGGGCATTTCTCGGGCTGCCGGAAGCACCGATCCGCAACATCAGAGTTCGCCGGTTGAAGATCGCGTCCTATCGCGGCGACGCGACCGCTACGCCTCCGATCATGGCTGACCGGGTGCGACCGATGCGGCACGAGACGATCGTCGCCGAGTGCGCCGACGTCGACTGCGATGAACCTGCGCTCTTGAGCAAAGCCTCGATTTCCGTTTCCCTTGAATGAGATATCCGATGGACCCGACCACCTATTTCGACCAGTTCGCGCAACGCTACATCCCGTACAAGGGCGGGAGCTGGTGCTACGAGGACGGCTGCATCTATCGCGGTCTTCGGCTGCTTTTCGAGGCGACAGGCGAGGGGCGCTGGAGCGAGCACCTGCACCGGCTCGTCGATCGCCAGGTCGGTTCTGACGGCACACTCCTCGGGTACGATCCTGCCGAGTACAATATCGACCACATTCTCGCTGGACGCGTCCTGTTCCCATTGGCCGCAGAAACAGGCGATCGTCGCTACAGGACAGCGGCGGACCAACTTGCAGGCCAACTTGAAACCCATCCGCGCATACTTGCGGGCAACTATTGGCACAAGCAGCGCTACCCTAACCAGGTTTGGCTCGACGGGCTCTATATGGGTCTCCCGTTTCAGATCGAATACGCACTTGCGACCGACAATCCGGCTCTGATTGCCGATGCGCTTCAGCAGTTCGCGACAGCACTTGCGCTCACCGCGACCGCCAAGGGCCTCTACGTGCACGGCTATGATGACAGCCGGAAGCAAAGTTGGGCCGACCCGATTACAGGCAGGTCGCCGGCGGTCTGGGCCCGGGCCGTCGGCTGGCTGGCAATGGCACTGGTTGATGCGCTGGCGCTTCTACCCAACGACAGGGCGACCGCAGCGCTACGTTTGAGGACCAGCCTGCTGCTTGACGAATTGATGGCACGCCAGACGCCGTCCGGCCTCTGGACGCAAGTCCTCGATGAGGCCGATCTGGCGGGCAATTATGAGGAAAGCTCTGCCTCTGCCATGTTTGCCTACGCATTGCTGCGGTCCGCCCGTTTAGGTCTTTCTCAGGCTGATCGAGCCATCTTGGCCGGCCAGCGCGCCCTCAATGCACTGATTTCGAGGCGCCTTGTCGTTGATAGCGAGGGTGTCACTCGACTAACAACAATTGTCGGTGTCGCTGGCCTCGGCGGCTTCGAAGGCAACTATCGTGACGGCTCGCCCGGCTACTACCTCTCGGAGCAAGTGGTGGCCGATGACGCCAAGGGCGTCGGACCTCTGATGATGGCCTTTGCCGAGAGTGCGAGGCGCTGTGGTTAAGCCGCACGCCAGGCGGCGAACTGCCCATGTCATCGGTTGCTCCGCCGGGGCCGCGCAGACGGCAATGTTCTTATTTTATCCTACCAGATGGTGTAACGGGCGAAACCTGGTCCGCCAGGTTTGAAGGACGGGTGGTCGTCCCTCACGATGATGGTGTCGCAGAGTCGGGAGTGGCCTGCTCCATAGCATCACGGAGAGACGACCATGAAAGAGTATGCCGGCATCGACGTATCCCTGGAATTCTCGAGCGTGTGCGTGGTGGATGCGGATGGCCGCATCGTGCGGGAAGCAAAGATCCTCAGCGAACCGGATGCGCTGATCGCCTGGTTTGGCACGCATGGCGTGGCGATGGAGCGCATTGGTCTGGAGGCCGGCCCGTTGTCGCAGTGGCTGCATGCCGGGATGGTGAAAGCAGGTCTTTCCGTCGAGCTGATCGAGACGCGTCACGTGCGTGCAGCCTTTAAGACGATGCCGGTCAAGACCGACAAGAAGGACGCCCGCGGCATTGCGCAGTTGATGCGGCTTGGCTGGTTCAGACCGGTCCATTGCAAATCTCGTAGGACTCTTTGAAATCAGGTACCTCCTGCCAAATCGCCTCGATAACCTCCATGGGATTCAGAAGGTGGTCATCCCAGACCAGTATGTTCACCTTTTGCCCATGTTCGTCGTATTTGATGAACTGAACCACTGGGGCAGTTGTCAACTGCGCTCGTAGAAACTTGTTGTCTCACACAAATATGCCGAGATTGGTGAGAAGAGGCCCCTGCGCCACAGCGAAATCCCATAACCGGCAGCAGGCCATAGACCTACCTCTTGAAGGTGACCACGACCTTTCCCTTGGCGCGTCCGAACTCGACATAGGCCAAGGCCTGCGCCGTTTGGGCAAAGGGAACCACCTTGTCCACGACCGAACGGATCACACCGGAGTCGATCAGCTTGGCGATCTGGGCCAACTGCTGTCCTTCTGCGCGCATGAACAGGAAGGAATACTCGACGCCTCGGCTTTTCGCCTTCTTCAGAACGCCCCGGCTCAGCATCCGCACTACAAAGCGCAGGAACAGGCTCAGCCCCAGAGATCTAGCAAAGGGAACATCCGGAGGGCCGGAGATTGAGATCATCTTTCCACCCGGTTTCAGCACGTTCAGCGACTTTGCCAGCGTCTTGGCATCCTGGCTGTTCAGCACCAGATCATAGCCGGACAGCACCTGTTCGAAATCCTGCGTCTTGTAGTCGATCACCACATCAGCGCCGAGGCTTTTGACCAGGTCAATATTCGCCGCACTGGTCGTGGTGGCCACAGTGGCGCCAAGATGCTTGGCAAGCTGGATGGCAAAGGTCCCAACCCCGCCGGAACCGGCCTGAATGAACACTTTCTGGCCGGGCTTGACCTTGCCCACCTCGACCAACGCCTGCCAGGCGGTCAGTCCGACCAGCGGGATCGATGCGGCTTGCTCCATGGAAAGGCTCGCAGGTTTCAGCGCCACGTCGGCGGCATCAACCGCAATGAACTCTGCAAATGTGCCAGCCCGGTGATCGCGCGGACGGGCGTAAACCTCATCCCCCGCTTTGAATTGCCGCACATTCACGCCGACGCTTACAACCGTTCCCGCCAGATCGTGGCCTAGAATGAAGGGCGGACGATACGGCAGGAACAGCTTGAATTCGCCGTCCCGCACCTTAGAATCCAGAAGGTTGACCGCGGTGGCCTGAATACGCACCAGAACATCGTCCGCGCCCATCCGGGGATCGGGCATGTCGGCCAGCCGCAACTCGCCCTTCTTCTTGTATTTGTCGACGACGAAGGCTTTCACGGGCTTTCTCCAGTGTGAAACTTTTGTCAGGTCAGGCAGCCAAAAAAGCCAAGGCTTTCGGTGCAAACTTAGCGTGGTATTGGAAGATCCCGCCGTGGCCAGCGTCTTCGTAGATCACCAGTTCAGCATCTGGAATGCGCCGGGCCATGTCGCGACGGTTGAATGTGGGCACCATGATGTCATTATCGCCATTGGCCACAAGAACAGGAATACGGGTCCGGCCCAGATCCTGCGGCGCCTGGCGGCCCCAGGCCTGAATAGCGGAAAGCTGGCGCAGGAAGGCACGGGGTGTCGGACCTTTGTCGCGATCCAGCTTGCGCTCTTTCAGACGCGCCAAAAAGTCATTGGCTGCGCGGCGACCATTGGGGGTCGAGGTGAAGAACAGATAGGTTTTCGGGTCGCGCAGCGTTAGCATGCCCTTGATGATCAGTGGCCAAGGCACTGCCCCCACCCTTGCAATTCCGGTTCCACCGGCCGGGCCAGTGCCGGTCAAGATCAGCTTGCGTACCAGACCGGGGCTTTCAGTGCGATATCCTGTGCGACGAAGCCGCCCAGCGAAAAGCCCATCAGATCAACCGTGCCAAATCCCAGCTTGCCGATCATGTCCATCGCGTCGCGGGCCATTTCATCTATGGTCACCGGAGCCGATCCGCTGGAAAGGCCGATCCCCCGATAGTCTACCGCGATCACGTGATGTGCGGCTGCCAGCGCGTCGACAATTCGCGGGTCGAAATTGTCCAGCACCGCTCCCCAGTGATTTAGCAACACCAGTGGGACCCCGCCGCGCGGACCAAGCTCCCGATAGGCAAATCGGATTTTCCCGACGGTGATGAAGCGGTTGGGGGCGTCGCTGTAGCGCTGTGCTGATGTCGTCGCTTTGGATGCGTTTATCATGGTGGTCCTGCCTTGCCCGCGAGCGAGCCGATGATTGGAGCTTGCGATCTTGCGGCTACGATTCTTACGGCGGCGCAGGCCAAGGTGCCGCGGCTCCGCTACCCCTCAGGCTGTCGATACGGCCAAGTTCTTGATGTGCCAGCGCCACAGCAGCCGAGACGGACGTCTCAGACGTCACATCACAAGCGATCATCCGGATGCCTTCGCGTATCTCGTCCGGCGCCGCCTTCCGGCTAGTGCCAATCATTCGGTAGCCTGCCCGGGCCAGCAATAAAGCGGCCGCCCTGCCAATGCCACTGGACGCCCCGGTCACAAACGCGGTCTTATGTCCTTTTGATTCAAACGTAGCCATAGCTTTTTCTCTATCTGGCTCGCGAAATCTTGCCGCAAGCCTTAAGGTTGTCGGAGCTTAATCATGATGGCCATCATGATATATTTTAGATGACGTACATCATCATTAAATCTCAAGCAGGATATCCGGGAGATGAAGCCAAAACCCCTGGTACGCTCGGGGTCGCACCGAAGTACGGCCCCAAGCCTTTCACTTTCCTGATGCCTCGGCGAAGCTGGGATAATCGGTATAGCCCGCCGCGCCACCGCCATAGAGCGTGGCCGGAATCATCTGCGCCAGCGGCGCGCCGCTTTGCAGACGTTCCACGAGATCCGGATTGGCGATGAACGGGCGTCCGAAGGCGAACAGATCCGCCTTGTCATTGGCAAGATGCGACGTCGCGAGTTCGAGGTCATATCCATTGTTGGCGATGTAAGTCTTGCTGAAGCGGCGGCGTAGCGAGCCAAAATCAAATGGTGCGACGTCGCGTGGTCCGCCGGTGGCGCCTTCGACGACGTGGATGTAAGCGATGTTAAGCGCGTCGAGTTGATCGACGATGTAGTCGAACTGAGCCTGGGGATCACTGCACGAAATGCCATTGGCGGGCGAGACCGGCGAGATCCGGATTCCTGTGCGCGCAGCGCCGATTTCCTCGACGACTGCAGCCGTGACTTCCAGCATGAGGCGGGCGCGGTTTTCTACGGAGCCGCCATATTTGTCTGTCCGAACATTCGAGCCGTCTTTGGCGAACTGGTCGAGTAGATAGCCATTAGCGCCGTGAACCTCGACACCATCGAAACCGGCCTTGATGGCGTTGGCTGCTGCCTGACGGAAATCGGTCACGATTCCAGCGAGTTCATCGAGCTCAAGGGCACGGGGTTGCGAAACGTCGACGAAGGCATTGTTGACGAAGGTCTTGGTGTCTGCCCGAAGTGCCGAGGGCGCGACCGGTTGAGCACCGTTGGGCTGAAGGTCGACGTGGCTGATGCGGCCGACATGCCAGAGCTGAAGAAGGATGTGCCCACCCTCCTCGTGTACGGCAGCAGTGACTTTGCGCCAACCGTCGATCTGCGCCTGGGTATAGACGCCGGGTGTGTCCTGGTAGCCCTGCCCCTGCTGCGAGATCTGGGTAGCCTCGGAAATGATCAGCCCGGCAGAAGCGCGCTGGCGGTAATACTCTGCGGTAATGTCCCCCGGCACAAAGCCCGGACCGGCGCGGTTGCGTGTCAGGGGCGCCATGACGATCCGATTGGAAAGGGTCATGGAGCCGAGAGCGTAGGGCTCGAAAAGCGTGTTGTTGGTCATGATCTACCTATGGTGTCACCGCTGCAGCGGTATTGATCAGTTGAATGCGTAGGATTCAGGTGCGCGTACGGTAACGTTCGGCAGGAAGTGCGTTGCCGAAATTGGCGAACATGGTCTTGCGCGCGGCTTCAAAGGCCTCCCACTGACCGGCTTCGTGAAGCGGCGGGATGGTCACCGGCTCGCGACGGTCGAAACCGACCAGCGCCGCATCGACCAGGTCGCCCACCTCCATGACATTGTTCATGGCGTTGACGTCGGCGCCGACGTGCTCCCAAATCTCGGTTCGGGTCGTGGCGGGAAGCACCGCCTGGACGTAAACGCCCTTCGGTCCAAGTTCGAGGCCGAGCCCCTGAGACAGGAATAGGGCGAAGGCCTTGGTCGCGCCGTAAACCGTCATCCCGAACTCCGGCGCCAAACCCACCACTGAACCGATATTGACGATCGCCCCCTCACCGGCATTGGCAAGCCGCGGGGCAATGGCGCCGGCAAGGCGAACAAGTGCCGTCGTATTGAGCGCAACGAGTCTGGTCGTGTCGTCGGTGCTCTGCTCGACGAAGGTTCCACCGATGGCCGTTCCGGCATTGTTGACGAGGATGCCGATGCGAGCATCGTCGCGCAGCCGTGTCTCGACCTTGGCCAGATCAGTGGTTTGCGTCAGGTCAGCCTGGAGGATGTCGACCGTCACACCGGTTTCCTGACGCAGACGGCTTGCCACCGCCTCCATTCGCGCTGCGTCGCGGGCGACCAGCACGAGGTCGTGCCCTCGCCGCGCAAACCGATCGGCATAGATTGCGCCAATGCCGGTCGAGGCGCCGGTAATGAGAACTGCAGGAATTTGGCTCATCGGATTGCTCTTTTCTGTAATCGAACCTATATTCATGATCACCATCATGATTGCCAATAAATATGATGGCCATCATGTAAATGTCAACGACGGCTTCGGAGAATTTTGAAAATGAAGGTCAGCCGAGAACAGATGGCGGAGAACCGACGCCGGATCCTGGACGTCGCCAGCCGGTTGTTTAAGGACAAGGGGTTCGATGCCGTGAGCGTAGCGGAAGTCATGAAGGCAGCCGGCCTGACCCATGGCGGCTTCTATGGCCATTTCAACTCGAAGGACGACCTTGTCGCGCAGACGCTTGCGCATTCCCTTGCTGCGGATAGCGCAGGAGACGGCGACTTCAGCGCCTTCGTCCGCTCCTATCTGGCACCTCGTCACCGTGACAATCCGGCCAATGGCTGCCCCACCGCAGGTCTGGCCGCAGCCATTCGCCACCAGACACCTGCAGCGCAGGCCGCCATGACAGAGGGTCTTCGCACGCAGATCGCCCGTATCGAGAAGGCACTGCCGGAGCGGGGTTCGGACGACAAGCGCCGCGCAGCGATCGGAAGCTGGGCAGCAATGGTGGGGGCAGTCATCCTCGCGCGGGCAATCGATGATCACGAGCTTTCCGACGAGATCCTGGAGCAGACGCGCGCCTGGATCGATACCCGTGTCAGCTAGATCGCGAGGAACAGAGTGTGCGGACCAAGAGCACCTAGCTCCGCCCAGTCAACGATTGGCTCTCTAGAGCCTTGAAAGAATCTGGACCGACGACCCGTCAAATCAATGTTTCGCTCTCTGACAGACCATCCTAGGCAAAGTGGGAACTTAACCTAGTGGAAACGATGGATTTTGGAGTAGCAGACCGTCTCCTTTCAGGAAGTGTGAGAACTCGACCCAACGGCGGAAATGGGGGCGCAATGCTGTTCACAGACTTAAGCGTGGACGTCGCCTTAGGGGCTTGTTGCTGTGATGTTCACGTATGGGAGATCCTAACTGAAGTGCAACATGCCGGTTTTCAGGGTAGGGGTTCAGCCTCCCTCTTGCAAATGTGCCCGAAACACTTCGGCCGGCGTTCTGTAGTTGAGGCACTTTCTCGGCTGGTCGTTGAGATGGCGAGCAAGCTGGATGAGGTTGCGTTGATCGCGGCGGATCCTACAAGTTTTCACCGCGACGTGGCCAGTGATGGTCGTCATGACATCATTTGATGTCCTGAAACACGAACTCGACGCGTCGGTTCAATGCGCGTCCTTCCGGATTGTCCAGCCCATCTCCATCCTCGTTGGGTGCAACGGGATGGTCGGCTCCCACGCCGGCGACCGCCAGCCTTGTCTTGCCGACACCGTGGGCCTCCAGCCACGCTGCTACCGCTTTGGCCCTACGCTCGGAGAGAACCTGGTTGTAGGCGACTGTCCCTTTGGAATCCGTATGCCCCTCGACTAAGGTTCTGCCGCCCGGCATGGAAGCGATGAGGCGCGCGATCTCCTGCAATGTCGGCTCGGCGGCGGGTCTTATATCTGTCGCGTCAAAATCGAATAGCACGTCACCCAACATCGAAACCCTGATGGCCTTGCCTTCCCGTCGTGCCGTCAGGCCGTTGCGGTTGGAGACGAGGCTATCGACTCTGGCCAACAGTGCTGAAACCGAGCCCTTTGTTTCGGACCCGAGGCCCTTCAAGCTCAGGACGGTCGCCTTGAGGCCTCTGACTTCACGCTGGTAATTCGACGCATGAGCGTTCACGTGTCCGACCGACACAATGATCGCAAGGCCGACTATTGTCACAAACCTGCTCATTGCTGTTTGTCCGCAATAGGAATTGCATCGATCGTCTCTACACCGCGAATAGTCAAAGATACTTCCGTAATGTCTTTCGGCGGCGCAGGAAACCGTCCGTACCAGGTCCCGGACACCGGGGAATCCTTTGTGTTTCGAATGGAAAGCTGCGGGCTTGCCAGCGGTGTATCCTGGCTATCTCTCAGTAGGAGATATTTCTTGTCACCCGCAAGGACATAGAAGTTGTTCTCATAGTCTTGATCGGAAATTTGGGCGTAGATAGATTCCATCTTATCCGGCACGATCGGGGCAAAACGAATCTTGATCGTAAGGATATCACCGTCGCGAATAGCGTCGGTGACTTGCGCTTCCGCAGCACCGCTATCGGTTATCCCGGTTGCCAATGGCGGTTTGGATGTAGCTAATGCCTGCGATTGAGCTGTGTTGACGGCGCCAACCCCACCGATCGCCAAAGCGAAGCAAGTGACGGCGATACGCAAACCGGATTTATTTAAACGCATGCGCAATTCCCTCCTTTCAGAAATCATGGGTGTGAATGAGGCTATGGATGGATCATGATCGGGCTTACGGAGACGGTTCCTTCCCGGTCACACATCTCTGCTTCCAGAACGGAAAAAAGCATTTCTTTTTGCCGTTCTAGGAACTGAGCATCTGGCGCGATTACGTTGTAAAATACACTTCCGCGCAGGGTGGAAAGCGTGAAATGCATGAGGTCGGAGCGCCTGCGTTTATCTGGAATCAGAGCCTTGAAGACCGTGCTCCAAAGCCTCTCGAGGGTCGCCTGCGACTGGATCCTGTGCTGCATGAGTAATGCATGGAGATGCACGTCCGCGCGCGTTCCCATCACAATTTCCCATATCGCCATATAGCGACGACCGGCATAAATGTCGCGCAGCAACTCAATGAAAGTCTTCCAATCAGACTCGGCGTTGTTGTCATTCGCGAATATCTCGAGCTGCGCGCGGACTGCCTCGAACTGATAATCGACGAGTGCAAGAATGAGGTCTTCCCGAGACGGAAAATGATGTTGTAGTGCACCAGAAGTCAGACCGGCTCTGCGTGCGATCTCGCCGGTTGTCGTGCGTGCATAGCCAAGCTCGATCAGCGCCGACATCATCCCCTCGAGCAGATCCGCCCTGGTTTTCTCGCGCCGCTCTTGCTGTGTTCTGCCTTGGGCGCGCACCGGCTTTGGGGCCACTTGCATGTCCGTCTCCTCTCCATATGCAACATAAAACATCATATCAATGATGTTTTATGTTGCAACCATTTTCGGCCGCCACAAGGTGGCGGCTTGATCGTGGAGGCAACAAGGCAGGTTTTCGAACGGGCACAGCCATCAGCCCTCCGGAGTGCCGCAGGAGAACTTCAACGATCTGGTCGCTTTCGTAGCGGTCGCGCGCGAGGAAAGCTTTACGCGGGCGGCAGTGAAGCTCGGAGTTTCGCAGTCCGCGCTCAGCCAGACAGTCCGGGGGCTTGAGGAACGCGCTTGGCCTGCGTCTGCTGACGCGAACGACGCGCCGCGTATCGCCGACGGTTGCGGGCGAACGTCTTCTCCAGACGGCGGGTCCGCGCTTTGAGGAAATCCAGGCGGAGCTTGCGGCGCTCAGCGAGATGCGTGACAATCGCGGTCAAGATCGGACGCGAGATGCGCATGGCTGTCGTCGACGCTCCGTCCTCTTTCCGCCAGCACCCTTGGCCGGAAGTCCCGGAGAACCTCACGGCCCACAACTGCATCCAGATCCGCATGCCGACCTACGGCAATATCCTGGCGTGGGAATTCGAAAAGGATGGGGTCGAGGGGAAGATGGTGTTCAACAACATCGCAATGCGTCTCGATGCGGTGAGACGCGGTCTCGGTCTTGCGCACATGCCCGATGACCTTGTGGCGATTGCGGTGTCAGCGCAAGGCAACCGATCTTGCGCCCCGGGTCTCGTTCTCCGCTCAGTCGGGCTTGAAGCCGATCACCATCGAGTCCGGCCCCAGCAACGGCTCGACGCGTGTGGACACGAAACCGGCGTCGCGCATCCAGGCCTGGCAGTCGGCGCCAGTGTAGTCGAAACCTCCACGGGTCTCGATCAGCATGTTCAGGCTCATCAGCAGGCCGAAGGCGTTGCTGCGGCGCTCGTCGTCGATGACAGCGTCGTAGACGATGACGGCCCCGCCTTTGGGCAGCGCGGCGAAGGCCTTTTCCAGCAGCATCCTCTTTTCGGCTAGATCCCAGTCATGCAGGATATGCCCCATCACGATCACATCCGCATTCGGCATCGGGCCGTCGAAGAAGTTGCCGCTTTGGAAGCGGACGCGGTCAGCGAGGCCCTGCCGGGCGATGAACTCGTCGAATATCGGCTGCACGGCGGGCAGGTCGAAGCCGATAGCCTGGAGATGCGGATGGGCTCGCGCAATCACCACCGGCACCATGCCCTGCGCCGCGCCCACATCGGCGAAGGTCGTATATTTCGACCAGTCGAACCTGGCGGCGATCGCCTGCGCCGCACCTGCGCTGATCCCGCTCATCGCTTCGAGGAACCCGCGCAGCCGTGCCGGCTCCGCATAGATCGCGGCGAAGAAGTCCTCGCTGTGCTTGGCTTCGTTCTGCGGCTCTCCGGAGTGCAGGGCTTCGGTCAGCGAGCCCCAGAAACCGTAGAGCCGGGCATTGGCCATTTCGAGGATGCCGCCGATATAGGACGGCTTCCCCTTGTCGAGGAAGAGGTCGGTATCCGGGGCATTGCGATAGCGGCCATCCTCGCGTTCGAGCAGCTTCAGGGCCACCAGGGTGTCGAGGAAGTCGCGGGCCGAGCGGGGATGCAGTTTCAGCCTGGCCTGCAGGTCCGGCAGGTCGGCCGGTCCGGCTGCGAGCTCGGTGAAGACGCCGAGCTCGACGGCGCTGAGCAAGGCTTTGGAGGCCCAAAACCCCATACCGAGCTGCATGATGTTGTCCGGCGTCGTTGCGCCCATCGCTCGTCTCCTCGTGGATCGGGTCGTCGAACTGCGCCTGGGATTGGTGCGGAAACCGAAGCGGTCCGGCGGCGCTGCGAAGCCGAGGACGTTCCGTCTCGTCGAGGACACCCTGCCAGGAAAATAGAGCGTTTCGCGATGGGCTGCAATTAATCAAGAATCACTAGCTAAGCCCACCCGAAAAGCGAGGTGAGTGATCTCAGGTGGTAGGCGGAATTGCTCGCGCAGTGTTGTGCTGATGATTTCCTCGGTCCCGCCCGCAAGCCGCTTGCGCCGGGTTTCGGTGGTGCGGGGCAGTAACGTCGTGATCGTCCACTCGACGCGATACCGGCCGAGCAGATTGTAAACCTGGCGGGTGGACAGGCGCAGCTCGGCCGCCGCTCGAGCAACGGCAGGCTGTCGTGGACCGAAGTGGTCGAGGATCTTGTCCAGCTCGCGCGCCATGCGTCGCGCCGTCGACCATTGCTCATCCGAAATCGCTCGAGCAGCCGGTGAGGTTCGATTGTGCAATCGCTTTGGCAAAGTAGGCGTTTCGCTGAAATCGTTAGCGGAAAATTAGGTCGCGTCTATCGGCTAAAGCTTACTAGCATATGACATTTTGCCGTTTGAAGTGACGAAGTAAAACCCACATTTGGCGGCAGTGCCGATTTTGTATCCGACCACATGGCAATGTGGCTCCGATCGGAGGCAGCACGGGGTCGGTTTCGGTAGGGGGCGAAATGAAATTGGTCGAGCGTTGGATGACTGCTAGGAAAATTGGATTGTCCGACGCAAGAGCTCAGTAGCTTCGGCAACAGAGGGCCCCTTGATCGGCGGGGGAGCAGCTCGTTCGCAGAACTCGCGCCAGACGAATAGCGTCAGTTCCGTTCCGTCAGTAGGGGTCTCTCCCGGCCCTTCCGCGAAAGTTTCTAGTAGCCGGTATCGGTCATCCTTCCAGAATAGCTCCTCAACCCACCCGTATATTGGGATGACATGGAAATGGATGGGGTACTCCGGCGCATGCCCGTAGCGGCCGATGTAAACCCGTTAATACACGCTTCAATGCATCTTGGACCTTTGCGAACAGCAAGCCAAGTGAGCATAACGCTTCGCTGGGGAGGTCGCTCAGGTCGTTGGTGAAAGTCTTCGAACTTATCATAAGGTAGCCGGGGAGCGACGAATTGATACGGTGGTTCACAGACCAACCTGTTGTCTCGCCAATGTGATACTGCTCTGGGACGTCGCGATTTTCAGGCATGCCTTTAGCCTGTCCGTCTTGCGAACGACACCCCGATGAGGCTCACCAAATATACCGACTACGCAATGCGATTGATGATCTATTTGGGATCACGGCCATCGGGGCTTAGCTCGATCCGGGAGATATCGGACACGTTCTCTGTCTCGCAAAACCATATGATGAAGGTTGTTCAGGACCTTGCGAACGCTGAGTTCCTGGAGTCCGTGCGCGGTCGTCGACGAGACGTTGATTTATGCACCGGGCGATTGCCCATTCGCAAATTCGCGCGCAGCCTGAATGAACGCACTAAAGGCGGCCGGCGGGTTCTTTCTGCCAGGGTAATACAGCGCGAGCGGTGCCAAGGAAGGGGTCCAATCCTCGAGAACGCGCACCAGTCGACCGGCCGCAATGTCATCGCGCACATCCGCCTCCATGACGTATCCGAGCCCAACTCCATTTTGAGCCGCTATCCTGACAAGGCTTGACTCGTCGAGGGTTATTGAGCCCTGCACATCGATCTGGACAGCGTTCCCGTCCTTTTCAAATTTCCACCGAAACAAGGCGTTGTTGGGCAGACGCGCACGGATGCAGCGAAACCGATATAGGTCGGTTGGTACGGTTGGACTGCCATGAGTGCGCAGGAAGTCTGGTGATGCGACAACGGCATTACTGCGCTTCAAACCAAGCGAGACGGCGATCATGTCGCTCGGCACCAGATCGGCTGGCCTCAGGCCTAGGTCGAAGCCCGCCGCAACGATGTCGACGATCCGTCCCTCCGTGACCAGATCGATATGCACCTGAGGATAGCGCTGCATGAACGACAAGATGAGCGGTTCGATCACCTCCCGGGCTGCTGTCGCGAAGGCATTGATGCGCAATGTGCCTGTCGGAGTTTCCTGAAGCGATTGGACCGTAAGCATAGCATCGTGGATGTCCGTGATCGCCGGCCCAACCCGCTCGACAAAGGTCCTCCCCGCATCGGTGAGCGAAACACTTCGCGTCGTACGGTTGAACAGGCGAACGCCCAGGCGCTGCTCAAGCTTTGCGATGGCATTGCTAAGTGCTGTCGTGGACATGCCAAGCTCGAGCGCGGCTGCCCGAAACGACCCGAGGCGAGCAATGCTTAAAACGGCGTCCAGGTCGGCGAGTACAGATCGCGTCATTATCCCTCTTTTCGTAATTCCTCATCCTTCTTTATCCTAGTTATCGTGTCAACCATCTTGCCCTAGGTTGTCCTTGTCGACCTCCAAAGGGGGCGAGGCCCCTAGCCGGCAAGGCTGGAAATTGATGGAGGACCAAAATGACAATCAAACTACCCAAGGGCATCGAAGCCTATTTCGACGCCGACCGGGACGGCAGCCCCGACGCTATTGCTGCCACCTTCACCGAAAACGGCATCGTGAAGGATAAGGGCAAGACCCACAGGGGCCGTGATGCCATTCGCAAGTGGATGGCAGAGGCTTCGCAGGAATACAGCTACACGGTAGCGCCCTTCTTCATCGCCACTGAAAACGGGAAAACCCAGGTGACGGCCCATGCGGTCGGCACGTTCCCAGGCAGCCCGATCGATCTGCGCTTCTTCTTCGTCCTCGTGGGCGACAAGGTCGCCGAACTGGAGATCACCGTATGACCCCGTTCCTCACCTTGCAGGGGCGTCGCGCCCTGATCACCGGCGGCACTTCGGGCGCCGGAGCCGCAACCGTGGCCCTCTTCAAGGAGCTTGGCGCCCGTGTGCTGACCACCGCACGCACCAAGCCGGCAGATTTCTCCGGTGCGGCATTCGTTGAAGCCGACCTGACCACCACGACGGGGGTACAAACCGTCGTTGACGCGGTGCATCGGGAGCTCGGCGGCCTCGATATTCTTGTGAACGTACTGGGCGGCTCGTCAGCTCCATCAGGCGGCTTTGCTGCGCTCATCGACGAGGAATGGGACAAGGAGTTCAACCTCAACTTCTTTCCGGCGGTCAGGCTCGATCGTGCTCTGATCCCTGGCATGGTCGCTCAGGGAAGTGGTGTCGTCATCCACGTCACCTCGATCCAGAGAAATCTTCCGCTACCGGAGGCGACGACCGGCTACGCTTCAGCCAAGGCGGCCCTCAACACCTACAGCAAGAGCATCTCCAAAGAGGTCTCTCCGAAGGGAGTACGGGTGGTGCGGGTTTCTCCCGGCTGGATCGCAAGCCCGGGGTCCAATGGTCTGGCCCTGCGCATAGCTGAGCAAGCCGGTATCAGCTACGATGACGCGGTGCAGGTCATCATGAACTCGCTCGGCGGCATACCGCTGGGACGACCGGCCGCGCCGGAGGAGGTCGCTGATCTGATCGCGTTCCTTGCCTCGGATCGAGCAACGTCGATTACGGGAACAGAGCATGTGATCGACGGTGGGACTGTTCCGACCGCTTGAGCATCTAGGCCCTCTACCGCCATTGCAGGTCAGGCGGGTGCGTCCCACCCGCCGATCTGGGAGTAAATCGCGTCACGAAGATACCGCACGTCGCGGTTCAAGGCAGCGAGTTGCGGTGGTGTTTGGGTCGAGGCTGCAAGCAGGGTATCGCTGAGGCAGCCTGCCCTGTGCTGCAAGGCACGACCCTGGTCTGTCAGCCCAACCAGTACCTGCCGTTCGTTGTTCAGGTTGCGTGTCCGACTTAAGTGTCCGGCTGTTTCAAGACGCTTTAAAAGCGGGGTGAGCGTGCTGGATTCCAGAGCAAGTCGGTCGGCAATTGAAACTACGGTCAGCTCGTCTTGAGCCCAGAGGACGTTCAGGACGAGATATTGGGGATATGTCAGCCCAAGTTCGTCGAGAAAGGGCTTGTATGCGCGCTGAATAGCAATGCCGGCGGTGTAGATCGCATAGCAAAGTTGGTCGGGCAGAGGCGGGGGATCGTTATAGCGTTGGGTCATTTTGAACTCCTGTACTCATTCATATAATCGAAAATATCACGAAAACCAATATCGCGATAAGAATCATGTTGACGCGCATCTCAAGATATGAAAGCTGAGAGATATCGCGATAACAATTATCGCATACGGCCAAAGGAGAGATCAATGACACGCAAGTCCATCACCACCGTTTCCGCAATCGCAGCTGCAGCCTCAATGTCGGTTGCGCTACCAGCGGCGAATGCCGCCGACACCATTCCCAAAGATCAATCCGTAAGAAACGTCGTTCTGGTTCACGGCGCGTTTGCGGACGGTTCCGGCTGGAAGGGCGTTTACGACAATCTGACGAAACGCGGTTATCGCGTCACCATCGTGCAAAACCCTCTGACGTCGCTTGCAGACGATGTTGCCGCCACCAGACGTGCGCTTGAGCGGCAAGATGGTCCTGTCATTCTCGTCGGACATTCCTGGGGCGGAACCGTCATCACGGAAGCTGGCATCTATCCGAAGGTTGCGGGCCTCGTCTATGTCTCCGCTCTCTCCCCAGATGTCGGCGAGACAACGGCTCAGCAATACGAAGGATTCGCTCCAGCAGCGGAGTTCGTCATCGAGACGACAAAGGATGGTTTCGGCTATGTCAGCCCGGCAAAGTTTAAGGCTGGGTTCGCTCATGATGTAAGCGATGCCGATGTTGCGTTCATGAGGGACGCACAGGTCCCGATCAACATGTCGGCGTTCGCCACGAAGCTCGAGAATGCAGCTTGGCGCACTAAGCCCAGCTGGGCTGTTATTGCCACCGAGGACAAGGCCTTCGATCAGGCCATGCTGATCCACATGGCTGAGCGCATCAATGCCAAAATCACCAAGGTGTCGGCAAGCCACGCGCTGTTCATGACGCAGCCGGCGGTCATCGCCGATACCATCGATCAGGCCGCCAAGACCGCGTCGGCAAAAAAGCAATGATCGCCTTTGCGTCATCGGGACAGTCCGTACGGTCCCGATGACGCTAAGCAGGGCCTACCGAACACGCGTCCCAGCGACAAAGCGAGAAACCTAGTAGGACGCCAGATCTTGACCGAGATTTAAAGCATCCCTCCCCGGCCGGCGTCTCAGCACTTGGTAAATTCTAATTAAATCCATTCACGGAGATAACCACGTGAAACTGCACCCCCATGACATGCCCTTACCGGCAAATCCGTCCTTTCCACAGAAACCGGCCGGTGACGTCTTCGACTTCATCGTCTGTGGTGCTGGGTCCAGCGGCTCGGTTGTCGCAGCGCGACTGGCAGAGGATGGAAACGCGAGCGTTCTGCTGCTAGAGGCCGGCGGAAATGATGTACCCGAGACCGTTACGAACCCTGCGCAGTGGCCGCTCAACCTCGGATCAAGCCGGGACTGGGGCTTTGTCGGACAACCGGCACCTGATCTCGATGGCCGACGACTTCCTCTCAGCATGGGCAAAGGACTTGGCGGCGGTTCGAGCATCAACGTCATGGTGTGGGCGAGGGGACATAAGGAAGATTGGAATCACTTCGCCGCAGAGGCAAGTGATGATGCGTGGGGGTATGAGTCGATCCTCCGCTACTATCGTCGGATAGAAAACTGGCAAGGCACTCCCGACCCGACGCGTCGCGGAGCAGGTGGGCCAGCATATGTGTCGCAGCCTCGGTCTCCACAGCCAGTGGCGGAGGCCCTATTAAACGCGGCGTCAGCCATGGGCGTTCCGGTCTTCGATTCAACGAACGGCGAGATGATGGAAGCCCCCGGAGGCGCATCGATCGCTGAACTCCGCATCCGGGATGGCAAGCGGGAAACCGTGTTTGAATCCTATGTTCGTCCGCTGCTGTCGCGCCCGAACCTGACGGTGATAACCGAAGCGCTTGTTACGCGTCTTGTCTTCGATGGTCAGCGGGTAAGAGGGGTGGAAGCTCTGGTAGATGGTCGGCCGCGTAAGTTCATGGCGCATTGCGAAACGGTGCTGTCACTGGGGGCGATCAACACACCAAAGGTCCTTATGCAGTCCGGTATCGGCCCGGAAGACGAGCTGCAATCTCATGGGATCCCCGTCGTGCAACACTTGCCAGGCGTTGGTCGCAATCATCAGGATCATCTGGCATTCGGCTGCACCTGGGCCTACCGGAAACCGGAAGCAATCGGCGGTAGTGGCTGCGAGGCGAACATCTACTGGAAAAGCGACGCGCGTCTGTCCCAGCCAGACATCCTCCAGTGCCAATTAGAGTTTGCGGTTCCTTCGCCGCCAGACACAGGCCTCGAAACCCCAGAGCACGGCTGGACGATGTTCAACGGTCTTGCACAGCCTAAAAGCCGCGGTCGGCTGCGGCTCTCTGGTCCCGATGTAAACGATCCCGTCCTGATCGAACCGAACTCACTTAGTGAGCCGGAAGACATGGTAGCCGCGTTGGCCGCAGTGGAATTATGCCGCGAACTCGGAAATAGCGATGGCTTCCAACCGTTGGTGAGTCGCGAAACCGCTCCAGGTCCGCGCGACAGATCAGGCATGATCGATTTTATCCGGCGCTCGGCCGTTACCTATTGGCATCAATCTTGCACCGCCAAGATGGGACGCGACACCATGTCGGTGGTCGATAATGAGCTCAAGGTCTATGGTATCGATGGCCTGCGCATCGCGGACTCATCGATCATGCCGCGGATCACTACCGGCAACACGATGGCGCCGTGCGTTGTCATCGGAGAGCGCGCGGCGGATTTAATCCGAGCGGCACATGGTTTGACCATTCACAGCAAACCCGTCGCTCAGTCCGTCTGATTTCAATAAAGAGGAGCTCGGCGCTTCGCTACGCGGATCGCCGAGTTTCACAGTATCAGCCTATAGTTTCGGCTCGCAAACGCTCCCCATTCCCGCTTTATTCACGCGCAGTGAACAGGTCGACGGTTCATATCCTTTCAAGGCGTAGGATAGAGACATCCGGACCGGGCGGCATGTTGCCGGCTTCGCGTTGTAGGAGCGGATGCTGGCCAGTATGATCCGAGCGTCTCAATTGGAGCCGTGAGCGGACCGTCCGCTGCCAGGCCACCACCACGAAAAGCGGACATCAGCGTTCTTACCGCCAGGGTCCGGGTTGGGGCACACAGCAGACCGTCTGGTTGTGGTCCGATTACACTCGATCCTTCAACCTGACAGGGCGTGCGGGGCCGACTATTCCTGGAGCCGTGCTTCACGGAAGACGCCGGCTAACCAGTCAATAAACACTCGGACCCGCGGAGACAATTGCCTGTTGCGGGGGTAGTAAAGTGACACTGGCGTAGGTGTGGGTGGAATGTTCGGTAGGACGTGGACCAATGAGCCAGTGTCGAGTTCCATCTGGGCGTGATAGAGCGGAATTTGTATCAGTCCGAGACCCTGTCTGGCTGCGGCAATGAAGCTTTCCGCGGCATTGACCGAAACGATCGTCGGAAGCTGACGATAGATGACTTTGCCGTTCACTGAAAACTCCAAAGGGATCAGTGTGCCGGTCGCTGATGACCGAAACCCAACCATGACATGCCCATCAAGCGCATCGGCGCTTTGCGGCGTACCATATCGCTTCAGATAGTCGGGCGAGGCGCATGTTACCTCTTCCAGCACGGCGACACGTCGTCCGATCATATCTCCGCCCTGTGGCTCACCAACACGCAGAACACAGTCGATGCCTTCGCGAACGAGATCCACAAACCGATCGCCTTCAGTCATGTAAAGTTCGATATCCGGATATGACTTAAAGAAAGAGGGAAGGTTCGGCATGACGAAGTGCCGCGCAAGCGTCCCATGGACATCAACGCGGAGAAGCCCTTTCGGGACCGCTCCTGCAAATGCTCCTTCCGCATCCTCGATGTCATCAAGGATTGAGATGCAGCGCTGGTAATAGGCTTCACCGTCGAGCGTTGAGCTGACATGCCGGGTTGTTCGTTGCAGAAGGCGCACCCCAAGGCGCGCCTCCAATTGTTTGACGGCATCCGTGACGGTGGAGCGTGGAAGCCCAAGATCCTCTGAGGCCGCAGTAAAGCTTTTGCGCTCCACCACACGGCTGAAAATTCGCATCGCATCCAGCCTGTCCATTGTTCGCTGTCCCCGCATAGTATTGGCGGATAATGCATGATTATCCGCAGAACGGATAGTGACATCTTCCTCCTTGTCAAAAGCGCTGAGCGCAAAGGAGAACAAAATGTCCATCACCACGAACCAGGTCGCCATCGTTACCGGCGCATCCCGCGGAATCGGCGCAGCAATTGCTGAGCGCCTTGCAGCCGACGGATTCACGGTTGTCGTCAACTATTCGGGCAGTGCAGCGCCTGCTGAGGATCTCGTCCGCAAGATTGAAGCCAAGGGTGGCAAGGCAATCAGCGCCCAGGCTGATGTGTCCGACGCGATTGCAGTGGCTCGCATGTTCGACTCGGCGGAAGCCGCGTTCGGCCACATCGATGTACTCGTCAACAACGCCGGGATCCTGAAGACACTGCCCCTTGCTGAAACCAGCGACGAAGATTTCGACCGCCACTTCGCCATCAACGCCAAGGGCACGTTCAACACGATGCGGGAAGCTGCAAAACGCCTCCAGAGCGGCGGCCGCATTGTCAACTTCTCTTCGACGACGCTGGCTCTGAACATGCCGGGCTACGCGGTTTACAACGGCACCAAGGCCGCCGTTGAGGCCTTCACCCACGTCTTCGCCAAAGAACTGCGTGGCCGCAACATCACGGTCAATGCTGTGGCTCCCGGCCCCATCGCGACCGAGCTGTTCCTGAACGGCAAGTCCGATCAGCTGATCGCCCAGTTTGCGAAAATGCCGCCGCTCGAACGCCTCGGCCAACCGGACGACATTGCCAACGTCGTATCTTTCCTCGCCGGCCCTGACGCTGGCTGGGTTAACGGCCAGATCGTTCGCGCCAATGGCGGCGTAGCCTGACCTCGGTCGGTTCCCCAGATTTCAATCATTGAGCCGGGCGGGTTTGAACACTCGCCCCTCCTTACCGCCCAACATTCCCCCAATCTGACAGATACGAAGGATAGTTCCCATGACTAAGCAAGTTATCGTCATCACCGGTGCCTCCAGCGGTTTCGGTGCCCTCACGGCCCGCGCGCTCGCCAAGGCCGGCCACACTGTCTACGCCGGGATGCGCGCTACCACCGGACGAAACGCCAAGGCCGTTGCCGACGCGGCGGCCTTCGCCAAAGACAACGGCGTCGACCTTCGCTCCGTGGAACTGGACGTCGGCTCCGACGCATCGGTAGAAGCAGGAATTGCCACGATCATCGCAGATGCCGGTCGCCTCGATGTCGTTATGCATAACGCCGGTCATATGTCCTTCGGGCCGGCAGAAGCGTTCACGCCGGAGCAGTTCGCCGAACTCTTCGACATCAACGTTCTGTCCACACAGCGCGTGAACCGCGCCGCACTTCCTCACATGCGCCGCCAAGGCAAGGGTCTGGTCGTTTGGGTCTCCTCTTCGAGCACTCGCGGCGGTACTCCACCGTACTTGTCTCCCTATTTTGCAGCGAAGGCGGCTATGGATTCGCTTGCTGTATCTTACGCAGCCGAGTTGACCCGTTGGGGGATTGAGACATCCATCATCGTTCCGGGTGCGTTTACCAAGGGCACCAATCACTTTGCTCATTCCGGCTCGCCGGCCGACACAGTGCGTGCAGCTGAATACAACGAAGGCCCTTACAAAGGCGTTCCGGAACAGGCTTTGCAAGGTCTTGCAGCGCTTGAGCCCGCCGATGCGGATGCCGGATCGGTGGCTGTCGCAATCGTCGACGTGATCGACATGCCATTCGGCAAGCGGCCCTTCCGTGTTCACGTCGATCCCTCACAGGATGGTGCTGAGATCGTCAATGGCGTTGCCGATCGCGTGCGGGCGGAAATGTTCCGCAACATCGGCCTGCAGGACCTGTTGAAGCCGGCCAATCTGTAAACATCGCAAACGTTGAAGCAGTCCCAATCGTGACGGTGGGGCTGCTCCTCCAGATCGCGCACTATCACCTCCCGATTGCGGGTTTTCCACCACCGATGAAAACTGGAAAACGAGATGACTGACAAATCGAAAAACAAACCCATCCTGACGACCCTGAGATTCCATGCCATTACGCTAATCGCCGCCGTAGTTGCCGCGTTCGCGGCCACGTCTTCAGCAAGCCTTGGCTGGCCGGTTTGGGCAATGTTTATGGGATGGGTCGCGTTCTACACGCGTGGGCACTCTGCAAAGGACGCCTTCTGCAGCTATCTTTGCCTGGCGGCCGGAATAGCCATGGGAGTGGCAGCCGTGCTGGCAGTAGGAATGTTAGTCCCCGCGACTGGGCCATTGGCTTTCGGGATTGTCGTGTTCGTCGTTGCGATGATTGTTGTATCGCTGCGAGTGGCCGCTCCACTCAACAACATTCCAGCCTACTTCCTCGGCTTGATCACCTTCTTTGCAGCGCATCTCGAACCAGGTCTCCTCGCAGTCGCCGAACTCCTATCCGTCAGTGGTCTCGGTTCCGTTGCGGCCTGGTGGGCATCCCGCCTTCAGCGGCAGGTGGCGTAAAGGAACATTCCTCGCGTCCGGTCGCCGGCTGATTGGAGGCGAGGTCTCTCATCAAAATAGAGGATGTCGTGAAATGCATACCATCAAAGTCATTGCGGCGGGGCTCTTTGTTTGCGCCGGCATAATGCTGCTTTCCAAACTGTGGACGACAACAAAATCTTTGACGGGTGCAGCATTAAGCGTCTTCCTGGCCATCTGGTTGATCATTTCTGTCGTCAATCTTTGGATCGGTGTCTACCGTGCCGGCTATTCGATCGCAGACGAACTTCCGATCTTCGCTCTCGCGTTTTCCGTTCCCGCCATCGCAAGTCTGTTTGCCGCCTGGTTTCTGATAAATAATTAGACCTCCGGGGACGGCGAAGGGTACGGCACCAACCTGGAGCTGAACGAACCTTTGTCGACGTGGCCTCGATGCCGCCGCGTCCATGCCGCTCTTCCCTTTATAGAATTCAGCCATATTTACACCTTCACTGCCGGAAGGCGGTTCCTTCAAAGGGACCTGGGGCATGTCCATCATAATCAGCATCCTGATCACGGCCCTTGTCATCGCCTTGGTGCTGTACCTCGTGCAAAAACTTCCGATTGACTCGACGATGAAGCAGATGGCTCAGATCGTCGTTGTAGTCGTCGGCATAGTCTTGTTGCTCAGCTCGCTGGACGTATTCTGATCAGTGCACGGGGCTTGCCACTACTCGACTCAGCCGACGCCACCGGCCGGGAGTTGCTCTCAGCCCGCTTTTCCCGCCTTTGCGGTGCGGATTGGCGAAGGCGTCAACAAACCTGCGCGCCAGCCGGGGTTGCAAATCGCAAAAGGCTCAATTGTCGAACTGCTGAGCCGGCTCGCTTGAGCAGCGCTAGATGTGGAGCCTCAACAGGTTGTCTTCGGTTAGACCGAGGCGACTGATGGGTGTTTTGGACTTTAGGCTGAGGGTTTTCCTGAGGTGCTTGAGACCGAGGTGACGGCAAGCCCTGGCGAAGGCTTTCGATCTGTAGCAGGAGCCATAGCACCTACGGAAGGAGCGAGTGGACGCCGCTGAGACAGCGGTGCGCTCGACGACAATCCTTCCGGTCTGGCGCGGCATGCGGCCCGGCCGCAACGAGCGGTCCGCCATGCCGGCGCGTCCATCGCACTGGTAGCGCTCGATCCACCGCGCCACAATCTTCGCCGACACGCCGTAGACCTGCGCCGCCTCGGCCTTGAAAAGACGGCCTTCGCTGACGACCGTGCCATCTCCTCTCGACGCAATGGCGCCAAACGGGCGTTCTTGTGGATGTTCATTCGGACCCTCCGGTGCGTGCTGAAGCCTGGTAACTCCAGTCTCCCCGGTCCGCTCCGAACGGACAGCCTCCTGAAAGCTCACCGCTAGAGCAACTCATTCCGGTCCTTGGTCGCTCTTGCCCGCCGCCTTCTGCCCTGCGTGTCATCACCACTCCTGCCTTGAGTCTCGCTGCTCGGCGCGCCGCCTTCATTATCCCATTCTTCAAGCGAAACCCTCCTCCGCGCCGCGGAAGCAGGATCCGGGGTGTCGACGTCAAAACCCGCCACGGATGCTTCGCTGGTGATTGCATCCATGAGATCCGTGTCTGAAATATCCAGATCAGGGAATACGCGCCGCACTGCACCTAGGGCTTCAGACGTCGCAAAAGGCCGGGCTTCTTTTTGACACGCGCTCAGAAAGGCGCCGATCGCCGCGCGCACCTCAGGCGATATCGTTCGGGAGTGCTTTCTCATCATCACCTCCCAGTGCATGAGGCCTCTGAATCTAAACGCCGCCTGCGTCTCATAGTTCCTGGTTCCTGGCGAACTGCTACCGCCGGCGCAGACGGATGGGAGGCCTTCTCGCAGCAAACCCTGCGGATTAAGGGAGTGAATTGTATCCAGTTGAGACCTCTCCTTACTGTCGGCCGAAAACAAAGACGCCGAGGACCTTGTTTAAAGCCCATTTGAGGCCAATGATGAACGCTACAGACATTCTGCAGCGCAATGGCAACCCGACCCGCCGCGACGCAGCAACACATCTCTTTACCGTCGGTCAAGCCGTTCGGCTGAAGGGCGAGCATCGTGGATCGGCTCTGCCAGCGGACATCTACCACTTCACCTTCATGCGCCCGCCGAGCGACGGTTCGACGCAATAGCGCATTCGAAACGACGACGAACGTCATGATCGGGCGACGACGAAGGGCAGGCTCGAACCGGTGTGCATGGCGTCGGCCGATGACGGCGCAACTCTCACCGAAAGGATGTTCGGTCATGGCCAACGGACAGAAACGCAGCAATCGCGAAATCAGAAAGCCGAAGCAGAAAAAGGCTTCGCCCAATCTTGAAAGCCAGTTCGGCAACCAGGTCAGGGCCGCCGCGACCGCCAAAGCATCGTTCGGCAAGGGCAAGCACTGACAATACGACGCTTCTGCAGAACGGAGAGCATGGCGATGAAGATCGTGATTGAGTTCTACCGGGTCCGAAATGTGGACGACGCGCATGCGGTCCTCGACCGCGAGAGCGTGGAAGCTGCCGATCTCGACGAGGCGATAGAGTTTGCGCTGGATCTTTCGAGGACGCTCGACATGCCACAGCCATGACCATCGCCGACGGTGATGGAAGCACGATCCATTCAAGCAGGCTCGGCTCCATCGAAAATCTTGATGAAAGGCCACCATCATGAACGCTCGCCGCAATGAAATTGAAGCCGGGCGACATGCACTTGCAATCAGCATTTGGGAAAATGAAGGTGGGACGTCAGCACCCGAGCTAATGGATCATCAATACGGCCGCCACATTGAAACGGATCGCCCCTGGAGGATCTATCACGTCTCCATAGGCGCACCGGCGCCTGTCGACGACAACCTTCGCTATATAGAGCGGCGGATAAAGCGGATCAGCCTATCGGCACCAACGCGGCCCGCGTCGCGCGAAACAGAGGTTCGCTAATGATGACGCTGTTACTTCCGAATCCGAGCCGCAGCGTCGATGAAAAGCGAAACGCCGTCCGCTTCATCGGCCATGACGGTATGTTCGAGGTGCGGTTCTTCGTCGAGGCCGAGGCGCTCGTGATGGCGGATGCCGAATTGGGCAGGTCGGAAATCTCGGAATCGAAGCTCCTTACTGCTTTCGACGCGTTGCGCCTTTCCATCTACAAAGTCGGACGCAAGGCCTATTCCAGTGGCCGCGATTCCTACACACTGACCGCCGCCGATTTCCGCCAGGATGGATTCAGATGCTGATCCGCTACGGCTATGAGATCACGCTGAACTTCCAACAACCGACCGCGTTGGTATGCCTGCTGTCGGTCCACGAGGATCGCGCGGCCGATATCCGGGTTCCTGAAACGATAGTCACTGCCCCCGATGTGCCGACATCGACCTATCGCGATCTCTTCGGCAACCGATGCCGGCGGCTTGTCGCGCCGGCGGGTGACCTGACGATATGGGGCGATGCCACAATCGAGGACGACGGCAAACCGGATAAAGTGCTGCCAGCCGCCCAGGAGCTCCCGGTGCCGGAGTTGCCGGACGATTGCCTCACCTACCTCATGGGCAGCCGCTATTGCGAAACCGACCGTCTCAGTCAGAGCGCTTGGGACATGTTCGGCACGGTCGCGCCCGGTTGGGGTCGTGTGCAAGCGATCTGCGATTTCGTCCACCACCATATCCGCTTCGACTATATGCAAGCCCGGTCGACGCGGACGGCCTTCGAAGTCTTTCATGAGCGCGTTGGTGTCTGCCGCGACTTTGCACATCTTGCGGTCACGCTTTGCCGCTGTCTCAACATTCCCGCGCGCTATATCAACGGTCATCTCGGCGACATCGGCGTCCCGGTCTTCGACCCGATGGATTTCAGTGCCTGGGTCGAGGTCTTCCTGGACGATGGATGGCACACGTTCGATCCGCGCAACAATACGCCGCGTGTCGGCAGGATCGTGGTTGCGCGCGGCCGTGACGCGGCCGATGTCCCTCTCATCAACTCGTTCGGGCCACACGTCCTCAAGTCGTTCCGGGTGTGGACTTATGAGGTGCCGGCCTTGCAATAGCCCGCTGGGAACATTGCCAGTCGCGATCAAAACGCAGGAGCGGTTCACGGCATGAAGGACAGCCTCTCACAGCTTCCAAGGGAACCCGCGGATCGGCTTACTAAGCCATTCATTCGATTCCTCCGCATTGAGGCTACGGCGGGCATTATCCTGCTGCTCAGCACGCTCTTGGCGCTAGGCCTCGCAAACACAGCGTGGTCGTCGTCGTTCCTCGCCTTATGGGAGATGCCCGCGGGCGTCAGAGTTGGCGACATCGAGACCTATCGTTCTCTGAAGCACTGGATCAACGACGGGCTGATGACGCTCTTTTTCTTCGTCATCGCCCTTGAGCTAAAGCGCGAGCTGGTGCTGGGGGAGCTACGCAATCCGCGAATAGCCGCTCTACCCATCGCCGCCGCTCTCGGGGGAATGGCTGTGCCGGCCGGACTGTTTTCGCTGCTTGTCGGCGGCGGGCCGGGTGCGAGCGGCTGGGGCACTGTGATGTCCACGGATACGGCCTTCGTCATCGGGTGCCTTGCGGTGCTCGGTTCGCGCGTGCCAGGGAGCTTGCGGCTGTTCCTGCTCTCACTTGCGATCTTCGATGACGTCGGCGCCATCCTGATCGTGGCGATCGGCTATGGCGAACCCTTGAATTGGGTCGCACTCGGAACCGCCGGTCTCGGCCTTGCCGTCGTATCTGGAATCGCGCGTCTGGGCATCCGCAGCATTCCGGTCTATTTCGCGATAGGTGGCGGCATCTGGCTGGCATTCGACGCATCGGGCGTCCACGCGACGCTCGCCGGAGTGATTCTTGGCTTAATGACGCCGGCGCGGAGGTGGGTAAGTGACACCCGCCTCCATGCGATACTCGACCGGGTGATCGCTCATCCGCCCGGCGACCATTGGAGCCGCGACACCGTGGCACGCAGCGACCTCCATCGGGCAGACGTCGCGACCCGCGAGGCACTGTCGCCGATCGAGCGCCTCGAGATTGCTCTCCATCCCTGGGTCGCATTCATGATCATGCCGTTTTTTGCCCTCTCTAACGCGGGCGTTCCGATAGGCGACGCAAACTTCGACATTCCCCTCACGATCGCAATCTTCGCCGCCTTCGTGGTTGGCAAGCCCGTTGGCATTGTGCTCTTCAGTTTCCTCGCCGTGAAACTGCGCTTTGGGACTCGTCCAGACGAGCTATCGTGGAGTCTGTTGGCAGCCGGAAGCCTGCTGGCCGGGATCGGCTTCACCATGGCTCTGTTCATTGCCGACCTTGCTTTCGAGCCCGAGCTTCTGAACTCCGTCAAGCTCGGCGTTCTCGGCGCTTCCATCATCTCGGCAGCCCTGGGTCTCCTGGCATTGACCTTGCTGACGTCTCCTGGCAGACGGTAGTCCAGCTCGCTCCGTCGGCAGGCCCCTTGCCGATCTGCGTTCCGGCCGGCCCCACGGCCGTTATGGTCAGGACCCCCACGCCGCAGCAGGATACCGATCCGCGTTCTATTGTCTGGATCGGCGATTGCCTGCCCTCAACTCGCGATAGACGCGGCGGCATAGTAGCAGCCCGTCTTCCCGATGTTCGAACAGCCACTGCCCCTCGATCGCGGGAGCATGAGCGCAGTTCATTGGGCTAAACCTCACAGAGTCCGGATTACCTGATTGAAAAGCGTAGTAATATTCCGATTCTGACGTGCTGGTCTGCGCGCCACCTTCCGAACCAGGCTCAGGATCCTTCCTCCTTGCGTGGATCGTCGCCAACCTGACGCAAGAGCTGGGTCGAGTAATGGTTCAAGCTTTGGAGTGACCGTTTTGCATGCGACTGTTGCTCCGTTGCGGAACCAGCGATTTGGTGAAGGCTGCAACTGGTGAGCGCCTGAATCGTGGAGGAAGGTATGTCCAGGGAAACAGAAGAGAACATCGACGAACGGCAAGAGATTGCCGACCGTGCGAGCCGCTATTTGGGAAGGCCGGCCGCGTTGCTTACGGATCGAGAACGCGCGGTTTTTCGACGCCATCTCGCCCGACGCGCAATAACGCGGGACCCGAATCGCTCTTTTGACGAGAAGCTGACGTCCGGGCAACGTTTGGCAGACAAAGTGGCCGAGTTCGGTGGCTCGTGGACCTTCATCATGACTTTCGCGCTAGTACTCGCGCTGTGGGTCGGAGCGAATGTACTTGCAACTACCCGCGCCTTCGATCCTTATCCCTTCATCTTTCTCAATCTCATTCTATCGATGCTGGCAGCCGTTCAAGCACCCGTGATCATGATGAGCCAGAACAGGCACTCAATCAAAGATAGGGTCGATGCGACACACGACTATGAGGTTAACCTGAAGGCGGAAATTGAGATCATGGCGCTGCATGACAAGCTGGATCAGATGCGCGACATTGAACTGAAATCCCTGATTGACAAGCAGCAGCAACAAATCGAGCTGCTGGCAGGACTTCTCATCAATCGCAGCAAATAGGTCGTTGGCGCATGTCACTCAGATAGTCATTCGGACGAATGACAATTCCCTTGGCTACCTTGGGTCGAACAGGTAGACCGCAATCAGCAAGGCCCATGGTTTGAGACATTCGCTAGCCTGCAAAGAACGAACTCACAAGCGCTTCACGGCCCGTCACTTGTCCATGGTCATGGCGAGAAAATGGGAAGCTATCCCGGTGGCTTCTCCTCCGCGCCCCAATTAAGGGCACCGGGTTCCCACCAATCCATCGGTGGCGTACTGCGCATGAATTCACTCTTGCTTCCCGGCGTCGGAAAGCTGAAAATTCGACGCTCTCGGTCTTATCGTATTTCTATTGGGCGGACACGGCGGCATTGGCGCCTTGGCGTCGTGGCGATCGATCTGCTCATTCTGGTCCCGACGGGCAGACTTTAGGCTGACGCCACGGTGAACCTGAAATCGGAATTGAAACGACGCTTGCACTAAACGGGCGGCCAAAACCACAGGATCAGTGGCACGCCGATTAAGACCACAATGAACGAGAGCGGCAGCCCCAACTTCCAATAGTCGCCGAAGCGATAGCCGCCCGGGCCCAGCACCAGGGTGTTGCACTGGTGTCCAACAGGCGTGAGAAAATCACAAGCCGCCCCCACCGCGACTGCCATCAGAAATGCATCCGGATTGTAGCCAAGGCGCTGAGCAAGGGTGACCGCGATCGGGGCGACTACGAGAACGGTGGCTGCATTGTTCAGAAACGGGGTTGCTGCCATTGCGACCACCATGATCATTGCAAGGGCCCCATAGGGGGGCAAGGTGGTAGCAAGTTGAGCAAGGCCTCCGGCGATAAGGTCGGCACCACCGGTCGCACGGATCGACTCGCTGACCGGAATGAGAGCGCCCAGCATTATCAGGATGGGCCAATCGACAGCCTCGTAAGCTTCCCGAAGCGAAAGTGATCCGAGCAGTACCGTCAGCACAGCAGCCGTAAAGAAGGCCGTGGCGACGGGCAACAGGCCGAATGCCGTTAGCACCATGGCACCAGCCAGGACCACCACCGGAATCAGACCTTTTCGGGGATTCCCCAAGCGGATTTCGCGCCCGGCCAACGGAAGAAGTCCGAGTTCCATCAACCTGTTCGGGAGAAGCACGAGATCGCCCTTCAAAACGAGAACGTCGCCTGATCTTAACACGATGTCGCGCAATCGATCAGTGAAGCGCTCGCTGCTTCGGCTTACTGCGAGCAGATTGATGTTGAAGCGATCATGCAGCGCCAAACGCTTGGCGGTTTGCCCGATCAAGACTGATTTCGGGCCGATCACCGCCTCAATTCCTGCAATTTCCTCGTCGGTTCCCTTCGCTTCCGTGGGGCGGTCGTGCCCCTCCAGTTCCAGACGTGCACGACTGATGCCTCGCTCGAGCGCCTGAGGGTCTCCCTCCAACAGAACGATATCCCCTTGGCGGAGTTCCACGTCCGGCAGTGGAGTCACGCGCTCGACCCGATTGCGAATGAGGCCAGTGACAAGGACCTCCTCGTCCAACAAGATCGACAGGTGGCTGATCGACTTGCCGATGACGGACGAAGTGGCAGTAACACGCGCCTCTGTCATGTAGTCCTTGATGTTCAGCGCCTTCTCCATTGTCGCGACCGCCTTGCGTTCCTTGGGAAGCAGCCGGTAGCCAAACGCCAGAAAGACTACTCCCGCTGCGGCAAGCCCTATGCCGACGGGGGTGAAATCGAACATGTTGAATGGGCGGCCCGTCAGTTCTTCGCGCATTCGGGAGACGACGATGTTCGGCGATGTGCCGACGAGGGTCATGAGCCCACCAAGCAAGGAACCAAACGCCATCGGCATGAGAAAAGACGAGGGGGAAGCTTTCGACCGGCGCGCCATCTGGAATGCGACTGGGATCATCATCGCCAGTGCGCCGATGTTCTTAATGAAGATGGAGAGAACCGAGACAGTCGTCACGAGAATGACAACCTGACCCTGCACAGAGGTCACGCTGGGCGCCACCCGATGGAGCAATGCCTCTATGACGCCACTGCGCTCAATCGCGGCGCTGACGACAAGCGCGCTGGCTACAATGATGACAATATCGTCCCCGAAGCCGGAGAACGCTGCCTTGTGCGGCACGATACCGGTGAAAACTGCGGCAAGCAGCGCGAGAACTGCAATGAGGTCGTAGCGGAGCCGTCCCCATATGAAAGCGACCATCAGGCTGATCAGAATGGCGAAGGCGAACGCCTGAGCCTGTGTCATGGATAAAGTCCCGACCTACTTTTCCCAATGCCAGGTCCATTTTACTCGCCTGAAAGATCTAATGTCGGGATAACTTACCGGCCTCATTCAACAGCGCGGCACCTCGAAAGTCCGTGCAGGGTGTTTTCCAGCTTCGTAAAGCGGATGCACGCATAGACGACTACAGGATGCTTCCGAACAGGACCGAATAGACAATCACAGCAATCGCCAGCGTAAACGCAAGCGATACGGACAGGCGCGTGAAATCGTAGGTACTGAAGCGGGCGGGGATGAAGTTTTTCATTGCGATCTCCTATTTTCCGTTCTGGTTGGTCTACCTATTACGCGGCGTCTGCTGCGCTTCAGGATAGTGAGCGACGGCGGCTCGTGCTGACCTTGCCGAGGACGTCCGCTGGAACTTGGATATCGGTCATAATGGTTGCTACCAGTTCGTCGCGCTTCGCACGATTGTCGTAGCCTTTAAGTGCTGCGAGGTCCGTGCTGCTGGCAGTTGCCATTCGCCCTGCCGCACTTGAACAGATGCCCGCAAGCGCAGCCACTCTGGCCTCGTCGGACGCCTGAGTGCTGGCAGTTGTGGTGGTAATCCATCCAGCATTGAAACCGATGATCGGTGCCGCGAAAAGTCCAACGACTAGACCGATTGCATAGGGCTTTGTCCGCTCAAGGACTTGATCGAGTGTCATGATTGCATTCCCTCTAATCAGGTGATTATCGGGATCGTTGCGGGCCCGCGCTCCGACCAGGAGCCAATGGCAACCCAGATTTTTTACAGTGCGCTTTAAAAGAATTAATGTAAACAACCAATTAAAATCCTCATTCAAGAATATATTTCAACTAATGATCGTGCATGATTTTGGGCCGAAAACGACAAATTTCGATTTTATCAGTGCTACTATATTTATAGTGTCCGAACATTTTTTCGCTAAAACAGATTTTCAATCAATAAACATAGTAAAGCCGTTTTCAAGGCATACAGATTTATGATGGTTTTGAGGCCAGCTTGGCTTTTTGCTTCATCAGAGGCAGTAGGCCCGCCAAACTCACCAATCTCGATTCCGCATGTTCAGGTGCGGGGCCGTCGTTACGAGCGTCGTCCGTTGAGGCTATAGCGACGGTAGCTGTTCGCGCTACTATTGGCGGCAAACGGCCGATCCTGGCTGAATCTCGCCGACGTATGCCACAGAAAAGGAGGGCAGCATGTTTGCCCGGACGAAACATCGAACAGTCCATTTCGACCAACCATTCTGGATGCCAAAGCTCGGTGAGATAGTGGCTCCTGGCGACTACCAAGTCGATGAGGACGAGGAGTTGATCGAAGGCATCTCGTGGCTCGCCTATCGCCGTGTGGCGACCTTTATCACGATACCAGCCACGGCCGCGAACAAATACCGAATGCGTCTGGTAGCGATTGATCCCGAGGATCTTGAACGCCTGATAGCCGTCGATCGCCACGAAGCCGCAATCTCGCCGTCACCCTAACCGTGACCGCAACGTTAATGCGTCAGCATTGATTCCCGATCGGTCTGTTGGCGCGCCTTAAAGATCGCGCAAATATTTCACCCCGTCCGGCGGAAACGATCACATCATGGCCAAACTCCCCTTCAGGGACAACTCGCCTCGGTATCGCATCCGCAATGATGAAGTCGGCCAAGAGCGGGTGAGCAACGAAGATAATCTGCGGCCGATTGAACGGGGCATGGCGCTCGATAACTGAGCAGCGTCGCCAGTCGTGGCACAGGCGACCGCCGCAAGGAGGGCCGCAGATGAAAAGCAAACACGAAGAACACGCGCTCGTCATCAGCGCATGGGAATCCGAAGGGGGCGCGCCGAACAGATCCGGACAGCTCGATCAGTATGGTCGCCGTTTCGACGGAGACGGAACCTATTCGATCTATCACGTCTTCACGGGAGAGACCGCAGAAATAGGCCCTTGGAAGATGGAGGGGCTCAGCCCTAAAAATGCAGTGCGGGCGCTGCGTATTCTCAATACCCCCAAGCTGGCCGGCGATCGCCTCCACCTGTGAACAAACACCCGTAGCGCTTTTTTTGACGGGAGGCCCCGCGGTACGGCGCGTCCTTAACATACCGTCGGCTGAAGCCCAATTATGTCGGAGATCGCTACTCCATGCTGCAGAGCCCGCTACGGAGCTGATACGGCCGTTTGCACTCCCAGGCGTTAGCGGAAGAATCGATATGCGCATTCTCTGGAATACTTGATCTCTGAACGCGGCGACCGCAACGGCTGATTTTGGCGTCTGGTGCGAATTTAGGTTGGAAGGCGTATGCCTGCAATCGCTACTGGGCCTTGGTTCCTTGCTTCAGGCGAATGCTGACGGGTCTACCCTCCGCCTGCTGGACCTCGAACTTGTTTGTCTTTCGGATGAGGTCGCTGAGCTTTCGAAACCCGAAGGTACGCGGATCAAAGTCTGGTGCCAAGTTGAGCAGTTGCTTGCCAACGGTACCGAGGTTTACCCACCCTTCCTCGGTTTCTTCTTGGGCAAGAACTTTTTTTATCAACGGCACGGCGGCGCTCACCGGTTGCAAAGACTTTGCGGCTGATCCGGCATTCTGTTCGTCTTTCACCGCGCCTGGGAGCAGGTTCTCAGTGTAGATGAATCGGCGGCAGGCCTGCCGGAAGCTCTCCGGAGTCTTTTGTTCGCCAAAGCCAAAAACGTCGATGCCCTGCTCGCGAATACGGGCGGCCAGACGCGTGAAATCGCTGTCGGACGAAACGAGGCAGAAGCCATCAAAACGACCACTATGCAGCAGATCCATGGCGTCGATCACGAGCGTGATATCTGAAGCGTTCTTGCCGGTCGTGTAGGCGAACTGCTGCTGCGGAATGATCGCGTGTTTCGCAAGCACATCCGCCCATGCCTTGGAACGCGTGCCCGAGAAATCGCCGTAAATGCGGCGGACGCTGGCCTCCCCGATCTTTGCCACCTCTTCGAACAACCCGTCGGCGATCTTTGCCGAGGTGTTGTCGGCGTCGATAAGGACCGCAAGGCGTGGTGATCGAGGCTCAGACGGCATGCTTTGCTCCTCTCGTCCAATCGTCTAAGCTTAGCAGCCGCTTCGCCATCGCACTATCCGGCTTTCGAGCCAGCACTCTTGTTCGCCCGCATCAGTGCCATCAGCATTGGGCCGAGCGAGAATTCCCCTCGCCGCGCCGCTGCGCGTGACGTGCCGCCCGTCACCCAGCCGCCCCAGCTGAATCCGATGATCATTGTGGCGAGCGCCGTGGCGACGCAGGCCCATACGAGAAACTCTTGGATTGCTGGTAGCTCTCGAAACGCTGGGCGATCGAAACGGTTCTGTTTGGGCTCCGCCGCCCAGCCGTGCTGACCGAACGATCCAGGCACTGTTCTCAGTATCCCATCCCACCCATGCCGCCGTTACCGGCCGGCCGGGCGGCTTCTCTTGAGGGAATGTCGGCGATCATCGCTTCGGCAGTGATCAGAAGTGCCGCGATTGAGCCGGCGTCCTGCAAAGCGGTCCGCACGACCTTCGCCGGGTCGACGATGCCAGCTTTGATCATATCGACATAGGTCTCCCTCTGCGCGTCAAAGCCCTGGTCGTGATCCCTGCTGTCGGTGAGTTTTCCCACGACGATCGAGCCTTCGACACCGGCGTTCTCGGCGATCTGCCGGATCGGGGTTTCAAGCGCCCTGAGCACGATCGAGATGCCCGCTGTGACGTCCGCATTCGCTCCCGTCAGTCCGACCAGGACCGACCTGGTGCGCAACAGGGCAACACCACCGCCAGGAACAATGCCTTCCTCAGCCGCGGCGCGTCGTGGCGTTTAGGGCATCGTCGATGCGGTCCTTCTTTTCCTTGACCTCGATTTCGGTCGCGCCGCCGACGCGGATTACCGCGACGCCGCCGGCGATTTTCGCCAGGCGTTCCTGCAGTTTTTCTTTGTCATAGTCGGAGGTCGTCTCCTCGATCTGTGCCTTGATCTGCTGGATGCGCGCCTGGATGGTCGCTTTATCGCCGGAGCCGTCGATGATCGTGGTGGTGTCCTTCTCGATCAGCACGCGCTTGGCGCGGCCGAGCATGTCGAGCGTAACGTTCTCGAATTTGATGCCGAGATCCTCGGAGATCATCTGGCCGGCCGTGAGGACGGCAATGTCTTCCAGTATGGCCCTGCGGCGGTCGCCGAAGCCCGGCGCCTTGACGGCAGCGACCTTCAGGCCACCGCGCAGCTTGTTTACGACCAGCGTCGCCAGAACCTCGCCCTCGACATCCTCGGAGAGGATCAGCAACGGTTTGCCGCTCTGCACGATCGCCTCGAGTATCGGCAGCACCGCTTGCAAATTGCCAAGCTTCATTTCGTGGATGAGGATGTAGGGGTCCTCCAACTCCACGCGCATCTTCTCGGCATTGGTGACGAAATAGGGCGAGAGATAACCGCGGTCGAATTGCATGCCCTCGACAACGTCGAGTTCGGTCTCGGCAGTCTTGGCTTCCTCGACGGTGATGGCGCCTTCATTGCCGACCCTGTCCATCGCCTTGGCGATCATCTCGCCGACTGTCGCGTCGCCATTGGCGGCGATGGTGCCGACTTGCGCAATCTCGCCCGAGGACTTGACCTTCTTGGCCCGCGCCTGGATTTCCTTGACGACAGCAGCGACACCAAGGTCGATGCCACGCTTGAGATCCATGGGGTTCATGCCGGCGGCGACGAGCTTGACACCTTCGCGCAGGATGGAGGCAGCGAGCACAGTCGCCGTCGTGGTGCCGTCACCGGCGAGGTCGTTGGTCTTAGAGGCCACCTCGCGCACCATCTGCGCGCCCATGTTCTCGAACTTGTCGGCCAGCTCGATTTCCTTGGCAACGGCGACGCCGTCCTTGGTGATGCGCGGCGCGCCATAGGCCTTCTCGATGACAACATTGCGCCCCTTGGGACCCAGCGTCACCTTGACGGCGTTGTTGAGCAACTCGACACCGCGTAGCATGCGATGGGTTCGCCCTCGATTGAAACCCAACACATCCGAAGCTTACTTCGGCGAGAAAACCTATCTCTCAAAGGCGTATAGCGCCCGTAATTATGGTATGTTCCTGTGTCGTGACGGCCGTCTTTGTGTGGATCAGCCCCTAGGGCCGAGAGACCGGGGCCCCCTTCGGAAGCAGCATCGATGCCTGAACTTCGTCCACCGCTGGCAGCCCGGCCTTCCTGATGTCGGCGACCATTCTCGCCCGATCAGCGGGCTGGAAGTTGCGCGATTTCAGTTCAGCCACGATGTTCGGAATGAAATCGGGGTGCATCTCGTCCAATTGCTTGGCCTCCCGGCGGGCGTCGTCCATCATGTTCGCGTTCACGTAAATGACTGCTGCAACCGCGTGGTAGAGCGGAAACGTCTGCAGATCCGCCTGGCGGATTTCGATCACTGCAGTTCGGTTGTCACGCAACATATAGGCGGCGAGCGCACGTGTCCCGTGATAGTAGCCACCGCCGCTGGGGTTGAGCTCGATGGCGCGATCCAGTAAAGCTGCCCCACGCTCCCATTGCCCACTTTGGGCAACAAGAGTGCCGAACTCGCCCAGAAGCTCGGTATCGTTAGGGTTGGTCTCCAACGCTTGTTCGCCGACTTTGAACGCCTCCGGAACCTGCTGGTTGAAGAACAGCGCAGTCATTAAAGCCTGCAGGGCACGGGTGTTGCCCGCATCCAGTTGAACTGCGCGCCGAGCGGCGCCTAGGCTGCGCTCGACCGGCGTCGGCGTGCCGGACCTTGTGTTGAACCGAAAACGTTCCTCGTCGAGATAGATGATCGAGAGCATGGCCCAGCCCGTAGCGAAGGTTGGGTAGCGTTCGATGGCGTTCTCGAGGCAACTCCGCACGTTCGCATGCTGCTTCACCGTCAACTCGGCGCGATAGGCGTAGAAACCAAGCGTGCAGGTGTATAGGCCAACATCGTCAGGGGGAGGGTTGACGGCATCCGCTTGGGCCATGATTCCATATGGCTGAGCGACCGTGGTCGCAACCTTGTTGGCAACGTCGGATTGAATACTGAACAGATCGCGGCTGTGAATGTCGTCGTCGTAGGTCTCGGACCAGAGAATCTTGTCTGTCTCGGTATCAACCAGACGTGCTGTCACGCGCACCCGCTGGCCTGCAACACGCACGCCCCCGGCGAGTAGGAACCGCGCACCAAGCTCGCCGCGCACCTGAGAGGCGGGCACTCCCGGCAACAGCGATTTGGACATCTCACGCCCGAACACGTGGATTTCCTTGAAGCGAGGGAGGACCGTCAGCAATTCCTCGGTCAGACCAGCCGAGTAAAGCTCCGCTTGTGGCCCATCGCCAAGATCGGTGAACGGGGCGACGAGCAGCGTCGGACCTCCCTCGGAGAGGAGGGCGTTCGACCGGCCGGGCAACAGGAGAGAGGATAAGGCGAAAGCGGCAATGCTAATGCCGAGCATTGCGCCAGCCCCGATCCCTACTGCCGTCATACGGCGCAACTGGACGCGAAAGCCGCGCACTGCAAGTGTCTTGGCTCCCTCCGCAGAACTAGCTTCGAATGCGCCGTTCCACTCGAAAGACGGCGCGTATCCACCTTTGGGGATGTCGATCCTTATCGGATCACACTGGCCCGCGACCAAGTAATAGCGCTCCAGCATGCGACGGAGGCGTCCCGCCTCGATCCGGACAACGGGATCGTCCTGCGTGAACCCTTCGCTCCGCTTGAACACCTCGACCGCAATGGAGTAGCCCTTGAGCCGCCCCGCACGACCCGCGAGAGCTTCTTCCGTGACATAGGTCAGGAACGCGGCACTACGACCAACATGCGGGAATTCGGGGCTGGTAATGATGCGGTCGAGTTGAGCGCGGATGTCATCCGGGCTCGGAGCAGGGCGAGATGGGGGCGACGCAGCCTCGTCCCAGGCTGACAATTCGTTCTGCATGGCTTGCACCTCAGCCACTTTACTACAGATTATATTCACTTTCGAATGCAACCTACTGCTGAAACTGGTCTTCGTCCAGAGAGGCCCCTGAACATACTGGCTGCGTCCAGTTCTCCTGATCCGAAGCAACGTGCTCCTGTCGAAATGGCCGGCACACGATCTACCGAAACTACGTCCTGCCGGATTGTAGGTTACTGTTAGATACCTTGCACTTTCGACTTCGCAGTTCACAGGTTGATGGGAAACCTTCCATCTCCAAGTCAAACCTTAATCGAGGGCGAGACATGCGCAGGTCCAACCGGGTCATATTGTTGCTTTCCTCAACCATCCTCGCAGTTGCTATGGTTGAGGCATCTGCCCAGGAACGCCACGCCTACTTCAGCCAGAAACGCGCCGACGCTATCAATGAGGCGCTCTCGACCACTTTTGCGGTTTCCCCGACCGCCTTTTTTCAGTGGGTGCCGGAGAGGAATGGCCGATCGATCCGGATCATCCGGGGTCGGCCGACAACCGGCGCGTCCAGTTGATCAACCTGGGACTTTTGAAGTAGCGGGCTCGTGGCCCAACCGGAGGACGAACATTGCCTAGGATCTCACATATCTGCATAGCCGCTTTCGCGGCGGCCTTCGTTTCCACGTCGCCGGCCCTCGGGCAGGACGCCATCTCGGCTCCCGCCCAGAAGACGATCGGGGCGACGAAATCTAAAATGGTGCCGTCGCTGGCTGTCCTCAATTCCGCAGGCGCAAAGCTTGAGAACGGCAAGCTGACGATGAGCGGTATTTCCGCGGTTTCAATCGTCTTCGCCGACCGCCCGGTGCGCTCTGCAGGTCATGTCCTGACCTCCGAATTCATCAATCAATGGGGCGAGGGAGCGGACAGCTTCGCCAAGGACCCGCCCAATGCGACGATATCGGTCTTGAGTGCCAAGGGAGATTCCGTTGCCGATGCGGTGGTCGTCCTGAAGACGCCGAAGCTCGAAGGCGCAAACCTGACCTTTGAGGTCGCGGTCCTCGAAGGCGATCTCGCCGGAGCAGATGGCCCCGCGTCGCTATTCATCGACTGGTTTGCGGCACGCGGTCCTTATGGCGGCGTTGCGGTTGGAGGCGCTGGTTTTCGTGCTCCTGTCTGGCGTGGCGCCTACTATGCGCACCCGGCCTATGGGGGAGCCGTCGCAGCGGGGGCCGTGCTGGGAGCGGCTGCTGTGGCGTCCGAATATCACCCGTACTATCGCCCGCCGACATGCGGGTACTACCCCTATCCGCCCTGCTACTGAACTCTCAGGGGGAGGGACGCAAAACTAGGCAAACATCGGCGGGCGCTGGCCGCAGATCCTGACAGCCGATGGAGACCCAGCCATGCCGTTGACGTTGCTGTTCAGAGTAACAGCATTCGGGAAGCAGTTTAGCCCTCGCTCCACACCCGGCGTTCACTGCGATGGTGACGTACAATGTGCTGGCCCAGCTTTCTGGCGATCCTCTTCGTCAAAGGCGGCCTGGTCGGCGAACTGCTGCTGCGCGCGGTCGTATTACACGCGGTGTTGGGACTGTTGCTCGTCCAGACGTAGTTGTCTTCGAACGATCGAGTTCTGTGATGGTCGCCACTACCCTGATCAGCGACGCCCCTGCAGACTGCCGCGCCTACGGATGGCAAACATCAAGGATGCAACGAGTGGAAGTCATCTCTACGCCAAAGCCCGTTCTGGAAATATTCGTCGGCACCTTGTTTTTGATCGTCGTCATCTTCGTGCACGGCGCCGGGATCCGGTCTATCAGTCGGCAGTTCAACGAATCTTGGGTGCACGTAACCAGCGCCACGCCGCATTGGCGGCTCAACATCATGCTGGCGGCGACAATCGCCGCTCTAGCGCTCCTGCATTTTGCGGAGACACTGATATGGGCGGTTCCCCTCTATGTGAAGGAGATTATTCCTTCGATGCGGGACAGCTACTACTACGTCCTGGAGAGCTACACCACGCTCGGCGAGGGCAGCGTCACTCTTCCAGACAGATGGCGGCTACTCGGCCCGATTATAGCAATGTCCGGCCTGTTCACCTTTGGTTGGACGGGGAGCGTGCTGGTCAGCATCATGACCGACTTCGGGAGGTTCGACCGACTGCAGGCAAGGCAGGAGCGTACAGACGAGGACAAGGCGGAGTCATGAGGCCGACGCCCTCGAAATGCCGCCTGCGGTCACATGTTGGAAATGGCATTCATCTCGTGGAATGTCCACGGTTCAAACTGAAAGGGGAACAGCGCGACGACCACGCCGCGAAAAATATGGACGGCGTCGATGAGCATTGCGACGCTCCAGTAGATGCCTCCTCATTCCCTGTCATCACGCGGGACATGGTGAAATATGCCAAGCCCGATCCAGACCTGTTTCTCGCGGCGGCGAGATGGTTGGCGGAATTGATCAGAGAGCAAGGGCCGGAGAGGCTGCGGAATTGAAATAGGTGCCTGCGATGCCAAGGGTCGTATCAGTCTTTCCCAATGTTCGCGAAGTAGAATTTCGATACCTGCTCCCTGCCATAATGCGGGTTGATGTCGCTGCGCCTAGATCTAGCGGCCCGGTCGCTGGCGCGGAAGAACTGGCCGTCGGAGGACGCGGTGGTTCCATCGCCCCAGAGTTGCGAGTACCGGGTTTGATCTGTCGTAGCCGATGCCAACCGACCTGCCACCTGACGAATAATAGCACCGCGCCAAGGACGAAAATTATGACGACGGACACCAGATTGAACGAACCGCGTGCTGAACGGAGACGTAAAGACTCCCGGCTCGAAAAATTGCTCTTCCGCCTCGAGGCCCAGCGCATCTGCCTCGAATGGGCCTTCCGAGAAATAGCCGGCCGGCCGGGCATTGTGTTCGAGATGGGCCTGGGTCACGGTCGCACCTACGACCACCTGCGCATCCACCTCCCCGAGCGCGAGATCTATGTGCTGGATCGCGAGATCGACTGTTTCGCCGACTGCACGCCGCCACAGAATTATTTGCTGCTCGGCGACATTGAGGACACGCTTGCTTCCGGAGCCACCCGCTTTGGCGGACAGGTCATCCTGGCACATGCGGATATGGGTTCGTATGTCGAAGCGAACAATATTGCGACAAGCGCCAAACTGAGCCGATGCCTCCCGGCGGTCCTTTCGCCACATGCCATCGTCCTGTCCGATTTGCCGCTCGAACTTGCGGGGACCCGTTCCCTACCGCGTCCACCGGGCGCGCCCAAAGACACGTATTTTCTCTACGTCAATGGGCCGCCGTGATCCGCCGGCCCCAACGGATTAAGCCACAACTCTCCCACGCGATGTTCTCGATCATCGACTTCTTCCCGACATTCGCAAAGCTTGCGGGCGGCAACGTGCCGGACGACCGGCCGTCGGACGGGATCCTGCTGCTCGGCGACAATGACGCGGACGTCGCGAACATTTGCTGACATTGGTCCGCTCTGATCTGATCGCCGTCCGCAGGAAGCAATTCCGGGCCTTTTTCGCCGACGTGGCGCCCGGCCGCAGCGGCCCTGGCGGCGCAACGCTGCTGGGCGGAGCGGGAAGCAGCGCCGCACCGATGAACGGCCATCCCCACTCGTGCCATTTAACGACAAATCGAGACGTCGAGATCCTCACCGTCATGCACGCTCACCAGCAATGGCCGCAGGTTCTCTAGTCACGACCAACAAAACGCGTCGGCGCGATGAGCGATGATCCGCTCATCAGCCTGCCCGTTACGGCAACGTGACCTATTCCCGGCTTCGTCCGAAAAGCACGGCGCTCATGCTACCCCACTCCCCGGGACATCATCACTGCTAGTCAAAATCAGACGGGAAGTGCAGGTTTTCGACGGAAAACTGGAAGCGATCAGCCCAATCTAGCGCGTCGGCGCGATGAGCGATGATCCGCTCATCAGCCTGCCCGTTACGGCAACGTGACCTATTCCCGGCTTCGTCCGAAAAGCACGGCGCTCATGCTACCCCACTCCCCGGGACATCATCACTGCTAGTCAAAATCAGACGGGAAGTGCAGGTATTCGACGGAAAACTGGAAGCGATCAGCCCAATCTTGGTTTCCAGCTGCGAATGATTCACATGACGATTGTGCCACGTGTTCCCGTTTTGTGCGTTCAGGATCGCATAATGTATCGACTGGAATGCCAGCCCTGCGAGGAAGCGAATGGCCGGAAATGAGTCTGTGGCCATCTGCGTCCAATGGGGCGCTACGCCGAAAGACGAGCCTCAGCGAAGTGCGCCGCGGCTTCTTCCAATGCCTCCTCGGCCCACTGATTGAGACTCTTTCCCGAAAGTTCTGCAGCCAGGGCAGCTCGGCGGTGCACTTCAGGAGCAACACGAAACATCATCTTGCCTGAATAGGGCCTCTGAGGCTCTTTGCCGATGCTCTTGCAGGCCTCGAGGTAATCATCGACAGCCTCATGGAACGCCTTCTTCAGTTCACCAACGCTGTCCCCGTGAAACCCGACTACGTCAGAAATGCCTGCAATCTTACCGAAGAACAGTTCGTCCTCCGCGTCGAATTCTATGCGAGCGTGATAACCATTGTAAGTCATAGTGTTCATGGTTCTACTCCAATTTGCGTCAGGAACTCGCGAGCATCGCGAACCTGATAACGCTTTGCCTCCTTGTCGGGATGAGGACGATGGAAGCTCGCGATTATGCCGTCCTTTTCGAACTTAACGCGAGAGCCGTTTCCTTCGATGACGTTCGCGCCGGCAGCCACAAGCAGGTTTTCTATAGCGGCCCACTCAATGGCTCCCGAGACCGGATCTCTGAATACCGCCGCGAGGGTCTTTTTCTGCTTGCTGTTCATGCTAGCAAATATAGTGGTGCTTGCTATTTCTGCAAGCGTTATTTCCGATGCTGATGCGACTGCGGCGCATTGGTCCGCGTGTTGGGGCCTTCGTGTCCGCAGTTCGATGGGTTCGACCTCTACCTGCGCACCCGTTACGCTGCTAAGGTCCGTGCGTTCGTCGCTTTCCTGGTAGAAAAGAGGCGACAGGCAAATACCCAGCGTGCTGAAAGCGGCCCAATGTGAGAACGCTTCAGGCCATGCTCGCGCCCCCGAGTTAATCCGCAATCGGGACGTACATGCCGGTCTTGATATCCTTCAAGACGACATTGGTGTGAATGCGCTTGATCTGAGGGTTTTCGGACATCAGGTTGGCCGTAATCTCGTCGTACTGGCCTACGTCGCGCGCAGTGATTATGGCGATAAGGTCGACTGCGCCGGTCACATAATAGACCTGCTGAATGTGCTCTTGCTTCGCCAACCACACTCGAAATTTTGATAGGGCGTCGTAGTTTTCGCGTTCGATTTCCATTCCGGCAATGAACGTCATTGGGTTCCCGACCACCTTGCGATCGACGATCGCAATCTCTGCGGTAATGATGCCGGTGTCGCGCATCCGCTTCAGGCGACGCTGCACGGCGGAGGCCGAAAGGCCGACGATGTCGCCGATTGCTTCGGCTTTCATCTGACAATCGACTTGAATGAAGCTCAAGATCTTGCGGTCAAAGTCGTCGATCAAATCCATGGTGTCATCTCTGCTCAAGTGCCTGGCGGACATTATGCACGGGGGCGTGCGACGAAGGTGCCGATTTCTGCCGGCTTTGAGGCCTTCTCCTTGCCGCTCGGTTTGCGTGGATTCTGCGCATTTGTCACTGCTGCGTTGCATTGCGGCCTATTGTTTGGCCGTTTCGCAATCTTCCTTCTGCCGGTCCCGGTCGTCATGCTCTCCCCCATCGCCCATGATGAGGAACCGACATGGTACAGTACAACATAGCTCTTATTGGATTCGGCGGGGTCAATCGCGCCCTTGCCCAGCTTGTGGCCGAGCGAAACGACCTCTGGCAGTCGGAGCTCGGTTTTCGACTGAACATCCTTGCGGTTACAGACCTCAACCTCGGTTCGGTCATTTCGCAAAACGGCATCGATCCGCGCATGCTCGTCGAAACAAAATTCGAAAAGGGGGGCTTTGCCCGCCTTTCCGGCGGATCGGCCGAGGCTGACAATGAAAAGGTCATCCGGCAGGCCCCCGCCGGAATCGTCGCTGAAGCCACCTTCACCAATCCTCAAAATGGCGAACCGGCCGTTTCCCACTGCCGCTGGGCGCTCGAGAGCGGCAAACATGTCGTGACCACTAATAAAGGCCCGGTGGCGCTCGCCGCTCACGAGCTTGTGGCCCTTGCCCGCCGCAACAACGTTCACTTTGAATACGAAGGGGCGGTGATGAGCGGCACGCCCGTCATCCGCCTAGCCAAGAATACGCTTTCCGGCGCCGGACTGAGCGCTTTTCAAGGCGTTCTAAACGGTACGTCGAACTTCGTCCTCGGTCGCATGGAGGCCGGGCTCGGCTTCGCGCAGGCAGTGCAAGAGGCGCAGGCGCTCGGATACGCCGAGGCAGACCCGACCGCAGATGTCGAAGGATACGACGTCCGACTAAAGGTGGTCATCTTGGCAAATGAACTGCTGGGCGCCGCGCTCAAGCCTTCCGACGTCTCGTGCCGGGGGATTTCGTCGCTCACCGCGGCCGACATCCAGGCTGCAGCCAAGGACGGATGCCGCTGGAAACTGATCGGCTCGGCGGCTCGCCGAAAGGATGGGGAAATCGAAGCGTCCGTGGCACCGCGCCGACTGGACCTCGACCATCCGCTCTGCGCGGTGAACGGCGCCACCAACGCCGTTTCCTTCACTACGGACCTCCTCGGCGCCGTGACGGTTACCGGACCGGGCGCTGGCCGCGTCGAAACCGCCTATGCCCTCCTCTCCGACATCATTGCCATCCACCGCGGGTCACGCGGCAGCCTGGCGAAGGAGGCCGCTTGATGGTCAGCCCGAAGCTTCAGATCGCATCGAGTGCGGAGGAGATCACCGTTCTCAATCCTTTTGACGGCGCGATTGTCGGAACCGTTGTGGCCAGCAGCCCGGACGATGTCGGTTCGCTCCTGGCCCGCGCGAGACGCGGGGCCGCGCAAGCGCGGGCGCTGCCCCGGCACCACCGCGCCGCCATTCTGGAAAAGGCGGCACGGCTCATTGAGGGGCGGCGTGAGGATTTCGCACGCACCATCGTTTGCGAAGCCGGCAAAACCATCGTTCAGGCGCGCAAGGAGACGTTGCGCTGCGTGAACACGTTGAAGCTCTCTGCAGAAGAGGCGAGGCGAAACGCCGGCGAGATCGTTCCTTTCGACGCCTATGCCGGTTCTGAGGCGCGCCAGGGATGGTTCACGCGCGAACCGCTCGGTGTCATCGCAGCCATCACGCCCTACAATGATCCGCTGAACTTGGTCGCCCACAAGCTTGGTCCGGCTATCGCCGGTGGCAATGCCGTCGTGTTGAAGCCCTCGGAGCTGACACCGTTTTCGGCGCTCAAGCTGGTCGATGCGCTGGCTGAAGCAGGCTTGCCGGCCGGGATCGTCACTGTTGCCATTGGCGGTGCGGATCTCGGGCGCGCCATCGTGTCGGCAAGGGAGGTGCGGATGGTTTCCTTTACCGGCGGTTTTGCGACCGGCGAGGCGATCACTCGCTCCGCCGGACTGAAGAAGCTCGCAATGGATCTCGGTGGCAACGCTCCGGTCATCGTCATGGCAGACAGCACGCTCGACAAGGCGGTGGAGGGCTGCATCTCGGGCGCTTTCTGGGCGGCCGGCCAGAACTGTATCGGCACGCAACGCATCCTCGTACAGACCGCCTGTTATGATCGTTTCCGCGAGGCCTTCGTAGTGGGTGTGGCCGGGCTTCGCTGCGGGGACCCGGACCGTGAGGAGACGGATGTCGGCCCAATGATTTCGGCGGCTGCGGCCGAACGGGCGGAAGCGGCGGTCCAGCATGCGCTCGATGCTGGCGCGACGCTCCTGTGCGGCCACCGGCGCGAGGGTGCGCTTTACCATCCGACGGTGCTTGAAGCCGTGGCGCACGACACCCCCCTTTGGCGGGAAGAGGCATTCGCACCGGTGGTGATACTCGAGCGCTTTGATACGCTGGCGGAGGCAATCAGCATGGCGAATGAACCAGACTATAGCCTGCACGCCGGCATCTTTACCAGCAGCCTGGCAGATGCACTAGAGGCCGCCGCCGGCATCGAGGCCGGCGGCGTCATGATCAACGATTCCTCGGACTATCGCTTCGACGCCATGCCGTTTGGCGGCTTCAAGCATGGCAGCATGGGGCGCGAAGGCGTGCGCTTCGCATACGAAGACATGACTCAGCCGAAGGTGATCTGCATCAATCGGAATTGATGCGGAGAAAACGCTAGCCATCGCCAAAATCTGCGGAAATGCGCTTCATATACAGATAACTGCGCGGCAAAGCCGCGCACGCGATCGCTAAACTGCACCGCAACAAGCCACGAAAAGTGGGGGAACGCATGAAAACGGACATCTCCTGCGCGCTGCGCGTCGACGACGTATACAAGAGCTATGGCACGCACGAGGTGCTCAAGGGCATCTCGCTTGCTGCAAGGAAGGGCGATGTTATTTCCCTGATCGGCTCGTCTGGATCCGGCAAGAGCACGTTCCTGCGCTGCATAAACTTTCTTGAGATCCCCGATCGGGGCCGCTTCGTTATCAACGGCGAAGAGGTTCTCATGAAGACGGGATCGGACGGTCGCGCCCATCCCGCCAACCGGCGTCAGGTGGAGCGTCTACGCACCGGCCTCGGCATGGTTTTCCAGAGCTTCAATCTCTGGGCGCACATGACAGTGCTGGAAAATGTCATCGAAGCGCCCGTTCATGTCCTCGGCATGGGGCGCAAGGAGGCAGTCGAGAAGGCTGAAGCACTCCTGCAGAAGGTCGGCCTCTACGAGAAGCGCAATGTCTATCCGGCTTTCATGTCGGGTGGCCAGCAGCAACGCGCCTCGATTGCAAGGGCGCTGTGTGTCGATCCGTCGGTGATGCTGTTTGACGAGCCGACATCCGCACTCGATCCGGAACTCGTCGGCGAAGTGCTGAAGGTCATTCGCGACCTCGCCGAAGAAGGCCGGACGATGCTGCTCGTAACCCACGAGATGAAGTTTGCCCGAGACGTCTCCAGCCACGTGATGTTTCTGCACCAGGGCCGCGTCGAGGAAGAGGGCCGACCGGAACAGATTTTCGGCGCTCCGGCCAGCGCCCGATGCCGCGAGTTCACAAGCTCGTCCCGCCACTGAACGTGCGCGACCGCCAATCATAAGAGAGAAAGGGAACCTACATGAAGACCGCATCCTTCCTTGTCGCCGGCACGATCCTTATCGCCTCTGCCGGCAGCGCAGCCGCCGACGTGCGATTTGGCATCATGAACGAAGCTTACCCGCCGTTCTTTACAAAGGACGCGACCGGCAAATGGGTGGGCTGGGAAATCGAACTGATGGATGCCGTCTGCGCCGAAATGAAGGAAACGTGCTCGGTCGTGGACATGTCGTGGGACGGACTGATCCCCGGTCTTCAGTCGCGAAAGTTCGACGTCATCTGGTCGTCCATGTCGATTACCGATGAACGCAGCAAGACGATCGCCTTCACCAACAAGTATTATAATACACCGAGCAAATTGATCGGCGCGCAGGACGGCAGGGGCGGCACCAGCGTCGACGACATCGCCGGCAAGACCGTCGGCATCCAGGTGTCCACGATCCAGACGGAATACTACAAGAAGCACTATGCGAGCGTGGCGTCCGAGAAGACCTATGCCACGCTCGACGAGGCGTTCCAGGATCTCGCTGTCGGTCGTGTGGACTACGTCTTCGGCGATTCCATTCCGCTGATGACCTTCCTGCAGTCGGACTTCGGCAAGGATTGCTGCGAGGACAAGGGCAACGTGAAGGACGATCCGCAGGTCCTTGGGCAGGGTATTGGTGGTGGCTTGCGAAAGGACGATGCCGAGCTGCTCGCGAAGCTGAACGCTGCAATCGCCGCCGTTCGAGCCAACGGTACATATGCCGCAATCTCCAAGAAGTATTTCGACTTCGATCCCTACGGCGAATGATTGAAGCGGAGGGGCGTCAACGTGGCGCCCCTTCAGCTCACTCCGGACGATACTCCCTCAAAAAGAACAGTGTGCGAGCCGCAGCGACTCGGACGCCGAGGAACCATTTCCTATGCCGACAAGTCTATCCATTCTGGAACTGCTTTCTCCCTATCCGCCAGGATGGGGCGGGGTGCTGCTTCAAGGCGCGGCCTCGACTATCCTGATTTCGCTTGGCGCGTACCTGCTCGGCATCATGATCGGGTTTGTGGGTGCGGCAGGAAAACTCAAGGGCAGCCGCCCGGTGTCCGCCGTGCTTGATTTCTATACGACGGCCGTTCGTGCCATTCCGGAACTGATCCTCATCATTGGCCTCTACTACGCCGGAACCGACGGCATCAACAGACTGCTATCCTCATTCGCTTTGCCGCCGATCGAGATTAACGGCTTCTTCGCCGCCGTTGTCGTGCTCGGGATCGTTCAGGGCGCGTATATGACCGAGGTATTGCGCGGCGCGATCCTCGCTGTTCCGACCGGCCAGATCGAAGCTGCCAATGCCTTCGGCATGCGACCTTGGCTGCGGTTCCGCAGGATAGTTCTGCCGGCGTTGATGCCGAACGCTCTACCGGGACTGGCCAATCTATGGATGTCGGTCACCAAAGATAGCGCCCTGGTCGCCGTGGTCGGTTATCAGGAGCTGGCGCTTGCCACGCGCCTGGCCGCAGGCAACACCAAACATTACTTCCTGTTCTTCTTCGCCGCAGCCTTGATCTACCTGGCAATCACGCTCGTCTCCAACGTCATGTTCAGCAGTCTGGAAAGCTATTTCCGGCGCGGTCAGCCAAAAGCAGCCTGAAGGGACGGACTATGGATTTCTCATGGGTTTCCAACTACTGGCCGCTGATCGTAGCCGGCGCCACACAGACCGTGTTGCTGCTCGTGATCTCCGTCGGCTTCGGCTTCGTCTTGGCGATCGGCCTTGCGCTCGCGCAGGTGAGCGGTCCGCATTGGCTGCGCTGGGTAGCCAAAAGCTACTGCACGTGTTTACGAGGCACGCCCCTGCTCATTCAATTGTGGCTGCTCTACTACGGTATCGGGTCGCTGCTCCCGATGATCCCGGGGCTGCGCTCGAGCTTCCTTTGGCCGATCGTGCGCGAGGGGTTCTTCTTCGCGGCGGTGAGCTTCACGCTGAACTATGCAGCTTACGAGGCTGAGGTGCTGCGTGGTGCGCTGCTCGCAGTCCCGAAGGGCGAGCTGGAAGCCGGACAGGCCTTTGGCATGGGCCGATGGACATTGTTGCGACGCATATGGCTGCCGAGGGCGATCCGTATCGCGCTCCCAACAATCACTGGTGAGGTAGTTCTGCAACTCAAGGCGACGCCGCTCGCCTTCACCGTCACGGTGATGGATCTCTACGCCGTCGCCTACAAGATCAGGCAGGACACGCTCCTGGTCTACGAGCCGCTTGTCGTCGTCACGCTCTTCTACGTCTGCCTCACCATCCTCATCACGCGCGCCTTTCGGGTCGTCGAGATGCAGGTGCCGATACGGCGTTGAAGCTCGGAGCGCACTCCAAATCCGATGTTCAAAGGATCGATGGCGCCGCCCGTAAGGCCATTTCCTGGAAACCTCCGGGACCCAAATCGCAGGAGGACGCGATGACTATCTCGAAACTTTCAGACCTGCCAACGCACGGGCCCAACATGAGGGCGCCTGGCGCAAGGGCAGATCTCAGCCGCGACACGCTGGCGCTGAGCGCCGGGCTTGTCATCGATCCGTCGACCAAGGCGATCGCCCCAAATATCTCCATGTCTGTCAACAACCTGCTTGAACCGGGCAACGGAGCCTTTTCCGCAGATGGCGTCGATGATCTGACGGCTCTGCCATTTCTTTACGCGCGCTGGACCAACCCGACGGTTCGCCAGCTTGAAAAGCGGCTCGCCGCCTTGGAAGGGGCCGACGACGCGGTTGCGACGGCAACGGGCGTGGCAGCCATCGGCGCCACGTTTCTCAGTTTCCTGAAAAAGGGTGACCACTTGATCCTCAGCGACGTCTGCTATGCAGGCGCCAACGAACTTGCACGGCGCATCCTGCCGGATTACGGCATCGAGGTCACGCCGGTGAACATGGCACGTCCTCAAGATGTGGCGGCCGCCTTCCGCCCCAACACGAAGCTCGTCCATTGCGAAAGTCCGTGCAATCCGATCCTGCGCCTGACCGATCTCGGGGCTATTGCCGCACTCGCCAGAAAGCATGGCGCACTGATGTCGGTCGATTCAACGCTTGCGACCCCCGTCGCCACGCAGCCGCTACTGCTGGGGGTTGACCTGGTCATCCATTCTCTCACGAAATTCATCAACGGCCATGGCGATGCCCTGGGCGGGGTTGTCTGCGGCCGTAAGGAACTGGTGGAGAAAATTCGCTCGCGCGCCGGCGTTTACCTTGGCGCATCGATGCCTGCGATGAACGCCTGGCTCATTTTGCGCGGCATCGACACACTGTTTCCCCGCATTCGGACGATCTCCGAGTCCGCTTCAAAGATCGCGGCCTTCCTCCAAGACCATCCTTCGGTCGTGGCCGTGACTTATCCGGGGCTTGCCTCCCATCCGCAACATGAGCTGGCGAAGCGCCAGATGGACGTGTTCGGCGGCATCGTGACCTTTCAAGTGAAGGATCCGGGGAGGATGGCCCAGCAACTCGCCGGGCGCCTCAAGATTGCCCACTATGCCTTTTCACTCGGCCACCAGCGCTCGATCGTCGTGCTGCTCGAAACGGATGAAATGATGAAGTCCACCTACCAGCTTACCGGTGAACAGCTCGAGGACTATTGCCGCTTTGCTGGCGACGGCGTGTTCCGCCTGTCGGTCGGTCTCGAAGCGACAGACGACCTAATCGATGACCTTGATCAGGCCATTTCCGAGTGAGGCAGGGCTGACCATGACAAAAATGCGCATCGAAACCGATCATCTTGGCCGACGGGAACTGCCGGCTGATGCCATGATCGGCATCCATACGCGCCGAGCAACGGAGAACTTCGACGTTTCCGGCATCCGGCTCCAGGATTTCCCCGAGTTCATCCGCTCGCTGGCAATGGTCAAGAAGGCCGCTGCGGCGACCAATCGGGAGCTGGGCCTTATCGATCCTGCGATTGCGCAGGCCATCGATCGGGCGTGCGACAGGCTGATCACCGGGGAAATCCTTGCGCCGCATTTTCCTATCGACATGATGCAGGGTGGGGCGGGGACCTCGACCAACATGAACGTCAACGAGGTCATCGCCAATCTGGCGCTTGAGGCGCTGGGGCGGCCGGTCGGCAGCTACGAGGTGGTCAATCCGAACGATCACGTGAACCTGAGCCAATCGACCAACGACGTCTACCCGACCGCCATCCGGCTGACCGTGTTGCGGGAAGGCGAAGTGCTGGTCGCGGCGTTGCAGGCCTTGGTCACTGCCTTGCGGTCGAAGGGCGACACCTTCGCAGGCATCGTCAAGGTGGGCAGGACGCAGCTTCAGGATGCTGTCCCGATGCTCCTCGGCCAGGAGTTCGAAGCTTTTGCTGAGACGCTGGAGGAGGACGTCGCGCATTTTCTGGGCACGGCTGAATTGATGCGCGAGGTCAATCTCGGTGGCACGGCGATTGGTACCGGCGTCAACGCGCCGCCTGGGTTCTCGGCGGCGATCTGCGCGCACCTTTCCATGATGTCCGGGATTGCGGTGAGGCCAGCGCGAAATCTGGTCGAGGCGACATCCGACACGGGCGCGTTCGTGACGCTTTCGGGGGCGCTGAAGCGCACAGCGGTGAAGCTCTCCAAGATCTGCAATGACCTTCGCCTGCTGTCGAGCGGTCCGCGCGCCGGTTTCGGTGAGATTCGGCTCCCGGCCCTCCAGGCCGGCTCCTCAATCATGCCGGGCAAGGTCAATCCGGTGATCCCCGAAATGGTAAACCAGATTGGCTTTCAGGTGATCGGCAACGACCTGACGGTCACACTTGCTGCCAGCGCCGGCCAGCTTCAGCTTAACGCAATGGAACCGGTCATCGTGCTCAACATCCTGCAGTCGCTGCGGCTTTTGGTGAGAGGCCTTGACGCGCTTCGTACCCGGTGCATCGACGGGATAGAGGCGGATGCCAAACGTTGTCAGGCGCTTTACGACGGGTCCCTCGTCCTTGCTGCCGCTCTCAATCCCTTCGTCGGATACGCAAAGGCCACTGCCTTTGCCGACCGGGCGCTCGCAGAAGGCATCCCGCTGCGCGAGGCGGTCGAGCGCGACAGCGGGCTGAGTGCTGCCCAGATCGACGCGATTTTCGGCGCTGGTGTCGTCAAAAGCTGAAGGGACGGACAATGGCTGTTTTTACAGATCTATCGGAGGCCGAATGCAATCAGATCGCGATGGCCTATCGCCTTGGGCGCCTGACCTCGGTGATCGGCATTGCCGATGGCGATGCGGAGACCACCTTCCTTTTCCGTTCCGAGCGCGGTGAGTTCATCATTACCCTGTTCGAGAGCTTCGCCGACCCGTTTGATCTTGAGCGCGCGTTCCGTACGATGGAGACGCTTGCTGCCGCTGGCGTTCCCTGTCCCGCGACCTTCCGCACGGATGCGGGTGCGGCAACGATCACCGTGTCGGGCAAGCTCGTCGCGGTTGTTGGTTTTGTGCCCGGGGCGCGGGCAAGTGAGATCACCACCGGCAAGTGCCACGCACTGGGTATCTGCGTCGCGCGGATACACCAGACGCTGAGGCGCGCAGTGGAGGCAGTGTCGGACGAGTTGCCAAGTGGAGCTGTTCACGGCGCTATCAATCGCGACAACGTGTTCTTTCTCGACGGAGAGGTGAGTGGTGTCATCAATTTTCGACTGCGGCGCGACGACGTTCTGATCACCGAACTCGCCCAGGTGCTGCTGCATTGGACCGCGAAGGCAAACGGTGCGCTCGACAGGACGCTCGCCGGCGCGCTACTGACCGGCTATACAGAAGTTCGTAGCCTCAGCGAGCTAGAGCAACAGGCCTTGCCGGGCTTCACCATGGCGGCCGCGGCGATCTCGTTTGCGCAGTGTGGCAGGTTTGCCGAACTCGAAGACGCCGCGCAATGCGCCTTCCGGTCTGCGAAGGTCGTTGTCGAGGAGATGCGGTCATGAAGCGCATCCTCGATCGGGCGGACGAGCGCATTCTCGCCGAGTTGACCCGCAACGCCCGGATCCCCCATGCGGAGTTGGCCGAGAAGGTGAACCTTTCGCGCAATGCCGTGCGCCAAAGGATCGAGCGACTGGAGCGAGATAGCCTCATCCTGGGGTACACGATCGTCGCAGGCGAGGGAAAGCCGCGCACCGCGGGGGTCACCGCACTGATGTTTGTCTACCGTCATGACCGCATGCGCGGTGGTGAGGTTATCCAGGCACTCAAGCGCTTGCCGGAGGTCGTCTCCTGCGACGTCATCAGCGGCGAGTTCGACCTCGTTGTTCGGGTCGAGGCGAGTGCGACGGACCGCATCCGTGAAATCTGGCAGGAAGTGTCCGTCCTGCCCGGTGTTCGGGACACGCTGACGGCATTCGCATTGTCCTCGATGATCAAGCGCTGACCGGGATGGGAAGGAAATCCATGAAATCCGTAAGAATCCTCGACGGCGGCATGAGCCGCGAGCTTGTCCGCCTCGGTGCGCACCTCAGGCAACCGGAGTGGTCTGCACTCGCGCTGATTGAGAGCCCGGCGATCGTTCGGCGCGTGCATGAGGAGTTCATTGCCGCAGGCGCCGACATCATCACCACCAACAGTTACGCGCTGGTACCGTTCCACATTGGCGAGGAGCGGTTCCGCCTAGAGGGCCGCAGGCTGATGTCCCTTGCCGGACGTCTGGCGCGTGAGGCGGCCGACGTGAGTGTGGACCGAACGGTGCTCGTCGCCGGATCGTTGCCGCCGATTTTTGGCTCCTACGAGCCGCAGCGCTTCATGCCGGACCGCGTGCACGACTACCTCGGCGCGCTGGTTGAGGAACTCTCGCCGTCGGTGGATGTCTGGCTCGGAGAAACCCTCAGCTTGGTGGCTGAAGCCGAAGCGGTGCGGATCGCGGTGGCCGGCACCAGCAGACCGCTCTGGATATCATTCACGCTCGATGACGAACCGGGTGCCGAGCGCAGGCCGGCAGCGCTACGCTCCGGCGAAAGCGTGGAGGAGGCCGCGCGCTGGATCGCCGGATCTGGTGCGGCAGCACTGCTCTTCAATTGCAGCCGCCCTGAAGTCATGCGGCGCGCCGTCGAAGAGGCGGCCTCCGTTTTTGCGCAGGAACGGTGCACCATCGAGATCGGTGTTTATGCCAATGCGCTCGCCACTGAGGAGCAAGGCGCAGCAAACGAGACACTTCATGCGGTTCGCAACGACTTGTCTGTCGACGGCTACTCCAGCTTCGCCTGTGAATGGGCAGAGAGCGGCGCGACGATCATCGGTGGCTGCTGCGGTGTCGGGGCATCGCACATCCGTTGCGTCTCTGCCCGGTTCAAGGTGGGTGAAAGATAGCCTTCCTTTTCGGAGTGCATGGATCACCGGGTCGATTCCCCTCAAGGCGACAGATTCGTGGTTGGCCTCCGAGGCTCTCAGTCACTTTGTCCGCATCGAAATCTGGGCAGCGTCCTGAAGTGCACGCTCTAATCTCAGTACGGCAGATAATGCGTCGTGAGGAACCGCGCTAGGACAATTGCTTGCATGGTGCGTTTTCAGAGGTTCTCGCGCGTGTACATCTCGAAAGGGACAATTTTCGTGTAGCTCGCTTTCGCGCCCTCCGACGCGACGGCAGCGATCATGCGTTTGATCGCCTCGTTGGCGAGACGTTCCAGGGGGTGGGCAATCGACAGCGTCAGAGCACCATCGAGTAGGGCGCTCTTGACGTTGTCCATGAGTTCGTAGCCGACGACAACCAGAGTGCCGGCCCGTCCGGTCGTACGAAGGGCGGCAAGCACTCCGCTGATGCCGCCGCCCGCCACGTAGAGGCCGGCAAGATCGGGATGCTGGTCCAACAATCGTTCAGTCATTTCCTGCGCAACCGCGGAGGATTCGAAGGTCGACAGCGGCTCAAGCAGCAGGAATTGGGGAGCGTGTTCCCTAAAATACGAGCGGAAGCCGGTTTCGTTCATCTCCTGATTCCGGTAGCGCGGATTGCCCATCAGCAGGCCAATCTTGCCGGGCCTCTTGCAGATGTGGTCGAAGGTCCAGGCCGCAGTGCGGCCGACTTTCCAGTTGTCGAGCCCGATGTAATGGATCTGACCAGTTGCCGCGAGCTGCGAGATCAATGCAAAGACCGGTATCCCTCGGCCCTGGATTTCTTCAAGCGCTTGAGTGACGACAGGATGCACCGCGGTGGTGATGCAGAGCGCGTCGCATTCGCTGGCGAGTGTCAAGGCACGCTCCGCGGTGTTCTGCGGCGCCAGGTCTTCGAGATGCTCGATCCTCAATTCGACCTCGACCGCCTCGACTGCAGCTGCGGCTTGCGACAAGGCGCGTGCCACGAGTTGGTAAAAGGGACGATGCGGCTGAAGAAGGATCACGCCAAAACGGTACTTCGGGCGCGCGGCGGCATTGCGCGCCTGGATCGCACCCAAGCCGTAAAAGCCGATGCTCTCGGCGGCCGCCTGAACCTTTTCCCGCGTAGCCGTCCGGACATTTTCCGCGCCTGATAGAACCCGGTTCGCGGTGGCAATCGACACGCCCGCCGTTTCTGCGAGATCGCGGATCGTCGGTCTCTTCATTGGCCCCCGTGATATAAAATGTATCATTTCGTCTAGGAAATGAGATGAATGACACGATCATCTAATGAGAGACAATTGCGCCTTGATTTAACACCCGTCAAGTTGCCATTGTTCGTTTCAGAGATTGGCGTGTGGGGAAAACAGAAGCCCAAACGCCTGGGAGAGAAATGCAATCGACATCGCGGGATTCTGTGCTTTGGGCCTTCGCCCGAAGAGAGCAGCTCTGTGCCCGGAGTAAACGTCGATGCCTTTTCTTCCTTGCGAGCAGCAAGACGCTTGTCGGGAGGCATGACGATGGATGATCTTAATTACGGAACCCGTAACAAGCGCGGCGACTGGGCGCCCAACGGGCGCATCGAGGTTGCGCCGTTCTGGGCCTGGCCCCCGAAGATTCCGTCCGTTCTCAGATGGTTGCCTGAATATATCTGGCCGTGGAACGCCTTCCACATGGCAACGGCGCTCCTCTACTGGTTCTATGTCGTTCCGGATGTCGAGGTGATGAAGGCGCTGGACTGGCAATGGGCGCTGTGGCTCTACGCGGTGAACGCGGCTGCGATCTTCGTCTTCTACGGTTCGGTCGAGCTCTTTTTCTACGTGAAGCGCAAACAGGGCAACCGCTTCAAATACAATGTGAAATTTCCAAGCGAGCAGCCGTCGGACGTCTTCTGGTTCAAGAGCCAGAACATCGACAACTTCCTGCGCTCGTTCTTTTTTTCGATACCGCTGTGGACGCTGGTCGAGGTGTTGTTCCTCTGGGTCTTTGCCAACGGCTGGGTGCCGTGGCTGAGCTGGTCAGAAAATCCGTACTACCTCGCGTTTCTCGTTGCGGCAGCCCCCATGATCCACGAGGTGCATTTCTTCATTATCCACCGGCTGATCCACTGGGGCCCGCTCTATCGCTGGATCCACTCCGTCCACCACAATTCGGTGAACCCTTCGCCGTGGTCCTCGCTCTCCATGCATCCGGTCGAGGGCTTCCTCTACCATGCCGTGGCCTTCTGGCACCTAGTGATCCCCTCCAATCCGATCGTGGCGATGTTCCAGCTTCATATCGCCGGCTTCGGAGCGGTCAACGGGCACATCGGTTTCGACAAGCTCGAGGTTACGGAAGAGACCCCGCTCGATACCCATGCCTACGCTCACTACCTGCACCACAAGTACTTCGAGGTGAACTATGGCGGGGACGGTCTCATCCCGCTCGATAAGTGGTGCGGCACCTGGCACGACGGCACCAAGGATGGCGACGTCCAGATGCAGGCGCGCTTCGCCAAGAAGAAAGAGCGCATGAACGCCAAGACGGCGCGTGCGAACTCATGAGTTCACCAAGGCCTGGGGGCTCCGCGAGGAGGCGGCCCCCCAAGGCCGAAGGGTCGCAGGGACCCGGATTTCTAGCATTTTAACCCGCCAACCGGCGCAAACGGGGGAGGAAAACCCGATGACAATGCTGACCACCATGACGAAGGCCTTCGCGGCTTCGGTTGCGATCTGTCTCACCGCAAGCGTTGCGCTCGCCGCCGACATCGCCGTTGTCGGCGGAAAGACCGATGATGCTTTCTGGAGCAAAATCAAGAAGGGGGTCGACGATGCCCGCTTCGTGGTCGAAACCAACGGCGGCAAGGTCACCTATCTGCAGCTCCAGACCTACGACAACCTCGGACCGGATGCGGCAGGCTTGGTGCGCACAGCCATCAGCCAGGGCGTCACCGGTCTCGTCGTGCCCAATTGGGTGCCCGAAGCCGAGGACGAGGCGATCAAAGCTGCCGCCGACAGCGGCATCAAGATCATCCTCATGAATGCCGGTTCGCTCGACAAGGCGAAGGAACTCGGCGCGATCAACTACGTTGGTTCGGACGAGTATCTCGCCGGTATCGCGGGCGGGGAGTACTTCGGCAAAAGCGGCCAGAAGAATGTGCTCTGTGTCAACACGCTTCCGGGCAGCGCCAACCAGGAAGCCCGCTGCAAGGGCGTGATCGACGGGATCACCAAGGCCGGCGGAACCGGCAAGCAGTTGCCGCTTCCAGCAACGAGTTTTGGCGATCCCACCGCCATCGCCGAAGCGATCAAGGCGACGCTGACGCAGGACGGCACGATCGACGGCGTCATCACCATTGGTGCCGGTGACGCGGACGCGGCGGCGAGCGGCATCCAGCAGGCCGGCAAGGTCGAGAGCGTCAAGCTTGGCTCCTTCGACTTCAACGAGGCCGGCCTCGACCGCATCAAAAATAACGCACAACTCTTTGCCGTCGACCAGCAGCCGTATCTTCAGTCACTGCTTTCAGTCTCGCTGCTCGCGTCTCACATCGACTTCGGCACGGATCTTCCGGTCAAGCCCGTTCTGACCGGTCCCGGGATCGTCGATGCATCGAACATCGAGTCGACGCTCTCCGGCGTCTCCAAGGGCGCACGCTAACCCGAGCGCTCGCCGGCCGCTCCCTGCACCTCCTCCAGGGAGCGGCCCCGTTACAACACGGCAAAGCCGGGAAGGGGAAACCATCATGAACTCGAAAACCGCAAGCCAACCACTCGCCATGGGGCAAACGTCAACATCTTCTAACGTCTCCGGCTTTTCCGTCGGCGGACTTTTCCGCAGACCGGAAGCCGGCGCCTTTCTCGGCCTGTTCGGCGTCTTCGCCTTCTTCCTCGTCTTTGGAAGCATCGATTTCCTGAAGCCGGCGGGTGCCGCAAGCTGGCTGAACGTCGCGGCCAATCTTGGCATCGTCGCCTTCCCGATCGGTCTTCTGATGATCGCCGGTGAACTGGACATTTCCATCGGCTCGATGATCCCAGCCGGCTCCATGACGGTCGCAATCATCTCAGGCTACTACGAGCTGCCGATCTGGCTCGGAATAGCTGCCTCGCTCGCTCTCGGCGTCTTTGTCGGTCTGGTGAACGGGATCCTCGTGGTCCGCACCAATGTGCCGTCGCTGATCGTCACGCTCGGAACCCTCTTTGCGGTTGCAGGCCTCGTTCTTGGACTGTCGGTTCTCCTCACAGGAACCACCAGTGTCGCCCTCAAGGCGCCCGCGCTCGCGAAGTTCCTCTTCGGCCAGTTCGTCGCCAACACCTTCCAGGTGATCATCTTTTGGTGGCTGGCACTGACGGCGCTCTATGTCTACGTGGTTCACTACTCGCCCTGGGGCAACTGGATCTTCGCCATGGGCGGCGACAAGATCAGCGCGCGCAATGCCGGCATCCCGACGGCTCGTCTGACGATTGCACTCTTCGTGTTGTCGTCCACCAGCGCCGCCTTTGTCGGCATGTGCCAGGCGATACTCTTCAATTCCGCTCAGGTCTCGGCCGGCATGTCCTTCATCTTCAACTCGATCATTTCGGTGGTCGTCGGCGGCGTGCTGCTCACCGGTGGCTTCGGCTCCATCATCGGCATCTTCTTCGGCACGATCACCTTCGCCGTCGTCAACCAAGGTATCTATTTCACGTCCTTCGACCGCAACTGGTCGAGCCTCATCATCGGCGTGATGCTGCTTCTGGCCGTGCTGATGAACAACACCTTCCGCAGCATGGCGCTCTCCTACTCGCCGAAGAAGAAGTGAGGTCCGACATGTCCGCGCCCATCCTCAAGCTCAGAAACATCTGCAAGTCCTTCGGTCCGATCGATGTCCTCAACGACATCTCGCTCGACATCTGTCCTGGCGAAGTGCTGTGCCTGCTCGGCGACAATGGCGCCGGCAAGTCCACGCTAATCAAGACGCTTTCAGGCGTCTACCGCCCGACATCCGGCACGATGGAGATGGACGGCAAGGCCGTCGAGTTCAACGGCCCGCGCGACGCCAGCAGCCGCGGCATCGCGACGGTTCACCAGTTCGGCGGCACGTTCCCGCTAATGAGCATCGGTCGCAGCTTCTTCGTCGGCGTGGAGCCGACCAGAAGCTGGGGGCCATTCAAGGTATTCGACCGGAAGAAGGCAAACGAGATAGCCATCCATGCCATCCAGGACTTCGGGATCACCCGGATCGATGACGGCGACCGGCTGGTCGGTGGCCTTTCAGGCGGGGAGCGGCAATCGCTCGCCATTGCCCGTGCCGTCCATTTCGGCGCGAAGGTCCTGATCCTCGACGAGCCGACCGCCGCCCTGGGGGTGAAACAGGCTACCCATGTGCTCAGGATCGTCAACGAGGCAAAACGCCGGGGCCTCGCCGTCGTCTTCATCACCCATCAGGTCATGCACGCGATGGCCGTGGGTGACCACTTCGCGGTGCTGATCCGCGGCGCGATCGCCGCCGATTTCCGCAAGGGCGAGAAGACGCGCGAGGAAATCACCGACCTGATGGCGGGAGGCGAGACCATGGCGGAACTCGAAGCCCAGATCGACGGCTACATGACCGCCCATGACGGGCACGCGCCCCAGATTGCCGGTGCGGCGGTCTAGCCGGCCGCACTCCGAAGAACCGAAACGCACAAAATGAAATGCCAAAGGATGAAGACATGGGGACTTGGACCCGCGCCTGCGCAACCGACGATGTCGAGCTTGAGGATTTGCTCCGTTTCGATCACGGCGGACGCTCATTTCTGGTGATCCGCAGCCCGGAAGACGAGTTCTTCTGCATCGACGGGATCTGCACGCATGAACGGGTGCACCTTGCCGATGGCCTCGTCATGGACGGCATCATCGAATGCCCGAAGCATAACGCGCATTTTGACTACAAGACCGGCGAGGCGACGCGCGCGCCTGCCTGCATCAACCTCAAGTCTTGGCCGGTAAAGGTCGAGAACGGCGACGTATTCGTAGAGATCTGACGATATGACACAGTTTGCATTGGCCGCTTGCGCGGAAATGATCTGGCGGGATCGCTCCATCGAATGGAGGGCCTCGCGTCTCAAGGAAATGGGTTTTGGCGTCGGCCTATGGAACTGGCCGGACCACGATCTGGCGAAACTGGAGGCCACCGGCGCCACGTTCACCATCATGAACGGCTATCTCCGCGGGAGGCTCACCGATGACGACGGAGCGGCCGAACTCCTTGAAACCGCACGAGAGACGGCCCGGATCGGAAAGAGGCTTGGTGTGCAGCGTCTCAATCTGCACGGGACCGGCCTTGGCGAGGCTGGGCTCCCAGTCCAGCCCATCGAGGTGGTAACAGGGGCGATGTGGCTGAAGGCGCGCGACACGCTTTGCCGTGTCGTCGACATGGCAGAGGAAGAGAGCGTCACCTTCACGCTCGAGAACCTCAACCTTCCCGTCGACCATCCGGGCGTACCCTTCGGTCGGGCCGAGGACACTTTGGCATTGGTCGCGAGCGTCAATCACCCGCGTCTGCGTCTCAATCTCGACCTCTACCATGCCCAGATCGGCGAGGGGAACCTGATCGAACTCTGCCGCAAGTGCCTGCCCTTTATCGGCGAAATCCAGGTGGCCGATGTGCCTGGCCGCTTTGAGCCCGGAACCGGTGAGGTCAACTGGAAGGGCATCGCCACGGCTCTAAAAGCCATGGGTTACGCCGGACCGGTTGGCATGGAGGCTTTTGCCTCCGGCGATCCGGAACTCGCGCTTGAATCCTTCCGCAACGCGTTCACGGTGTAACTTCGATGGTCCACAAGAATACCCGTCCGACTGTAGCCGACATCCGCGCCATGAAGGCGCGCGGCGAAAAGATCTCCATGCTTTACGTCACGACGCTCGAGGAAGCGGCGGCGGCCGATGCCGCCGGGATCCACATGCTCTCGATCGAAGGGCGCTTCTTTTCGCCCGAAATGCGCGAGGCGGCGGGCCGATGCTTCGTGCAGGTTGGTCTGCCCTACGGCGGCTGGGGCAAGTTCGAGGGCCGCCCGCTTGCAACGGCTGACGACTATCTGCGTGCCGCCTTTCACTTTTCTGCCATGGGCGGCGACTGCTTCTACTGCGCCGCCTCGCTCGAAATTCAGAAGGTGCTCTGCGACAACCATGTGCCGGTCGTGGCCCACGTCGGGCTCATCCCATCCTACATCACGTGGACTGGCTTCCGTGCGGTCGGCAAGTCGGCGGCCGAGGCGGTCAAGGTCTTCCGTCACGTCAAGCAACTCGAAGCCATCGGTTGCTTCGGCGCGGAGCTGGAGGTCGTGCCGGACAGGGTCGGTGAGCTGGTCTCGAAAAACACCTCGATGATCATGCTCGGCATGGGCGCCGGTCCGGGAGCCGATGCCCAATATCTCTTCGCCGAGGATGTGCTTGGCCATACCAATGGCCATAGGCCGCGCCACGCCAAGACCTATCGCAATTTCTCGGCCGAATTCGAGCGGTTGCAGAAGGAGCGCGTCGCTGCGTTCCGCGAGTTCATCGATGACGTCAACAAGGGCGTCTATCCCCAGCCCCAGCACAACGTCGCAATCACCGACACCGAATTGACCGCATTCAAGACCGAACTCGGTCTTTGATCAGTAAAGGAAAATCAAATGCTTAAAGTTGGCCTTCTCGGCGCGGGTCGCATCGCCTGCGTACACGCAACGGCGATCTCCAGCCATTCCGGCAGCAGACTTGTTGCCGTATCCGACATCAACATGGCCGCTGCCGAAAAGATCGCCACCCAATACGGCGCTGAGGCGCGCGACACGGCGGCTATTCTGGGTGATCCGTCGATCGATGCCGTGCTGATCGCCACGTCGACTGACACCCATTCCGATCTCATTGAAAAGGCAACGGCCGCTGGAAAGGCCGTCCTTTGCGAAAAGCCGGTTGATCTCAGCCTCGCGCGGGCGCAGGCCTGCCAGAAGGCGGTTTCGTCCACCGGTCGGCCCGTCATGATCGGTTTCAATCGCCGGTTCGATCCTAGTTTTTCGGCGCTCAAAAGGGCAACTGATGCAGGCGAAATCGGCAAGGCGGAACTTCTGTCGATCACCTCCTTCGACCCCGCGCCACCGCCTGTCGCCTATATCAAGGTCTCCGGCGGTCTCTTCCGGGACATGATGATCCACGATTTCGACATGGCGAATTTCATCATGGGTACACCACCGGTCACTGTTACCGCGGTCGGTTCGTCCATCGTCGATTCAGATATCGGTTCGGCAGGCGATGTCGACACGGCTGTGGTGACGCTCACCTACGCCGATGGCCGCATCGCTGTCATCAAGAACAGCCGCCGCGCCATTTACGGTTACGACCAGCGCCTTGAGTTGCTTGGCTCCAAGGGGCTACTGCAGGCCCAGAACATGCTCGAAAACACCGTCGTGAAGTCGACAACCGAGGGCGTGACCGGCGCAAAGCCGACCTATTTCTTCCTCGAGCGCTATATGCCCGCCTATGCGGCGGAATGGGCAGCATTCGTCGAAGCGGTGGGCGGCTCCAAACCGCTGCCTGTGACGTTGGAAGATGGCGTCGCCGCCTTGGCAATGGCGGAGGCAGCCACGTTGTCTGTAAAAATGGGTGCCCCCGTTTCGCTTCGATCCGTTCTCGGCTGAGCCCCTGACCTTAAGCGGTCTTCGGGCCGCTTCCTCATGATGGAAAACGCAATGACGCACCATGTGATCATCGGCGCGGGCGAAGCCGGCTTGCGCGCTGCTGCAGCCTTGCGAGACGCGGGCGAGAGGCACGTAACCCTCGTCGGTGGCGAGCATATGCCGTCCTACGACCGGCCGGCCCTCTCCAAGCCCGACGGCGAAACGGGCCTTTTTCATCGCCCGATCGCGGTCGACCTTGCCGGATTGGAGGTCGTGCTCGGGCGAACCGCGAAGGGGATCGACCGGGAAACGAAAGCGGTCATCCTGACGACGGGAGAACGCCTGGCCTACGACCGTCTGCTGCTTGCGACGGGGGCGAGGCCGCGGCGGTTGGCCTGCGATCCCGCAGGTCATGCCTTGATGCTGCGCACCCTTGGCGACGCCGAGGCGATCTACGGCAAGGCGGACGCCGGGGGTAGCGCCATCCTCGTCGGCGCAGGCCTCATCGGTCTGGAACTGGCGGCGGAATTGACCCGCCGCGGTATGACGGTTCGTGTTCTGGAGGCCGGACCACGGGCGCTTGGTCGAGGCGTGCCCGCCGAAATCGCCGACGTGATTGTGAGCCGTCATCGCCGCTCCGGTGTGACGTTTGACTTCGACGTCCGTATCGAGCGCGTAGAACACAAGTCCGTGGTGCTCGCTGACGGTGCGCGGATCGAAGCGGATCTCGTGGTCGCTGCCGTCGGCATCGAACCGGAGGTTGGTCTTGCTGTTTCGGCCGGGCTTGCATGCGCCAATGGGATCGAGGTCAATTCCCGGCTCGTGACGTCGGATCCTTCGATCTTCGCGGCGGGGGACTGCGCAGTAATCGACCATCCACGCTACGGCCGCACACGGTTCGAAACCTGGCGAAACGCATGCGACCAAGGCGCCCACGCCGCCAAAGCGATGCTCGGGGAGGCCGCAAGTTTCGAGACACTACCATGGTTCTGGTCGGATCATTTCGATCTCGGCCTGCAGGCCGTCGGCTTGCATGACCCGTCACGGCGGTCCGCGCGCCGCGACTTGGCCGATGGCGGTTGGCTGCGTTTCGAGCTGGACGAAAACCACGTTCTTCAGGCGGCGGCAGGCATAGGGCCTGGAACCTCCGTCTCCCGTGACATCCGTCTCGCCGAGAAGCTGATCGAGAGGGGCGCTTTCTGCGCTCCCGAGGCGCTCGCCGATCCGGGCTTAGGATTGAAATCGCTTTTGAAGGTTGCGGCATGATGGACACCGTTTCGGACCACCATATAGACGGCAAACACTTCGCCGCGCAGCTCAGAGCCAAGATCGCAGCCGAGGTATCCGAGCTACAGCGTAAACTCATAAAATTTCTTGGCATTTATCGGCCGCCGTGATTCAAGGCTTCGAAATAGGGAAGCATTT
>NZ_JBWKZT010000021.1:0-99765 GCF_059424735.1 Ensifer sp. GW101-20A05 | reverse complement strand
GATATCAGTCCCCGCGCGAGTTCATCAGCTCGCAATCTCAAATCTGAGCATGTCCGGTCTTTTGGGGGCAACTCCAGCCGGAAGAGTGCCAGTCCATACCCATGACGCATCCGAAAGACTGAAACCAGAACGGATGCGCCAGCCGCCGAAGAAACTCGTCGCGACCATATTCGATGACGATCGCCTGGGTGATGATTGCGCCAAGTTTCGTCATGCGCTCGCCAAGCCACCGGGGAACCCGGCCACCGTGAAGCGGAAGATCTGCACTGCCTGCTCTCTGGACCATCCGGCTCTTATACACCGGCAGATGGTGCAGTCACACAGGAAAGTTCTCTAAACGTTCTCATTTGCGCCGGCAGTCGGCGAGACCACGGTCGCAAGCCGAATGGTCATGACGAGACCTTGCCCCCATGAAGGTTCGACTTCGCCAGCTTGAGTAAAACCTCAGCGCCACGACCTACACTACCTTTGCGCTTAAGATAGGGTTCAGCAATCGGCGATATGCTCCGCACCAAATGGCATTTGAACAGGTTGCAGAATGAGTGAGTTTCAAAACAGAGCTGTTCGATTGATGGTTGCCTCCTTAGGCGATGCTTCGACCAGCGATATCTCCGTGCGTCGCACGAACGTTCTGACGACTGCGCTGGAACTCTATGTTGCCTTGGGGGGATCGCACGAGCAGCTTGAGACCGCCATCGCGAAAAAGGAAAGCGACGCGCCGAGACGTATTGATCTGGTAATCGGCGATCTGATGATGGAGATGGCAACCATAAGCCACATTCACGACATCGACGTCATGCAGGCAGCGCACAATGCTCTCGACAGCGGCTTCCGTGAAACGACTTCCGCCTGAACTCCGCCCCTCCCGGCGGGTTTCTCGTTGCTTTGCGCCTTACGATCTCAGTGCCTTCGATTGTCGCTTGAGTAGCCAACCATTCCCTTGGGAGGCAGAAATCCTCGACTTCCCGCTTCTCCGGCACCGCGTAGCAATGGTCAGTTAGAAGCGGGCGGCCAGGAAATTCAATTGGACGTTCAGCCAATACCGGGCCTGTCTGGTCGCGGATTGAACCTCATGCCCAAACTCCTGGGTGTAGCGGCCTTCACACATCGTCGTGTCGACCACCCACAATCCGCCCGCGTAAATCGCCATCAGCAGGAAACCGCGCATGGCGGAGCAGAATGAACATTCGATGTTTCTAAATTATTAACGTGGGACGTGATCTGCGATTTATGTCGAGCGGACCGCCTCCGGTCGGCTACCGCCCACGCCCGCGTCCAAAAAAAGAGCCTCCACCAACCAAGCAGAGGCCCAGAGTCAGGTGCTTGCGATTGGCCGCTGCAGCGGGGACTGCGACGTCGGCGCAACCGCAATCGGAAAAGGCTGACAGAGGCTTCATCCGAAGGCAATGAACCTAAACGGACTATTGGATAACCAGCCGGGGCTAGACGGAACACCTCCAGGGCAGTAGCGATCGAACGCCCACAGGGCGATCCGCTGGCGTGCGCGCGAGATTGTGCGGCGGCCTCCGCGCTCACGGCCCAATGATGATTTGATCGCTCAGCGTTACCTTCTCGAAGTCATTGATCAGAACATCGGCACGTACCTGCCAGGTGCCCGCCAGCGGTATGTTCACGCGCTCGATCCGCCAATCTGCGTCGCCGCTCCGCGCTGCCGCACGTTTGAACGGCTCGATGCCGGAATCAGGCTTGGATAGGACGAGCGTCACCTCCTTGGCGGCAAGCGGTTCGACTTCGCCCGTGGCGAGGTTGATCGATACGTCGACCTCGCCCACCCGTCCGGGCAAGACCTCAACGAGGGCCATCGCCTTGTCCGTGTGGATGTGAACGCTTGCAGGCTGAGCCGCCAGAGCTAAGAGCGCGCGCGACGGCGGCGTGAAGCGCCAGCAAGAAACGGCGCCGATGATGAGGACGACGATCAGTGTTTCCGCGGCGATCGAGCGGACCAGCCGCTTCGCCGAAGCCCGATCGCCAGCCATTACCGGTTCCGTCAGGCGCCAGCGATTTGCAAGCGCCAACAGAAACAGTCCGACCAGCAACGCCATCTTGACCATGAGCACCTGGCCATAGGCGGTTTCCAGCAGCGCTTGTGGCTTCTCCACCTGCACGATGGCCAAGATGAAACCCGCCACGATAAGAACAACGAGCACGTAAGGGATGGACGCCGAGAACCGGCCGAGCGCCTGAAGGGCCATCGGGTCCTTGCGCCGCAACGCGAGGCCCAGGGGAGCCAGCGCTCCAACCCAGAGACTGATCGTTGCGACGTGCAGGAAGACTGCCGGGCGCATCAGCCATTGCGGCTCGGCTGTCGATGCATGGCCGCTCAGCGACAAGGCGACGGATGACGCGATCAGCGCGGCGAGAGATGACAGTCGAGCAGACCGACCCTTCGCCCGGGAGGCGATGGCGGCCACACAAAAGGCAGCGAAGGCGGCAATGGCCGTCCCGCCGAAGCTCGTTGCCATCGCCGTGGACCAAACGACCGGCTCGACAATTTGCGTCACGGAAACGCCCAGTGCATCGAGCCCCTGAAAACCCACAGCGGCAAGTGCGCCGATAAGCCCTATACCGAGCGCTGCTGCGACGACTTTGCACCCTGATCGCGAGCCAAAGAGCAGCCTGTGGCGCGAAAACACACCGCCGACGCCGATGAACAGCCCCACGTAAAGCGCGAGCTTCGATAGGAGGAGACCGGCGCGCACGGCCCAGTCGATCTCGTCTTCGTTCATGAACGGAGCGGTGCTGGCCGCGCCAACCGAAAAGACGACCGATCCACCGATCGGATGCCCGTCGGCAGAGGTCACGCGCCAGCTGAGCACATGTGTGCCGTGCCCAAGATCGGATGGCGCCGCGATCACGACCACTCGATCCTTCAGGTCGAACCGCTCGAGCGGGATCGCTGTTCCATCCGGTCTGACGAGCTTTAAGGACAACGGCGAAACCGGCTCGCTGAAGGTCAGCACGTAGACCGATGGCGCGGTGCCGACGACCGCGCCATCCTGCGGTTCACTTGTATTGAGCGATGCGTGGGCGAAAGCCGCGGCGGCCTGCATGAGGATCCCGCAGAGCGCGATCACCATCAGCCTCGCAAGACGAGTGAAGCTCGATGATACCTGCATCATGCGTGATCTCCGGTCACTTGGCCCTCGCCCCCACGTTGCGCTGCTCAGTGCCCGCTTTTCTTTTCAAGCAGCTTGATGCCGGGCGCCGGATTTTCGAGATCGTCACTCGACTTGCCTTCTGCCGGGACCTCGATCCAACGCTCGGTCGCGCCATCAGGGCACTCCTGCACCAGCGGCACGTAGAGTGTCTTGCCGACTGGCAGGCCGTCGGTCAGAAACGCGCGGAAGACAAACTCCTCATATTCGTCGTCGGCCAGGCTGCCGCCCTTCCAGACGACCTCCTTCACGCCCTCCTTCATCGGCGTGCCGAAGTAGTCATAGGACTTCTCGTAGGCTCCCTTGACCTTCTCCAGCGTCCAGCCCGGCTTCGGCATCGGCTTTGCGGCGATCATGCCTTCCGGGATCTGAACGCGCAGAGCGATGGTCGGCTTGCCCTCGCATCCATGCGGGACGCGGATGACGGCCTTGTAGGACGCGCCGACATGCGCCTCCGTTGTTTCGAGCGTGGAGTGGGCAAAAGCTGCCGTGGTGCTTATCGCGATGAAGGCAGCGGTGGTGATGAGTTTCGACAACATATGGCTATTCCTTTGAGGTTATTGGGCTTGTGTTGGGTCGCGGGAAATCCCCCGCGGCTGTCAGGGATTGGATGCAGTGATCCGGAAAACGTTGCCGACATTCTTGGTCGGTGGCGGGCAGCGATCGCACAAGACGGTCAGTGCACGGGTCCCCGTTGGCTCAAGAGCGGCCTGCAGTCAGGCTTGGAGCACACGAAAGGGACGTCGGGAGGCGTCGTAGATCGTCGCGATGGGGCCGGCGGACGCCATGGGAGGATATCCCTCCCCCGACATAGGCTGGAGCGAACGCAACCGATCAGGCGAGCAGCCGAGGGGGCGCGCGAGGATAGCCGAGGCGATGTTCGCCCGTCGGCAACGGCTCTGCCGCGGACCAAAACGTGTGCACCGCTGAGGCGACTTGGTGGTTAAGACCGTCGCCAGGCTGCGGAGCAGCGGCCAGGACCTGCGAGGACACGCAACATCCAAGAAGGCAGCAATCGGCAGCCTTGCCATGGCCGCCGTCGTGATTGCCGTCGTGATTGCCGTTGCTGGCGTGATCCGCGCTGATGCACAGTGCATTGCCGAAAGCGTCGAGTTGCGAGAAGGCAGGCATCGAGCTGAAGGCAAATGCGCCGGAAACCGATTGCAGCACGAACAGGCAGGCAGCGATGAACGCCAGTCCCCAACCGTTGCGTCGCCTCACCACAATCAAGCTCCTTCTACGCTGTCTCCGAGAATGTCCGGAGCCGACGCATAGCTAGCCGGTACGCCCGCCCCCTTCCTTGCTCCACAGCAAGCATCCGCGTGAAGGGACAGTCGAGCGCCGCTATTCTTCGGGCTCCCCGGCAAGAACAGACCTGCCGCAACCAGGGAGCGCGCCGCCGCCTGACAGCGTAATCAAACTTTCATTTTTCCATCATGCAGATTGGCACGGACTGTCACATTCAACTGTTAGCAAGCGCCCGGCTTCATTCGTGCCACCGAACCTGGTGTCCGCCAATCTGCAAGGAGCGTTTTGCAATGAGAGTCTCCGTCACTACGTCCGTATTCATCGGCCTGATGGCAAGCGTCGCGTTTGGCGCGTCGGCGGCTGCAGCCGAAAAGACGAAGTTCGAATTCTGGTACGGCCTTTCGGGTGACCTTGGCGAACGTGTCCAGGATGCCTGCAAGAAGTTCAACGACAGCCAGTCCGAGTTCGAGATCGTCTGCACCTCTCAAAACGGATACGACACGACCCTGCAGAACACGATTGCCGCCTACCGCGCCAAGAAGCAGCCGGCAATCACCCAGATCTATGATGCCGGCACCCTGGACATGATGCTGTCGGGCGCCTTCGTGCCCGCCAAGAAGCTGATGGCCGACAACGGCTACACCATCGACTGGAACAACTATTTCGGCGGCATCGCCAACTATTACGCCACGGCAAAAGGCGAGCTGAATTCCTTCCCGTTCAACTCCTCGACGGCCATGTTCTATTACAACGTCGACGCGTTCCAGAAGGCCGGCATCGACTTCAAGCCGGACACCTGGGAACAGGTCGAGGAAGCAGCCCGTAAGCTGAAGGCCGCCGGCTACGAATGCCCGCTCGCCTTCAATTTCGACACCTGGCCGCTGATGGAGCAGTTCTCGGCCATCCACAACCAGCCGCTCGCCACCAAGGCCAACGGTTACAACGGGTTGGACGCCGAGCTTGTCGTCAACAAGACCAAGTTCGTCGATCACGTGAAGTTCTTCAAGAAGATGGCCGACGAGAAGCTCTTCGTGGTCAAGACCAAGCAACTCGGCATGGACATCGTCCCCGCCTTCACGTCCCAGACCTGCCAGATGATACAGACCTCGATCGCCGACCACGGCACGATCGGCAAGACCCTTCCCGAAGGTGTGAAGTGGGAAGTCGCCATGTTGCCCGTATGGAAGGGCACGGAGCGGCAGAACTCGCTCGTCGGCGGCGCATCGCTCTGGGTGCTCGCCGGTCGTCCGGAGGCGGAATACAAGGGCGCGGCCGCCTTCCTCAACTACCTTGCGACGCCGGAAATGGCCGAGTGGTGGTCAACGGTGACGGGTTACATCCCGGTGACCAAGACCGGTTTCGACGCCATGAAGGCCAACGGGTTCTACGACAAGGCACCCTACAAGGGGCGTGAACTCGCCATCCAGAGCCTGTCCTTCACCCCGACCTCTGAAAACACCCGCGGCATCCGCCTCGGCGGCTTCACGCAGATCCGCAAGGAGTTCGCGACCGCCCTCGAAGCGATCTTCATGCAAAACGCAGACGTCCAGGCTGAGCTCGACAAGACGGTTGAACGCGGCAACGCCGTTCTGCGTCGCTTCGAGAAGACCTACGCCGGACAGACCCTGAACTAACATCTGATCCGCCCGGAGCCTGCCGCAACATCGGCAGGCTCCGATTTCTATTCTTGCGCATCGGAAATTCAACACATGGACAAGCGTGCGGCCTTTCGCAGCTGGTGGCTGCCCAGCCTATTCGCCCTGCCACAGATCATTTTGATCCTGCTCTTTTTCTATTGGCCGGCGGTCGCCGTATTGCGATGGGCCTTCACGCTGGAGCCGCCATTCGGCGGCGCCGCTGAGTTCGTCGGTTTTGCCAACTTCCAGGAAGTATTCGCCGACCCGCTCTACTGGAACTCCGTCGGCGTCAGCCTGGCATTCGCCCTTTGCGGCACGCTTGCCACCATTTTCATTGGCCTTGTTCTTGCCCTTGCTGTCGACCGGCAGTTGCCGGGCTCCGCACCGTTCCGGTTCCTCTACATTCTGCCTTACGCGATTGCGGGGCCGGCTGCCGGCATGGCTTTCCGTTTCATCCTGTCGCCTGAGCGCGGGCTGATGGCATCGGTCAACGCCACGTTTCCGGATTTCTGGAACCCAGCCAAGTACGGCAGCCACGCCCTTATCCTCGTTATCGTCGTCTTCGCCTGGAAATGGGCGGGCTACACCTTCATCTTCCTTCTTGCTGGTCTGCAGTCGGTCCCTCGATCGCTGATCGAGGCGGCCGCGATGGACGGATGTGGCCCGATCCGCCGCGCAGTCGACATCCAGATCCCGCTGCTGGCGCCAACGCTCTTCTTCCTGCTGGTCATCATGATGACCGAAGGTTTCGTCGGCGCCGATACCTACGGCATCGTCGCCCGAACCACGGATGGCGGCCCGAACCACGGCACCGACGTGATGGTGTACCGCATCGTCGAGGACGCGTTCCGCGGCTTGAACTACTCCGGCGCGTCGGCCCAGAGCCTCGTGCTCATCGGCCTCATCATGATCTTCACCTTCATCCAGTTCCGCTTCATCGAGCGCCAGGTCCATTACAAGTGAGGCTCCCATGATCCAGCGGACACCTTTCGCCAACGTGCTGACCTATGGCGTGATGATCTTCGGCTTCCTGCTGCTGATCGGCCCCTTCATCGTCATCGTGTCGGGCGCCAGCCAGACATTCCAGCAGGTCAACGCCATACCCTTCAGCTTCGTGCCGCAGGACCGCCTCTTCGAGAACATGGGCGCCGCCTGGTCGCGCGCCAACCTCGGAACAGCGATGCTGAACAGCTTCGTCATGGCCAGCCTCGTCACGGTCGGCAAGGTGGCGCTGTCGGCGCTGACGGCCTTTGCCATCGTGTTCTTCAGAACGCCGCTGAAGGGCTTCTTCTTCTGGATGGTGTTCATCACCCTGATGCTGCCGCTCGAGGTGCGCGTGGTGCCCACCTATGCGGTCGCTGCCGACCTGTTTCAGCCGGTTCGACTGCTGATTTCCGCCGTCACCGGTTTCGAAGTTTCCGTCGATTGGAACCTTCTCAATTCCTATGCCGGCCTCACGCTGCCGTTGATCGCAACCGCGACCGGAACGTTCCTCTATCGCCAATTCTACCTGACCCTGCCCGACGAGCTGGCGGAGGCCGCACGCATGGACGGGTCAGGCGCGATCCGCTTTTTCATCGACATGCTGCTGCCGCTCTCGCGCACCAACATGCTCGCACTGACCACCATCATGTTCGTCTATGGGTGGAACCAGTATCTCTGGCCCCTCCTGATGGTGACGGACCCCCAATACAAGACCACGATGATGTCGCTGGTCGCACTCCTGCCGTCCGACAACGGCACGCCGGACTGGAACGTGACGCTCGCCGGATCGCTGATCATCATGCTGCCTCCACTCATCGTCGTTGCCGTCCTGCAGCGGTGGTTCGTTCGCGGCCTCGTGGCCACGGAAAAATGACCCCGCTTTCCCCAAACAGAACAGACAGAGAGGTCCGCGCCCATGGCTGACATCGCAATTCGCGCCGTGCGTAAATCCTACGGAAAGACCCCCACCCTGCATGGCATCGACCTCGCCTTTGCGTCGGGAGAATTCGTCGTGATCCTCGGCCCGTCCGGCTGCGGAAAATCCACGCTTCTGAGGATGATCGCGGGGCTTGAGGACATCACCGCTGGCGAAATCGCCATCAACGGCCACGTCGTAAACAGGCTTGAGCCACGTGAACGCGGTTGCGCCATGGTGTTCCAGAACTACGCCCTCTATCCGCATATGACGGTCGCGGGAAATATCGGTTATGCCCTGAAGGTGGCCGGTGTCCCGAAGGCGGAGCGTTTGCGCCGGATCGAGGAAACGGCGAAGATCGTCGGGCTTTCCGATTATCTCGATCGCAAGCCGGCGGCACTTTCCGGCGGCCAGCGCCAGCGCGTTGCCATGGCGCGCGCGATCATTCGCGAACCGAAAGTCTTTCTTTTCGACGAGCCGCTGTCGAACCTGGACGCCAAGCTGCGCGTCACCATGCGGGCCGAGATCCGCAAGCTGCATCAGCGTCTCCAGGCAACGTCCATCTTCGTCACGCACGATCAGGTGGAAGCGATGACGCTGGCGGACAAGCTGGTCGTGATGAACAAGGGCGTGGTCGAACAGGTCGGCCAGCCGCTCGACATCTACCACCGCCCGGCAAGCATCTTCGTCGCATCCTTCATCGGTTCGCCGGCGATGAACCTGTTCGAAGCCACCGTCGACGTCGACATGGCGTGCTTGGCGGTTGGCGGCACAAAGATGCCGATCGACAGGGCGCTTGCCACGCGATTGGGCGCAAGGCAGATCACGGTCGGTATTCGCCCGGAACAATGTGTCGTTGCGCCTGAAGCAAAGGGCGTCTCGATCAAGGTGGATTTCGTCGAGGAGCTCGGCTCCGGCCGCGTCATCCACTCGGAACTGAATGGCCATCCCTTCGCCGCCAGTGTCGACGAGCATACGCGCGCCCGGCCGGGCGATCGGATCACCCTGGAGCTGCCTCTGGGGCATTTGCACCTCTTCGACCAGGAGACCGGCCGGCGGATCCACGTCGATCTGGAGCCCCGCGCCGTCAGCAGCGCAGCCAGCCATCCGACGCTCCAAGCAGTCTGATCACTTCAATAAATCAGGAGAAACCGTGATGAACGACATCATATCCGCCGTGGGATTCTGCAATCGAACGGGCAAGGGCGATCTTTCGAGCCTTGACGCCTCCTTGCGCGAAATTGCCGAGACCGGAGCCAACGCCTGCGAGATCGGAATCTATGGCGAAGAGATCGTCAGTGGCGGTCGCATCATCGAAGACCGTGTCCAGCGCGTCGCCGAGATGACGAAGAAGTACACCTTCAAGAAGCTTTCGCTGCACGGCCAGATCGTATCCAACTTCATGGATCGCCAGCACCACCATCTGCAAAAGAAGGTCGTGAGGGCGATGCTCGAGCTGTGCGACCGGCTTGGTGCGGGGATTCTCGTCCACCACTCCGGCGCAGCGCAGCTTGCCCCCGGAGAGAATGCCGCGGATCTCGACAAGATGGAACGCGACGCACTCGCGGAGACGGCGGAGATCGCAAAGGGATACGGGGTCCGCATCGCGCTCGAGAACATTTTCACGACGGAAAGCGGCCAGTATCGACAGACACCGAGCCAGGTGGCCGAAACCGTGCGAGCGATCGGCTCGAACAACGTCGTCGCGCTCATCGATTTCTCGCATGCCTATATCGAGGCCACGCATCGCGGGCTGGATTTCCGTGACGAACTGAGGGCAATGGCGCCGGTTACGGGCCACCTGCATGTTCACGACAGTTTCGGCCTGCCCTATTCCATGAACCGCTTCTATCATCCGGCCGAAGCGACCGCGCTCGGCATTGGCGATCTGCATCTGCCGATCGGCTGGGGCGACATTGCCTGGGACGACATCTTCTCCGAACTGACCTTCCTTCCGGATACGACGCTGATCATGGAAATCGGCGCCGAGCGGTTTGCCGATCAGCAACCTGCGTGCCTGGAACGGGCAAGGGGTCTCGCCGCAGCGGTCGGACTTCGATCCGCTGCGTAATGTTTCCAGTTGCCCCGCCGCATGCGCGGTGGGGCAACTGGATTGTACCCGCTCGAAGCGCACATTCCGGCCGCGTGTTGCGATACACCTGAGACTTGAGCCGCAGGGTGGTTGAGCTTCGTCCACTCGGCATGAAACCGGCCTCCCACAGCGCCTTGCCGTATCACCGCAAAGATCCGACCTTCGACATCCCTGATCTCGGCGCACCGTACCCCTGTTCGTACCGTCAGTGCCGATGCCAATCTTTCGGCCGCGCTCGATTTCCAATGCGGCCGGAGGGCTCAGCGAGCGGCCGCGGCATCACCCGACTTGTCGCGCGGAAAGGCGTAGGCACCTGCCTTTGAGGTCCGAAAGCCGCCACTCGCCAATGCCTCGGCGAGCTTAACGGCCGCCACCACGCCATCGATGACCGGTACCCCGGCTTCGCGAGAGAGCCAATCGCACAACTCCGCCATGCCGGCACAGCCAAGGACGATGGCGTCGACGCCATCCTCGCGTATCGCCGCACGCGCTTCGCCGAGGAGTTTCGTCCGCGCACTTTCCGGGTCGGCCTCCAGGGCCAGAACAGGCAGATCGACTGAGCGCACGCGCCGGCAGCGCGCGGCAGCACCATATTGCCTGACGAGATCCTCGATCACCGGCACCGACCTCGGCAAGGTGGTGATCACGGCAAAGCGGGTTGCCACCGTCATTGCCACCTGCACCGCCGCCTGGCAGATACCGATCACCGGGCCGGTTGCCACTTCGCGCGCAGCCGCAAGGCCGGGATCATCGAAACAGGCGATTACATGCGCCGACGCACCCCGCTTCTCCGCAGCACTGATCGCCGCCAGCATCGCCGGGACGGACATCGCCTCGTCCGCGTAACCTTCGATCGAGACGGGCGTACCGATTGCGGTCTCCGCATCGATCACAGAGCCTTCCGATCGCACAGCTTCGGCGGCCCGTGCGATCTGATCGGTCATTGATGCGGTCGAGTTGGGGTTGATGACATGTATGCGGATCATCGGGCGGCCCTCTCCGGCCTTGGGTTCACTTGCGCGAGCTCGAGAGGCAGCAGTTCCTCCGGCTTCTTAAGTTCGAATTGTCGATCTGAGGTGATGTAATTGTCGGCATGCAGCCGCGCGATCGGCTGATAGGTCTCGGGGTTCGCATAACGCCCCGCAGGATCGAGGCACCGGTCCTGGATATGCATGTGCACGACCCTGCCGATAACCAGCACGCGTCTGTGATAGTCGAGGATCTGTTCGACCCTGCATTCAAAGCTGCAGGGACTTTCGCCAATACGGGCGGCGTCGATCTGGTTGCACGGTATCGGCGTCAGGCCCGCGAAATCGAGTTCATCGACCTCCGAGGCGAAATTGACGCCACAGACGATCATCGCATCGGCGAGCGCCATGTCGACCATGTTGACGACGAACTCGCCGGTTCGGCGGATGTTCGCGACCGTGTCCTTCTCGTCGCCATTGCCACGGTTCTGAATCCCGAGCACGACCAACGGCGGTTCATGGGAGAACACGTTGAAGAAGCTCATGGGCGCTGCGTTGTTGTGTCCGGCTGGCGATCGCGTGCCAACGAGCGCGATGGGGCGCGGACCGATGAAGTTTGTCAGCAGTCGATAGCGATCCGGAGGCGGTAGCGTGGTGAAATCTATGTTCAAGTCCGGATCTCCTGCTTGCCTGTTGAAAAATTCAGCAAAGAACCCCGACGCCCGGCGCGGCGACAATCGGGGCGGCAGCGCGCACGCCCGCCGTTGACTACGTTGGGGAACGGCGTCGATGCACGGCAAAGGGCAGCCCAAAGCACTGATGGCTTGTGCGCGCAGACACGGCCAACACCGGCGTACATCCTTCGCTGGGAACGATAGATCCGCAGGAAAGCATCGCCGGCCCTCCGGTCGGCAACGGGTACGATGCGCATGCTGCCCTCCCCGACAGTGCCAATCCCGAAGAACAAGCTATATTGCATCCATTATAACGTCAATATCGTACACGATCATTGCATACAATAATAGGGGAGATTAGAGAGGTGGACCTTTCTCCAGCAAGGCAAGAAACTCGCCGCGTAAAACTGGCAGGCATATATGGAAAAGAAAACAGGATCTTGCCGAACTCTACGGGAAGAAGGGGTGGTAGAGGCGGATCCAGGTCACCCGCACGCGAAAGATGTGGACGAGCTTTCCTTGATCGCGTCCCCGAATAAATTGCATACAAAACGTGCGGGTACGCATCCCCGAACCTGGGTTTCCGCAAGGCAAGCAGCGTCCGAGTGGGCGTTGCGACCTAAAGGCCCTCTTCCTTTGCGTAGGCAGCAAGGAGATCCGGCAAGCCGTCCTCAACGTTGCTTTTCAGCAGAGCTCGGGCGGTGATGGCGCCGATGTGATGGCCCATCAGCTCGCATGCCTTTTCGCGATCGTTCCGCGCAAGGGCGGCGATCAGGGCGCGGTGCTCGGATACGGCGCAATCGGAAGAATGGGGGCGCCCATAGAGCGACAGGATCATCGACGAGCGCGAAACGAGTTCAGTGACATACCGCAACAGCGTCGCGTTCTCGGTCAGTCTTGCGAGCAGGACGTGAAACTCACCGGCGAGTTGTATCGAGGTCGACGGATTGCTGACCCTTGCCTTGTCCTCCGCATCGACATGCGCTTCAAGCTCCTTGATCTTCGGCGGCGTCAGCCTGCCGATCAGGCTATCGACCACCAATGTCTCCAGGGCTCGCCGCACGGCAAAGATATCGTGTCCATCCTCGAGGCTGGGATGGCTGACACAGGCGCCCTTGTTGGGACGCAATTCGATCAGTCCCTCGCCGTTCAGCCGGGCCAGGGCCTGGCGCACGATCGTGCGGCTAACGCCGAGCCGCTCGCCGATCGAATCCTCCGGAAGCTTCGTTCCCGCAGCGAAGGCCTGGTCTAGGATCGCGCGCTTCAGGATGCGATAGACCACGTCCGACTTGGGAACCGAAGACTTTGCATTGCTGTCGCTGGGTTTGGGCGTCGTCATGAAGAACCTGAAAAATGGCGGGCGTGCGGTCGAAAGAGTCTGCCGAGGATGGACCGCAAACAACTATCATCCCCCAATCGGAACGGCAAAGGCGCGGCCGACCTCATGGACCGACCGTTCCTGCGATTGCCTGTCGACGTCTCAACCGGTCGAACTCTCCTTCGTCAGCCCGGTTGCCGATCTCATCCACAAAGCGTCACTCGATGACCGGCAGGTCATCTGCCAGTTCGCCGCCGTCCACGACGACGCGGCCGCGCCGGATAACGGTGCGCTTGCGCGGGGTCAGCGCGACCGCTTCCGCCAAGGTGCGCGCCGGCACCAGCACCAGATCGCCGAAACAACCTTCGGAGAGACCGTAACCGCCGAGCCCGATGCCTTCCGCTCCACCGAAAGTGCAGACGCGGGCCGCATATTCGAGATCGACGTCGTTGGCCATGCCATTGCGCTGCGCCAGGTACTTCGCCCGCTCCAGCATGTCGCCATTTCCATACGGCTCCCAGGTGCCTTGAATACCGTCGGAACCTGAGGCGACGGTGAGACCGCTCGCGCGCATCAACCTTAGTGGCAATGCGGGCGCCGATGGACTTCCCACAGTCATAATCGCGATACGCTCGGCAGCCAGCCGTTCGATCAACCCAGCCTGCCGTGAGGCATCGAGCATCCCCAGGCAGTAGGCATGGCTTACCATGACCCGCCCCTGCAGCGACAAGGCGCGCGTGCGTTCGATGATGAGATCAAGGCAGAATGCACCGAGGTCACCCGGTTCGTGCAGATGGATGTCGATCGGTTTTGCATGACGTTCCGCAAGAGCGAAGATGGCATCGAGATGACGCACCGGATCGCGCTCGATGGAGGCAGGGTCGATACCGCCGACGATATCGGCGCCGGCGCTGAGGGCCGCGTCCATCAACTCGAGCGTGCCCACGCGCGGCAGCATGCCACTCTGCGGGAAAGCCACGATCTGCACGTCGACCAGATCACGCATCGCCTCGCGCGTTTCGAGGACACCCTCGATATTGGCAATGCCGATCTCGGTATCCACGTCAACGTGGCTGCGAATGCTCAAGACGCCGTAGGCAAGCGTCTGCATGATCTGACGGGCCGACTGCCGGCGGGCATTGATGCCAAGTTCGCGCTTGGCGTTGCGGTCGGCCAGGATCCGGTCATTGCGGGTCGGGCCAACGCGGTTTTCGAACCAGTCCATGCCGATGAGGGTCTTGTCGAGATGGGTATGAGCCTCGACAAGACCCGGCATGGCGACATGTCCGGCCGCATCGATCTCGACGGCGGCACGGACGCTATCTGCCGCAACGAACCGGCCGTCACGGATGAAAAGGTCTTCGAGCGGGCCGCCGAAGGGACGGGCATTGCGGATGAGTAGGTCTGCAGTCACCTTGAAATCCTCGTCTATGCCGGTGTTTACGTGCGATCGCCTAGTCCGGCACGGGCCATGGCGAGATCAAAGGCGCGCAAGGCGCGATCCAGGATCGCGTCTTCGGCCTGACCAACAAGGCGCCGCGCGCGCATCAGCACACGTCCACCGACGATGGTCGTATCCACGTCCGCTCCGTTGGCGAAGCGCGCGATGCGCTGCACCGGATCGTGCGGCGGCCAGAGGTGGGGCTGACGCATGTTTATGAGGAGGATGTCGGCGCGTTTGCCGGCCTCGAGCGAGCCGATCTCATGCTCCATCATCAGCGCGCGCGCACCCTCGATCGTCGCCATCTCAAGCAGCTGCAGCGGCGGCAACACGGCATCGTCCGCGAAATGGCGCGCGTGGTAGCGGTGCGCCTGGAACAGGTTGCGAAACATGTCGAAGGGCCTATCGGGTGCCGCGGCATCGGTGCCGAGGGAAACCGTGACACCGTCCGCCATCAGTTCCGGCGCCGGGCACCGACCGTAAACCGACATCAATGCACTGGGATTGTGTGCGACCTTGGCACCGGTTCGTTTCAGGACTGCGCGGTCGGCCTCGGTCAGGTCTATGCAATGGGCAAGCAGCGATCGCTCGTCAAAGAGGCCGAGGCGCACGTCATTGGCGGCGATGGATCCGTCGCGGTGTCCATCCTGTACCAGGAGGCATTCTCTTTCCCGCGCACGATCTCGGACCTTGCATGCAATTCTGTATACCGTTTCATCGCGCAATTCCTGCTCATCGAATACGGGCAGGGAGAAGACGACCTGCAGCCGCTCGTCACGTCCCGCCCAGGCATCGACCAACTCCGTGGCCACGTCGATTTGCCGGTCCGGGTCGACGACGATGTCGCTGTGGGCCGTCGGCGTATACTGGCGATACACATGATCCTGTCCTGGACGGTTCGGCCCCACTGCCAGAACCTCCCGCACGCCCATGGCGGCAACCGAGGCGAGGTGCGCTTCGGCTGCCTCCGGCGCCTCGCTGCGCATGATATCCGGGCCGCCGCCAAACAGCAGCGCCGCGGTCGTCGTGCCGCATTTGATCCTCTCGGCGGCCGACAGCGCCGCCTCCGCCGCCCAGAATTCAGGATCTGTCGCGGTTGCGTAGATACGGCCGGTCACGGACATCCAGTCCTCGGCCTCACTGCCCAGCCCCTTGGTCAGCATATGTCCGGCATGGGCGTGCGTGTCGATCAATCCGGGCATCGCGACCATGCCGGCCGCGTCGATGCGCTCCGCATGCGTTTTTCCGACAAGGCTTCCGTTACCGATGGCGGCGATGCGCCCATTCTCGACCAGAATATGGCCGCGATCGAGAACCCGCCGTCCCGGATCCATCGTGATGATCGTGGCATTTTCAATCAGTAGTGCGTTCGTCATGGACGTTTCCCTCTCCGGCTGCCGGGTTTGGCGTTCTTTTTTGACAAAGCGCTGCCAAATCGACTTTCGCCATCTTGATATTGCTTGCATCAGATGTACACTATTTTTGGGACCATTCGTATCCAATAACAAAGACAACATGTATACGTTAAACGGGAGAAACCAGTGAAAACCTCTATAAAGACCCTTCTGGCGGGACTCGCCCTTCTGGCGCCGCTGTCTGCGCCCGCATTTGCCGAAACGCTGCGGTGGGCCTCATCCGGCGATGTCATTTCCTACGACCCGAACGCTCAGGTCGACAGTTTCACCCAGAGCGTTCACCACATGGTTTTCGATCCTCTGGTGCGCCGCAACAAGGATCTGAAGCTGGAGCCGGCGCTTGCCACGTCCTGGGAAGTCGTCGAGCCGACGCGCTGGCGCTTCAAGCTACGCCAGGGCGTGAAGTTTCATGAGGGCCAGCCCTTCAACGCCGACGACGTGGTGGCAACGATCCAGCGCCAGATCGATCCCGGCGCGCGCAACCGCGAAAACCTCTCCACCGTTGTCGGTGTCGAGAAGGTGGACGAATATACCGTCGACCTCATCCTGCGCGCACCTTACCCGCTGCTCCTCAACGATCTTGCCGCCATCTACATCATGAGCAGGCCTTGGATGGAGGAGCACGACGCACTGAAGCCGGGCAATGCTTCGACCGGCGTCGTCACCTATGCCAGCAACCATGCCAACGGCACGGGCGCGTTCAAGCTGAAGGCCTACGAGCCGGACTCGCGCTCGGTCTTCGAAGTGAACAAGGAGTGGTGGGACAAGCCGCAGCATAATCTGGACGAGGTCGAGTTCCGTCCGATCGCCTCCGACGCGACCCGCGTCGCGGCCCTGCTGTCGGGCGAAGTCGACATGATTGCACCGGTTCCGTTGCAGGACGTCGACCGCATTGCGGCCACCGACGGACTGAAGGTCATCGAAAACCCGTCGCTGCGCACCATCTTCTTTGTCTTTAGCTACCGGCCGGAACTGCATGCAACTCCAGGCCAGCCTAACCCGCTGCGCGATGTGCGCGTGCGCCAGGCACTGTGGCACGCGATCGACACCAACACGATCCAGAAGCGCCTGATGCGCGGCAAGTCCCGCACGGCCGGCATGCTCGTCGCACCGGCAGTGACCGGCTACGACGACGACATCGATGTACCGCTGCATTACGACGTCGCCAAGGCCAAGGCGCTGCTGGTGGAAGCCGGCTATCCGGACGGCTTCAAGACCGGCCTCGCCTGCCCGAACGACCGCTATATCGCTGACGAACAGATCTGCCTTGCCGTCGCCTCCATGTGGGCGCAGATCGGCGTCCAGGCCAATGTGAGCGTCGAGAGCAAGACGACCTATTTCCCACGGACCGACAAGGGCGAGTTCGATGTCTATCTTCTCGGCTGGGCTTCGTTGCCGCCGATGGACGGTTTCAGCCCGCTGCAAGCGCTGCTCGCCACCAATGACGGCACCTTCGGCGGCAGCAACGCCGATGGGCTTTCCAATCCCGAGATCGACAAGCTGGCCTATGCTGCTTCGACGGAACTCGACGAAACCAAGCGCGTCGAGGAGTTGAAGCAGGCCTTCCGCATCACCCATGATCAGGTCCTCTACCTGCCGCTGCATCAGCAGCCGGTCGCATGGGCGATGAACAGCAAGGTCGACATGCCGCAGTTCCCGGACGAATATGTCCGTCCGTGGTTCGCGCAGATCAAGAAGTAATCGGGACTCTCCCAAGGCCAGTCCCGGCAAGCGAAAGCAAGCTGGGACTGGACCGCAAACCGGGTCAACCCCTCCAGAACCGGCGACGGCACGGAGGATGCGGGAGCGCATAAGCCCGGCGGCCGCCCTTAGGGCAAGATCGCTCCCCGTAAGGACTATCCGATGATCAGACTTCTTTCAGTCAGGCTGCTTCAGGCCATCCTCGTGATGGTCGCGGTGACGGCCATCGCCTTCGTCATGTTCCGTTTCGTCGGCGATCCAGTCGCCTCAATGGTTCGTGAGGGGGCAACCCAGGCGGAAAAGGACGCAGTGCGTGTCGCGCTCGGTCTCGACAAGCCGGTCTTGGCTCAGTTCGTCAAATTCGTTGGCCAAGTGCTGACCGGCGACCTCGGCACAAGCTATCGCTACCAGCAGCCAGTGACGACCCTGTTGCTCAGTCGCCTTCCCGCCACGCTGGAACTGGTGATCGTTGCCACCGTGCTGGCACTGTCGCTCGGCATACCGCTTGGGGTGCTCTGCGCGCTGAAGCCGCACGCCTTTTTCTCGCGGCTGACCCAGTCAGCGACACTTGTCGGCATTTCCATGCCCACCTTCGTCACAGGCCTGCTGCTGATCCTGGTTTTCGCAGTAAACCTGCGATGGTTGCCGTCCTCCGGACGCGGTGATCTCGTCGATATCGGGTTCTGGCAGACCGGCTTTCTCTCGCTCTCGGGCCTGAAGTCGCTGATCCTGCCCTCGATCACGCTGGCATTGTTCCAGCTCACGCTGATCATGCGGCTGGTGCGCTCGGAAATGATCGACGTCTTGTCGTCGGACTACATCCGCTTCGCCTTCGCGCGCGGCCTGCCGCGGACCTACATCTATGGCCGGCTCGCGCTGCGCAACGCATTGATGCCGGTCGTCACCGTCACGGGCCTGCAGATCGGGCAACTCATCGCATTCGCGATCGTCACCGAGACGGTGTTCCAATGGCCGGGCATGGGCCTGCTGTTCACGAACGCCGTCGGCTATCCCGACGTGCCGGTGCTGGCCGCCTACCTTCTCTTCGTGGGCTTCCTGTTCGTCATGATCAACATGATCGTCGATATTCTCTACACCTTCATCGATCCGCGCCTGAGGACACGATAATGGCTACGCAATCCCTGATGCGCCGACTTCCGCCGGTTTCCGTTGTCATCGCCAGCCTGGTGCTCGTCGTCATGCTGGTCCTCGTCATCTTCGCGCCGATGATCGCGCCGATGGACCCGCGCGACGTCGCCTCCTATTCGCTGATGGACATGGAAATTCCGCCAGCCTTCATGGAGGGCGGCGATTCCCGCTTCCTGCTCGGCACCGACAACCAGGGCCGCGACCTTGTCTCGGTCATCCTGTTCGGCTTGAGGATCTCCGTCGTCATCGGCCTCGGCGCAGTGGTCTTTGCGGCCGTGCTCGGCGTCGTGCTCGGCCTCGTCGCCGGCTTCTTCGGCGGCGTGGTCGATAGCATCGTGATGCGGATCGCCGATATCTTTGTCAGCTTCCCGACAATCCTCGTCGCACTGCTCATCAGTGGCATTGCCCGCGCCCAGCTCAGCGCCGAGACGATGCTCGCCTGGGCGCCGCTGGTGCTGATCTTCTCCATCGCCATCAACGAATGGGTGCAATACGCGCGAACCGTACGCGCCTCGACCATGGTGGAGATCGCGCGAGACTATGTGCGCGCCGCCAAGGTCATCGGCCTGCCATCCACCCGCATCATGGGCCGCCACATCCTGCCGAACATCATGAGTTCGGTGATGGTCATCGCCACGATCAACCTCGCCGGCGCGATCCTGACGGAAGCAACGCTCTCCTTCCTCGGCGCAGGCATGCCGCCGACCTATCCTTCGCTCGGCACACTGATCCGCATCGGCAACCAGTTCCTGTTCTCCGGTCTCTGGTGGATCGCAGTGATGCCGGCGACAGTGCTGGTCATCCTCGTGCTGGCCGTCAACGTGATTGGCGACTATCTGCGCGACCATTTCAACCCGAAACTGATGGCTCGATGAGATGACCGAAACAACGCGCCCCGTTCTCGATATTCGCAATCTCCGTGTCGAGTATCCGCTGGCCAACGGCGACACGCTTGTCGCCGTCAAGGACATCGATCTTTCGATCCGGCCCGGAGAAATCCACGCCCTCGTTGGCGAATCCGGCGCCGGCAAGACCACCGTCGGCAACGCGCTGATGGGTCTCTTGCAGGCCCCCGGCAAGATCGCCGCCGGCTCGATCGCCATCGCCGGCAAGGAGATCAACCTGCGCACCGGTCGCACCGAAGGCATCGTGCCCGGGCGTGACGTCGGTGCGATCTTCCAGGATCCGATGACGAGCCTCAACCCGCTCTTCACGGTGGAAAGCCAGCTGTGCGAAGGCATGCTCACGCATCTGAAGCTCTCCTCAAGGGAGGCGAAGGCTCGCGCGCTGGAATTGATGAAGGCCGTCGGCATCCCGGAGCCCGAGCGTCGGCTTGGCAGCTACCCGCACCAGCTTTCCGGCGGACAGCGCCAGCGGGTGGTCATCGCCACAGCACTCGCCTGCAATCCGCAGCTGATCGTGGCCGACGAGCCGACCACCGCGCTCGACGTCTCGGTGCAGGCGCAGATCCTCAAGCTCATCCGGGATCTTGCCGACCAGCGGGGCGTCGGCGTGCTGCTTGTTACCCACAATATGGGCGTCGTCGCCGAGATCGCCGACCGCGTTACCATCATGCAGAACGGTGCGGTCGTGGAAAGCGGCCCGACGCGCGACGTGTTGACAGCACCCAAAGCGCCCTATGCCCGCACACTGATCGCGGCCGTGCCGCCCATCGATACGCGGCTCGATCGTCTGCCAGTGCCGAGCGAAGAAACGCAGGTAACGCTTGACGCGCGCGCCACGGTGCGCCGCAAGAGTGCGAAGAGCGAGACCGGCAGCCGTGACGAGGTGGTGCTCTCCGTGCGCGACCTTGCGGTGGAGTACGGGGGACGCGGATTGCTCCCCGGCCGCAAGGCGTCGGTCTTCAAGGCCGTCAAAGGCGTTTCGTTCGATGTTCGGCGTGGCGAGATTTTCGGCCTCGTCGGCGAATCCGGCTGCGGCAAGACCACCGTTGCCAACACCATCGCCGGTCTTGTCACCCAGAGCGCAGGCTTCATCGATTTCGAGGGCACGGCGCTTGGCGGCCGAAGAGAAAAATCGATCCGCCAGTCCCTGCAGATGGTGTTCCAGGATCCCTATTCGGCGCTCAATCCGCGCCTGCGGATCAACGCCGCCATTGCGGAACCGATTCTGTTCTACAAACTCGCCTCGAATGCGGATGAAGCCAGGCAGGACGCAAAGACATTGCTCGAAGCGGTCGGCCTTCCCGCCGATGCCGGCGCACGCTTCGCGCACGCCTTCTCCGGCGGCCAGCGCCAGCGCATCGCCATTGCCCGCGCTCTGGGTCCGCGCCCGTCGCTACTCATTTGCGACGAGCCGACTTCGGCGCTCGACGTCTCGGTGCAGGCACAGCTCCTCAACCTGCTGAAGGATCTGCGTGATCTCGCTGGGCTCTCCATGCTGTTCATCAGCCACGACCTCGCGGTGATCCGCCAGATGTGCGACCGCGTTGCCGTGATGAAGGCTGGAGAGATCGTCGAGCTCGCCGATACCGAAACCCTCTTCACCGCGCCCAAACACGAATATACCCGCGAGCTTCTCCGCCTTGCCCCCTCGGTCGAGCGCATCATGGGGCGGGAGCTGGCTTCGGCGTAAGCGTGGATGGCAATCCCGTTGGACTTTTCCGCACCGCCGAAAGTCCAACGGGATTGGGAACCTGTCGCCGCCATCCTTTTTAGCCTGCCGCTACCCCGGCTTCGCTGGTGACCTTGGGGTATTTGCCCATCGCGAATGACTGACGCGCCACCGCGCAAGTGCGCGTTCGGGCCACAAACAAGAAGAAGACGTAAAGGAAATACCCGATCATGCCCAAATCAACCCAGCCCACGACGGGCCGCCAATGGATGCTGCTCATTCTCGTCGTGCTGGTCGCCGTCAATCTGCGGCCATTTCTTACCGCTCCCGGGCCTGTGCTGTCCGAGATCGTCGCCGATACCGGCATGGGATATGGCAGCCTGGCCCTGCTGACATTGTTGCCGATGATGCTGATGGGCGTCGGTGCCTTCGTATCGCCGTCGCTGCAGGCCTTGATCGGCACGCGGCGCGGCATTCTCATCGCTCTCGTTGTGCTGGCTGCCGGTTCCCTGCTTCGGCTCGTCGCACCGGGCGGCATAGCGTTGGTGATGACGGCCGCCCTTTGCGGCGCAGGCGTCGCCTTTATCCAGGCGGCTTTCCCGGGGATCATCAAGGCGGAGTTTCCGCGCAGCATACCCGTGGTCACCGGCCTCTATTCCGCCGTCCTGATGGGCGGCGGGGCTTTGGGCGCGCGGCTGACGCCATTCCTCGTCAGTGCCGGCTACGGCTGGCGCCCGGCTCTTGCCTGGCTCGCGGCACCGGCGCTTGTTGCTCTCAGTGCCGCGTGGCTGATCCTGTCGGATTCGCGCAGCGATCGCCCGGACAAGGCGCTCACCGGCCGGCTGCTCCGCCGGCCCCGGACCTGGACGCTCATTCTCGCCTTCGGCCTGGTCAACGCCGGCTACTCTTCGGCCGTCGCCTGGCTCGCCTCCTATTACCAGTCTCTCGGCTGGAGCAGCGGAGCCAGCGGCAATCTCGTAGCGCTGATGGCCATCTGTCAGGCGGCTGCCGCCCTCGCCCTTCCGGTCTTGGCCCGCCGTAGCATCGATCGCCGTGCGTTCCTGCGCTTGACGCTGGCGATGCAGGCGATTGGTTTCGCCGGTCTTGCGTTCCTGCCCCAAGCGGCGCCCGCGATCTGGGTTGGCCTGTGCGGTGCCGGCCTCGGCAGCAGCTTCTCGCTGGCAATCGTTACGGCCCTCGATCATCTGCCGCGGCCGGAAGAAGCCGGTGTGCTGGTAGCATTGATGCAGGGCGGCGGCTTCCTGATCGCGTCACTCGGCCCCTTCGCCACGGCATTTCTGCACGACATCAGCGGCAGCTTCGCCCCTGGGTGGACGCTGCATCTCGTCTGCGTCGTCGGCGTTTTCTTCCTCTATACGCGCTTCAACCCGTCACGCTACGCACAAGCCATGCATTCACCGATCTGAGCAAAATATTGCTCTCTCGATGGGTTTCGACCCTTGGCCCTCCTCGTGTGGGCTGACCGGCATCTTGCGAACGAACTCGGCCAGAACACGAGAGGCATCACCTGCCGACGAGCCTTTTCGTTTTGCGCCCACCGCTGTTGCCGAGGGTCGATGCCAAATCACTAGACATCTCGCCGTTTTGTATGCAATTCGAGGAGACAATTGTTACGGCTTGGAGTGACCAGTATGGCAAAGAAAGAGAGCGAAGGCGGCGGCGGCCGCGCTCAGGCCGTTCATCGCGTCCTGAAACGCGCAATCCTTGATCAGGCGCTGTCTCCAGGATCGAAGCTGCCGGAAGATTCGATCGGCGAAAGGTTGGGTGTCAGCCGGACCCTGGTGCGCGAGGCGCTGGTTCGCCTCAGCGAGGAAGGGCTAGTGGAGTTGCGGCCGAACAGGGGCGCCGTGGTCGCGCGACCAACCCTTGAGGAAGGGCGCAATCTGTTCCTGACCCGAATGGCGCTGGAACGGCTGGTGGTCGAGACGCTTTCTGGAAAATTGACGAACGAGCAAATCGGCATTCTCTCGTCTCATATCGCTGCCGAGGAAGCGGCAAAGAAGGAGCGCGCTCCGTCGATCCGTCTGGCGGGCGAATTCCATACGCTGCTGGCACAGATGACGAACAACGCCAGCCTCATCCGCTACGTGAATGAACTGGTCGCCCGCAGTTCCCTGATCCTTGCGCTCTATGGCCGACCGCATTCTTCGGAATGCGCCGTATCGGAGCACCAGGAGCTTCTGGACAAATTGATCGCCGGCAAAACCGACGAGGCGGCAGCCCTTATGGCGCATCACCTCGATTCGGTGACGACCCGGGCTTTGCTTCCGACCGACGGGGACAGAAACATCAAGGAAGTGCTGTCTGCCTACGCCGTTGCGGAGGGCCTTGCCTAGGCGAAACGCAGCACTCCCGGAGGATACGCGGGAGCCTTGTGCACAGTCGGCGCGCGCACCATTCCTTTGACACACACGCTACCAGCTCTTGGAGCACTTCGACGTTCGGCAAGATACGGCCGCTGGCCGGCTCGTGATGACGAACGTCGTCGTGACACCCAAACGCAGAGCTTATCAGGCTTCGCCGACCCCACCCGACACGAGACGCCCCTTGTGGAAGGTCGCAGTCCTGGCGGGCACCCGGGCCACCGCCTCTGCCGAGCAGCTCGCTCCGACGAGTGTGAACGAGGCCTCATCGCCGACATTTGGCCACGCGCGTTTGCCCTTGTCGTCGAGGGGCAAGATGCCACCGGTGGCGATAGACATGGACCGTGAGAGACGGAACTCGTCCGACCCACGATAAAGCTGCGCATAGAGATACGCCTTTTCCAACATGTCCCCGCTGCCGAACGGCGACCAGTGATCGATGACGCTATCGGTTCCGGTCATGACGAAGACCCCCTTCTGCGCCAACTGCGGCAAGGGCATCATCAGTCCACCGATCGGCACCGTCGAGGCAATCGAGATCTTCTGTTCCGCCAGGCGCGACGCCGTCTCCTCCAGCACCTCCGGAGCAAGTGTCGTCAGTGCGAAGGCGTGGCTGATCGTGACTTTGCCGCGCAGAGCGGGATTCTTCTCGACCGTATCGATCATGTAGTTGACCGCCGCCACGCCGGCGGGGCTCGTTTCATGCAGATGAATGTCCACACCCTTGCCGGTATCCAGCGCGATCTGGAACATGGCGTCGAGTGACTTTTCCATGGCGCCGTCGACATTCGTCGGATCCAGGCCGCCGACATACTGAACGCCCATCTGCATGGCTTCACGCATCAGGCCATCGACCTTGGAGTGAAGCAGGCCGTGCTGGGGGAAAGCCACGATTTCGCACACGAAATCATCACGATGGTTTTCCAACGCCTGCTGCAGGTGCTCAAGGCTTTTGAGGCCGCTAACCGGGTCGATGTTGCAATGGCTGCGTGCGACGGTGCTTCCCTTGGACTGCAGCAGCGCGATCAGGCCCTCGGCGCGCTCTCGCGAGGTCGGCAGCAACTGAGGAAGCAGCTTCTCCTCAAGCGCGATCATATCCATGATGGTTTTGCCCTGACGCGGGCGCGGCGCCTGCCACGGGCCACCATAAAACGTCTTATCGAGATGGATGTGCATATCGCGCATCGTCGGCAGCAACAGTTGCCCGTGCGCCTGATAGCGCGGCACACCTTCGGGCAGGTTCGCATTCTCCGCGTGCAAGGCGACAATCGCGCCGTCCTTGATCTCCAACGCGTAGAGCGCAGTCCGTGTGGCGACGACGATATCGCCGTCATACTCAAACCCCTCCTCCAATCGCACGCCGGTCAGGATGTAGTGGCGATCCGCGAGCGTCTTGGTGTTCGTCTCGCCGGCGCTCTTACCCGCGCTGGCCGATGCCTCGCGAACCGCTCCGCCAGACAACCCGGCGACAGCGCACGCCGTGGTCAGCGCCCCGGTCCGGCTGAGAAAGGTTCTGCGGCTTTGCGGTAGCATCTGTTCCAACATTGTTGCGTTGCCTCATCATGGATTGGGTTAGGGCCGCCAATCTACCGAACGGCGCCACCGCATGGCAGCGACATTTACCAATGCTGGCTATTCGATTTGCCAATGCAAGCGGGCGACCACGCAGCGATCGTGAATAACAAAGGCGTGGACGCCTCCCCTCTGTCGCTACCTCCGCAGGTCACAATACTCGATGAGGCGTTCCGCCAAGGCCAGTGCTGCAGGGCTAGCATCGTCGCGGTAAAACAGCGCCAGTTCAAAGTCATCGACGGACGGCAGACGCTCGGCAGCGCCCAGCACGCGGTGGGAAGGCAGACGGCAGCTCGCAGGCAGCAGACTGACACCAAGCCCGGCAGCCGAGGCGGCGGCAAGCGCTGCGAGACTGGCGCTGCTGTAGCTGATGCGCCAGCGAATGCCGAGAGTATCGAGCGCCTGACATAATTCGTCGCGGTAGAGGCCGTTCAGCGGGAACACAGCCAAAGGCACCGGCACCTGTTCGATTGCCGGGCGAACGAGGCTGTCCAGCCACAGCAACGGTTCCGGCCTTGCCGCGCGCGGCTGTTGCTTGCGGCGCTGCTTGACGAGAATAAGGTCGAGCTCCCCGTCCCGATAGGCGAGTTGCAGATCGGCGCTGAGACCGCTCGTCACGTCCAGCCGCAAGTGCGGATGCTGGCTATTGAAAGCCGCCAGCAGATCGGCCGTCGGCACCATGAAATCCTCGGGCATTCCCAAGCGAAGCACGCCGTCGCGCCATGGGCCCGCCAAGGCGTCATGCGCCTCTTCGTTCAGCGCGATGATGCGGCGCGCATAGCTCAGCAACTTGACGCCTTCCTCCGTCAGCTGCACCTGATGTGACGAGCGTTCGAAAAGCGCCTTCCCGAGCATTTCCTCCAGTCGGCGAATTTGCTGACTGACTGTCGATTGGGAAAGGTTCACCCGCTCGGCTGCACGGGTGAAGCTGTTGCTTTCGCAAATGGCCACAAAGCTCAGCAACAGCTGGGGATTGAACATGGGATAGCGGTTCATTCGTCCCCCAAAAATGTGCTGGAGCCGATTTCGGCGAGGATGACGGCGGATCGCCGCACCATGCGATCACCAGGCGGTCCAGATCACGCGTCACACCAAGATTGAATGCGTTGCATTTATTATCTTGTATACAATCTGCATGCAAAGGGAAAAGTACAGGCTTCGCTGCGGAACGATGGCCAGCCTCCATCCGAACCTACCCGAGAAGCCCTGGAGCGCGCCAGGTATCTGCCCGACGAGTTCATGAGGGATCGTCGCGTTTGGAACGGAAAAATCGGTTCCTGCATCTCGCACCCCGGTCCATTCGCTAACGCAATGGTTTCCATCGGTTTTCTTAATTTCCGAACAGCCGAAAACATCCCTATAGGCGAGGCCATGTCGCGCTCTCCGGTCGCGAATTGCGCAATGCGGCAGCGGCGAACATCGCATTGGTACCCCAGACGCCGCAACGAGCAGCTGCCTCTCGAAAGGCGGCTAGCCCGAGGGTGAACAGCCGCCTGGAAAGGTGCAATATGATGACGCAAGAACTGGACAGCGCAGCCCGTTCCGACACGATCCCAGGCGAGCGCTCCTCCACATGCGCGCTTCGCGTCGGTTTCCTGGCCAGGATCGCGTCATCTCTTCTCCTTTATCCAGGGTATCGAAGGCTCTGGATATCCAACCTTTTCTTCTTCGGGGGCCTCTGGACGCAGACGCTCGTGCTCGGCTGGCTGGTGTTTGAGACCACCCGCTCGGAGTTTTCCGTCGCCCTCTTCACCGCGGCAAGGCTGGGGCCGATGATGCTTGGTCCCCTCGCAGGCGTGATCTCGGACCGCTTCGACCGGCCCAAACTGCTTTTGGCTGCGTCCGGCTGGGCCTTTGCCGTCCTCAGCGTGATTGCGCTTCTCGTAGCCCTGGACAAAATATCCTTCTGGGGCCTGGTCTTTGGGGGCTTCTGCATTGGCCTGGCGCAATCCCCATCCCAGCCGGCACGTTTCGCGCTGGTCGCCGACCTCGTCGATCGCGAGAAGCTCAGTAACGCGAATTCTCTGAACTCGCTTGTCCTGAGCATGACGCAGATGATCGGGCCGGCGCTTGGAGGAACGATGATCGTGGCATTCGGAGCTGCATCGGCGCTAGCGATCTCCGCCGGCTGGTATCTCGTTTCGTTCGCAGCGCTCTGGCCGATGAGGAACCTGAAGAGCGGCCGGCAACCAGATCGAGAAGAAGGCTTTGTGAGTCTTGTAGCGGCAGGCTTTCGCACCATCTCCGGGAACGTCCTCCTCCGGTCTGTCCTGGGCGTCACGTTCTTGGCCAATATTCTGTTGTGGCCGATCTACCAGGGCTTCATGCCGGTTATCGCTAGGGAACATCTGGACCTGACGCCACAGGGGCTCGGCCTGTTATTGGCATGCGGCGGCACCGGCAGCCTGGCCGGGGCTCTCGTCATCGCCAGTCTCGGAGACTTCCGCTACAAGGGCGGCCTTTTCCTGATTGGCACGGCCATCTGGGGCGGACTATGGGCGACCTTCGCTCTGTCGTCCTCGGTGCCTCTGTCGTTTGCTCTCATGGGGCTCATCGGACTGTCGGCGTCACCGTTCGGCATCCTGCAGACCACGCTCATGCTCATGATGACCGAACCGCACGTGCAGGGACGCGTGATGGGCATCCAGGAATTGACCATCGGCGTGATGCCGGTTTCGAGCCTGCTGCTCGGCTCGGCGGCAGAAATCATCGGCATTGCCAATGTGGCGCTGATCAGCGGGACGCTGTTGGCCATTTCACTTGCGATCTTGGCTCTGCGTGTTCCGGAACTGCTACGCTACAGCGGCCACAATAACTGAGCGCGCCAACAGAAGCCTACCCTCGCGATGCAATGTCGTTTTGACCGCTTAACGGGATCGACGGCTTGCAGCCTCCACAAACGCGTCAAATACGCGAGCGCCCGGATGGCTTTCGGCGTCCAGCAATTCCGGGTGCCATTGCAGCCCCATGGCAAAAGACTGCGAGCCGATCTCGATCGCTTCGACGACTCCATCGGATGCTCGGGCCGTGACGGTCACGGCGCCGGCTACCTCCACAATCGCCTCTCGATGAAACGTGTTCACAGCGAATGTGTCGGCGCCGAAGATTTCAGCCATTCTGGTGCCGGCGACGATGCGCACGTCATGCGACACATTTGCCTGGTCATGATTGAGGGCTTCCGGCCACGACGAATGGACATCCGAGACCATCCGGCAGCCGTTGAGACACCCAAGCATTTGCATGCCATTGCAGATGCCAAGCACAGGTTTGTTACGCGCAAGGAACCCTTCCATCAATGCCATATCGACGGCAAGACGATCAGATGGCGGATACTGGGATTGGACTCCTTCAACGTACCAGCCTTTCGGAAAACTGATACGGCCGCCGACGCTCAGGAACCCATCGAACTCCTCGACGACCTGGTCAACCAGATCAGGAATGTACGGGATGCCGAAGGCAAAAGCGCCGGCGCGGCGGATCGCAGAGAAGTAATTCTTCGAGGTATCATAGCGTCCGCCACCTGAACTGGTGTTCTCATCCATGATCACGGCGATCTTCGGCATGCGGTCCATTGGTTCATCCCAGAATCTAGAAATTCTACGTATATTTATCCCGTCCGGACCGCGCAGGCAGTCGTTTTCATACCGACACCACATCTATCTCCGAACGAGAGCCGCTGGCTAGGCCAAAGCCATCCGGACCCTATGGTTTCCGCCGATCTCGATAAGCTCGGATCGCGCCGGTGCCGTAAAGACATCCGGCGCGGTGCAGCCGTCGGAAACGAAGCTGCGGCCGACGAGTTGCGGCATGGTGGCGTAGAGATCCTGCCTGGCCGCCGGATTCAGGGCCGCATCCGGATCGGGAATGGCCGCGATCAACCGTCGCGTATAGGGATGGGTGGGCGCTTCGAAAATCTCGCGCCAGCCGCCCTCTTCCACGATCTCGCCGAAATACATGACCAGCACCCGATCGCTCATATGCTCGACCACGCTAAGATCATGGCTGATCATCAGATAGGAGAGGCTGAGCTTTTCCTGAAGGTCGAGCAGCAGGTTGATGATCTGTGCGCGGATCGATACGTCGAGGGCAGAGACCGGCTCGTCGAGCACGACGATCTCGGGCTCAAGGATCAGCGCGCGGGCGATGCCGATGCGCTGGCGCTGGCCGCCGGAGAACTCGTGCGGGTAGCGCCCCGCCTGCTCGGGCGTCAGACCGACATTCTTCAGCATCGCCTCGATGCGGCCCTCGATTTCGGAGGCAGCGGTTATGCCGTGAAGGCGCAGCGGCGCGGCAAGCGAGGTGCGCACGGACTGGCGTGGGTTGAGCGAGGCGTAGGGGTCCTGGAACACCATCTGCACCGCCTTCGCCCTATCCATGCGACCTGGCGCGCCGGGGCCGGCAAGCGGCTGTCCGCGAAAGCGGATCATGCCCTCGCTCGGCTCCTGGAGGCCGAGGATGGAAAGCGCCGTCGTCGACTTGCCGCAGCCGGATTCACCGACGATCGACAGGCATTCGCCCTTGGCCAGCTCGAAGCTGATGCCGTTGACGGCGTGAAGCGTGCGCCGTCCGGTGCCGAGCAGGCCGCCGCCGGAAATGGGGAAACGGACGTGCAGATCGTCCACTTGCAGCAGCGGAGCGGTCATGGCTGGCTCCCCTCCAGTTCGCGCGGTGCGATGAAGCGGCTCTCGGTCAGTTTCGAGCGATCGGAGATGATGCTGTCGATATCGACGAGCCGCTGCCGCCCATGTTCGCTGCGGCTGCCAAGGCGCGGCAGGGCGCCGAGCAGCCCGCGGGTATATTCATGCCGCGGGCCTTCGAAGAGTGCCCGCGTCTCATTTTCCTCGACGAGGCAGCCCGAATACATCACGCCGACGCGCTGGCAGATGCTGGCGATCACCCCGAGGTCGTGGCTGATGAACAGAACTGCCGTGCCGCGCGCCGCACACAACTCCTTGATGAGGCGTAGCACCTCGGCCTGCACGGTGACGTCGAGCGCGGTGGTCGGTTCGTCGGCGATCAGCAGGTCCGGGCTGCAGGCAAGCGCCATGGCGATCATCACGCGCTGGCGCAGTCCGCCGGACATCTGATGCGGGTAGTTCTTCGCGCGCCGATCGGGGTTGGGCACGCGCACGTTCCCAAGCGCGTCGACGGCGAGCTTTTCAGCCTCCCCCCAACTTTTTCCCTGATGCAGCACGAACATTTCGGCGATCTGCCGGCCCACGGTCGAAAGCGGGTTCAGCGCGGTCATCGGTTCCTGGAAGATCATGGCGATGCGGTTGCCACGCAGGCGCCGCATCTCGCGTTTCGGCAGCGCCAACAGGTTCTGTCCCTTGAACAGTATCTCCCCGCCCGAAACGGCGAGCGGCCTTTTCAAAAGCCCCATGACGGCGAGCGATGTAACCGACTTGCCGGAGCCGGATTCGCCGACGAGACCATAGGCCTCGCCCGGCATGATCTGGAAGGAGACGCCCTTGAGCAGCGGATGGTGGGCCGAACGACCGAGCGAAACGCCGAGGCGCAGGTCTCTGATGTCGAGAAGCGGCGTGGTCATGGCTTGCGCGTCCTCATATGCGGATCGAGGCTGTCACGCAGGCCGTCGCCGAGAAGGTTGAAACCGAGCACCGAGAGGAAGATGGCAAGGCCGGGGAAGAGCGCTGCCCAGGGCGCGAGCTGGATGAGTTGGCGCGCATCGGTCAACATCGAGCCCCAGCTCGGGAAAGGCGGTTGAATGCCGAGGCCGAGGAAGGAGAGTGCCGCCTCCGACAGCACCGCCGACCCCATACCGAGCGTCGCCATGACAAGGATCGGTCCCATCATGTTGGGCAGGATCTGCGTGAACATGATGCGGAGATCCCCATAACCGAGCGTCTGTGCCGCCTGCACGTATCCCTGCGATTTCAACGAGAGTGTCGAGGACCGTGCGATGCGGCAGGTCCAGCTCCAATTAGTCAGGCCGAGCGCGATCAGGAGCGATGGCAGGCCGGGGCCGAGCACGGCCATCACGGCGAGCGCGAAGATCAAAGAAGGGATGGCGAGCATGACGTTGGTCAGCCCGTTCACCAGATCGTCCCACCAGCCGCCCCAATAGCCGGCCGTCATGCCGAGCGTGACGCCGATGATCGAGTTGATCACCTGCGACACGATGCCGACGGTCAATGAAATCTGTGCGCCGTAGAGGATGCGGGTATAGACATCCCGTCCCTGCCCGTCCGTGCCGAACCAGAAGGTGGCATCCGGCGGCAGTTCGGAATTCATCAGGTCCGCATCGAGCACCGGGTCGAAGGGTGCGATCCATTGGGCGAGAAGACCGGCGAAGATGACCAGCGCTGTCAGCGTCGCACCGAGCCAGAAGTTGAAGCCGAGGCGCACGCGCGTCACTCCTGCTTGATGCGCGGATCGATCGCGGCATAGACCAGATCGACGGCGGTATTGATGATCAGGAACCAAAGCACGATGACGAGGATCGTGCCCTGCACCACGGGGATGTCGCGGATCGCGACGCTATCGACCAGGAGCGAGCCGATACCGGGCCAGGCAAACAGCTTTTCGATGACGACGGCCTGGCCGATCAGCGAGCCGAACTGCAGGCCGACCGTGGTGACGATCAGCACCAGCGCATTGCGCGCCACATGCCAGCGCACCACCTTCGCCTCGCTCATGCCCTTGGAATGGGCGGTGCGGATGAAGTCGGCGTTCAACACGTCGAGCACGCCCGCCCGCGTGGTGCGTGCGAGCAGCGCCAGCGGCGTAACGCCGAGGGTTACGGCAGGCAGGATGAGGTTCTGCAACGAGCCGTCGCCATAGCCGAAACTCGGCAGCCAGTTCAGCTGCAGGGCGAAGAGATACATCATCAACAGGCCGAGCCAGAATTGCGGCATCGACAGACCTGAGACCGCGCCGATCATCGTGACCGTATCGAGTATCGAACCTGGCCGGAGTGCTGCGAGGAAGCCGAGCGGCACGCCGACGATAATGGCAAAGGCCATGGCGGCGACGGCAAGCTGAAGCGAGGCGCCCATGCGATCGTTGATGAGGTCGATGACCGGCTGGCGCGTGCGGAAACTGGTGCCGAGATCGAACTGTGCAAGATCCGTGACATAGGCCACGAAGCGCTCCATCAGCGGCTTGTTGAGCCCGAATTCCTCGTTGAGGCGAGCGATCATTTGCGGATCGGCGGCACGCTTGCCGTCAGCAAAGAGGCTGGCCGCGAAGGTACCGGGAACGACGGAGAAGATAACGAAGATCAGCAGCGCCACCACGACGATCGTCGGGGCGACCTGCAGGATGCGGCGCAGGGTAAAACGAAGCATGAGCGGTTCCATTTTGGCCACCCCAGACGGGCGGGACAACTGATGTGTGGGGCGGCCGAAGCCGCCCCGAACCTCTCAAGGCTTATTTGCGCCCATCCGGCGCCGTTTCGTCGATCCAGATCTCGTCATAGGGCTGGACCGCCAGTTCCGTCGCATTCGGAACAAGGCCGTGGATCCATGGCTGATAGGCCATGACCGCCTTGTTGTAGTTGAAGAACCAGACCGGCGCGTCGTCCTGCACGATGTTGTTGGCCTGGCGCAGCAGGTCGTTCTGCTTGGCCGAGTCGCGCTCCTGCTGGGCTGCCTCATAGAGCTTGTCGAACTCCGGGCTCGCATAGCTCGCGTAGTTGCAGGCGGACTGCGGCGTCTTGGAATAGTAGCAACGCAGCGCATTCAGCGGATCGGGACCGGAAAGGTTCGACCAGATGAAGGCCTGGAAGTTGTTCGACGTCACGGCGTCACCGAGCGCCGAGCTTTCGACCGGCTTCGGCTTTACCGAGATGCCGACCTTTTTCAGCATCGGCAGGATGGCCTCGACGATCGGCACGCCCCAGCTTTCGTTCGGGCTCGCCGTCACTTCGAACTCGAAGCCGTCGGCATAGCCTGCTTCCGCCAGAAGGGCCTTCGCCTTGTCGGGATCAAAGGCATAGGGCACCTTGTCCTTGTCGAAGGCAGGCGAGGAAATCGGCAGCCACCCGGCGGCGGGGTAAGCCTTGTTCTTGACGAGGCGTTCGATGATCAGCGGCGCGTTGATCGCGTGGTTGATCGCCTGGCGTACCCGCTTGTCCTTGAACGGTTCGAAGGCCGGGTTGAAGCCGATATTGCGCGTATAGACCTCGGCGACTTCGAGCAGATGATCCTTTAGAACTTCCTCGCCCTGATAGGCCTGGTACTGGGTGGGGCCGAGAATGGAGACGTCGATTTCCTTGTTGCGGAAAGCGACGTCGCGGGCGGCGTCCTCGGCCATCAGCACGATGTTGATGCGGTCGAGATAGGGCTTGCCCTCTTCGTAATACTTGTCGAACTTCTCGACGACGACCTGCGAACCCGGCACGTGCTCCTTGAAGACGAAGGCGCCGAGGCCAAAGGGGGTCTTTGCGAAGCTCGATTCATCCTCGACATTCGACGGATAGATCACCGTCGTATTCTGCATCAGCGGGAAGCCGGGATTGATCGGGCCTGTGTAGGTGATCTCCAGCGTGTGGTCATCGATCTTCTTGAGACCGGAAATCTCCTCCGCCTTGCCGGCGATGAAATCTTCCGCGCCCTTGATGACGGAAATGTAGCTGGCGCCAGGGAAGGCATTCTTTGGGTTGGCGATGCGCTTGTAGCTGTAGATAATGTCGTCAGCCGTCAGCGGCTTGCCGTTATGGAAGACGGCATTGTCGCGCAGGTGATAGGTGTGCACCGTGCCGTCTTCGGAGACGTCTTCCGAGGTTGCCAGTTCCAGCACCGGCTTGTTCTGGTTCGAATCCCAGCTGTAAAGCGCGCGGTGGATAGCCTGGGTGATGAATTCTTCCTGCGTGTTCGGGCTCGCCTGCACGTCGAGTGTGGCGAAGCTCGAGCCATAGGGGGCGGTGAAGACGAGCGTTCCGCCATGGCGCTCGCCCGCGGCCAGCGCCCCTGTAGCCACCCCGAGACTAAGCATTGCAGCCAGTGTCAATCTTTTCAGCATGCTGTTTTCCCTCTCGTGCCGTTTTCGGCTTTGTGTTGATCAGTCCGGCAGGCCGTCAGCGCGCGTCATGCACGACGCGGCCCGCAAGCAGGGTCATCAGGCAGCGCGTGCCTGTGAGAATGGTATCCGCCGGCGCCTCCAGCAGGTCGTTGTCGAAGACGGCGATGTCGGCCCATTGGCCTGGCACCAGCCTGCCCTTCACTTCCTCGGCCTTCTGGGAATAGGCGCCGTACTCCGTGTAGGCCTGTAACGCCTCCTCACGGCTCAGCTTCTCCGCCTCCGCCATCACGGTGCCCCTGCCGGTCTTGCGCGTGATCATGGCGTGAAGGTTCGGGAAGGGATCGGGCGAGCAGACGGGAGAATCCGAGCCAGTCGAGGGCTTGAGGCCCATGCGCATCCAGGTACCGATCTGGTAGGAGGCCTTGCCGCGCTCCTCGCCGAGCACGGAGACGTAGCTGTCGCCGAAATCGTGGATGAAGGCCATCTGCGGCGCGGGCAGGATGCCGGCGGCCTTCATGCGCGCATCTTGCCCGGGCGATGAGAAGCCGCAATGCTCGATGCGGTGACGCCGGTCCGGATCGGGATTGGCGGCAAGCGCCTTTTCATAGGCCGTGACAAGCTGTTCGATCGCACCGTCACCGATGGCATGGCAGGCCATCTGATAGCCCCGATCGTGGCAGGACTTGACGATCGCCTCGACCTCCGCGTCGGGCAGCATCTGCACGCCGATATTGTCGGGCTCGCCCAGATAGGGTTTCGACATCCAGGCGGTGCGCCCGCCGGCCGAGCCATCGAGAAAGATCTTCACAGCGCCAACCCGCAACATATCGTCGCCGGCACCGGAAATGAGCCCTGCACGCCAGGAGTCCTCGACGATCGAGACACCGGGATCGCCGAGCAGCGTCAGCCAGACGCGCACCGGCAGGCGACCGGAAAGCTTGGCCATCTCATAGGCCTGGATCTCTGCAAAACCAGCAAGTTGGCCGACGGCCGCATCCACGCAACTGGTGATGCCGAGCGACACAAGATAACGCCCTGCGCGCTCAATACCGTCGATCAGTTCCTCCGTCGTCACCTCCGGCATGGCACCCTTGATGAGGTTCTGCGCATTTTCCGCGAGGAAGCCGTCGAGACGGCCGTCAGTGGTGCCGATCACACCGCCATCCGGCACCGGCGTCGCCTCGGTGACATCAGCCAGCCTCAGCGCCAGCGAATTCGCGATGGCGACATGGCCGCAGGCCCGCGTCAGCAGCACAGGATGATCCGGCACTGCACAGTCGAGCTCCTCTCGGGTCGGATGCCGGCCAACATCGAGCTTGACCTGGTCATAGCCCCGCGCCCGCACCCAGGTGCCTTTCGGGGTGGCGGCGGCACGCTCGGCAAGCTTTTTGAGCAGCACGGCAAGTGTCGGCGCGGCGGCAGGCGTCGCATCGACCCAACCCATGGTAATGCCGGTCGAGATCAGGTGCAGGTGGTTGTCGATGAGGCCGGGGCTGGCGAAACGTCCTTCGAGGTCGATGACCTCGGTGCGCGGCCCCTTGAGGCTCAGCATGTCAGCGTCGCTGCCGGTGGCCAGGACCTTGCCCTGCCAGATGGCAAGGGCCTCGCTGATCCCCTCCTCCCTGCCGCGCCAGATTCGGCCGTTGCACAGGATAAGATCAGCGTGAAGCTGGAAGGCCATTAACAATCCCCCTTTTGTTATCAGCCTGATTTCGCAGCCTCCTCCGCTGCTCTGAAATCAGAACTGTTTGCCTTGGGCACAACCTGAAAGGTTTGATCGGGTTTGGCTAATTCGCTTTTAGCAAAAGCCGATGCAATATCGGCATAGCGATTTCATTCCAACAACTTATGATCCCCTACAACTCTAACGCACAAGGAGCGGGCATGGAGATCAAGTGGCTGGAGGACTTCGTGACGCTGGCCGACACGTGGAGCTTTTCGCGCGCTGCCGAGTTGCGCAACGTGACGCAGCCGGCCTTCAGCCGGCGCATCAAACAATTGGAGGCTTGGCTTGGCGCGACGCTGATCAGCCGCGCCACCATGCCGGCGGAACTGACGCCGGCGGGTCGCAATTTCCTCCCCATTGCGCAGGAGGCAATCCGAACCTTCTACGCGGCACGCGAGTCGCTACGCCCGTCTCACGAAGAAGGTCTCATCCGCTTCGCCGCGCTCCATACACTGACGGTAACGATCTTCCCGCGCTGGCTCAAACTGCTGGAAAAAGCAGGCGGCGCCTTCAGCACCTCACTGATGGCAGACCGTGGCGGCATCGAAGCGAACCTCGAGGCCCTCATCGGCGACGAGGCAGATTTCTTCCTGACCTATGCCCATTCGGAGGTGCCGTTCCACCTCGACCGCGGACAGTTCTCGTCGCTGACAATCGCACATGACCGGCTGATCCCGCTTGCCGCGGCAAACGTTTCCCTGGCCGGAGGCACGCTGCCGGGGCTGCACATTCTCGACCGCGCCGTCGCCCAGCCAAGGCTCGCCATCCCCTATCTGAGCTACGGGTTCAATTCGTTTTTCGGTGTCGCCCTTTCCCGCCTTATGCTCCGGCGTCCGCCTTTCCGGCGCCGCACCACACATGAGAACACGATCAGCGCCGGGCTGATGAACATGGCGATGACAGGGGCAGGCGTCTGCTGGCTGCCGGAGAGCCTCGCGCACGACGTGATCGAGACCGGCGGCCTCGTGCCCGCCTCCAAGGATGCGGGATGGAACCTCGACCTCGAAATTCGCCTCTACCGTCACACCGCGACGCGCAGCCGCAGGGTCGAAGACCTCTGGCAAACAGCAAAGCTGCTCTTGGAACGCGAGCCCACCTGATCAGGCTTTCAGGAAGACCAGCGCGCGCAGGATTTCCGCGAAATCCGCGTGCTTGAAGGCGACGGCGCGGGGACCGTGCGCGTAGGCACCGGGATACCAGCCGGCACGATAGGCATCCGTCGGATTATTGAACTCGATCACCACCTCGTAGCGCTCTGCCCTTCTCGGCAGGACCTGTGCGAAATCGCCGGAAAGCGCCTCTGCTACGCCTTCGCGAATGAGCCGGCGCGACCAGGCCGGGGAGATCGAAGTCGTCGAACGACCTTTCCCCTCCAGCGTTTCCACGGACTTCAGCCCCGGCACCATGGCCCGCGCCTGCGAGCAAATGCCCGCATCGCCGGCAAGGAAGACCGACGGCACGCCGTAGGCGGCGGCGCAGAGCGCGTTGACGGTGAATTCCGAGGCGACCTCGCCATTGAGGAGCAGGCGCGAGATGCGCATGGTGGAGGTATGGGCGAGCGGATTGTCCTCGCTGCCGGCTTTGGAGTGATAGCCCGTATAGATCGCCGCTGCGAAGCCGGCATCAAGGCCGAACATCATGGCATCCGGATGGCCGGACCAGCCGCGAACGATGCGGACGTAGTCGGGCAAGCGGTCGAGAATGAGGTTGCGGCCGCTGTCATGGGCGTCTTTCACCACGACTTCGGTCGCGCCCGCGGCGCGCGCCCCCTCGCAGGCGGCGACCACCTCGGCGGTCATCAGGGCTCGGAATTCGGCCCAGTCGGCATGGGTACGCTCGGCCTCGTCCCAATGGGCGATGCCTGCGGTACCCTCGATATCGGCGGAGATAAAGACGTTCATAGGCGGTTCCTCTTATGTCTGTCGGCAACTACGGGGTAGATGCGGTCGTTTCGGGCAAGCGTCGCGGGGCCCAAGCATTGCACGTTCAGTGCCGCCGACGACGTGGTCTCTGCGGACGATCGGGGAGCACGGTCGAGACAGTCATCGGAGCGGCGCCTGGCGGACAGCCATATGCGATCTATTCGCGCGTCGTTTGCACGGAACATTGGTGCAACTCGCCGCCACTGACCAATTCAATTTGGGCAAAACTCCATGCAAAAATCGCCTAATTCCTGATACTTCAATTACTTATTGGCTCACCCACAAACGGACATCCGCGCTCCGTCGACGGACGGCCGGACTCTACCGACACCAGCTTCGGCCGCGGCGCTGCCTCTCAGGTTTAAAGAAGCTCGGCCATCGACCGTAGGAGCCGGTCGATCTGGTGAGGCGTGTGCTCGGAAAACACCGCAAGCCGCATCGTCGAGACGTCTGACGCATCGGAATAGCCGCCGGGCTGCTGCACCCTGACGATGATGTCGCGCTCCGCAAGACGATCGCGCAATTGCTCAAGATCGGTGACGCCCTTGGTGGTGACGATCGGCACTGGCGTGTCGGCGACTTCGAAACCCAGTGCCCGCAGCCCGCTGCGCATATGCTTGACGTTGCGGACGAGATTGGCACGCTTTTCAGGCGTCGTTTGCAGAACCCGCAACGATGCTGCGGCGGCGGCCGCGAGACCCGGGGGCGCCGGCGAGGCACCACGCATGATCATGGCATTGCCCGCGATCTTTGCCGCAAGACCCGCATCCCCAGGGACGATGCCGCCGAGCGCACCGAATGCCTTGCTCATCGTACCGGCAAGATAGTTGCCCTCGCCTTCGAGCCCCGCATGTTGCAGCGATCCGCGGCCGGTCTCGCCAAGGACGCCAACGCCGTGGGAATCGTCGATGCAGAGCAATGCGCCATCATAGGAGGCCATCGCTTGCCGGAAATCTGCAAGCGGCGCCAACTTGCCCGAGGACGGAAAAACGCCATCCGTCAGCACCGCCGGCCGCTCGCCCGGTTTCACATGCTGCGACAATTGCGCGGCCAGATCGTCCGGGTCGGCATGGCGAAATTCATGGATCCGCTTGCCGAGCGTCGGGATGGCGTCGCGGGTGCTGTAATGCGTCGCCGAATCCATCAGGATCACGTCGAAATCGTCGCGCAGGCCCTGCAGCAGCACCATCGGGCTGGTGTAGCCGGAGATCATGTAGACGACCTCTTCCGTGCCGAACCAGTCACGCAGCCGCTCCTGCAGGTCGGCATAGACCTGCATGTGGGCGAGCGTGCCCGGGCCCATGCCGTACTGTCTGGTCGCATCGCAGGCCGCCTCTATCACCTCGGGGTGGCCGTGCAGGCAGAAGTACGAAGTGCCGCAGTAATAGTCGACCTCGCGCCCGCCGATGAACATGCGGGCGCCGAGGGGTGACTCCATCTTGATCGGAGCGGTCATGGTCCGGGTCACGCCGCTTCCGCCTGGGATGGGCTGCGCCGCTCCAGGAACATCGGCCCGACGCGGATGCCGCGCTTGCCGTTGTCGTCGACGGCGTCGAGCTCGAGGATCTCGTCTTCGTAAAGCCGTCCATGCATGCGGAAGCGGCCTTCCTCGACCGGCTCGCAAGTGTGGGTGCAGAAGTACTCGATCAGGCATTTCAGCGCGCCATGGCTGTAGGTCAGGTAGGTGATGTTGAAATCCGGTCCGTATTCGCCGAGATGCGGCGCGATCCCGTCGGGAACGGTCTCATCATCAGGTGCCTCGATGCGTGTCCAACTCGCATCCTTCCAGGCAAGCTTGCCGGCTTCGGGGAAGGAGAGGTTCATGTGGGCGTAGTCCGCGCCCCGCCCGTAGATACGACCATCGATGACGAAGTCGTTGCCGGCAACCGGACGGATCCGGTGCGGCACACCCTCGCCCATCAGATAGATCTTGTCGTCCTTGGACTTGACCTCGACGATCTCCTGTGTGGCGTCGTCCCTGTAGTAGCCCGGCAGGGTCTTGAACTGAGCTTCGGAGATCTCCGCAGGACGCTGTGTCCGCTCCGGCATCTTGCCCATCTTGCGCTCGGCAAGGACGATGCGCACGCCGTCGACGCCGAGCCGCGAGGCGATCTGGTTGGCAAAATCGAGCGTCGCAAAGATCAGCACGCCGACGCCCGCAGCCGGTAACAGCATCATCTGCGAGGCGTAGCCATAGACGGCACCGCCGTGACCTACGGAGGTCCAGCCATCGACGTCGCCGGAACCGAAGCACAGGCCATAGCCGTTGAACGTCCTGTCGTGGCCGACCGGACGCTTGCCGAATGGCGTCCACATCTCGCGCAGCGAGGCCGGCGAGATGATGGAATTCCCTTCCGTTTCGAAGCCGCCACGAAGCAGGCATTGGGCGTAGCGTGCCATGTCGCCGGTGGTGGAAAAAATGTTGCCCGCCGGCGAACCGCCGAGGCTGAACACAGGCGCCGGCGTGTCGCCGTCGAGCGTCCACATGTCGGCAGGCGCGAGCCGCTCGCGAATGCCGGGCGCCATGCCGCAGGAGGAGTTGTCCATGCCGAGCGGCTTCAGGATATTGGCGGCGACATAGTCGGAATAGCTCTGGCCGGTCACCGTCTCGATCACCCGGCCGACGACAGCGATGCCGGCATTGGAATAGTGCATCACCCCAAGGCTCGGATCTTGCTTCAGGATCGAGCTCGCGAGCTCGTTGACGGTATCTTCGAGCGGCGGCCGGGTGGCGTCGAGATAGTGGCCGCTCTTCGGCTCGCGCACGAGACCGGCCGTATGGGTCATCAGCTTGCGCAGGCTGATGACCGAACCGTGTGGCCCGCCTTCAGCGCCGGCAAACGGGTTCTCCGGCTTGAACCCCGGCAGATAGGTCGACACGTCGACATCGATATCAACCAGGCCCTTTTCGACCAGCTGCATGATCGCCAGCGACGTGAAGGTCTTGGTGATCGAGCCGATGCGGAAGCAGGTGTCCTTGCCCATGTCGAAATGGCGGTCGTGGCGCTGGACATGGCCTTCGGCAAGCACGCCGTCACGGTCGACAAGGGCGTAGGAGATCGACGGGATCGCCTTGTCCTCGACCTCGTAGCGGATCAGATCCTCGAACAGCTCGATGGACGCAGCAGACAGAGAGGACATGGAAAATGCTCCTTTGATCTTAAAGGGATTGGGGGACCTTAAAGGCATTGGGTCTCAATGGGCGTGACGGGGGTCGAGCATGTCGCGAAGCGCATCGCCGACCAGGTTCCACGACAGCACGAAAAGGAAGACGGCAGCGCCGGGGAAGGCAAGCGTGTACCAGAACTGGAAGGGGTTGCCGGGCTGGCCGACGATCCAGTTGCGCGAATAGGCGATGAACTGCCCCCAGTCGGCGTAGCCTTCTTCGGTACCGACACCGAGGAAGCTGAGCGCCGAGGCCGACAGCACCATGGAGCCGGTCGCCATCGTCGCCAGAACCAGCACCGGGAACATGGCATTCGGCAGGATATGCAGCACAATCAGCCTGAGGTCGCTGGCGCCGTAGCTCCTCGCCGCGTGGATGTAATCCATCTCACGGATCCTCAGGATCTCGCTTCGCACGATGCGGGCATAACTCATCCAGCCGAATGTCGTCAGCGCGATCGTGATCGGCACGATGCCCTTGCCGAGCAGCGCCGTCAGCACCATCGCCGCGATCAGGAAGGGCACTGCCATGAACACGTCGACGATGCGCATCAGCACTTCCTCGATGACCCCGCCGTAATAGGCCGCGACTGCACCGACGACCGTGCCGATCAGCACCGAGATCGCGACGACCCCGAGCCCGATCTTGAATGCCGTGCGCGTGCCCCAAACGACACCGTAGAAGATGTCGTACTGGCCCTGCGTGGTGCCGAAAACGGCCTCCGGCGACGGTGGCTGCGGCGTTGCCAGGAAGCCGGCGCGCGGCGTGTCGTAGGGGGAAAGCTGGAAGCTTTGCGGCGGCGCCAGGACCGGCGCGAAAACGGCGATCAGCACGAAGGCAAGCAGGATCACGACGCCGAACAGGGACACCGGATTTCTTGCGAGGTAACGAAGAACCTTCATTGCGTCTTCACCCTCGGATCGAGCAACGGATAGATGAGATCGACGACCAGGTTCATCAGCACCAGAACGATCGCGAAATAGAGGCCGAAGCCGAGGACGGCGGGAAAGTCGAGATTGGCGGCGGTCTTGGCGGCAAACTGGCCGAGGCCGGCGTAATCGAAGATGGTCTCGGTGATAACGACGCCACCCATCATCACGGCGAGCTCCATGCCGGCGATGGTCGCAAGCGGCAGAAGCGCGTTGCGCCGGGCGTGATGCAATTCGACGACGCGGCGCGGCAGACCCTTGGCACGCGCGGTGCGCACATAATCCTGGCGCAGCGTTTCCAGCATCGAGGTGCGCATCACCCGCGTCATGCTGGCGACGTTGACATAGGTCAGCGTGATGACGGGTGCTGCGAGGTGGCGAAGCGCATCGCCGAAGATTGCCAGATTGCCGTTGAGCAGCGCGTCGACGGTATTGGCGCCGGTGTAGCGCACGAAGTCGCTGGAGCTGACCACCGTCTGTGCCCATTGGCTAAGCCGGCCGGGCGGGAACCAGTCGAGCGCCGAATAGAAGATCAAGAGCATCAACAGGCCGAAGACGTAGACCGGGAAAGACCAGCCGAGAATGGTGAAGATGCGGATGACGTGGTCCGGCCAGCGGTTGAGATAGATGCCGGCGCGAGAACCGAGGAAGACGGCGAGCAGCAGGCAGGGAACGAAGGCGAGCACCACCAGTTCCAGCGTCGCTGGAAACAACGACATCAACGCCGTGGACACCGGCTGACGCGCGGTTTCCGACCAGCCGAGATTGCCACTGAGCACACCGCCGATCCAGCGACCATACTGGATGTAGGAGGGATCATTGAGCCCATACTGCTCGATCATCCTGCGGATGCTCTCCTGACCACCCTTGAGATAGTCAGGCGACGGCGCATAGGCCGCCAGTCTCTGGGTCGGCGAAAGCGACATCTGCAGCGCGAAGATCATCAACGACAGTGCGAAGAGGACGATCGGCAGCATCATCAGTCGTCTGAGTGCATAGTTCAGCACGGTTCACACGTTCCGATTTCAGGGAAGATGAAACAGGTGCGCGTCGGGCGGTTTTCCGCCCGACGCGCACTAGCCAATCAGTCATTGGCCTTGGTGACCGGGTAGAAGTCCCAGGCGCCGTAGAGGATCATGTTGTCGACATAACCATCGATGTTGCTGCGGGTGACGACGTAGCCGAAGTCCTCCCAGAGGAACTGGGTGGTGGCGTATTCGTAGGACATTTCCTGCAGCTTGGCGTAGATCGGCTCGCGCACTGCGGGGTCGACCGAGGCCCAGGCTTCGTCGAGCAGCGGCTTGAACTTCTCGGCCATCAGATCGCGGTAGCCTTGGCCGACCATGCCGCCGACGAGACCCGTGGGCGACAGGTAGTAGCTGGCCGCACCGAGCGGGCCACCCGGGTCGGAATAGTCAGGACCCCAGCCCATCACCGTCAAGGGCGCTGCCGGCTTTTCGCGGTTGTTGAGCTTGTCCGAAACGGATGCCCATGGCAGCGCCTGGATCTGCATCTTGAACTTCGGATTGATGCGCGAAAGGCCCTGCTGCAAGGCCGAGAGCGCTGCGGTCAGCTGCGGGTAGCCTTCGGTCACATAGGCCGTGAAGGTAAAGCCGGTATCCCAGAGCTTGCCGCCGAACGCCTTCTTAAAGTGTTCCTCGGCCTTGGCGGGATCGTAGCTGTAAACAGGCGAGTCCGGGCGATAGCCCATGATGCCGCGCACTGTCGGCCCGCGCGACTGCACGGTCTTGCCGAGCAGCACCTGGTTCAGCAGCGCGTCGTAGTTCTGGGCATAGTTGAAGCCCTTGCGCACGTCGATGTCGGCGAAGAAGTCCGGCGGGATGCCCGCACCATCGAGCTTGCCGCTGCCGATCGCCGGATTGTCGTTGTCGTCGAGCGGCCAGGCAAAGAAGACACCGCGCGAAAACACCTTCTGCAGGCCGTCGATGACCTTGACGCCCTCGGTCTTGCTGAGCTCGTCGATGAACTCGACGGGGGCCGTGACGAAATCGGCGTCACCGGACAGAAGCTGCAGGCGCCGCGTCGTCCATTCCGGAACGGTGCGCATCACCACGCGCTCGAGCTTGGCAGGCCCCATGAAGTAACTGTCGAAGCGCTTCAGCGTTATGCGCCGGTCGGTGCGATCCCATTCCTCGAGCATGAAGGGGCCGGTGCCGTTTTCTTCGGCGAACAGCGGATTGGCGCCGAGTTCCGGACGGTAATGGGCCTTCCAGGTGTCGCCCGAGCCATCCCAGCCGCCGACCGAGGCAACCCATTCCTTGTCAAGGACCGAGGTGCCGAAAGGCAGCGCGATCACACCAAGCGTTGCCGGAAACGACTTGGGCAGTTTCAGCGTGAGATTGTCGCCCTCGACGACGATCTGCGACGCGAGCTGATCGTAAACCTTGCGCAGGACCTCGGGGCTGGCGTCGTTGATGGATTTGACCTCGCCTTCTGTCTCAACCCACTTGGCGATGTCGGTGTACTTGCCGGCGGTGATCACTTCGGTGATCGCGTTCGACATCCACGACTGCCCCTGAAGGATGGCGCGTAACAGCGAATAGCGCACGTCCTCGGGCGTGATCTGGCCGTAGCCCGGCTCGATCGTCGCCTTCTGCTCGTCCGTCAACTTGTCGTAATATTCCCAGGTGACTTTGCCGTCGGCACCCTTGATCCCGACTTTGTGGGCGAACACGCCCTTGCGGATCGGGAAGGTGTAGCTGATGGAGCCATCCGCGCCTTGCTTGATGAGACCGTTCTCCAGCGACGGCACCTCTGTCGAGAGCGACGGCACGAACTCTGAAATCTTCGAGCCGTTGAAGTTCAATAGACGGCTGTAGATATTGAGCGAGCCGTAGGAGCTCGGCGTGTTGGCGATATAGGCCGGGTCGAACGACTGGATGTCGTCGGTCCACATGAAGACGAAAGTGCCGGGGTTCTTGGGCTCGGCCATAGCGGGCGCAGCCGCGATGCCGAGCCCCAGGCAGAGGGCTAGGGCTAAGGTGCGTTTCATCGTTGTTCCCATTTGGTGGAGGCGGAAGTTTTTCTTCTCGTTATGGGAGAGGCTAGAAGAGCCCTTGCACGTCTGTCCAATGTGTAATTAGGATAGACTATGCAAAACACGCATGAGGGCCAGCATGGAACTGCAATGGCTTGAAGATTTTCTGGAAATTGCCGCGACAAGGAATTTCTCGACGGCGGCGACTGCACGCAACATTTCCCAGCCCGCCTTTAGTCGGCGCATCAAATCGCTTGAGAACTGGATCGGCGCCGATCTCATCGACCGCAGCACCTATCCCGTGCAATTGACGCGGGCCGGCACGATGTTCCTGCCGGGCTGCCAACGCCTCGTGCGCGAGGCCTACCGGCTGCGCACCGATTGTCGCAATGTCGCCGGCGAGAGCTCGGCCATGCTGACGTTTACTTCGCTGCATACGCTGGCGATGTATTTCTTCCCGAAATGGATCGGCTCGCCGCTGATCTCGCGCTTGCCCCTTCGCACCAGCATGCATGCCGCCGACTTCCTTGAAAGCATCGATCACCTTTGCTCGGGCCAGTGCGATTTTGCCATCACCTATGTGCATCCCGATGGCCCGCCGGTACTGGAAGGCGGCCCGTTCGAATCCCTGCAGATCGGCAAGGACCGGCTCATCCTGGTGTCGGGAACCGACGAAAATGGCCGCCCGCTGTTCGACATCGACGTGCCCGAAAGCACGGAAATCCCCTACCTCGCATATTCCTGGAGCGACGGTTACATCGGCAAGCTGGCGACCTTGATCCAGTCGCGCTGGCGTCGCCCGCTCAATCTCAGCACCGTCTACCAGTCGGGTCTCGCCGACGGCCTGAAGCACATGGCCGTCGCCGGGCGCGGTGTCGCCTGGCTGCCGCAGATCTGCGTGGCGGAAGCGATGCGGCAGGGCCGCCTTGCCCAGATCGGCGGGCCACAGATGTCACTCGAAATGGAAATCCGGATCTTCAGGCGCGCCGGTCCCGGCAGTCCTGACAGCGATGGGTTGTGGCAGCATCTGAAACAGTGCGCGGCGCTGCCGCAGTACAAAAGTGGCTTCGATGTCGATATCGACGCCGCCTAGAGCGTCGTGGCGCCCAAAGGCAGCGGATCGCCGGCTATGCGAAGACAGGCGATGCAATGCACGAAACGCATAGTTTTGCCTGCCACATTCGTGACACATTGATTTCACTCGGTTTTGTGGCATAGGCGGAAGGTCGTGGTGCAGCGCGGTCCGGCCTCACCGGGACGACCCTGCCATTCAACCATATTGACAGGATGCAACCTCGTTGCGAGACCTGAGGGCGCAACGTCCCCTCGCAATCGGGTCCATGTGCTGATGCCCCTGTCCAAATCCGCAACACCTGAGCTGCCCGAGGATGTCATCCTTTCTGTGGAAGACCTTGAAGTCTGTTTCGCCGCCCACACCCGCGCCGAGCTGCGCGCGGTACGCGGCGTCTCCTTTCGCATAGCGCGCGGCGAGACCGTCGCGCTGGTCGGCGAATCCGGGTCCGGAAAATCGGTCACGGCCATGACGATCATGCGGCTGACCGAGTATGACGGTGCGACCATCACCGGCGGGCGAGTGCTGATGCGATTGAAGGACGGCACGGTCGCCGACCTCGCCAAACTCTCGGAAAAGCGCGTCGAAGCTCTTCGCGGCGCGGACATCTCGATCGTGTTCCAGGATCCGATGTCGAGCCTAAACCCGGTCTTCACCGTCGGCGACCAGATCGCCGAGGCGGTGATCCATCACCAGGGCAAGACGCCGGAGGAAGCGCGCCAGGTCGCGCTCAACACCCTCAAACTGGTCCGCGTGCCCGATGCGGAGCGCCGGCTCGACCAATATCCGCACCAGCTTTCCGGCGGCATGCGCCAGCGCGTCATGATCGCGATTGCCCTTGCCTGCCGCCCATCGCTGATGATCCTCGACGAGCCGACGACCGCGCTCGACGTGACCATTCAGGCGCAGATCCTCGATCTCGTTCGTGCCCTGCAGCGCGAAATCGGTATGTCAGTGCTGTTCATCACCCACGACATGGGCGTCGTCGCCGAAGTCGCCGACCGCGTCTGCGTCATGCTCAAGGGCGAAATCGTCGAAACCGGCTCGGTCTACGATATTTTCGCCAAACCGAAGCATGCCTATACACGCGCCCTGATTTCCGCCGTGCCACGCCTCGGCAGCATGGCCGACAAGGATGCGCCGGAAAAATTCCCGCTGCTGGTGTTTGAACCGGAGCAGCAACTCGCGGAGGCGACAGAATGAACGCGTCTGCGCAAATGACGGACGCCCGGCGCCCTCTCGTCTCGGTGCGCAACCTGGTCACGCGCTTCGACTTGAAGGCGGGGCTGTTCGGCCACGTCTCCGGCCGGGTGCATGCGGTGGAGAACGTCACCTTCGATATCTTTCCGGGCGAAACCCTGGCGCTGGTCGGCGAATCCGGTTGCGGCAAGTCGACGGTTGCCCGCTCGATCATGCAGCTCGATCGACCACGGTCGGGCTCTATCCGCTTCGATGGAACCGAGCTGATCGGCGCGCCGCGCCCCGTCCTCGCGAGATTTCGCCGCGAAGCCCAGATGGTCTTCCAGGATCCTTTCTCCTCGCTCAACCCGCGCATGACGATCGAGCAGTCGCTGATGGATCCGATGCGGGTTCACAAGCTGGGCTCGACGGAGGTCATGCGCGCCCGCGCCGCCGAGCTTCTGGCTAAGGTCGAGCTTTCGCCCGAGCACCTAGAGCGCTATCCGCATGCGTTTTCCGGCGGCCAGCGCCAGCGCATCTGTATCGCCCGCGCGCTCGCGCTCAACCCGCGTCTCATTGTCGCCGACGAGGCCGTCGCCTCGCTCGACGTGACGATCCAGGCGCAGGTCATCAACCTTCTCATGGACCTGCAGCGCGAAATGCAGATCGCCCTGCTGTTTATCAGCCACGATATGGCCGTGGTCGAACGCATCGCCCACCGCGTCGCCGTCATGTATCTCGGCGAGATCGTCGAGATCGGCGATCGCCGCTCGGTATTTGGCAACCCGCAGCACCCCTATACCCGCAAGCTGCTATCGACCGTTCCGATCGCTGACCCGACACGCCGCCCGGAAGGACGCCAGCCGATGTCCGACGAAATCCCGAGTGCGGTGCGTGCGCCGGACTTCGTGCCGCGCGAACTGCCGATGCGGCAGATCTCATCGACCCATTACGTGCGGCAGGTCGCAACCGGCTGACAACGGCCGCAATTTCCCGTTCCAGATCAGAGTAACCCAACATGAGCACTTCCGAAGTGACGCAATCGGCTGCGAGCGCGGCCGGCATGGCGTCGGCAGACATCGACAACGGCGCAAACGAGGTGAAGGCCGAGGGCTTCCTGCGTCCAACGGCTGCCGAGCAACCGACGCCCTATATCGAAGTCGACGAGAGACGGCTTACGCGCAACATCAAGGGCATGCAGCAGCGCGCCGACGCGGCCGGCGTCACGATGTTTCCGCATGTGAAGACGCACAAGAGCCTCTACATCGCACGACAGCAGCTCGAGGCAGGCGCCCGCGGCATAACCGCATCCAAGCCCAGCGAGGCACTGATCTTCGCCGAAGCCGGGATTCCGTCGATCATCCTCGCCTATCCCATCGTCCGCGCCGCGTCACTCGATCGCCTGCTGCCTGTGGTAAAGGCACGGGGCGCCGAGCTGCGTACGATTGCGGCGAGCGAAACGGGTGTCGATGCGCTGTCGGAAGCCGCCAACCGACACGGCGTCGAGATCGGCGTGTTCCTCAAGGTCGACGTTGGCCTGGGTCGCGTCGGCCTCAAACCCAATGGTCCTGCAGCGCTCGATTTGTGCGCAAGGATCGCCGCCACCGACGGCCTGCGTTTTGCCGGCCTGCTTTCGCACGCCGGACATGCCTACGCGGCTTCCCAACCGCACGCCCTCAACAAAATCGCCCGCGATGAGGCGACAGACCTCGCCAGTCTCGCCGACCGGATTCGGCAACGCGGAATCGCGGTCGACTGCATTTCCGTCGGCGCGACGCCGACTTGCCAGGGCGCGCCGCTGCCCCAGGAGGTCGACTGTATCCGGCCTGGCAATTACGTCTTTCTGGACGGCACCGCGCTCCGGCTTGGTATCTGCTCTGCCGACGACCTCGCGCTTTGCGTGGTCGCCCGCGTCGTTGCCTCCAACGACACGCACTTCGTCATTGACGCCGGCTCGAAGTCCATGAGCTCCGATCGCGGCGCGCATGGCATGGGTGGTGCAGGCTTCGGCACTGTCGTCAGCGCCGAAGGCGACGGCGAAACCGGTATGTGGACACTCGAACGACTGTCCGAAGAGCATGGTTTCGTTCCCTTCTCGGGACGTCCCTTGCCGCTCGGCAGCCGCGTGCGTGTGTTCCCCAACCACTCCTGCGCCTCAATCGCCAACTTTGACAATTTCGTCCTAAGTCGCGTCGATGGTACCGCGCTCAGCCTGCCCGTGGATGCCCGCAGCGGCCAGACTTGACGAGCGTCACCGGCTTTACCAATCTCAACTCTCTCTCCCTCGCACTCCGGCTCCGCCTGCACATCGCCGGGAACCGTCCTCGTCTTGCAGCGTTTCTCGTTCCACCGGTGCGTTCAGACGCCGGACCGCACGAGAGAACCTGGATCGTACAGATCACAGGTTAGAGCAGAGGGTAAAAGACGATATGGGTTTAGTGCAACTCGGCCGGGCTCGCCTTGCGCTGGTGCTTCCACGGCATCGCGAACTCCTGCGCATGACAAAGAACCAACAGCTCTATGACCTTTACGAGGCCTATGCGCGCGAGTCGATGACCCTCGACAATCTGTTGCGGGAATTTCCGCGCCGCGAGAAGCAGGTATCCGAACATCAGCAAATCTGCCTGGACCTGCAGGCCGAAGTGGTAACGCTGCTGACGCGGCTTGCAGAGCCGCTCAAGCCCGGAGCGTTGTAGCATTCCGCCGCGACAGCCCCGGAGGCATCGTGCCCGACGCTTAACGCTTTTAAGCGACCCGGAAATAGTCTGTCCCAACTTCCAGAGCCTCAGCTCGGAATTCGCCCCGAAGACCTCCTGATCTGAGCAAAACGAGTTCCTATATTACAGTTCCGTCGCCGACGGTTCATTCCCCGTGAGCGGAGATGAGACCAGGGCGTATTTATCAACCGGAGGAATTCTGGATGACCAAGAGAGCTGTTCTGGCCGGTGGCTGTTTCTGGGGGATGCAAGACCTGATCCGCAGGCTTCCCGGCGTCACCGATACGCGCGTGGGCTACACTGGCGGCGACGTGCCCAATGCGACCTACCGCAATCACGGAACCCATGCCGAGGGCATCGAAATCCTCTTCGATCCGGAGAGGATCAGCTATAGGCGAATTCTGGAGGTCTTCTTCCAGATCCATGACCCGACCACGAAGAACCGCCAGGGCAATGACATCGGCATGTCCTATCGGTCGGCAATCTATTACGTCGATGACGAGCAGAAGCGAATTGCCGAAGATACCATCGCGGACGTGGAAGCATCAGGCCTGTGGCCAGGCAAGGTCGTGACCGAAGTGGAGCCGGTGGGAGATTTCTGGGAGGCCGAGCCGGAGCACCAGGACTACTTGGAGCGCTATCCCAACGGCTACACCTGCCATTTCCCGCGCCCGAACTGGGTTCTGCCCCAGCGGTCGGCGGCGGAGTAATCGTTCTGGCAGCTGTGCCTGAGCTCCCCGTGTCATGCATAGGCTCTGTGGTCGTGGGGATGCCGGACAAAGCTTGGGCCCAACCAGGTACGATGGGCCCTTGTTCGGAAGCATATCCTTTGATGCGGTAATGCTTGGGGTGACACGGGTCTGATTAGTCCCACCCGTGCTTCCCGATCGTTTTGTGGCCGCCGCTAGCACGCCTTCCTGCAAACGGCTTCATCGGCAAGAATGGCGGCCGCCTCGTTCAGCAAGACGTCCTTTGCGTTCTTGCGGGCATTCTCGATGGCAATGTCAGCACTCAGGCTCCGCTCGTTTGCATTGAGACCATCATCTCCGCCAGTATCGTCGCCATCGCCTGCTTGCGCGCGAGACTTCCGTCGATTTTCTCGGGCAGTCAGTTCTTTGCGGCGTTCGGCTTCATTGAGGGAGACTACCCCTTTCTCGCGCTGCGCTTTCACCTCCGCAATGTCTTTCAACAGGCGTTGGAAGTCCGGATCGCTCTCAACCCGCGCATCATGGCGGCTTTGCAGTTTCGGCAACAACGTCGTCACAGTGTCGGCGGGCGCATACTTCGCGGGCTTGATCTGCGCCCACGGCAGGGCGTTGTCATAGCTGGTCTCGCCGAAGGTTGTCGGGTCGGAAAGTGCCGGCAGGCTGATATCAGGGGTCACGCCGCGCAGTTGCGTCGTGCCGCCGTCGATCCGGAAAAACTGGGCAATCGTCACTTTCAGCTCCCCGAATTCGGGTTTGCTGTTGCGGACCATCTCGTCAAGATTGACGACGGCTTGAACGGTGCCCTTGCCGAAACTGGGTTCGCCAATGATCACGCCTCGACCGTAGTCCTGGATTGCCGCGGCAAAAATCTCCGAGGCCGACGCCGAGCCGCGATTGATCAGGACACCCACGGGGCCTGTCCACGCAGGCGCTGGAAAATCAGCGCTTCTTACGTCGACCTTACCATCGCTACCGCGTTGCTGGACGACCGGACCATTGCCGATGAACAGGCCGGTCAAATCAATCGCCTCGTCCAGTGAACCGCCGCCGTTGTTGCGGACGTCAATGAGAACGCTGTCGACTTTTTCCCGCTTGAGTTCGTCGAGGAGCTTTCGGACATCGCGGCTCGCGCTTCTATAGTCCTTGTCGCCTTTGCGCCGGGCTTCAAAATCCTCGTAGAACGCCGGCAGCGTAATCACCCCGATCTTGCGCGTGGCGTCGCCCGCTTTCACAGTGAGCACGGTCTTCTGCGCAGCCTGCTTTTCAAGGCTGATTTTATCGCGCACCAGGGTGACGACGCGATGCGTGGCATCTGCTCCGGCATCTGCCGGCAGGATGTCCAAGCGCACGACGGAGCCTTTTTTCCCGCGTATCAGTTGCACGACTTCATCCAGCCGGGTGCCAACCACTTCCTTTATCGCCCCGTCCTTGCCCTGGCCAACACCGGTAATGCGGTCTCCGACCGCAAGCTTGCCGGAAAGCTGCGCCGGCCCGCCGGGCACGAGCTCACGGATCGTCGTGTAGTCGTCGCGTTCCTGCAGCACGGCACCGATACCAACCAGGGAAAGCTTCATGGCGATGTTGAAATCGGCCGAAGCGGTCGCGCCGAAGTAGTCCGTGTGCGGGTCGACCGACGTCGTGTAGGCGTTCATGAACGACTGGAAAACGTCATCGCTCTTGTACTTGTAAGCGCGATCGAGAGCGTTTGTGTACCGCTTGGCGAGCGTTTCGCGAATGGCCGCGTCGGTCTTGCCGCCCAGTCTCAGCCGCAACCAGTCGCTTTTTACGCGCTTGCGCCAAAGGTCATTGCTCTCGGCTTCCGACTGCGGCCAAGGCGCGTTTTCGCGCAGTACGGGATAGCTTTCCTGCTCGCTGAAATCGAAGTCCTGCTTGAGCAAGTCGCGCGCGTAGCTCATGCGGTCGACAACGCGCTTACCGTACACGTTGAAGATTTCAAACGGGATCTTCAAATTCTTCCGCCGGATGGCATCGTCGATCTCGCTGCGGTCGGACATGAACCCGTCGATATCCGCCTGCAGGAAAAGTACGCGATCCGGATCGAGGGATTTGATGAACCGATCCATGATCTTGGCGGACAAGGCGTCGTCGAGTTGAACCGGCTTGTAGCTGAAACGCGAGAGAAATTTTGCACTCAACTGCGCCGCTTGTGCCTGTTGCTTCAGTGGCTCCAAAACAGGCGGTGGGGCGACTTCAGCATAGGCGGACTGTACGATTGCAAGAAATGCACCAAGGAAGACGTATGATATGCGCATTCAGCGTTGATCCAATTCTTAATGCCGAGTGTCGATGCCAATCTAGGTGAAGCAATTATGGTTTTTTGGCAACCGGGTGGATCATGCGCGGCAGTTCTTACGACCGAATGACCGCTCAATCGACGGCGAGGTCAATCACGCCGCCGTCAGAATGACCTCCACGTCATCAGAAAAACCTCATATGATAGCCGTCCGCCCACAAGCTTTCCGGAGGATCCAGATGATCCGGCTCGAACCACCGCTACGAGTTGCAAGCGAGGCAGATGCGAAGGCGTTGGCCGATCTCGTCAACTTCGCGGGCGAGGGTTTGCCCCTGTACATCTGGGAGGGGCTTGCAAAGGACGGGCAAGATCCATGGGACGTTGGTCGCGCCCGACAAATGCAAAGGGTGCGCGAAGGCCAGATTGTGGTTGTGGATTTCGGGGATGGCGCCGTAGCAAGCCTGACTGGTTACCCGATTGGATCGGAGCCCGACCCAATTGCCGATGATTTCCCCGCCCTGTTCCGGCCGCTGCAAGAACTGGAAAACAAGGCACTCGACAGCTGGTATGTCAATGTACTGGCCTGCTATCCCGAGTACCGAGGGCAAGGGCTTGGCTCACGCCTGCTCGGTCTGGCAGAAGACATAGCGCGGGATCAGGCGCTCCGTCGGATGAGCGTCATCGTCGCCGACAACAATGTGGGTGCCAGACGACTGTACGAGCGCAGCGGCTACGAGCGAGTGGCAACGCTCGCCTGTGTCCGGGAAGGCTGGAAGGGCGATACGGAAAATTGGGTGCTTCTGATGAAATCGCTTCGTCCATCGGATGGCTGATGAGTCCTACTGCCCTCGGGCTCGGTACATTCCGCGCTGCGGTCATGAGACCCAACAAGGCACCTAATCGATACGCTAATATCGTCGCGCCACACGCGCTGAGCCGCAACAGATCGCATCCCGAATCGCGCCGGCGCGACCGTGAGTTCCCTCTCTCGTGTGGTCAATCCGAGGGGTCTTGACCCGCTTTTCTGGTGCCCGCCTCCATTAAGCGAGTTCACGTTTTGAAATGAACGGTCACGCAATATGACTTCCTATTCTAGACCAATGTGGTCATGTGACGCTCAAAGTTCGTCCGAGTCACCCCTCGACGACTAACGGACCAAAGAGCTGACAGTATGGAAAACCCGATCGCATTGAACCGTCTTGCCGAAAACAGCGTCTTTCGCAAAGGAGATGTTTTCGTCCTCTTCGGCGAACTGTTCGGTCGCGGATACGCGACTGGCCTGCTCGACGAAGCCCGGCGGGCTGGTATGGAAATCGTGGGGATCACGGTCGGACGGCGCGATGAGAACAACGCGCTGCGGCCTCTGGACGCCGAGGAACTCGCCGCCGCCGAAGAGCGGCTGGGCGGCAAGATCATCAACATCCCTCTGATGGCGGGCTTCGATCTCGACGCTCCGGCCGGCGGCCCAACTGCGACCGATCTTCTCGCGGACATGACGCTGGAGAGCTGGCAGGACGACAAGCTCGACTGGGACTACATCAAACAGTGCCGGGACATCGCCACCGCGCGGTTCACGAATGCGCTCAAGGAGGTCATGGCCGCTCTCGACGGAATGATCGCCGACGGCCGCAACGTCTTTTTCGCCCATACAATGGCCGGGGGCATCCCGAAGGCGAAGGTCTTCCTGGTTATTGCCAATCGAATCTACAAGGGTCGTGGTGCCCGCCACATGTCGTCGCAAGCCCTGCTCGACAGCGATATGGGCAAGCTCATCCTGCAGAATTTCGACGAAGTCTCCGCAATCACGTTCCGACATCTCATCGACTACAGCACGGCGATCCGGGAGCGCATCGAGGCATCGGGCGGTCAGGTTCGCTATACGGCCTATGGTTACCATGGAACGGCCGTCCTGATTGACGGCAGCTACCGTTGGCAGACCTACACCAACTACACGCAAGGCTACGCCAAGATGCGGCTCGAAGGCATCGCGCAGGATGCCTGGACCGCGGGTATCAAGGCGACCGTCTATAACTGCCCCGAAATCCGGACCAATTCGTCCGACGTCTTCACCGGCATCGAGCTCCCACTGATACCGCTTCTGCTTGCGTTGAAGAAAGAGAACGGCGGCCAATGGGCAGAGTACCAGTGGCAGGCCTGCCAGCAGCTTCTGGCCGACGGCCTCACGATGAAGGATGTGTTCCAGAAAATTACCGACATGCAGGCCAATGAAGTCATGCGTCCGTTTTACGACTTCTCGGCGTGGCCCATGGCGAACAGCCAAGCGCAGTCCGATCTGACAATCGGCACGTCCAACGAAATCACGCAGATGCACCGCGACGGCAAGGTCATGATCAGCGACCACCTGAGTGCTCTGGTGGTGGAGGCGACGGGGCAACTCATCTTCGGCGCGTCGTCAGAACCGTCCGGTCCCATCCAGTGGCTCAACCACGATATCGTGGCGCGCCGGCTCAACGCTTCCCACATGCAATGGGAATCGCCGTCGATCGCTGAAGGGGCGAAAGACTCTCAGCTCGAAGTGGCCTGAAGGCGTCCCGCCCGCATGCGCGGTCAACAACGCGCGCTGCGCGACCACCAACTCCGCAGTCCCCGTCACGACCTCCCCGATTACGGCCGCCTCAAAGCCATGCTTGCGGAAGACGGCGAGCACTTCCGGCGCGGACGATCGCGAGCAGGCGACGAGCAGACCGCCGCTTGTCTGCGGATCGCATAGCAGCGCCTTGTCGATCGTTCCCATCTCGCGAGAAAAGACGACCTCCTGCCCGTAACACGCCCAATTGCGGCCCGCGGCACCCGTGATGAAGCCCGCACCGGCGAGGTCGCGGGCTCCCTCCAGCAAGGGCACAGCGGACCAGTCGATCCGCAGCTGACAGCCCGAGCCGCGCGCCATTTCGAGAGCGTGACCGGCAGGGCCAAAGCCCGTCACATCGGCCATGGCGTGGACATCGGCAAGACGCGCGAGATCCGGTCCGGGCGTGTTGAGGCGGGTCGTGCTCTCGATCACGCGGGCGTAGCCGGCCTCGTCGAGCGCACCCTTTTTCAAAGCGGCGGAAAAGATGATGACGCAGCGCAATGACATCAAAACAATTTCCCATGGAAGAAACTATACAATCGTATAGCAATGGTCTTGCGACGCGGCCGCGCCCGGCTATTCTGGGCTTCGGCGGCCCCGGCCGCCTCAATCGAAATCCTAATCGTGGTAGTAGCGATGTCCCGAGACCCCCGCTTCGATATTCTCTTCGAACCCGTCAAGATCGGCCCGGTCACGGCGCGTAACCGCTTCTATCAAGTGCCGCACTGTTCCGGCATGGGGTACCGTTATCCCAACGCAGAGGCCCACCTGCGCGGCATGAAAGCCGAAGGTGGCTGGGCGGTCGTCTCCACCCAGGAAGCGGAAATCCATCCAACCTCGGACCTGACGCCGGCCAACGAAGCGCGTCTTTGGGACGAAGGCGACCTGCCCGCGCTCTCGGCCGTCACCGAGCGCATCCATCACCATGGCAGCCTGGCGGCCATCCAGCTCGTGCATAATGGCCTGCATGTCGCCAACCGCTTCAGCCGGATGATCCCGCTTGCCCCGTCGCATGCCATCAGCGACAGCCTCGACCCCGTCCAGGCGCGTGCGATGGACAAGGCCGACATCGCCGACATGCGCCGCTGGTATCGCAATGCCGCGTTGCGTGCCAAGAGGGCCGGTTTCGACATCATCTATGTCTATGCCGGCCACGACATGAGCGTGCTGCAGCACTTCCTTTCGCGCCGCCACAATGATCGCAGCGACGAATATGGCGGCTCCTTCGAAAACCGGCTGCGGCTTTTCCGGGAGATTCTGGAGGATAGCCGCGAGGCGATCGGCGATACCTGCGCACTCGCCGTGCGCCTCGCAGTCGACGAACTGATGGGCCCATCCGGTATTACCAGCGAAGGAGAAGGCAAGGACATCATCTCGGCGCTCGCCGATCTTCCCGACCTATGGGACGTCAACCTATCCGACTGGTCCAACGACAGCCAGACGGCCCGCTTTTCCGAGGAAGGCTACCAGGAGCCCTATATCCGCTTCGTCAAATCCGTCACGACCAAGCCGGTGGTCGGCGTTGGGCGCTATACCTCACCGGACAGCATGGTGCGGGTGATCCGCCAGGGTATTCTCGACTTCATCGGCGCGGCACGCCCGTCGATCGCCGATCCCTACCTGCCGAAAAAAATCGAGGAGGGACGCATCGACGACATCCGCGAATGTATCGGCTGCAACATCTGCACTTCCGGCGACAATACCAACGTGCCGATGCGCTGTACGCAGAATCCGACAATCGGCGAAGAATGGCGCAAGGGCTGGCACCCGGAGATTATCGCATCCTCACCGGCGCCTGAGCCGGCGCTCATCATCGGTGGCGGCCCGGCGGGTCTTGAGGCGTCGCGTGCTCTTGCCCAACGCGGCGTCGACGTCGTACTCGCCGAGGCGGGCGGAGAATGGGGCGGACGGGTCGCGCGCGAATGCCGTTTGCCAGGGCTTTCGACCTGGGGGCGCGTGCGCGACTGGCGCGTCGGCCAGCTGAGCACGCAGGTGAATGCCCAACTCTACCTGCACAGCCCGCTGAGCGCCGAAGACGTTCTGCAATACGGCATGCCTCATGTGGCGATTGCCACCGGCGCGAACTGGCGATGCGACGGCGTCGGCCGCACCCACCGCTTGCCCCTGGAATTCCTTTCGGAAGGCGCCCTCGTTTCGCCCGACGCCCTTCTTGTCGACGGCACCGCGGCCGTGTCCGTCGACGGTCCGGTCGTAATCTTCGATGACGATTGCTTCTATATGGGCAGCGTGCTTGCTGAAATGCTGGCCAGGGCTGGCCGGGCCGTGACCTTCGTGACGCCCGAAGCCCAGGTTGCGCCGTGGAGCAAGAACACGCTGGAACAGGGACGGGTGCAAAGACGTCTCATCGAACTCGGCGTGGATATCATTCCTGCCATGGCGCTTGCCGGGCGCACGAAGGACCGGCTTGAGGTTTCCTGCGTCTATAGCGGAAAGACGCGGCAAATCGACTGCGCCACACTCGTCCCGGTCACGGCGCGGCTGCCCGATGAAACCTTGTGGCATGACCTGAAAGCACGGGAAGCGGAATGGGCAGATGCGGGGATCAAGACTGTTGTCCGGCTAGGCGACTGTTTGGCGCCCGGCCTGATCGCCGCCGCCGTCTATTCGGGTCACGAATATGCCCGAACCTACCAGGAGCAGATCGACAGGGATCGCCCTCCTTTCCTGCGCGAAGACATAGCAGTGCTTCACGACAGGTTGGGTGGCTGGAACCGATAGCGGGCGCGCCGGTGCGCGTTGCGTCAGCACAACCATCGCATTAGGGATCGACGTTCGAGTTGCAAGCGCGCGCCTGCTTGCGCGCGCCTTCACGATCCGGCTGAGCTCTGGGAACCTACGGTCACTTGAGTGGTGGTGAACGGTTCGCCATCCATGCGCAGATAACCGAAGGGTATCGTCCATACGTCCCTCGTATGGTTGCCCCCTGGACCTTGGAATGTCGCGCACTACTTCGTCACTTTGGCACGCCTGATATAGTATCGGGCCTCGCCCCTCCGCATTCTCGGCCGCAAGGATCTGCGGCTTGGAACTGCGCCCCCCTCAATCCAACGTATTTTCACCACGCAAGCGGAAGGACTTTCCATGGCCACTGCCCAATGCACCTGTGGCGCTCTTAGACTGACGTTTGGCGAACCGCCGCAATTGACCGCGCTGTGTCACTGCTTGGCTTGCCAACGAAGAACTGGCGCGCCATTCAGCGCCAACGCGTTTTACTCTGTCGACTGCATCGAGATTTCCGGAGCGTCTACGGAATTCGTTCGCACTGCTGACAGCGGGCGCAAGGTACGAATGCATTTTTGCCCAACATGCGGTTCTACCGTCTTTTGGAAGGCCGAGGCCGCACCGTCCTGGATCGGGGTGGCCGTCGGCTCATTTGCCGACCCGATCTTCGCGCCACCGGCCCTGTCAGTGTTCGAACAGTCGAAGCACAAGTGGGTGCAGCTTGACGAGAAGGTCAGGCATTTCAAAGGCCTACCGACCGGCCAAGATTAGTGGCGCGCTGACGAGAGTGTCGAGGTGCGCGTGAGAGCGAGCATGGACCATATCGGAAAAAACGCTTTCCGCTTCATAGCTGTTGGATCGCAAGCCACCGGGAAACGCCCAGCCTGTAGCGTGACGGTTGCGAGCCTCTTGCCCCCGCGTCACCGTCAGACTTGGCTTTGGATCCACTGCAGGAACTTGCGGATCGCCTTCTCGCTCGCGCGCCGCTCCAGGTGCACGAGATACCATCCGCCCGGTTGCATGACATCCGAGATCAGCGGGGCAACGAGCGTGCCGTTGGCAATGTCTCCCTCGACCAAAAACTGCGGCACGACCACCACACCTTGTCCATTGGCGGCCGCCTCTATCGCGAGCAGATTGCTATCGAAAAGCGGCGAGGATTTTTGGGAGAGGCCGGTCGCTCCCACGCTGGCCGCCCAGGTTGCGGCATCCTCCGCTGTCCCACTGACCGACAGAAACGAGAAATGCCTGAGGTCTTCGGGCGACTTGATGACCTTGGCGATGGCCGGTGAGCAGACGCCGACGAGGCGTTCGCGGCGAAGCAGAGTGTATGCAAGGTTCGCGCGGTTCGGCGCCCGCGTGTAGATGAAGCCGATATCGGCGCGGTCGGGGTTGAACTCCCAATCGAGTAGGCTTGCGTCGAGATTGACGGCAATCTCGGGCGAGGCCTCCTTGAAGGTCTGCAGGCGCGGTATCAGCCATCGGACGGCGACGGTGACATAGACCTGTACGGTTAGCGAGGCCGGCGTGTTCGTTTGGCGGATGAGGTCGGTGGCGAGCGCAATCTTGTCGAGCGCATCCTGCACGACGGGAAAGTAGACCGCTCCGTCCCGGCTCAGTTCCACACGACCGGGAAGCCTGAGAAACAACGGAGTGCCGAGATTGCGCTCGAGCGAAGCCACCTGGTGGCTGATTGCCGATTGCGTGACGCGCAACTCTTCTGCCGCCGCCTTGAAACTCACCAGCCGCGCCGCGGCTTCGAACGCCCGCAGCGTCGTCAAGGGAGGCAGTGTGCGGCGGACCATGCTCTCAAACCCACATGAATTTTGCTCATGTAGACGTTAATTCTAATCGTTTGCAACCAGCCGTCCCCATTTTCATACTCCCTAAATAATCCAAAAATGGGGAACCGAAATGAAACGGGATCTTATGAAAACCACGGCGCTTGCCGTGGCCATGGCCGGCTGTTCGCTTTTCGCAACCGCCGCATCCGCTCAGCAGGCTTGCGTGCGCGTGCTCGGTTATGAATCCGACGGCGAGAAACAGACGATGGACCCGGCGGCCCTCATCGGCACCGACAGCGTCTACCACATCCGTTCGGTCTACGAACCGCTTGTCGATCGCAGCAACACGATGCAGCCCGTGCCTGTGCTGGCCGAATCCTGGCAGTCCAATGCCGATGCCACAGAATGGACGTTTCACCTGCGCAAAGGCGTAAAGTTCCACGACGGTTCCGACTTCGATGCCAAGGATGTTGTCTATTCCTATCGCCGCCTGCTTGATCCGGCGATCTCGCCCGGCGGCTTTTCGACCCTCGCTTTCCTCGATGCGAACGGCATCACGGCGGTCGGCGATCACACCGTGCTCTTCAAGGTGAAGGAGCCGGTCGTCGAACTGCCGATGTTGATCGCAACCAAATATGCATTGATGGTTCCGGATGGCGCCAAGTCCGAGGATCTACGCACCAAAGGCAACGGCACCGGCCCCTTCCTGCAAGAGACCTTCACCATCAATGGCGCGGTCCGCGTGATGCGGCGCAATCCGAACTATTGGCGTACCGGCCTGCCGAAGGCAGAGTGCCTGGAGATCACCACCAGCCTCGAATCCACCTCACGGCTTTCCGCACTTCTTTCCGGCACCGTCGACCTTTCCCTGACTGTGGATCCCCCGAGCCTGATTACGCTCAAGGACAATCCCGCGGTCGAGCTCGTTGCGACACCTGGCGCAACCTCGCTTTACCTCGCCGTCTGGACCGACACGCCGCCCTTCGACGACGTCAAGGTGCGCGAAGCTCTGCGGCTGGTGATGGACCGGCAGAAGATCCTCGATACCGTACTGCTCGGCTATGGCGAGGTTGGCGGAGATACGCCGATCCCGCTGTCGTCGCCGCTCGGCCTCGGTGTGCCGGCAAAGGCGGCGAATGTCGAGAAGGCCAAGGCCCTGCTCTCCGAAGCCGGCCACCCTGACGGTATCGACTTCGATCTCTACACGTCGGATTCCTACCCGGGCATGATGCTGCTGGCGCAGGTCTATGCCCAGATGGCCGCGGAAGCCGGCATCCGCGTCAATGTCATCACGTCACCGGCCGAAGGATACTGGGATACGGTCTGGCTGAAGAAGCCGGCGGTCATCTCCTACACCAGCGCCCGGCCGCCGGCGGAAGCCCTGACGCTCTCACTGAACAGCAAGTCCGAATGGAACGAGACGCACTGGAAGCGAGACGATTTCGATGCGCTCGTTGTCAAGGCCGGCCAGACGGCGGACGAAGCGGAGCGCAATAAGCTCTATCGCGACGCCCAACGCATCGTCGCCGATGAAGGCGGCATGATCCTGCCGGTCTTCACCTCGGTCGTGGCGGGCTTGCGCAAAGGCTGCTCGGGCTACCGGCCGAATGTCGATGTGAACCGCATCGACTATGCGGAACTGACCTGCGGCGACTAGAGCATCCCGCTCTCAAGTGGAATCACTTGAGGCGGAAAGATGCTCTAGAATCAAAGTACTAGAGCGTCCTTCGTGCGTTCAGCTGAACGCACGGCGCTCTAGAGCCGCCCTCCCACCTCTGAACACAACCCATCCACGGGACGACCAGTCCCGCGGAAGAGGATAGCTGCATGACGATTTCCGCTCTGAAGACCTTTGTAAACTGCTTTGCCGATGCGCTGGATCGCGATCCGCGAGCCGTATCGCGCTCCCATGCCGCCAGGCTGCGCCGGATTGCCGGTCGCCTGCCGCCGGTTGCCCCCGTACCGGAGGGGCGCGTGCCAATCCAGGTGGCTTGCGAAAACGAACTTGCTGCTTATCGCGAGACATCGGAGCTGGCCCGGGCGCTCGGCGCCCTACTGCCTGCCATCCATATCACCCGCAGCAAGAGCTATCTGGCCAATCCGCCAAGTAGCGATTTCGGTGAGAACTACGGATACGGCGTGATTTGCGGACCCGACAATGGCGTGCCGGCCTTGATCCAGGATCCGGACATCGCGTTCGGGCTGATGTTCCTGGGGCCGGAAACCCACTATCCGCTCCACCACCATCCCGCAGATGAACTGTACTACACGGTCACTGGCCCCTCCTTCTGGCGGGCAGGGGACGCCGACTGGGACATGCGCGGCAACGACGAAATCATCCATCACGCACCATGGGTGCCGCATGCAACGCTCTCGGCCGACAAGCCCCTGGTGCTTCTCTACATTTGGGAAGGCGATCTTGAGACGGATGCGGCCTTCATTCCCGATCCGCTGACCGCGAAGGCGGCTTTGGTCTCAGTCGGAGCAAACCCAAAATGAGTGTAGCTCGCCTGCTTTTCAGCCGGATCCTGTTTTCGGCCCTCACCCTGCTTCTGGTCTCGATCCTGATCTTCCTGATCCTCGAGGCCCTTCCGGGCGACGTTGCCACCCGTATCCTTGGACGAGACGCAACCGCCAAGGCGCTGGAAGTACTACGCAGCCAGCTCCACCTCAACCAGCCCGCACTCGTGCGCTACTTCCAATGGATCGGCGACTTCCTGCGTGGCGATCTCGGGGTGTCGATCGCAACGGGCCGGCCGATCGCCGACGTACTCGCGCCCCGCATTCTCAACACCCTGCTTCTCTCGCTCCTCGCCTTTGCAATCTACCTGGTGTTGGCACTCGTTCCGGCAATCATCCAGGCGGTCAACCGCGGCAAGGCCGTCGACAATGTCATCTCCGTGATCACCCTGCTCTTGCTGTCGCTGCCCGACTTTCTGCTGGCAACGATGCTGCTCTTCCTGTTTGCCGTCGCCGTGCCGATCCTGCCGGCGCTTGCGACGATCTCCGAGACCAGCACCTGGCAGGAGACGTTGCGTGCCATGGTTCTGCCCGCCGTGACGCTCGCGATCATGATGGCCGTCTATGCCATCCGCGTGCTGCGCGACAGCCTGATCGAAGTGCTGCGCTCCGACTATGTGCGTCTCGCGGAGCTGAAGGGACTTCGCCCCCGCGCCGTGCTCTTTCGCCACGCGCTTCCGAACGCCATCGTGCCCGCGCTCAATGTCACGGCGCTGAACCTCGGCTTCCTGATCGGCGGCGTCGTCATCGTCGAGCGGGTGTTCTCCTATCCCGGTTTCGGCACCCTGCTGATCGACGCGCTTCAATTGCGCGACATTCCCCTCATTAAGGCGACGGTGATGATCAGCGCGGCCGTCTATGTCGCCGCCAACCTGGTAGCGGACGTCCTGGCCGTCCTGCTTCAACCCCGCCTGAGGACAAGCCGATGACCATGACGACATCCAGCCTGCCCAGCCGGTTCGCCTGGCTCGACAAGGGGTTTTGGCAAACCACACCCGGTCCCTTCAGGGTCGGCGCGATCATCCTCATCGCCCACGTGCTCTTTGCAATCGCGGGCGCCTTCTGGACGCCCTATGGCTTTGCTGAGATGGGAGCAGGCCTCCCGCTTTCCGGTGCGTCCCTCCAGCATCCGATGGGGCTCGACCAAATCGGCCGCGATGTCTTCAGCCGTTTCATGTATGGCGCGCATATCGTGCTGCTGCTGTCCTTCGCCGGCACGGTACTTGGCATGGTGGCCGGAACGACGCTCGGCCTTTTGTCTGGCTATATCGGCGGCTGGTTCGACGAGATCACCCAGCGCATCGTCGAGGCGATGATCAGCATACCCTTCCTGGCGCTCGCGCTCGTCATGATCATTGCGGCAGGCCCGGCGCTCGCCGGAGAACCGGTGCTCATCGTCTTCGTCGTCGCCCTCGTCTATGCGCCGCGCATTGCGCGCATCGCCCGCGCAGCGGCCATGGAGATCGCCACGCGTGAATATGTCGCCGTGGCGGAGCTGCGCGGCGAAGGCACTTGGTCGATCGTCTTCCGTGAAATCCTTCTCAATGCCGCGAACGTGCTGCTCGTCGAGTTCTCGCTTCGCCTCAGCTATGCGCCGATCCTCATCGGGGCGCTGGGCTTTCTCGGCTTCGGCATCCGCCCGCCGACGCCTGAATGGGGGCTGATGATCAGCGAAAACCGCAACCTCCTGATCGCTTCTCCCGTGACGGTTTTCGGGCCGGGCCTCGGCCTCGCCTCACTCGTCATCGGCTTCAACCTCTTTACCGACGGCCTGTCGCGCATGCTTGGCCAGCGGTCCGTCGCGGGAGCGTGAAACATGAAAAAGCTCATCGAAGTTCGCAACCTCAACATCGCCTATGCCGGACCTTCCGGCTGGACAAACGTCGTGCAAGACGTGTCCTTCGAGATCGCCCGCGGCGAAGCCTTCGGGCTCGTCGGGGAATCCGGCTGCGGCAAGTCGACGGTTGCCTACCGATTGCTCGGCTACGGCACGATAAACAGCTTCGTTCAGACCGGCGAGGTGCTGTTTGACGGCGTCGATCTTCTGAAACTTGGCCCGGCATCGCTGACGCGCCTGCGTGGTAACCGCATAGCGCTCGTGCCACAGAACCCGACGACATCGCTCAGTCCCGGCATGCGGGTCGGTCCGCAGATCCGCGAGATGATCGCAACGCACAAGGCCCTGCCCGATGACACGACGATGGAACGACGCATCGTCGAGCTCTTTGCGCTCGTTGGGCTGCCGGATGTCGGTCACCGCTATCCGCACGAACTCTCCGGCGGCCAGCAGCAGCGGGTGACGATCGCCATGGCCGTCGCTTGCAATCCCGATCTTCTAGTCCTCGACGAGCCGACGACCGGCCTGGACGTCACTACCCAGCGCCAGATCATCCAGCTTCTTTCCGATCTCAGGGCCCGCATCGGCATGGCGATGCTCTACGTCACCCATGACCTCGCTCTGCTCGCCCAGATCGCCAACCGCGTCGGCGTCATGTATGCCGGCCAACTCGTCGAAGTCGCCGCCAGCGACAAGCTTCTTTCAGCACCCGCTCATCCCTATTCCCGCGGGCTGACTGCATCGATCCCCACGATGGACGGCACCGATCGACAGACGCGCGGACTGCGCGGCGTACTCCGGCGCGATCAGATGTCGACCGGCTGCAAGTTCGAGCCCCGCTGCGATTTCGCAACGACCGCCTGCCGCACGACACCTCAAGCCCTCGAACTGATCGCCGATGCGCGATCGGTTGCCTGCATGCGCTGGCGGGACGCCGCGACGCAGCAACTGCCGGCCGTCGTGGCCGGTCCGCACGGCCGGACAGCGGCCAGGTCGGAGCGCCTTCTCTCGGTCGCCGACCTTTCGCTTTCCTATCAAAGGCCAAGCATCGTCGACAAATTTCTCGGCCGCACGACCCACTCGGTGGTGCGCGACATCGACCTGGAACTCCGCGCCGGTGAAGTCGTCGCGCTCGTGGGCGAGTCCGGCAGTGGCAAATCGACGATCGCCCGGGCGATCAGCGGGCGGCTGCCACCGCGCTCGGGAGCGATCACTCTTGAGGACGGTCCTCTCTCTCCGGCGCTGGATGGTCGCTCGGCCGAGCACTTGCGACAGATCCAGTATATCTTCCAGAATCCCGACGCCTCGCTCAATCCCCGGTCCAGCATTCGGTCGATCCTTGAGCGTCCCTTGAAGCATTTCGGCATCCCGGCTGACGGAAAGACGCTTGAAACGGTGCTGGAAAGCGTCGGTCTTCACGCCGGCTATCTCGATCGCATTCCCGACCAGCTTTCGGGCGGCGAGCGCCAGCGCATCGCGATTGCCCGTGCGCTGCTCGTCAACCCGAAGCTGCTGATCTGCGACGAAATCCTGTCTGCACTCGACGTGTCCGTCCAGGCCCGAATTGTCGAGCTTCTGCGTTCGCTCAAGGAGAAGCACGACGTCGCCATGCTTTTCATTTCGCATGACCTGGCCGTCGTGCAGCAACTGGCAGATCGGGTGGCCGTGCTTTATCACGGCGAACTCATGCAGATGAGCGAAACGGCCTCGCTGCTCACCGCGCCGCTGCATCCTTACACCGAAATGCTGCTGGAAGCCGCACCAAGCCTTCGGAAGGATGGGCACGTCTCCCGGCCCCCGGCTACGCCCACGCTAAAGGCAACTCCGGGGATCGGCTGTCCTTTTGCCGGGCGTTGTCCGCGGCAGCCCGGCAGCCTCTGCGCGGACACGCGGCCACCCATTCAGGAAACCGGAAGCGGCTTTGTCCGCTGCCACCTGCCGATTGACGGGCTTGGCAGGCACGCTCGCTCGCCGCAACATATGCGATCGCCCGCCGTAGAAGACATGCGTCTCCAGAGCCTTTGACTTCCTTGCCTCCCCCCTTGCCCGGCCGCGCCAGCGGCCGGGCAAGGCCGGTGATGTCGTCCCTCGCCTGCCTTCGCGGTGCAGTCAGGCTGCACCCTTCTTGCGGCGAGCGCATCCGTCAGTTGATCGCGTTCCGGTAGAAACTCGCCTCTACCTCCGCCATGTCGATCGCCGCCAGATCTTCCGGCAGTCGGTAGCTGTCAGCATCGGCATGGACCTTCGCCTTGTCGAAATCATTCGCCTCGGCGATGAAATCGTTGGTGACATAGCGGGCGGTATCGATGTCGATGTTCGACTGGCCGATGCTCTTGAGGAGCCCTTAGGTCTTCCCTGTCCGCGTTCCTCTTAAGCGAAAGCGCCGGAAGCAGTGCGCCGTAGAGCGCAGGTCGATCGGGAAAATAACGCTAATCCAGGCATCGCCGGAGTCAAAGACAAATCGGCCCGTCAACGGTCAGGCAACGTCAAAAGTGGTTTCCATCCGAACGATCAAAAAGCGAAAGGGAAAGAGCGGTCGCGCGCCGACCGACGGGGACGGCGAGAAATCGCTAGGCGCGCGCGCCAGGGCGAGCCGGCTGTTCTAACGCTCGCTCGATCGTCCAGGAGATCGTCAAGGTATTGAACCGCTCCCTTGAAGTTGAGGCTTTACTGTCACCCATATGCCGTCGGGGCAATGGGAAGCCACATCCGGCAGCCCCCTAAGCACTTCCACGATTAGACAGCCCCCCGGACCAGCCCGATCCCCGTCTCGACTGCTGCTAGTCGCCCGATTTCGTGCGTGCGTCTGAGCAACCTGTTGGCTAAATTTGCACGGCATTTCCACCGACCCCGGCCAACGGCAAAAGCGGGTCCGAAGTTGGCGCATCCGGACAACGGCCGGCAATTCTGTGGTCTTTGGACCTAGTGCCCAGGCAAGCTCGGCGGCGCGACAAACTGGTAGTATGACCACACCCCGATCAACGCAGCTACCAGCGCCAGCCAAATCAACGCCTTTCGCTGCGTTGGACTGACCGGCTTGGCCTCCTTCTTTGGCTTCGGTCGTTCAAACTTGATGATGTTGTTGTCGTCCATCTTGATCCCATCCTGAACAAGCCCACTCACCACTGCCCGCATTCCCATGCATATAGCGGGCACGGCGTCATTGATACGCCCTCAAGCTCGCCTTCTTGACCTAAGCTCCTGATTTGGCGTCAATAAGATATGAACGCAGGCTCGTCCTGGTTATCGAGACGTGGGAGGCAGGAGCATGGCTGGGCGCTATGAAGAACCGCAGCATTCCAACTCCATAGCCCCTTTCGGGTCAGCCTTCGATGGCGCGAAGATCATCAGCCTGCGCCAGAGGCGCTGGGGTCCACCAGGCTCATTTTACCAGGGCATTCAGCCAGACCGTCGGAACAAGTCCGGCAAAGTGGCATCGCGTGCAATGCCACTGAAGACCTCTGCCACATGCTTGTTCTCCTCAAAGGAGCATCGCCATGAATTTCAACACTCAACGAATTGAATTTTCGGGCCATTCCGGCGCAACCCTCGGCGCTCGTCTCGATCTTCCCAACGGTCCCGTGCGGGCCTACGCTATTTTCGTCCACTGCTTCACCTGCTCCAAGGATCTAGCAGCGGCGCGCCACATTGCGGCCGAACTTGCGCGTGAGGGATCGCGGTCCTCCGCTTTGATTTTACCGGCTTGGGATCGAGCGAAGGTGAATTCGCCTCAACCAATTTCTCCTCCAACATTGCCGACCTGCTTTCGGCTGCAGACTATCTGCGCCGACACTTCGAGGCACCATCACTGCTGATCGGCCATTCCCTCGGCGGTGCCGCAGTTCTCGCCGTCGCCAGAGACATTCCAGAGGTCCGCTCGGTGGCGACGATCGGGGCGCCGGCCGATGTCGGCCATGTCCTGAAGAATTTCGGGACGAGCCTCAAGGACATCGAGGATCGCGGCGCCGCCGAGGTCGATCTTGCTGGGCGCAAGTTCCTGATCAGAAAACAATTCGTCGAAGACGCCCGCGCGCATCGCGTCCTTAATGCTGTCGCGAGGCTGAAGAAACCCCTTCTCATTCTTCATGCCCCGTTGGATCAAACGGTCGGTATCGAGAATGCGAGCGACATCTTCCACGCGGCAAAACACCCCAAGAGCTTTGTCTCTCTGGACAAGGCCGACCATCTGCTAACCGATCCTGCCGACGCCGCCTTCGCCGCCCGGATCATTGCGGAATGGCTGGGCCGCTATCTCGTGGCTGACCCGCCACAGGGCACGAGACCGATGGAACAGGTTCGCGTGATGGAAACGGGGGAAGGCAAATTTCAGAACTCGGTCCAGGCCGGTAGCCACCGCCTTTTTGCCGACGAACCACAAAGTGCGGGCGGGCTGGATTCCGGTCCATCGCCCTATGACTTCCTCTCGATCGGACTCGCTGCTTGCACCTCGATGACGCTGCGTCTTTACGCCGACCACAAGAAGCTGGCGCTGGGGCGCATCAAGGTGGAAGTCTCGCATTCCAAGATCCACGCGAGGGATTGCGAAGAATGCGCTGCATCCGAACGCGCCGATGGCGGAAAAATCGACCGGTTCGAGCGGGTCATATCGGTCGACAGCGAGATCTCGGATGAGGTTCGCGCCAAAATCGCCGAAATCGCCGACAAATGCCCAGTCCATCGAACGCTGGAAGGGATAGCCAAGATAGAGACGGCCGTGAGATAATTCCGAGGTCTCGCCCATCGAACCGGTCCCGAACGCCCACGCATCCTCGGCCTACGAGGCGGGAATCACGCCAAGCATGGACATCGTTTGCATTAGAAGCTGATCGGGCGAAGGCGAAATCAGCAGCGATCTAAACAATGGTGGCCCGTGTGGCGAAGCTCGTCCGGAAAAGTGCGTCGTGCGCAACTGTGTCGGGATCAAAACAGCAGTCACGGACGATGTAGATTTTATAATCTGCATCGCTTGACCACCCGACGCTGGAAAAAAGGACGCCGCTGGTCGCTATCCCAGCCATGACCAACGTCTTGATGCCTTTTGCCTGCAGGTCTTGGTGCAAAGTCGTGCCATGAAACACGTTGGCGCGCGGACATGCGTATCGCCAGTCGCTTTCGGCTACATCGAGCCCAGTTACGGGCGCCGGGTCACGAAAGTAACCTGTCTTCATGATGTTGCTGATCAACATATTGTTTTCACAGGGCGACCTATAGTCGATCGCGAAATTCGCGAAGATCGTCGGGTTCTCCGTGTCACGCCACCGCGCAATCAGTGAATTGGTGCGATCGAGCAGATCCGTTGGAACATCGCTTGCCAGGATCGAAAAGACGTCGGCCTGATAGTGCATGATCAACAAAGCCGCATCGGCGACGTCCAAATCATCCATATACGACACTGCTGTCCTCCCGCTTTCCGCCCGCCCGCTTCGAAGTAACCAGATGGCCGAATTCGCAAATCACCGAACCGCCCTCGCCTTATTCAACGTCGACGCGGCGTATCGTGTCAATCACGGCGGCGAGCGATCGGGTTTAGCGCTACAGCATCCGGCAACAGGTCGGCACGGCGCCGCTGGAACCAACAGCCGGTGGCGTACATCCTCCTCTAACCGGCCGCGCCAGCGACCGGACAATGTCGATGATGTCGCCTCTCGATGCGATCGAGTCTTCCGTGCTCCAGGCGACCCCAAGCCGATCTTGCAGCCTGAGGACGACGGGACTGCGCTAGTGCTTCAGTATCTGGCTGAGGAACAGTTTCGTCCGCTCGTGCCTGGGATTGGTGAAAAACTCGTCCGGGTTTGCTTCCTCAACTATCTGTCCGGAATTCATGAAGATCACACGGTCGGCGACCGCCCGCGCAAACCCCATCTCGTGCGTGACGCAGACCATCGTCATGCCGTCCTTCGCCAGGCTCGTCATGGTGTCCAGAACCTCGGACACCATCTCCGGATCGAGCGCGGATGTCGGTTCGTCAAACAGCATCACTGCCGGCTGCATACAGAGCGAGCGCGCGATCGCGACGCGCTGCTGTTGACCGCCAGAAAGCTGGATGGGGAACTTGTTGGCCTGTTCCGGAATTCGTACCCGCTCCAGGAATGTGAGCGCTCTCGCCCGCGCCTCTGCTTCCGATACGCCGTTGATCCACATCGGCCCGACCATGCAGTTCATCAGCACGGTCATGTGCGGAAACAGATTGAAATGCTGGAACACCATTCCAACATTGCGCCGCACGTCCGAGACATTGCGCATCTTGGCATGCAGGTTGATGCCGTTGACGACGATCTCGCCTTCCTGGTGCGCCTCCAGGCGGTTGAAACAACGGATCAACGTGGACTTGCCGGAGCCGGACGGGCCGCAAATGACGATGCGCTCCCCTTTGCGGACCGTCAGGTTGATATCCGTCAGCACCTGGAAGGCGCCGTACCATTTGGAAACGTTCCTGGCGTCGATGATGGTCTCAGCACTCATCTGACCTTGCTCCTGGCATAGTGACGTTCGATGCGGGACTGGATCAACTCGAGAGCGATGGACAGGGTCCAGTAGAGCATGGCGGCGGATATGAGCATTTCCATGTGCTGGAAGGTCTTCTGGCCCAATGTGCGGGCGAGAAACATCAGTTCCCAGACACCGATGACGGAGACCAGCGAGCTATCCTTCAACATCGAGATGAACTGGTTGCCAGTCGGCGGGATGATGACCGGCAGCGCCTGTGGCAGAATGACCTTGCGCATCGTCAGCCCGAAGCCGAAACCGATGGAGCGTGATGCCTCCCACTGGCCGCGATCGATGCTCTGGATGCCGGAGCGGAAGATCTCCGTCATGTATGCGCCGTAGCAGAGCGAAAGTGCCAGAATGCCGGCCGGCACCGCATCGATGATGAAGCCGAGTTGCGGCAGGCCGAGATAGATCAGATAAACCTGCATCAAGAGCGGCAGGCCGCGAAAGAAGGACGTGTAGAAGCTGGCAATCGCATAGGCAAAGCCGTTGCTCGAGAGCTTGGCCACAGCGCCCAGGATGGCGATCGCCGATGCAATCACAATCGAGATCGCTGAAACATAGACCGTCGTCACCAGCCCCTGCGTGATGAGAAACGGCAACTTCTCCTCGATAAATGGCAGGCTGAGATTGAAGGTCTGGAAGAAGGCGAGGAACAGCGCGAGCAACTCCAGCCAGACGACGGCGATCTGGACCCTGAGGCTCGCAAAACCGATCAGGACGATGTTGAGGCAGAAGAGCACTGCCACGACGAATGCGGTCGCAAAACGGCCATAGAACCCACTTTCGAGCGGTTCGCCGATCACCGGGCGCATCAGTTCGCCCATCGTTGTGCCGGTCAGGCCGAAGGCCGTGAAGGCAATGAGAACGGTGGCGAAAATGCTAGCCACGAACCACGGCTTGTGGACGAGTATTTCGGACTCAACAGTATCCGGATAAAGCATCTTTGGTCCCTTTGGACAAAGGGCGGTCCGGTCTCCCGGACCGCCAGATATGGGGTGCCTTACTTCACGATGGTGTAGTCGACGCCGTACCATTTCTCCGAGAGCTTGCTCAGCGTACCGTCGCCCTGCATCGCCTTGATCACTTCGGCGATCTTGGCGCTCAGTTCCTTGTCACCGTATTCGATGGCGACAGCGAGCGGCTCGTAAAAGACAGGGTCGCCAACCTGCTTGATCGGATAACCGGCCTTGATCGCGTCGCGAATGCTGGGCAGCGACGACACGACCGCGTCGAGGCGAACACCGTCACCGAGGCGCAGGTCGTCGAAGGCTGTCGTCGAGTTGGCGTAGGATTTCACTTCCTTCGGCTTGAACGCGTATTCGAAGGCAGGGGCGCCGGCAGCATCGAGTGTCAGATCCTGTTTGGCGTAAGCTTCGAAGGTCGACGTCGCCGTGGCGCCGACAACCTTGCCGTCCAGATCGATCAAAGCGACCGTAGGGCTGTCCTTGTGAACGGCCACGGCAGCCGGGGTGTAGTAGTAAACCGCCGGGAAATCGAAGACCTTGGCGCGTTCCTTGGTCGGCGTCATCGAGCCGACATGCATGTCCCAGCGTCCCTGCCAGTTGCCGGCAGTGATGATGTCCCAACCGGGCGTGACGAACTCAACGCCGACACCCAGCCGCTTGGCAATTTCCTTGGCGACATCGACGTCGAAGCCGTCCATCTCGTTCTTCTCGTTCATGAAGGACTGCGGCGCCCAATTGGCGTCGGTCGCGACCTTCAGCGTCTTTGCATCGAGCACGTGGTCGAGCACGGCACCGGCGTGAGCCGGAACGGTCGCGAGCGACAGGGCGAGCGATGCCGCCGCGGTGAGTTTTGCGAATGTGTTCATGCTGTCGTTCCCTTTTGTCGTTCTGTTTTTGACAGGGTCCTCTTCCTGCCATCGGGTTGATCTTCTGTTCTCAGGCGGCCTTCCGTCTTCCGGCGATACGGGGTAGCGCGGAGCTGCCCTTTCCTAGAAACCGTGGAAGTCAGCGCTCCCCTTTCTGGGCCATCTCGTCGCGGACGCTCCGCGCAACGCGGAAGGCTTCGACGCCGGCGGGAATGCCGCAGTAGATCGCGATCTGGACGAGTGCCGCGCGAAGCTCGTCATCGGTTAGACCGTTGCGGATCGCCCCACGAAAATGGATGCCGAACTCATGCATTCGGTTGAGCGCCGCGAGCATTCCGAGGTTGAGCAGGCTGCGGCTCTTCAGATCGAGGCCCTCGTCCGTCCAGACGGTGCCCCAGCAATATTCGTTCAACAGATCCTGGAACGGACGCGAGAAGGCATCGCTGCTACCGACCGCGCGATCGACATAGTCGTCGCCGAGCACTCTGCGCCGAACAGCCTCTCCCCTTGCCTGCAGCGCCTCATCCATCAACCGGCTCCCCCTGGCTCAGAAACTCGCCCATCAGCGATGCAACAATGTCCGGCGCCTCGATGAGGATGGAATGACGCAGGCTCGGCAGGATGCGGAGCTGTGAACCGGGAATGCGCTCATGCATGTAGCGCGCCATACGTGGGTTGGAGCCGGCGTCGTCCTCGCCGGTGGCGATCAGCGTCGGGCAGCGGATCTGGTCGAGAAAACCGCCGAAGTCCGTTTCCGCCAACACGCGATAGGCGGCCGCATAGCATTCCGGATCATTTTCAGCGTCCCGCGCCCTTAGCCTTTCGACCACGTCCGGGTGGCGCGCCTGGAAGTCTTCCGTCAGCCAGCGCGACAGTGAGGCATTGTGATGATCGGCAGGCGTACCGGCCCTGAGTGCGGCCAGGCGATCGAGAACCCGCTCACGCTCGGCCGGTGTGCGGCCGGCGACGGTTGACAAAAGTGCCAGCCGGCGCAGACGGCCAAGATGGGTCAGGGCGAGACGCTGGGCGATCAACCCACCCAGCGAAAAGCCTGCGAGATGGAATGTGGGGAAACCCGCCGCATCGGCGAGAGCCAGCGTCTCGTTGACGAAATCATCGATCTCGTACCGCCCCTTGACCCGGCTGGACCGGCCATGCCCGCGAAGGTCGAATGTCAGGATCGTAAACCGTTCCTTCAGGCGTTCTACCACGCCCGACCATGCCTCGAGATAGGAGCCGACGCCGTGGATGCAGACGAGCGGCTCGCCGTCACCCTCGATGCGGTAGTTGAGCGTCACCTCTCCAATCGTATGGCGCTGAGCCCCTGCCATCGTCAGCCACCCACCGCAACGCGCTTCTGTTCCGTCTCACGGGCGGCGAAGAAGGGCATGATTTCGCTGACGAACAATTCCAGCGTCCGCTTCTGCAGCTCGAACGGCAGATTGAAGGTCAGGCCCAGGCAGTACTGGTCCACGCCGGCGGCCTCATAGACCAGCAGCTTCTCGATCGCTTCGTCCGGCGTGCCGAACATCAGGTTCTTGCGGATGTTTTCCGGGTTGTAGTTGTCTTTGCCCTTGACCGCCTCATAGGGCACAGCCTCGGGGAACCCCTCGCTCACGGTTCCGATGTTCTGCATGAGATTTTCGAAGGCGCGGCCGTAGTCGATGCTGTGCTTGACCGCGCGCTCCCAGCCATCCGGCCGGTCGTAGACGCAGGTGCGGCGCTGCATCATGAAGCGCGGACGCCGTACCTCGGGATGATCGGCAACGGCCTTATGAAACTTCTCGGAGAGCACGTGGATCTCGGCCTCCGGAGCGGAGAGCGGTGTCGACAGGATGCTGGCGCCGTTCTCGATCGCCCAGTCGAAGGTGCCGGGATCGCGCGCCGCCACCCAGATCGGCGGATGGGGCTGCTGCAGCGGCTTCGGCACGGCAGCCGTGATCGGAAAATTCCAGTATTGCCCCTCATGGGCATAGTCGCCGGACCAGAGCTTCTTCACGGCCGGCACGATTTCCTTCATGTAGGCCACACCTTCCTGCTGCTGCATGCCGCCTGCCATGCGGTCGAACTCGTACTGGTAGGAGCCTCGCGCGATGCCGAACTCCAGGCGCCCGTTCGTCAGGTGATCGCAGAGCGCGGACTCGCCGGCGAGCCGGATCGGGTTCCAGTAGGGCGCGACCAGGGTGGAGGTGCCGAGCCGGATGCGATCCGTGTGCTGGGCAAGCCAGACCAGTGTCTGGAACGGATTGGGGGAGATCGTGCATTCCAGCGTGTGGTGCTCGGCAGTCCACAGCATTTCGAAGCCGCCTTCGTCGGCAAGCCGCGCGAGTTGCAGCAAGTTGCTCTTCACCTGCTCCATCGGAATATCGGGGGAGAAGCGTTCCATCGTGAGGGAGACTGCGAACTTCATGTTTTCTGCCTTTCCTGTGCCCGTGCTTTTGCTGTCATTTCAGGCGGATGACGAAGGGGTCCTGCATCGCGCCGGAGTAGTCGACGATGACGTTCTTCAATCGCGAGAACTCGTGCATGACCTCGAAGCCGCCGCGCCGGCCGTAGCCGCTTTCCTTGAAGCCACCGTTGGCGGACATGAAAGAGGCGGAGCGGTAGGTGTTGATCCATACGGTCCCGGCGTCGATCCGGTTGGCGAACCGCAGCGCCCGATCGATGTCCTTGGTCCAGATGCCGGAGGCCAGGCCATAGCGCGTGTCGTTGGCGAGCCGGATCATCTCTTCCTCGTCGCGAAATGGCATGACGCCGACCACCGGGCCGAAGAGTTCGTCGCGCATGAAGGTCATGTCGTTTTCGGCGTCGACCATCACGGTCGGTTCGAAGTACCAGCCCCCCGACGAAAGCCCTTGCCGCTGCGGCCGCCGGCCGCCGGCGGCGATGCGCGCCCCTTCCTTGATGCCGGAGGCCACGTAGGATTCGACTTTTGAAAGCTGATCAGCGAGCGCGAGCGGACCGATGTCGGTGTCGTCGGCCGTCGGGAGGCCGACGCGGATGCGTTCTGTCCTCGCGACGAGCGCCTCAATGAAGCGATCGTAGATGCGCGCTTCCACAAAACAGCGCGAGCCTGCGACACAGGTCTGGCCAGCGGCAGCAAAGACACCGGAGACGACGCCGTTGACCGCATGTTCGATATCGACATCGCCAAAAACGACATGAGGCGACTTGCCGCCGAGCTCCATCGAGCAAGGGACAAGGTTCTCAGCGGCGTTGCCGGCGATGCGCCGGCCCGTGGCCGTGCTGCCGGTGAAGACGTATTTCGCAATTCCGGGATGACGTGTCAGCGCCTCGCCGGCACTCTGGCCGGTACCGGTCACGACATTGACGACGCCGGCGGCAAAGCCCGCCTCGTGGATCAGCTCCGCAAGCGCCAGCGTCGTGGCGGTCGCATGCTCCGAAGGCTTGATGACGACCGTATTGCCGATTGCGAGGCAAGGCGCCAGCGTGCCGGTCAGAAGCATCAGCGGCGAATTCCACGGCGTGATCATGCCGACGACGCCCAAGGGTTCGCGCAAATTGAAGTTCAGCGTATCGAGACGATTGATCGGGATCGTCTCGCCCTGCAATTTGTCGGCCATGCCCGCGAAATAGTGGTAGCTGTCGGGCATGGAGCGCATTTGCGCCCTGGTTTCCTTCAGCAGCTTGCCATTGTCGCGCGTCTCGATTTCCGCGAGCGTGTCGGCGTTGGCGCGAACGAGTTCGGCAAGCCGGCGCATCAGCGCACCGCGATCGGTCTGCGTCATGCGGCGCCAGGCCGGATCGCGAAAGGCGGCATTGGCAGCGGCCACGGCGGCCTCGACATCGTCCGCATCCGCTTCGGCAAGATGATACCAGCACTCGCCCGTCGTCGGGTCGAAACTGGCGATGTAATTGCCGTTCTTCGGCGCCACGAACTGTCCGTTGATGAACAGGAGCTGGCGCGAACCTTCAATGGAACTGACCGTCGTCTTCATATCATTGTCCTTGGTCTTGGGAGGTCTGAAGCCAGGTACGGGCTTCGCCGTCGATCATCGCGATACGGCCGCCGTCGTCGGAATCCATGTAGATGCCGAAGCGGCCCGCCTGCCTCTCGCGTACGTAGCGCCGCAACATGGATCGCAGTTCGTGCGTCGCGATCGCATCGTCGGGAAGATCGTCGAGCGGGAAGAAGCGCAGATCCGCTGGCAGCCTGGTGCCGGCGCCGCCCTCGCCCGCCAGTCGGGCGCGATAGACGAGATAGCCCGGGTCGCTGTCTGCGACATCGAAGACCGAATAGAGGAAGGTCTCGTCCGGGACGAGCCGCAGCGCGTCGCCACCGTCGATGACGAGCTGGCTGTCCGCCTTGCGTCGCCGCGCAGACGGCAAAACCCAGCCGCCCTTGCCGTCCGAACGCAGAAGCAGGCCGTCGCCCGCTTCGATCAGATAGCCGATGATCATGCCATGCGACGCGAGCCAGCCATTCGGCAACGGGTCCTTAACGCTGGCATAGCGGCCGCGGCAAAAGCCGAGCGGTGCGGTCGGACTGGTACCAAAGGCCCGAACTTGGCCGATCAGGATCGCATGATCGCCGGCATCAACAGTGCTGAAAGTCGTGCAGTCGAACCAGGTCAGGCTGTCGGTCAGGACCGGCGCGCCCGTGTGGATGTGATCGTGGGTCACCGACTGAAACTTGTCCGGAGATTTTGAGGCAAAGGTTCCGGAGACGTCGACCTGTCCTTCATGGAGGATGTTGACCGCAAAACACCCTGCATTGGTGAAGGCAGGATAGCTCGAAGCCGACTTCGCAACGCAGACCAGAAGTAGCGGAGGATCGAGCGAAACCGAGGTGAAGGAGTTCGCAGTCATTCCACGCGGCGTGCCGTCATCGTCGCGGGTGGTGATGACGGTGACACCGGTCACGAACGTACCGAAGGCGCGGCGAAGCGCAATCGGATCAATCGGCACGTCCGTCGATGCTGCAGTCTCAACCATGCGCTTCTTGCCTCCTCACCATCAGGTTGATTGGAGGCTAATGCCGTCACGGCGGTCGTTCTTCCGTCGCTTCACAGGAGTGGGCGAAGAACTTCTGCATCGAACCCTAGGAGGCGATTGAAGGCCACGAAAAGGGGTGGCGACGTGGTCGCAAGACGGCTCCCGACGGACGAGGAAAATCTAGCTGCGGAGGGTGGAACGGTTGTCAATGACACCGTGCAGGCGGATCGCGAGTTCGACGGCAAAGCGCTTTTCCGGCGTTTCGACATCCACGCCAAACAGCTCCTGAATGCGCGCCAGCCGATAGCGCAGCGTCGTCACATGCAGGCCCATCGCGTCGGCACAAGCCTGGCTGCGACACCCCTCCTGCAAGTAGATCGACAGCGTTTCGAGGTAGGGGGTTCCGTTGTCCCGGTCGTGATCGGCGATCGCCCCAACACTCTCGTGCACGAAACCGCGCACGTCGCCGGCCTCGCAGGCAGCGACCAGCATCGGCAGCGGGCCGAAATCCTGCGCAGAGACCGCGCCAGTCAGACCAAAGGAGCGGCCGATGCGGATCATTCGGGCGCAGCGTTCCCAGGCCTGCGGATAATCCGACAGGGCGGCACACCGGTTGCTGGCGACGACGATCGGTGCCTCGTCGAAGTAACGGCCGAGTTCCTCGGCGATACGGCGGGCGAGCTTTGTCGTGCGCTCCTGCCGCTTACCCGTATCGTGGGGAACGAGGCAGACGACGCCGCCCTCGACGGCAATCAGGTTCGCCTGAACGGATGCCTGCTGCATGACACGCGACAGCGTGTGCTCCACATCGACGGAAGCGCCGCCAAATGCCTTCGTCTTATCCGGAAAATCGACGACGATCATCTGCTGAGGCACGGAAAAACTCAGGCCGAGCCGCTGGGCGCGCTGGGCAACATCGCCGGCATTGCGCCACCGCGCCTCCACGATCTCGAAGAAGAGTTCGGTCTGCGTCCTGGTCTCGAAGCGAAACCGGATGAAGCTTCGCATCATCTGCACGCTCAGCGCAAACTTGGCGCTGTCGAGCATCAGGAGATCGAGATCGCTGAACTCGCGCGTCGTCGGGAAGATGATGAGCGCCCCGACCAGTTGATTGTCGACCATCAGCGCTTCGACACGGGCCGTTATCTTGAACCGTTGAGTGCCGTCATCGAGGTAGAGGTTCACGGCATCGGTCGTCCCGCGCTCGACAGCGTCTCGGGCGGCCTTCATCAGCGGCCGGCTAAGAACGGTGGAAGCCGCCTCGTGCCAGCTGGCCTCGTCGTAGAGTGCGTTCGGCGGCTGGCCGGCGACAACCTGATTGGCGGTGAAATCAACGACCACCGTCGGATTCGGCAGCATCGTGCCGACCATGGCCGAAAGTGGTGCGACCGACCCATCGCTCAACACATGTTCCAGAAGCGAGGTATGTGCCTCCAGGGCGCGCTCCAGCCGCTGCGCCGACCGCTTCTCCGCCTCGAGACGATGTTCCCGTTCGACGGCGATGGCACCGAGGTGGATGATCGTGCCGAGAAAGGCGAGATCGTCTTCCGACACCTCGGCGACCTCGCGAGCAATGACGCTCAGCACCATCGGTCGGCCCTCAGCATCCCTGCAGTTCATCGGCATGACGAGCACCGTACGATAGTCGCGCTCGAAAGCCTCCTTCCGATAACCTGGAAACTCGGCGGATTCGCGTGCGTCACGGATGTAGACGGGCTCGTTTCGCTGCAGCGCGATCAGGGACGGGCTGGTCGCCAGCTCCCATTTGTCGGGCAACTGCCGCTCGATCAGTGTCGGATCGTAGCGCACGATGACATGGGCGTAACCATGCGCCGCGTCGATGCCCATGATCGACCCCAGAGACCAGTTCGCATGGCGACAGGCGGCCGCAATGAGCTGCTGCAGCGCCGTCTGAAGATCGCCACCGCTGTTGATCTGACTGGCGACGTCGCGGAGCGCCAGTATCTGGGACTTCTGATCCAAATCGTCTCGCCTATTGACATCTATCAACCAACCATGCGCGCGGCGAAGGCCAAAGTCTACTCCGCTTCCGAGAAGCCGCAGCGCACATCTTCCGACGAAATGTAGGAAGCGCCGCCCGGCGATCCCGCTAGGGTGCGAAGCAATCCCAACAAACAGCAACGGCGCATCCCATGACGATCGGCATTCGAAAAATCTGCACTTTCCTCGAAGAAACGCTGGTGGAGGGCGGCAAGGTGGCGCCGCGCCCGGTAAACGTCGTCGTGGTGGCGGCGGTGATCCAGAACCCCTGGGCGGGGCGAGGCTTTGTCGAAGATCTGCGGCCGGAAATCATCCGTATCGCCGGCGAACTCAGCCACGAGATGACGGACCGGCTGCTTCGTCAGATGGCGGCGGACCGGATCGAGGCTTGCGGCAAGGCGGCGGCCGTCGGCATTGCCGGTGAAATTGAACATGCTTCGGCAATGATCCACACGCTGCGTTTCGGCAATCCCTTTCGCGAGGCGATCGGCGGCACCAACTACCTCGAATTCGCCAACACCCGCAATGCGCCGGGCGCGCTGCTGTCGCTGCCGATGATGCACAAGAGCGAGAGCGGCAAACGATCGCATTTTCTCACGTCCAACTTCCAGATCGCCGACGCCCCGGGGCCGGACGAAATCATCGTCGCCATAGGTGCCTCCGACAGCGGCCGTGCCCATGCCCGCATTGCCGACCGGTTCCAGGACATCGCCGAAATGGATGCGGAAAAGGCTGCATTGCTCAGCAAGGCTTGATAAGAGCAGACAAACGAGTTGCGCGGGAGTTTGCCATGAAGCTTGATGCGATCGACCTGCGCATTCTCGATGCAATCCAGCGGGATGGACGCATCACCAAACTTGCGCTCGCCGAAAAGGCGGGCCTTTCGCCCACGCCCTGCTGGATGCGGCTGCGCAAGCTCGAAAAGGCCGGCATCATCAGCGGCTACCATGCACATGTGGCATTGCGGCGTGTCGCGCCGGTTGCCAGCGTGATGGTCGAGCTGACGCTCGCCAACCACCGTCAGGCGGACTTCGACCGGTTCGAACGAGCCGTCCGCGATATTCCGGAAATCGTCTGCTGCTGGTCGGTCGGCGGCGGCGTCGACTACATCCTGAAAATTGTCGCCGCCAATATCGACGCCTATCAGCGCCTGATCGACACACTTCTCGATAGGGAACTCGGCATCGCGCGCTACTTCACCTACATCGTCACCAAGACCGTCAAGGAAGAAGCGGTGCTTCCCGTGTCTTTGCTGATGGCCGACGTGGCCTAGCAGGGACTGGCGCCGGAGCGCCAGACATACGCACCCGGCGGGACAGGGTTGCGAATTAGATCGCGCCGAAGTTACTCGTCCATAGCTCGCGAAGATCGGGATCCGCGTCGACACGCCGGGCAATACTGAGCAGCTTCGGGCAGTTTTCTGCCAGCCAATCGCGCCCCGGTCGCCAGCGCGTCATCGCCGCGATCCAGATATCAAGGGCAGAGAACCGCTCTCCGAGCGCCCACGGCGCGGGTGCGATCTCGTCCTCCCACTGGCGCCACAGATCCATTCGGCGCCCGAGCACCCGGCTGCGCAACTCGTCCGGCACGCTCGGTGCCCAACGCTCGGGGTAGTCAGCGTAGGTGAAGGTCCCATATACGGCAGTCACGAGCCAGATCAGGCGACGAAGAAAGGCAGGACGAAGCGGGTCCCCGACCGGTGGCGCAAGTCCGGCTTCTGGGTATGTCTCCGCAAGATGAAGCAGAATGGCAGCGCTCTCCGTCATCACCGTGCCATCGGGAAGTATGAGCACGGGCACCTGTGCGAGCGGGTTGACGCCGACAAGACGGTCCCGGGCCGGGCCGGGCGCATCGAACCCCGCGACATTCTCGAACGTGTAGGGTAGCCGCGCTTGCACCAGCGCCGCTTCGACGAGAACGGAGCCCCAGCTCGGAACGCCGTAGAGGCGGTAAAGTCCTTGTGTATCGGCCATCTTCATTTTTCCTCGCAGTGCACGGTGCCATTTTGGTCACCGCCCCGCAAGATTGTGCCAGAAGCGCCAGCTTCCGGAATGCTCAAACATCGCCCATGACTGAGTTGAGGTCGCAAGCAGTCAAAATTGACTGGTGCCACTCTCTGCCCGATCCAGGAACAAATTTCCGGGCCAGGCGTTCTGCGCCGAACCGGAGACAACGGCAATGCAAGCGATCATTTGGGATCACCCGGTCAGGGTTGGTGTGAAAGGCGAGCGCACCATCAACGGGCCACAGGATGCCCTGCAGTATCTCAGCGAAATGCCGCAGGGCGGATGGTTCTACGAACGGGCAAGAAACCGCTGCCGCGCTGCTCTGGAGCGCGGCGACCAGCTTGGGCTTTCGCGGAAAGCCTTCATTGGCGCGGCCATCGAATCTTCGTTCCCAATCTCAGACGACGACGTTCTTTCCTGAAGTCGATGGCAACTTGGTCTCGCGAACGTCCCACGCACGGACGGCGACGAGCAGCGCGACCGATGGTCTTCGGCCGTATCGCCGGGCGTTTACTACTCTTGCTCCGTAGACTTGCCACGTGCGGGCATCGGATTGTTTTTCGCTTCCATGGCGGCCTCGATCTGCCTGATGACCTTGACGGCCTCCTGGAGGATTGCCCGCATCTCGTCATCGTAGAGATGCACCGGCATCCCACCGGCCCGAATGACATCCATGGTTTCGGCTGACTTCTTCAGTCGATCGGGCTGCCCGAGCATCGTCCAGCCTTCCTGGACAGCGACATAGGCCCGGACGAGGAGGCGAAGCTTTTCGCCCTCCGTCAGCATGTGAACGTCACGCTCGGCCTGCGTCAGTTCTGCAATGACGTCTGAAGTACTTCTCATAGGACACCCAGGCTACGCAGATACCACAGTGCAACCGGTTCATTCAGTATGACCTAACGTATGGACCGGAGAAAGCAAGTGGCCTCGCCTTGGGCGACCGATTTGGCCAACGAAGGCCGAGGTCGTGGGGATCTGCTCGTCGCAGGAATTCTTCATCATGAAGCCTCAGGGGGCAGCATCAACGGGTTCTTAATCCTTCGTTGACCATAATTTCCGTCGAAGAGCCGAACCGCCGGTCGTTGCCGCCGGTGGATTGTACCTCGAATGAATCGGAACCCGCCGTGTCTGAGTATCCAGTAACCGCGTATCCGGCGCCTGTATCGTGCGGCGTCGCAAGAAGAAGCGTTCAGCGCATTGGACGATGGTTTGGGCGTGTGACCGCGATCGCAGCCATCGCAGCGTCCGCTATGGCCTTCACCACCACCGCGTCTTCGGCGGAAGTTCGATCATTAAAACTGTTCTTCACCCACACCGGCGAGCGCGCGACGATCACCTTCAAGCGGGACGGTAAATACGACCCGAAAGGGCTTTCACAAATCAATCGCTTTCTCCGCGACTGGCGTAGGAACGAGCCTGCCCGCATGGACCCGCGTCTTCTCGACCTCGTCTGGGAAGTCTACCAGCGTGCCGGGGCCAAGGACTACATCAACATCGTCTCCGCCTACCGCTCGCCCGCCACCAATAACATGCTGCGCGGCCGTTCGCGCAGCACCGGGGTCGCCAAGAACAGCCAGCACATGCTGGGAAAGGCCATGGACTTCTACATTCCAGGCGTGAAACTCGCTCGGTTGCGGGAGATCGCCATGCAGATGCAAGTCGGAGGGGTCGGCTACTACCCCACCTCCGGATCTCCCTTCGTGCATCTCGACGTCGGAAACGTGCGGGCGTGGCCGCGGATGTCGCGCCAGGAACTGGCCCGCATTTTCCCGAAGGGGCAGACGCTTCACCTTCCCGCCAATGGCGGGACCTTGCCGGGTTATGACCAGGCGATGGCCGACTACAAACGACGGGTCAAGGCCACCTCGATCGTGGCTGCGAACAGTGCCGGTCCAGCAAAATTCAAGACTGCGGCACCCGCCGACAACACCCTGCTCACCGCCATGCTTCCAACGCGCAAGAGCCGTGGGGAAGAAGCCCTCGAACGCCAGACCCTCAAGCAGACTGTCGAAGAGCCGCCGTTCTTCGACCTTGCGTCAATCGGCGTCCCGCTCCCGACGCTCCGCACGGTCGCCAGCGAGCGCGCGCTCCCAGTAAACATCTCTGCATTCGTTCCGTCCTCGTCGTTCAAGATCGCACTTGGCACGGGCATGATGCGGGCACCGGGCGCAAGCGAATCCAGTCTCACGGGCTCGCCGTTCGCGAAGACGGAGTGGGCCATTCGCGACGCTACGCTTCTCAAGTGGGCGCTGGCGCCGGCCAAGGATCTTGAGCAACTCATCCTTCCAGCAGGCCTCTGGTTCTCGGTGGCCAGCGCTGAGGATGCAAACCGCGCACCGAAGGGCGCTTCCCAACTCGGAGAACAGAAAAAGGCCTTTGACAAGGAACGCTTCTGGTCGGACGGCTGATTGCGGCGCGCGGATGTGTATCCCGGCGACATGCAGTCGAACCGGCCGCCAGTCAATCAATCGGTCGGCTCAACCTGCCGGCTCCGCCCACCTCACAGAGACGTTTCAGACGCTACGATTTGGCGCCGTCAGCCATGCTGCTGATGTAGGCGCAGAACATGTCGGCCATGGCGCCGGCATAGGCCTCTATCTCGGCCTCACTCCGTGGCGTCTCTGAAAACGCCTTACCGACGGTGGTCATCGTCGTGATGATCAGATCCGCGGCCAGTTGCCGGGCAGCACCGGTGCTGTGCGGAAGCACTTCCAGCATGAAATTTTCGAAGATCGGATCGCCCGCTTCCTTTGCCTCCCGAGCTTCGGGCGCATCGCGATAGAGCGGGGCGGCATCATCAAGCGCGACGCGGACGGTCGCCTCCTCGCATTCGGACCGGATAAAGGCATGGACGAGGGTCCGTAGCCGCTCAAACGGCGATTGCGAGCGATCCTCGAGGATACCCCGCAGAAGATCCGTCGTCTGCTGCCACTCATCGCTTTGCAATCGAAAGAGGATCGCGGCCTTGTTGGGAAAATACTGGTAGAGCGATCCGATGCTCACGCCGGCTTTTTCCGCCACCCGGGCGGTGGTGAATCTCTGCGCACCCTCCTCCGCCAAAACCTGAACAGCAGCCTGCAAAATGGCGCGGACAAGCTCGTTCGAGCGCGCCTGCCTCGGCTGTTTTCTTGAGGATATACGGGCACTTGGACGATCCGTCATTGGGGCGCTCGGCAATGCGATTAGCAAATGCGACGAATTATTCGTATTTTCAATTTCAACACAAGCCGCATTCCTACAACGGAGCTTTTCATGACGACCTTGACCACCGAACCTCTCGCACCGCTTCTCGATCGCCTGTTCAAAGAAGCCGATGCGGCATCAAGTCCGGCGATGGCCGCGCTTTCGCGCGAGGAGCGCGAACGTCTCGTGCGCAGCAAGACGGAATATCTCGATTTGTATGGGCGACTGAAGGATCTCTGGCTCCCGGTATCGCGCGAAACGGGCACGCTGCTTTACATGCTGGCTCGCAGCTGCGGCGCGAAATCGATCGTGGAATTCGGCACATCCTTCGGCATCTCCACGCTCCATCTTGCCGCCGCGCTGCGGGACAATGGCGGCGGGCGATTGATCACCAGCGAGTTCGAGCCTTCCAAGATCCTACGGGCACGCCAAAACCTGGCTGACGGCGGCCTTATCGACCTTGTCGAAATCCGGGAAGGCGATGCGCTCAAGACCTTGAGCACCCGTCTTCCCGAGACGATCGATCTGCTGCTGCTCGATGGCGCCAAGGCCCTCTACCGCGAGGTGCTGGATCTGGTGGAAGACCGTCTGAAACCCGGCGCATTGATTGTCGCTGATAACGCCGACGATTGCCCCGACTACCTTGCCCATGTTCGCTCAGACGCCTCGGGCTATATCTCCGTGCCCTTCGCGGAGGATGTCGAACTGTCCATGCGGGCCGGATAAATCTGCAGCTATCCAACCTTCAAGACTTGTCCAAAGACTGGAGAAACATCATGCACGTATTCGTAACGGGCGCGACCGGCTGGGTCGGCGCGGCCATCGTGGACGACCTTTTACGCGCAGGCCACCGCGTCGCCGGCCTTGCCCGCTCCATGGAGAAAGCAGAACATCTTGTCGCCGCCGGCGCCAATATAGTCCAGGGCTCGCTCGACGACCTTGATGTGCTGCGCGAAGCCGCATCGGCGGCAGACGCCGTCGTCCATACCGCTTTCAACCATGATTTCATCCATGCCGCCGGGAACCATGGCTTCACGACATTCCTCGAGAGTGCCGCACAGGACCAGCGCGTGATCGAGATCCTCGGCGGTGCACTCGAAGGATCGAACCGGCCGCTGCTGGTTACCTCCGGTCTGTCCGGCCTGCCGCGCGGCGTCACCGAAATGGACCTTCCGAACCCGGCCAGCCCGCGCAAGTCGGAGGCAGCAGCAAGAACCCTTGCCGCCCGGAGCGTGCGCGCAGCAACCATACGCCTCGCCCCGTCCGTTCACGGGATCGGCGATTACGGCTTTGTTCCGGTCCTGGTGAAGCTGGCGCACGCGACTGGCGTTTCGGCCTATGTCGACGAAGGACAGAACTGCTGGTCGGGTGTTCACAGGCTGGATGCCGCCCGCGTCTACCGGCTCGCCCTGGAGCAGGGAGTGACGGAACCGGTGTACCACGCCGTCGCCGACGAGGCGGTCCCGTTCAAGGAAATCGCCGCTGTAATCGGCCGCCAACTCAACCTTCCTGTCGAGGCGCGGCCGCGTGAACACTTCGGCTGGTTCGCCACGATGGCAGGCGCCGACATGGCCGCTTCCAGCGCGCATACCCGGACATTGCTTGACTGGCAGCCTTCCGGCCCCGGCCTTCTCGCAGACCTCGATCAGCCCGGCTACTACACGCGATGAGCGCTGGTGGTCAGCGATGGGGTGCTGTCGCTGTCAACCGCGATGTTGGCCCACAACGTCGACCCGGCCGTCCGGGCGGAGTGGCTAAACGGCATGTTCCTGCCGTCAGACGCTTTCGATTGGTCGCGCAACGTGGTCCTCCTTCGCAGCGGCGACCAGACGATACTCGTCGACGCCGGCCTGGGGTTGGACCCTGACCTGAACTTGCGGTCGGGTTCGAACACCCCGACTGGCACAACGGCTTTTGAACACGACCCAGAGGAAGCAACTCGCGTTGCAGCCCAATCCTCCTCAACCGGGACGGCGACATCAAGCGCACCAGGGACCTGACCCGCCACGTCCTTCTCGACGGCGTCGGATCCACCCACTGGAACGACTGGTTCCGTCACCACGACCAGGAGATACCCGTCACGGTTCGCCGGCTGAGTTTTGAAGATTTCAATCAGAACCTCGCGGCGGCACGCTGCGGAATTGGCATTGCGATGGAGGACAACATCACTGCTGGCGAAGAGCTTGCCCAAGGTGCGCTTGTCCGCCCGCTCAGAGGTTTCATAAAATCGGCGACGAAGGGCTATGACGTCATCACGCAAAAGAACCGGGACCATTCCCCGCTCGCCAAGGTGTTCATCGATTGGGTGGTCAACGAAGCCCAGGCCACAATAGAATTTGCCTGAGGGAATGGAGCAACAGCCAAATCGCCCCAAATGAGGATACGCGTCGGTTGCGCGTGCTGGACTGAGCACTCGGACGATTGAGCAACGAAGCAACAGTCGCCATAGTGCTGGCGCACCGCGGTGCCGGATTTTTCGGGAGGAAGCGACATGCATGAATTCGCAATTCTTGTCACCATCTTGGGCGTCTTCCTTCTTGGAGCCATGAGTCCTGGCCCAAGCTTTATTGTGGTGTCGCGTATCGCGATCGCCCGGTCACGCGCTGACGGATTAATGGCAGCGGTAGGCATGGGAATTGGCGGCTTTCTATTCGCTTGCATTGCAGTCGCCGGCCTGACAGCGATCCTCCTTCAAGTGGAGTGGCTCAGCATGCTGCTCAGGCTCGCCGGTGGCGCGTACCTCGTCTGGATCGGCGTCGGTATCTGGCGTGCCGCTCCCCAGACGATAGCGATTGCCGATGCGCCCGCAGATCAACCAGGTACACTGTGGAAGTCTCTGCTGCGGGGCCTTTTCGTGCAGATTTCCAATCCGAAGACGGCCATCTTCTATGCATCCATGTTTGCTGCGCTGCTACCGTCTCCCACACCCACCTGGATGCTGCTGGCGCTTCCGCCACTGCTCTTCATCAACGAGTTCGTGTGGTATGCGATTGTCGCCCTTGGTTTTTCGTCACGTGCGCCGCGGGTCGTCTATCTGCGCTCGAAGACCTGGATTGACCGCGTGGCTGGCGCTGTGGTGGGCGCACTCGGCATCAAGCTGATGGCCGATAGCGTGCGAACAATCGGCTAGGGCCTATCCGCACTCGACTCTCCTGACCACGTTTCAAAGCCGCAGACGTCGGCGTTTCCACCGTCGACCGCATACTGAATGTGCGGGGTCCGGTGCGCCCCCAGCCGGCCGAACGCGTGCGGGAAGCTGCCGAACGCATTGGATTTCACGGGGTTACGGCGATCCGCCGCCGCTAATATATGAGCGACGCTTACTCGCCGCGACCACGCTCGTACAGCATGTCGTGGATCGAACCCCCACTCGATAGACGGTGGGTTGCCCAAAGTTTGTGTTGACCGTTTTCGACGGCGCGGCGAAACTTGCAACCGGGAGCGAGGAGGAGGACGAATGATGGCTGAGCCAGACCGCTGGCGCCACATGGCAAGCGCACCGAAAAACGGCAGTCGGATCCTCGTCACGATCCGCCCGTCCGAACAGGGGACAGCGGAAGTTGACCTTGCATATTGGTCGAATGGCGATCAGTTCGGTAGAGAAGGCTGGCGCGCCTCCGATTCCTCGCCCGGCCGCATCATCGAATACGCCGAGCCGGAACTGAAATGCTGGATGCCGATGCCTTCAGCCAATCTCAATCTCACCTCGATGCCCCTACCCTGGGAAGGCGATGACGACCAAGAACTGGACGGGTCGGGGATTTGACGCAAGCGAAGAGCATACAGCAGACCGGCCCGCCATCCGGGTCCGGCAAGCAATCCATGTGCCCTTATCGGCCCGACGCAGGAACCGCTCTATTGGGCAAGCCCCCACGCAGGGGCAGAGTGCTTTGCGCCTTTTCCAGCCATCGCGCATGTCCTTGAATGGCCATCAGCGTTCAGGCAATCCCGCTTTCCGCAACCCCTCGGCCATTTGATCTTGCCACCGCGGGATGTTTTGAAACCAGGGAAGCGCTCGATACCGGTCGATTGTAAAGCCTGGCTCGGCCGCCAATAGCTTCCTCGCAGCCCATCGGGAGGTCTCCAAGTCTCCGTTCATCGCCGACCAGGCGGCGAGATGACGGTAGGACCATGTGACGTCCGGATAGGTGTTGACGACCTCATGGGCTATCGCAATCGCCTGTGAAAGAGCACCTTCCATGGCCAAGGAAAAAGCCATCCCCAATCTCATGTTGAATGCGAGCGGATCTCTTGGGCTCAGGGTCATCCCCCGCTGGAAGCATTCCGGTGCGTGCGTGGCTTCGTCCTTGTAGATCGCGAGCCACCCCAGGCGCGCCCATGCCCAGGCATTGTTCGGATCAAGCGCAAGCGCCTTTTCGATAAAGGTGGTCGCGCGCTCCTGGTCGCCGCAGATGCTCATTGCCGCACCGGCGGCAGTCAGGGCGGTTGGATCGTCGCCGATCGAGCCCACAGCCTCTACCGCTGCGCGCGCCTTTTCCAGCTCACGCTCCGGTTGTTCGGTCCATAGGTAGGAGGCGTTCGAGGCGTGGCACCACGCCAAAAGTGCATGCGCGCGACCATAGCCCGGATCGACGGCGATAGCTTGCCGCAGCAGTTCGATCGCCTGGTTGTTGGTATCCTTGCGGCGGCCCCAGAGGTTCGGGTAGGCGCGCATGACAAGGTCATAGGCCCTGAGACTGGTCGGCGGCCTGCGCCTAGCCAGTTCGATCTCGGCATCGCGGATCGCCGGGTGAATGGCGCCTGCCACCTGCGCCGCGATCCGATCCTGGAACTCGAACATGTGTTCGATTGCACCCTCGTAACGGTCGGACCAGAACTGGGTCCTTGTCTCCGCATCGACCAATTGCACCGAAATGCGCAGTCGATCGCCGCCTCGGCGAACGGTGCCCTCGACCACATAATTGACGCCGAGTTCCCTGCCGACCTCGCGCACGTCGACGAAGCGTCCCTTGTAGGTGAACGCGGACTGTCGCGCGATTACAAAGAAATTCCGAACGCACGAGAGCGCCGCGGTGATCTCCTCGACAACGCCGTCCACGAAGTATTCATCGTCTCGCCCGCTGAGGTTGTCGAAGGGCATGACGACGATCGATGGCTGGTCCTTGCCACGGCGGGCGGCAAGTGGTGGCACGGACGCGATGCCGCCTTCGACAGACGTCTCTTGCTGCCAATCGACCCCGAAGACGAAAATTGGGCGCGGGATGTTCTTCAAGTTGCGCTCGCCGAGGCTGATCAGCGGGAACGGCACTTTCCCATCGAGATGCTCGCGCACCGATGCGGAAATGCAGATGCCTGACGGAGCGGCGATCTCTTGCACGCGCGCAGCGATATTGACGCCGTCGCCGAGCAGGTCGTCTCCCGCTACGACCACGTCACCCAGGTTGATACCGATGCGGAACTCCAAACGGCGATCGGGCGGGCGGTCTTCCAAGGTACTGAAAAGACGGCGCTGGATTTCGACCGAGCACCGGACGGCCTGGACAGCGCTTGGAAACTCGGCGACAAACCCGTCACCGGCGGTTCCAAAGATACGGCCGCCATGCTCCTTCACCACTTCGGCAATCCTGTTGCGGCACACATTTAGTGCACCAAGCGTACCTTCCTCGTCCAGCGCCGCAAGGCGACTGAAACCAGCAACATCGGCTGAAAGGATGGCTGCGAGCTTTCGATCCATAGCGATGACCGCTCCTGCGGCGCCACGATATCGTTGGGCTTAATATGCGCTCAGTTTCCCATATTCACAGGTGCTTGTCGCCCGCAAGATCGGAGGATCTGCAGCAATCAGGATGCTGCGTCGCCACACGCCTGATAGGACGCATGGCGACGCAGATTTTCGGTTACCGCTGCGCGACCGGGCGCACCAGCGGCGTCACGCGTCGGATGGTCACGCGGCGGTTCTCCTCCTCGGGTTCCTGCGTGCCGATTTTCAGGAAGCGCTCACCATAGCCTTGCGTGACTAGGTTTTCCGCCGAGATGCCGTAAACTTCGGTCAGGAGGACTGCGACGGATTCGGCACGCTCATCGGAGAGGACCAAGTTCGAGCGATCAGAACCGACAGCGTCCGTGTGCCCTTCGATGAAGAAGGTTTCACCGGGATCCTTGTCGAGAATCTTCTGCATTGCGTCGGCGACCGTTCGCAGTGTCTTTGCCTGCGACATCGAGACTTCGGCACTCCCCGTCGCGAAGTGGATCGTGTCGAGATCGATGCGCCGGACCTTGTCACGCAGGCGGGCCGAATTGCGGACCTCATCGATCGTGTAGACTCGCTCGACGCGTTCGACCGGCGGCTCGGACAGGAATTCGTAGTAGTCCCGATCCGGTTCTTCCGAGTAATCGACGATGTAGTCGTCGACCGGAATCGTCAGGCGCATCGGCGGCAGTTCGTAACCGACGTCGACGATCGCCGGACGCCGTTCCTCCTGATACTCCGGCGCGTACATCAGCACATATTCGTTGCCGTCGCCGTCGACGCGCGAGCGTTGCAAGATGTCACCGTAACGGTCGTAGACGGTAACGATCCGATACCCGCCCGGGCGGACGATCGTTTCACGAACGCGGCCGCGCGGAAGCTCGTCGTAGTAGGCCTCCTGCGCATCGTGGCGCAGACGCGGACGGTCGTCGCCACGCACGAAGATCTGGTCGCCGACGCCGAGGACAACGCGATCGCCGACCCTCTCGACCAGTTGCACCTCGGTCACATCATTGTTCCTGGTGTTGTTGACCGTCGTGTTGTTGATCACCGTATTGTTGATGACGGTGTTGTTGACGATGTTCGTCGTCTCCGGGACCGCGAAGACTGGCGCCGCTTCGACGCGTCGCCCTTCTTCCTTGATCGCGGCCTCGATCCTCTGCGAAACGGCCTGCCGACCCTCGGCCGGAATCTCCGCCTGGGCCGCGGCGTCGTCGGTCGGCGGCGCTATGTTCTGATCCTGGACGCGCAGCTCCTCGCGCTGCTTGCGCCGAGCCTCGCGCCCCTGGTTGCCCCCGGAATTATCGGCGTCCTTGTCGCTGTCGAGCACAGCCGCGCCATTGTCGACCGGAAGCACCACGGTTTCGTCGGTCGCCGCCGGATCCTGGGCGATCTTGCGCTTCTCTTCCTTCGTGCGCTTGTCGACAACGATCGGAGCGGCCTTGCCCTGGTGCTCCTCGCCCTGGCGCTGCTCGGCCGTTGCGGGTTGTTCGGCCCCTGGAACCGGCTGCTGCTCACCCTCGCCTGTCTGCGGCGTCGGCTGCTCGGCTGTGGTTTCGCCTGTCGGTGCGGCACGCTCTTCGAGGGCCTTTTGCTCCTCGGGCTGCTTTCCTTCAGCTTGCTGCTTGCGCTTCTTGGGTAGCGGTACCTGCTGTTCCTCGGCCTTCTGAGGGGTGCCTTCCTCTACGGCGGGCTGCCGTCCTTCCGCCTGCTGCTTGCGCTTCTTGGGCGCGGGTGCCTGCTGTTCTTCGGCCTGCTGCGGGGTCCCTTCTTCTACGGCGGGCTGCTGGTCTTGGGCCTGCTGCTTGCGCCTCTTGGGCACAGGATTTTGTTGCTCCTCAGCCTGCCGCGGAGCCGCTTCCTCGACACCAGGCTGCTGTTCCTCAGCTTGCTGCTTGCGCTTCTTGCGCACAGGAGTTTGTTGCTCTTCGGCCTGCTGCGGAGTCCCTTCCTCTGCACCAGGCTGCTCCTCCGCCCGCTGCTTGCGCTTCTTGCGCATCGGAGCTTGTTGCTCTTCGGCCTGCTGCGGAGCGCTTTCCTCGACGCCAGGCTGCTGTTCTTCGGCCTGCTGCTTCCTCTTCTTGCGCACAGGCGCTTGGAGTTCTTCAGCCTGCCGCGGTGCGTTTTCCTCGGAGCCCTCTTCGGCCTTCTGCTTGCGCTTCTTGCGAACCGGCTCTTCGACCTGACGCTGCGGCTCCTCGGCCTGCGGTTGCTGCTGTTCTGTCTGCCCTTCCTCGGCGGCATGCTGCTTCTTGCGCTTCTTGAGCAGAAGCAAGTCCTCGGGAGACTGCTGGTCGGTCCCTTCCTGCGCTACCTGGAACGGCGCCCTCAGGCTCTCGGCTAGCGCCGGCTGAATCGCGAAAGATACGGCGAAGACGGGCAAGGTCACCGTTGCGAAAAGTTTGGATCGAATCGACATCATCTTTGTTCCTCTTATTGGGAGGTCCCCGCGCCAGTTGCGCTTATCGCCCGCATCAAAGCCGGCAGAACGGTACGCCTGTTCGCGCGCCCCAAGGGGCCATGCCCCGCGGCTCCGACTTTTTTGTGTCAGCCAAAGGCTCGTCCCAACGCCGCAGTTCCCGATCGGTTCCGCTTGCAGGCCGATCCCGAACCTGCTGGCGGCAGGTCGCGCTGTCGTTCGTATTGATCCGAAAGGCGAATTTTCGGAGGTCGCTGGCCAAGCGCGCGAGCGTTTCCTCACTGAACGGCATTCCTGCGGACATTACTGCTCGTTGGTAAGTGGTTATTGGGCGAAACATTCCGTGGGCAAAGCACCAAAACAGACGCCAGTGCCGAAATCGAGCAATACACGCTCCATCACCATTCGACCGACACCGTTGCCGGCGCCTCCCATCGAGCTCCCGCCGGAGGTCAAGCAACAGGCGAAAAATGCCCGTGCGAGTGAATCCGCCCTTGCGGTGCCCGAACGTCTTCTGAGACCCCACGCAGTCATCGCCTCATGCCTCGCGGAGCACGAACAGAAAAAGCGTCAAGCCCGCAGTCAGCACGATCCATGGAGGCGCAATCTTTATGACCCTGGCTATTTCTCCGAAACGGACCACCGCAAACACCGCATTCTGGATGCGCTGTTCAAGGCGATTGAGCGCCAAGGCGGAGAGGTTAAGCAGGGAGAGCGCCAACTTGCCGAGCAGCGCCGAAGAACATCGGCGTCGCAAGCGCGACGCTAGCCGCTGGCGACGCTTCCGGGACTTAGCGCAAGATTGGCACGAGCTCAGTGCCGTGCGCGATTTCCTAGTGGCGCTGCGATCAATGGACTTCACCACCACCGCCGAGATCGATGGCCGCAGCGTTGAAGAGTAGATCGCATGGGCCGAGGGCTGGCTCCAGCCGGCTGATCCGACGGCCGGCGGCGTCGACGGCGTGTTCGAGCAGGTCGCTGAGCCGCCACCAATTCTGCCCCGCTTACCCGCGCTTTCGCCAATTTAACAACGATTAACCGTTTGAATTGGCGTATTAAATCGCACGCACGGATACTAAGCACCAACATCGTTCCGTCACCCAAACGTCCCGCATTCTCGACCATGACTATCGATAGTGATTAAGTATCGATAGCGAGCCATCTCGAAGTGATTTTCTTGCCATCTAAAACTATAGTCGCTATATTCGAAGGGATTTCGATCGAGGAAACGCAATGTCCGAACCGCAACTGTCCGTCCGCAGCACCAAGGCCAGGGATCTGGCGCACGCGCTGGCGCGCCGCACGGGTCAGCCGATCAACAGGCTCGTCGAGCAGGCGCTCGAGCACTACGATCTGGAACTGCGCCAGCAGTCTATCCGGGCGCCGATCGATGTCCTGTCGGATTTGATGGCCGAAGGGCGGCGTGCGGTCTCGGCCGGCACGACATCCGCGCATGACGATTACTACGACGACTACGGTTTGCCGCGATGATCGCTGTCGATACGTCGGTCATTCTGGCGATGGCTCTGGCAGAGCCGGAGGCCGAACGGTTCACTGCGTTGGTGGGGCAGGAGGCCGTTGCGATCGGCTGGCCGACGCTGCTTGAGGCGCGCATGGTGCTGGCAGGCAGAGGATTTCCCAACGCTTCGGACATTGTCGATCAGCTTGTCCAGCTGCCGAACGTCACCGCGATTGCGTTCGACGAGGCGCATTACCGAGAAGCGGAACGAGCGTTCGACCGCTTCGGCAAAGGCCGCCATCCGGCCACGCTCAACATGGGCGACTGCTTTTCCTATGCTGTTGCGAGGATCACCAAAGCGCCGCTGTTGTTCAAGGGCAACGATTTTGGCCAGACGGACCTGAAAATTCACCCGGCATCATCCGGCTGAAGGACGATTGCCCACCAAGCCCGACGGGATCCCATGGAAGACCGCGTCAGATTTGCTCTCGAAAAACTGCTGACCATCGCCCACGAGGACGCCGGCCAGGGCCGGCGGGTGGCGAAATTCCTGCTCGCCTGGTGGAACGCCGACGCCAATGGGGGCTTCGATCTCGCCGACCTGTTCGCCGTCGACCGCGCGGTCTCGGAGGACATGGCGACGATCTTCACCTCTCTCGCGCGGGAGGAAGATGCGGTCTACCCGACCGACTACCGCGGCGAGCTCGAAAGCATCATCAAACGCTGGCGGCCGCAAACCGATGGCTAAATCCGGCAAGAGCGTGAAGGCGACGTCCATTTCCGACGCTGTGCTGCGGCGTGCAGAGCAGCTCGACGCCCTCGAGGCCATCCTGCCCTTCGATCGCCGCGACCGACTCGCCGCACTTCTGACCGACGACGACGTCGATACTCTCAAGCACCTCGCCGGCGAAGGCATTGGCGACAATACACTTCGCGCACTCGCCTCCGATCTCGGTTACCTTGAGGCCTGGTGCCAACTCGCCACCGGCGTCCCCCTCCCCTGGCCCGCACCCGAGAGCCTGCTGCTCAAGTTTGTCGCTCATCACCTTTGGGACCCGATCAAGCGCGCCGAGGAGCCCAGCCATGGCATGCCGGCGGAAGTGGAAGATGGCCTCCGTGAGCGCCGGCAGCTTCGGTCCGAGGGACCGCACGCGCCCGACACGGTGCGGCGTCGGCTGACGAGCTGGTCGATCCTCACCAGGTGGCGCGGCCTTACCGGCTGCTTTGACGGTCCTTCGCTCAGATCCGCTCTGCGGCTCGCCGTTCGCGCCAGCGCCCGACCACGACAGCGCAAGAGCAAAAAGGCGGTCACAGCCGATGTTCTGGCGCAATTGCTGCTGGCCTGCGCCGGCGAAAGCCTGGTGAACTTGCGCGATCGCGCACTGCTGTTGGTCGCCTTCGCGTCCGGCGGTCGCCGCCGCTCGGAAGTGGCGGCATTGCGGGTCGAGGATCTAACCGACGAAGAGCCGGTGCGGGCCAACCCTACCGATGAAAACTCCGCCCTCCTCCCATGCTTGTCACTCCGCGTGGGCCGGACGAAAACGACGACGCGTGACGACGACGAACAGGTAGTCCTCATCGGCCGGCCAGTGGTGGCGTTGCGACGCTGGCTTGAGGAAGCCGATATCAAGGATGGCCCCGTGTTTCGGCGCATCGACCAGTGGGGAAACATCGACCGGCGAGCCCTGACACCGCAATCCGTCAACCTGATCCTGAAAGGCCGTTGCAAACAGTCGGGACTCGACCCGACCTTGTTTTCGGCGCATGGACTGCGGTCAGGCTATCTCACCGAGGCTGCCAACCGCGGTGTTTCCTTGCCAGAGGCAATGCAGCAGTCGCTGCACAAATCGGTGGCCCAGGCGGCGCGCTATTATAACAACGCGGAGCGAAAGAATGGACGAGCGGCCCGGCTCATCGTCTAGGCGAGACTACGCGCCGAATAATGTATCAGCTCGCTTCTCAAACGACTGCCATTCTTCAGGCTCAGCTTCCGCCTCCGATCTATCGCGCAGGTCAGCGGCTACCGCCGCCCGGCCCCAGGCTTCAGCGCGCTGCATAAGCGACACCATCTCTGCCTTCAAGCGATGCGAGCGCTGGAGGTCGGCGGCTTGCTCGGCATTCTGGCGCGGATCATAGAACACGCCGATTTCCGCGTCGGCCGCCTTTCGTTCCGCTTCCAACTGCGCCGTCAGTGCGGCCAACTCGGCCTTCACCGCAAAATACCGTCTCATCACAACGATGAGTTCGCGGTCGTCCGTCTCCATGAGCTCTCCCGAGGTTCTGTTTGCATGAGCACAATGATGATCAACAACAAGGCAGAATCGCGATGGGTCATTGGACTTCACAGTTTGGCGCAACGAAAATATCTGGCGTGGAAGGAGTGGGCCGCCCTAGCGTGAGTGACCGCCAGCATAGGAGGAGGAGTGCTGTTGCCGAGCAATCCCGGCCTCCCAAAAAGATCGCAGTGCGAAAATCGGCCTAGGCCTGCAATTGTCCGCCGACATCTTGCCTGACTTGCGGTCCGAAACCAGTTCGTATGTGATCTTCTGACCATCTTTCAGCTCTCGCAACCCAGCCCGCCCAACCGCAGAAATGTGGACGAAGACATCAGCCCCGCCGTCATCCGGCTGGATGAAACCAAACCCCTTCGTCGCGTTGAACCATTTTACGGTACCAGTCGCAATAACGTCTTCCTTCGATCATTTGCCGTGCCGCCCCAACGGCGGACATGGCTCGCCTCTACGCGAGAACCATTAGACGCTTCTGCGCCCCGGACAAGGCTGAGTTCATCCCGGACGACTGACAGCCTTGCGCCGTGATCGCGCTTCCGGCGGCATGATCCGTTGTCTTCCTGTGGCTCCAGCTTAGGAGGCACCCTTCTCAACTTTGCTGCCGGCAGGCGCGTTTGAGCGCATCAGCGCCATCAGCGCCATCAGCATGGGCCCGAGCGAAAACTAACTGATAGTGATGGATCTGGAGTCGTAAATCACCTACGTCGATCGTCCTGGATCAGCGCATTCGCCGGAAATCCAGGCATTGCAGTCCCTTCCTCACCCTTGTTCAGCGGACTCATTTGCCCGATCGGATGGCCTGGACCTCACCCGAGATTTCGTTGGACAGACCCCTGGTTAGAGAGGCAGTGTAACGGCACGGTCCGTGAGCGGGGGCGCATCAAGGTGCAGGTTCGGTCATTAGCGTCGCATTTCGTGCCGGTGCTTTGTGCGCTTTTGCTTGTCTTGCTGTCATCGGCGATCGCATCAGCGCAGCAAGCCGATGTGGCGCTGGCGGTCGGCACAATCACCGATGACAACTATCCCGGTCGGGAGTCTGCTGGCAATGGTCTAGGCGAGGTTATCTTGCACCACCTCGTCACCACGCTGGGCGACGGCGGGGAGTTTGCATGGTGCGCGGGAAAGGTCGTCGAATGGCGGCGGATCGACGAGGTCATTAAGGAACAGAAGTTTCAGCAGTCGAAATATGCCGATCCGGCCACGGCGATCAAGAAGCTGGGTACTATCGCACCAGACTTTTTGATTGGCGGCCGCATCACATTCGGCGCCGGAAAAGCCGACTGGACCATAGAGACAAGAACCAACCCTGGCGGTGACCTTGTCGACAGCTTCACCGGCTTTTCAGACGACGATGCGTATCTGGACGAGGCTGCCCGGATTGCCGAACATGTGCTGGACAAGCTTTGTCCCGGCCCGTGGACGGTCACCGGCGGCGGCGCCCGGATCAAAGTGAGCGGAACCGTGGCAAAGTTGAACGAGGCGTTCAAGGTCGTCGGCAAGTTCCCCGGTGGCACTGCGGATTTCGTCTACACGCCAACGTCGCGCTCCGGCGGGACTGTGAAATATGTGCTTGCGGGGGGCGGTTTTTCAGGCGCCGGCAGCGGCGCCTATACGATTGGTCCGTCGGGCGACGGCTCTACGCTGACGATCAAGCAAACCACGAAGGGCTGCATCAACGGCGTACCGGGTTCGTGCAAGACCAACAGCGAGGTGCTGACCCTCACCCCGGTTTCGCACTGACGGTTCGCTGTGAGCGAGGAGCCTTTCAGCGGGCCCCACTACCCCCGAAGCCGAAACCGCTGTTTTTCCGGAACTTCCGCACAGACGTCTGCTGACGCGCATTTGCCACTGCGGACGCTCGGTTGCTCATCCACTGTGACATTTCGAGTCTAATGGGCCGCTGTTCGACCCATAAAACACCCTCGGTAAGCGACAAGCTGGGACCGTTCAGGCCGTGTAGTTCCACGGCATGAGGGCATCGATCTCGCTGCGTGGCCAACCATTCGCAAGGCGCTCAAGGGTCTGGGTAAGCCAGGCTTGCGGATCGACGGCATTCATCTTTGCCGTTTGCAGCAGCGTCGAGATGGTCGCCCACGTCTTGCCGCCACCGTCGCTTCCGGCGAACAGGCTATTCTTCCTTGTGATCGCCTGAGGTCTGATCGCCCGCTCGACGATGTTGGAGTCGAGCTCGATGCGGCCGTCGGTCAGGAAGCGTTCGAAGATGTCACGACGCGAGATGGCATAGCGGAGCGCCTCCGCGAGTTTGGATTTGCCGGAGACCCGCGGCAGGGGCGCCTGCCAGAAGGTGAAGAGGTCTTTGACGATCGCTGCAGAGACTTCCTGACGTGCTGCCGCACGAGCCTCAGGGCTTTGACCCCGGATGGTTTCCTCAATCTCCCAGAGCTTCGCCATACGCTCGACCGTCTCTGTGGCAACCTTCGAGCTCTTTGCGACGTGCAACTCGTAGAATTTCCGCCGGCTATCCGCGCCCGCCCGGACAACGATGTCGCCGATGACAAGCTCGATCACCGCTCTCGCACCCACCGGTCCAGCTTCTACCTGAACAGCCGGATCCGCCGAGAAGGATCGTTGTCCAGCACGAGCATTGCGGCGCCAGCCAAATAATTGCGACGGATGTATTCCGATGCGATGCGCAATCGCCAAAACGCTTGCGCCGGGCTCCATTGCCTCAGCCCCGGCCCGCTCCTTGAATTCATCGGACCACCGCCGCCGAAACTGCCGCGGCGCACCCTCAAGCCGTTCCGGAACGGCTTCGATCATATGGAAGTTTCTAGTTCCAGAGCTAGGCGCAGACATAGAAGCTCACAGTCTGTGAATCGTCTGTCCGCAATACCCCGCCTTACCTACGCCAGATGGGGTCAGCTTGCCGCTTACCGTTCTCTCCGGGTAGCGCTAGAACGCCAAAAAAGCCCGGCGGATTTCTCCGCGCGGGCTTTTTTTGATTTGGTTGCGGGGGCAGGATTTGAACCTGCGGCCTTCAGGTTATGAGCCTGACGAGCTACCGGGCTGCTCCACCCCG
>NZ_JBWKZT010000020.1:0-108665 GCF_059424735.1 Ensifer sp. GW101-20A05 | reverse complement strand
CATCATCGCAAACGCATTGCTCAGGGATGGCCGCATATGGGAACCAACCCGTACTTGACCAACACGGATACTCTAGCGAAAGTGCTTGTAGTAGGAGGAAATCTGCGCCGCCGTGTTGGACGACAGATTGAGCTTGATGCCGATCTTGTCGCCGCGGTACCAGCGTACCATGCCGGTCAGGAAGCCCAGTTCCTCGCTCCTGATCGTCACTTCCTGCCCCGTCTTGGCGCCGATGTCGAAATAGAGCTGGAAGCAGATGCCTTCGTCCGAAAGGTCCTTGACGACGCCATTGCTGGACCCGGTCTTGCAGGTGACCATGCCGGTGATCTTCGTCTGTGTGCGGGCTGCCGCACGCTCCGTACTGTCCTTGTAGGCCATGTGATCCTCGAACCTGAATTGACAGGCCTGGATCGTCACACACGATCACTGAACATCGCGCTAAAAGAAATGCCCGCATTTGAGCGATGTGCGCCAAATGCGGGCATATTCATGAGATGCAACGCGGGCGCGTGACCCGCGCACTGTCAGGTTCAGCCGAAGACGCGCTTGAAAATCGTGTCGACGTGCTTGGTATGGTAGCCAAGATCGAACTTCTCGCGGATGTCTTCCTCGGAAAGCGCTGCACGGACTTCCGTATCGGCCAGCAGTTCCTCAAGGAAGTCCTTGCCCTGTTCCCAGACCTTCATGGCGTTGCGCTGCACGAGGCGGTAGGCATCCTCACGCGATACCCCTGCCTGGGTCAACGCCAGCAGCACGCGCTGCGAATGAACCAGACCGCGGAACTTGTTCATGTTCTTGATCATGTTCTCGGGGTAGACGAGCAACTTGTCGATCACGCCGGTCAGGCGGGAAAGCGCGAAGTCGAGCGTCACCGTCGCATCCGGTCCGATCATGCGCTCGACGGAGGAGTGCGAGATGTCGCGCTCGTGCCAGAGGGCAACGTTTTCCATTGCCGGTACCGAGAAGGCGCGAACCATGCGGGCGAGACCCGTCAGGTTCTCGGTCAGAACCGGGTTGCGCTTGTGCGGCATTGCCGACGAGCCCTTCTGGCCCGGCGAGAAATACTCTTCGGCTTCGAGCACTTCGGTGCGCTGCAGGTGACGGATTTCCGTCGCCAGGCGCTCGATCGACGAGGCGATGACGCCGAGGGTCGCGAAGTACATGGCATGACGGTCGCGCGGGATGACCTGGGTCGAAACCGGTTCCGGCTTCAGGCCAAGCGCCTTGGCGACATGTTCTTCCACGCGCGGATCGATGTTGGCGAAGGTGCCGACGGCGCCGGAGATCGCGCAGGTGGCGACTTCCTCACGTGCGGCCAGCAGGCGTTGCTTGCAGCGGTCGAACTCGGCATAGGCAAGCGCCAGCTTGACGCCGAACGTCGTCGGTTCGGCGTGGATACCGTGCGAACGGCCGATCGTCACCGTGTCCTTGTGTTCAAAAGCGCGGCGCTTCAGAGCTTCGAGCAGATGGTCGAGATCCGCGAGCAGCAGATCGGTCGCGCGGACGAGCTGGACGTTGAAGCAGGTGTCGAGCACGTCGGACGAGGTCATGCCCTGGTGGATGAAGCGGCTGTCCGGGCCGACGAATTCGGCAAGATGCGTCAGGAAGGCGATGACGTCATGCTTGGTGACGGCTTCGATCTCATCGATGCGCGCGACGTCGAAGGTGGCAGCGCCGCCCTTCTCCCAGATCGTGCGGGCCGCATCCTTCGGGATCACACCGATTTCGGCAAGCGCATCGCAGGCATGAGCCTCGATCTCGAACCAGATGCGGAACTTGGTTTCCGGCGACCAGATGGCCACCATTTCCGGACGGGAGTAGCGCGGGATCATGGGCTTTAGCTTTCGTCGTCAGTGGAGGATGGCCGTGCCTCTAGCAAAGATAGCCGTGAAGCTCAACGCATTTGGCTCGTGCGCTCGCTCGCCAGCCACAGGCTGACGCCGACGAGTATAGCACCACCGAGGGGCAGATAGAGGCGAAGCCCCATCACCAGAAACTGGTAGAACGCGATGAGCGAGGTGAAGGCGAGCTGGAAAAACCAGGTCCTGGTGCCGGCAGGCGCGTGCCATTGGGCGTAAAACTGCCGGTAGTCGAGGGCATAGAGCATCGCCGTCATCGCGACGGTGCCGAGCGAAAGGAAGAAGAGGTAAGCCGCAAAACGCGTTTCCGGCCGGCCCCCCAAAGCTGCAAGTCGAGCCAGGAACAGCGATGGCGCCCAGGCCAGAAGCGCCCCGAAGCCGAAGATCAGAAGCAGCTCGGACAGATGAAAGGTGAGAGCACGCTCGCGAAGCCAGAGGCCACACCAGGCCGAAAGCACCATCGCGCCGCCCCAGAGCGGCGCACCGATGACAAGCTCCCGCATCGTCGGAAGGGATTGGGCGAGCCGGCGCCGATGCAGAGCGCCTACCGGCGCCAGATCTGCTCTTGCCTCGACGCCCGCCGCCGCGTCGTTCATTTCGCGATCCGGGTCGGGATCGCGATCCAGCGTCCATCGGTCGTGCCTTCGAAGCCGAGCGACTTGACGAGAACCATGATGACATGGGTTTCGGAGCCGTCGTCATTCCGATGGGTGACGGCGCCACCGACCTGATAGCCGGTGGGGCAGCGGCGGCTCTCGGGCAAGCGGCTATCGTCCTGCAGGACGTCTGTCGCCGGCTTGCCCGCCTTCATCGTCATCGACAGACGAAAGCCTTTGACCTCCTTCAGGAAGTCCTTGCAGATGCCTTCGGGCTCGAAGGTCTTCTCTTCGAGCGTTACCGAATAGGTCTCGCGGAACCCTTCGTCGGCCGCAAAGGAATCGTAGGTCAGCGCCAGCGGCTTGGCGTTCGCCTCGGTGATCGGATTATAGGCGGCAAGCAGCCCGGGCGCATCAGCCAGGCGATAGGCGTCGATCAAGGGTGCCGCACGGCGGCGTGCCTCGTGACGCGCCTTGGAGAGCGGGCTGCCATCCTCGTGGCTGACGGCGCGCACCGGCGCGCCGGGCAAGAAACTGTCATTGCGCGTATCGATCACATAGATGGTCGAATAGGGAAAGCCGGAGCCATCCTGAACGCCGTATTCCTCGAAGGCGAAGACATTGCCGTCGGCCGAAAAGCCGATCGGCTGGAGCGCGGCATAGTCGCCCGCCAAGGCCGGCGCTGCGGCTGCCGCAGCGCCCAGCAAAAGCACGCCGCGCAGTGCCGCGCGCGGCTTCATCGATAGGCCTTTTCTGCCGGCGTGCGGATCGCCTCGATCGCCGTGCGATAGGCTTCGACGGAGCCGCCCTTGAAGATCGCCGAACCGGCGACGAGAACGTTGGCGCCGGCGCCGGTTGCGAAGGCCGCCGTGTCGGGCGCAATGCCGCCGTCGACTTCGATCTCGATCGGACGATCGCCGATCATCGCCTTGATGCGGCGGATCTTTTCCGCCGTAGCTTCGATGAACTTCTGTCCGCCAAAGCCCGGGTTCACGGTCATGACCAGGATGAGATCAACCTGATCGAGCACGTATTCGATGGCGCTTTCCGGCGTTGCCGGGTTGAGCGAGACACCGGCCTTCTTGCCGAGCGACCGAACGGTCTGCAACGAACGGTGAAGGTGCGGACCGGCTTCGGCATGCACGGTGAGGATATCGCAGCCGGCTTTCGCAAAGGCTTCGAGGAACGGATCGGCGGGCGAAATCATCAGGTGGCAATCGAACGTCGCATCGGTGTAGCGGCGCAACGACTTGATCACGTCGGGGCCGAAGGTGATGTTCGGCACGAAGTGCCCGTCCATGACATCGAGATGGATCCAGTCGGCGCCGGCATCGACGACGTCGCGGACTTCCTGTCCGAGCTTGGAGAAATCGGCCGCCAGGATCGACGGAGCAATGCGGATAGGGTGGGTCATGGCGCACTCCAGCGTGTTTTCCGCGCAATAGCACCGGCGGCGCGCGCAAACAACATGCTCGCGATCAAAGCTGCGTCACCTGAGCTGCGACCAGCACGGCATGAGGTCGTTTTCGGCCGGGGCCGCGTCATGAACGCCACGGGCGATGGCGCGCGCCATCGTCGATGCCGCCACCGCGCCGAGATCGATGAAATCCTCTAGTGTGGGGGTCTTGCCGCTGGCGCCGGTGGCAAGCGCAAAGATGAGATCGCCGTCGAGCGGCGTGTGCGCCGGCCAGAGCGCTCGGGAAAAACCGTCATGGGCGGCGATTGCCAGGCGCTTCGCTTCGGCCTTTGTGAGCACCGCATCCGTCGCGATGACGGCGATCGTCGTGTTGGCGGCTGCGGACTGCCGGTCGCGGAACTTGATGCGGATATCGGCAGCGTCAGCGGGCAGGGGATGCGGCAGGCCGAGCGCACCGAACTCGCCGTCCAGCTCGAAGGGTGCGGACCAGAAATGCCTGCTATCACCAACGGTCGCCGAGCCGAGCGCGTTGACCGCGACGAGCGCGCCGATGGTGATGCCGCTTGGCAGAACGGTCGATGCCGAGCCGAGACCACCCTTGACGGTGGCGGTCAGGGCGCCGGTACCGGCGCCGGCGGTTCCGGTCGCGAACGACGGGCCGGCGCGACGAACCGCCTCGAAGCCGAGTTCGCGATAGGGCGGGTAACGTCCCCAGTCCTTGTCGCCGCCGTTGATCAGGTCGAACAGGATGGCGGTGGGCACGATCGGTATCCGGTGCGGTCCGACGGCAAAGCCGCGGCCCATTTCCCTCAGCGCGGCCTGGGCTCCGGAGGCAGCGTCGAGGCCAAAGGCCGAACCGCCGGAAAGCACCAGAGCATCCACTGTCTGCACCGTGTTGTGCGGGTCGAGCAGATCGGTTTCACGCGTTCCGGGCGCGCCGCCCAGCACCTGAACCGCTGCCGTTGCCGGCGGATCGCAGACGATGGCGGTAACTCCGGACTTCAGCCGATGATCCTCCGCATTGCCGACCGTCAGGCCCGCGACGTCGGCAATCAGGTTCAGCGGTCCGGTGCGCATCATTGGGCGGTTCCTTCGGCAGGCACTGGCACGAAGCGGCCGCCTTGCCACTGCATCAGGCGATAGGGATTTTCGGCGCGCTCGTGCTGCGCGTTGAAGGCGATGGGACCGAGCACGGTCGTGTAGGGTCCTTTGGCGAATGCGTCGAGAAGGGGCTTGTCGTCCTTTTCCGCCTGGTCCTTGGCTTGCTCTAGCAGGGAGACGGCCGCAAAGGCCGGCAATACGTACCCGTCCGGTTCGGTTCCCGCGGCGCGAAGCGCGTCCGCGACCGGTTTACCCTCGGGCGATTGCGATGCGTCCGGCAGGGTGACCGCGAAAACGCCATCGGCGAGCGGCACGGTGAGATCGGCGGCATTCAGCGCGTCGCCACCGAGAAAGGCGAGGCCCGCGCCTTCGCCTTCTGCATCGCGCGCAATCACCGCCGTGTCCTGCCTGTCGCCGCCGGTAAAGACATGGGTCGCGCCGCTCTTCACCAGTCGCCGCACCAGGTTGACCTGCTGCTCCTGGGCGGGCCGATAGGTGTCGGTGAAGACCGGTGTCAGCCCAATTTCGCCGAGGGCGGAGCGTACGCTTTCAACCAGTTCCCGGCTGTGGATGGTTCCATCGTCGATCAACGCGATCGGCTTGTCCTTCCAGCGCTGGACGATGGTGTCGACGATGCTGGCAGCCTCGGCGTTGCCGCTCGGCGCAAGACGGAAGAGCGGCCACTTCTTCTTCAGCGCATCTTCCATCAGGACATCGGAACGCACACTGAGGGTAATGGCGGGAAGGCCCGCTTCGGCAAGTGCCGGAAGTGTGGCGTCAAGGCTTTCGGTGCAGAGGAACCCGATCGCTGCCTCGGCGCCGGCCGCAAGCAGCGCCTTGGTCAGCGCTTCATTGCCGGCCGTATCGCAGCTCTCTGGAATGACGACGATCTCACTGCCGCGATCGCCGGCCTGGAACGCGGCGCCATCGATGATCTGCTTGCCGAGAGGTGCAAACGGGCCTTCGACCGGCGCGACGACGGCCACCTTGATGCCGGCTGCCGCGGCGGGTGCGGCCTGTACCAGTCCGGCCACGACAAGGCTGGCGACGATCGATCGAAGCATTCATTTTCTCCGCTGCCGCATTTTCCCCGGATCAGGAGGGATCCTGACCCTGCGGCGAGCCCAAACATTGCCTTATCCGTGCCGGTCGCGACGGGCGCGCGGCACGGTAGTGGCCGCATGTTTTAAGGATGTGCCCTGCCGCGTCAAAGGAAAAGATGTGACTTCGGCCGCGGATGGTTCTATCCGCGTCGCTGCCGTGTCGCAGATCTGCAAGATTCTCCTTGCAGCGGGTTTCATATTTCCCGGTACTGTCTATGTATGTGGCTGACTTCGCTCGGAGAAAGAATTGTTGGACAAGAGCCGGCTGGACCCCATCAGTTACCGCGACGCCATGAGTCGCCTGGCCGGTCACGTGCAGATCATCACCGTGGCCGATGGTGTCGAGCGGCGCGGTGTCACGGTCACCGCATCCTGCTCCGTGTCCGACAGTCCGCCGACGATTCTGGCCTGCCTCAACGGCGCCAATCCGCGCAATGAGATCTTCACGCGCAGCGACAGTTTCGCGCTCAATCTGCTTGGCGATGAGCATCGCGCCATGGCACACGCTTTTTCCGGCCGCGATCAGCTCGACATGGACCTGCGCTTTGCCCTTGGCAAGTGGACCAAGCTGACGACAGGCTCTCCGATCCTCACCAACGCGATCGCTTCGTTCGATTGCCGGCTCATCGAGGTGAAGACGATCGCCACGCATCTGGTGCTTTTCGGCGAAGTCGTCGATGTCGCGATCGGACCGGCGCGGCCGCCACTCATTTATGTGGACCGCGGATACCACTCGCTATAAGTTTTACGTGGCGAGATTTCGTGCCCATCGAGACATGAGAAGATCGCCGTAAGCCTTTGAGTTGGAAGAGTGAATTCATTCGCTTTTCAACATCAAGTTATCGATTCGAGCCGTGGCGGAGGAGACATGGCCACACAGGCGACCACAGCCCTGCCGCAGTCCATCGAGGAGACGATGGCGCTGCTGGAGGCGCATGACTATCTCGCGGGAACGGCGCTCGCGACGGTGCTGTTTCTGGCGCTCAGAATGAAGCGCCCACTCTTTCTCGAGGGCGAAGCAGGCGTCGGTAAGACCGAGATCGCCAAGGTTCTGGCAAAGGCGCTCGATCGGCCGCTGATCCGGCTGCAATGTTATGAGGGCCTCGACGTCGCCTCGGCCGTCTACGAATGGAACTATCCGGCACAGATGCTGGAAATCCGCCTATCGGAAGCAGCCGGCAAGGTCGATCGAAAACGGATCGAAAGCGATATCTTTTCCGAACGCTTCCTGATCCGCCGCCCGGTCCTGCAGGCAATTTCTTCCAGCGCGGGCCGCGCGCCTGTCTTCCTGATCGACGAGCTTGACCGAACAGATGAGGCCTTCGAGGCGTTCCTTCTCGAAGTTTTGTCCGATTTTCAGGTCACGATACCGGAACTTGGAACAATCCGGGCGGACGAACCGCCAATCGTCATCATCACCACCAACCGCACCCGTGAGATCCATGACGCGCTCAAGCGACGCTGCCTCTATCATTGGGTCGATTATCCCAAGGCGGCGCAGGAGCTGGAAATCATCCGCCGCAAGGTACCCGGCTGCAACGCGACGCTGTCGCGCGAAGTCATCGCCTATGTGCAGCGGCTGCGGACGATCGACCTCTTCAAGAACCCCGGCGTTGCCGAGACCATAGACTGGGCAACGGCCCTGACGGAGCTCGACCGGCTGGCGCTCGATCCGGAAACGATCGCCGATACGCTCGGAACATTGCTCAAGTATCAGGACGACATCGCCAGGATCGAGGGTGCCGAGGGGCGCAAGCTGCTCGCCGAAGTCAAGGCGGAACTGCTGGCGGCGGGCTGACCATGAAGGAGCGGGAGGAGCACAGGGAAGGTGCCATTGTCCCGCCGCTTGGGGAAAGCGACGGCCGGCTTGCCGACAACATCGTCTTCTTCGCACGCGCCCTGCGTCGCGCCGGCATCAAGATCGGGCCGGGTGCCATCGCCGATGCCATCGATGCGGTGGCACTGATCGGAATCGGCGGCCGGGATGCGTTTTACGCCGCACTGCAATGCGTCTTCGTGAAGCGCCACGAGGACCAGCCGGTGTTCGACGAAGCCTTTCGGCTGTTCTGGCGCTCGCGCGGCCTCGTCGAGAAGATGATCGCGATGATGTCGCCGCTGGCGCCGGAGCGCGAAAGCGAGCGGCACCAGCGGCGTGCCGGCGAGACACGCGTCAGCGATGCGTTGCTTTCCGGGCACGAAGCGGATCGACCGCCACGTGAGGAACCCGAGATCGATATCGATGCGCGCTTCACGGTTTCGGGCCGCGAGCTCCTGCGTCGGGGCGATTTCGCGCAGATGAGTGCTGCCGAACTTGCCGCGGCGAAACGCGCCCTTGCCGCGCTGACGCTGCCGATGGACCGTGTCGTAACCCGTCGCTTCCGCCCATCGAAGAGGCAGATCCGCATCGACCCGCGCGCCACCATGCGTGACGCGATGCGTTTCGGCGGGGAACTGATCCTGCCGCGGTTCCGGGAGCGGCGTGTGGTGCATCCGCCGCTCGTCGTGCTTGCCGACATCTCGGGCTCGATGAGCCAGTACACCCGCATCTTTCTGCATTTCCTGCATGCGTTGACCGAGGAGCGGCGGCGCGTGCACACCTTCCTGTTCGGCACACGGCTGACCAATGTCTCCCGCCAGTTGCGCAATCGCGATCCGGATGCCGCGATCGACGACTGCGTGGCTGCGGTGAAGGACTGGTCCGGCGGTACGCGCATTGGCGAAACGCTGCATGAATTCAACAGACGCTGGTCGCGGCGCGTGCTCGGACAAGGCGCCATCGTGCTGATGATCACCGATGGCCTGGAGCGTGACGATGTGGGCGATCTTGAAATCGAAATCGATCGACTGCACCGGTCCTGCCGCCGGCTGATCTGGCTCAACCCGCTGCTGCGCTTCGACGGCTTCGAGGCGCGTGCGCGCGGCGTCAGAGCGATGCTGCCGCATGTTGACGAATTCCGGGCGGTGCACAATCTTGAATCGATTGGGGAACTGGTGAAGGCGCTTTCCGGGCAGGGTTCCCGGCAGGCTAACCCGCGGCGGTTCCTCAGATCTTGATCTGTCCGGCGGGAGGGTGGCAACATGCTGGAAGCTGCAAATGTTCTGGATCCGCTCGACATCGCCCAAGCCTGGATGAAGGAAGGGCGTAAGGTGGCGATTGCCACCGTGATCGAAACCTGGGGCTCGGCGCCGCGCCCCGTCGGCAGCCATCTGGTGATCGACGGCGACGGCAATTTTCAGGGCTCGGTTTCCGGCGGCTGCGTCGAAGGCGCCGTCATCACCGAAGCGGCAGATGTCATCGCTTCGGGCGCGCCAAGGATCCTCGATTTCGGCGTTGCGGACGAAACCGCCTGGCGCGTGGGACTTTCCTGCGGCGGCAGGATCCGGGTCCTTGTTGAACGGGTCGAAGGCTAGCTATGGAACGGAGGATTCTTGAAGCACTCAATGCGGCGCGTTCGGCGCGTCGGGCGGTTGTCACTGTCAGCGCTCTAGCCGGCAGCAGCAGCCAGATCTATCTCGAGGGCGATGATTGTCCGGATGTCTGGCGCGGCCCGGTCGCGCGCGCCCTGCAATCCGGCAAGGCCGGGATCGTGGAGACGGAGCAGGGCTCTTTCTTCCTCAATGTCTACTTGCCGCCGCCACGCATTCTCGTCATCGGCGCCGTGCATATTTCACAGGCCTTGGCCCAGCTGGCGCCCGTTGCCGGTTTCGACATGACGATCATCGATCCGCGTACTGCCTTCGCAACGCCGGAACGTTTCGCAGGCGTCGAGCTCATCGCCGAATGGCCCGAGGATGCCCTGAAACAGAGGCCGCTCGACCGCTTCACCGCCGTGCTGGCCGTCACCCATGATCCGAAAATCGACGACGAACCAATCCGGGTCGCCCTTGCAGCCGGCTGTTTCTACGTCGGCGCGCTCGGCAGCCGGAAAACCCATGCGACACGGGTCGAACGGTTGCGACAGGCCGGTGTTGCCGATGTTGACATAGCCCGCATCCGCGCACCGATCGGCCTCGATATCGGTGCGGCGAGCCCGGCCGAGATCGCCGTCGCCATCCTGGCCGAAATCATCGAGGCGCTACGGCGCCGCGATACCAGCCATGTCAAAGGAGTGATTGCGTGAGGTTCGGGCCGGTCAAGACCACCGAAGCGGAGGGCGCCATGCTGGCGCATGCGGTCAAGACGGATGAGATCCGGCTGCCGAAGGGCCACCGGCTTTCGCCCGCCGATATCGCCGCCTTGATCGCCTGCGGCACGCTGGAGGTGGTTGTTGCGCGCCTTGACCCCGGCGATCTCATGGAAGACGAGGCCGCAACGCGCATTGCGGCGGCAATTGCACCCGACCACCTGCGCTTCTCTCAGGCGGCAACCGGGCGTGTGAACGTCTACTCTCGGGTTGCCGGCCTCTTCGTCGCGAAGCGCGACACCGTCAACCGATTGAACCGCATCGATCCCGCCATCACGCTCGCCTGCCTTGCCGACCATGTGCCTGTGCAGGCCGGCGACATGGTCGCGACGATCAAGATCATTCCACTCGCCGTGGCCGGCCAACTCGTCGAGGAAGCACAGAAGCTGCTCCGGAGCCATGCCGCCTTCGAAGTAAAACCCTTTTCCGCGCGACGCGCAGCGCTAATAGCAACTCAGTTGCCGACACTGAAACCCCAGGTCATGGACAAGACGAAAACCATCCTGGCGGCTCGCCTGCGGCAATCGGGAAGCGAGCTTGTGACCGAGCGACGCGTCGCACACACGGAAGGCGCGGTCGCCGCGGCAATCGACGAACTCCGGGCCGACCATGACCTGCTGGTGGTCTTCGGTGCTTCCGCTGTCGCCGATCCGGATGATGTGATTCCCGCGGCGGTTCGTCGGGCAGGCGGCGTCGTCGATCATGTCGGCATGCCCGTCGATCCCGGCAATCTTCTCGTTCTTGGCCGTGTCGGCGAGATCCCCGTGATCGGGGCTCCCGGATGCGCCCGCAGCCCGCGCGAGAACGGATTCGACTGGATCCTCGACCGTATCCTCGCCGGCGAGTGGCCGAGCTTCGACGACATAACCGGCCTTGGCGTCGGTGGTTTGCTCGGCGAAATCCCGACCCGGCCGCAGCCGCGCGAAAAAGCAACGGCGTTGCCGTTAGGACCGGTCGAGATCGTCGTTCTGGCCGCCGGCCGCGCCAGCCGGATGGGACCGGACGGCGGGCACAAGCTGCTGGCGACCTTTGACGGCGTGCCGCTGGTTCGCCGCAGCGTCGAGGCAGCGATCGCTGCGGCCCCCGGCGGGGTTGTCGTGGTCACCGGCCACCGCGAGACCGATATCCGCGCTGCGTTGGAGGGTCTGCCCGCGAAGCTCGTCTCGAATCCAGACTACATGTCCGGAATGGCCTCATCTCTGACGATTGGACTTTCGGCCATCAACGAGCGATCCGCGGGCATGTTGGTCATGCTCGCCGACATGCCGGGCGTCAGCAGCGGCGATCTGCGCAGGTTGCTCGATCGTTTTGCGGCCGAAGGCGGCCGCGCCGTCATTCGGGCAACCGCCGATGGGCAACGCGGCAATCCGGTCATCCTGCCGCGGCAAACCTTTTCCGCTGTCCGTCTTTTGGTTGGAGACGTTGGCGCAAGGCACATCATCGAGAAGTGCGGACTGCCAGTCATCGATGTCGAGCTTGGTTCGGCGGCGCGGCTTGATCTCGACACGCCGGAGCAGATTGTGGCTGCCGGCGGTATCCTGGAGGAATGAACGCGTGGACAATGCTGCCATCGAGGAGATGTTCGAGACGCTGGGGCCGGTGACCATCAAGCGGATGTTCGGCGGCAAGGGGATCTATTGCCAGGGCATCATCTTCGCACTCGAGGTGGACGGAGAAATCCTCCTGAAGGGGGACGAGCAGACGGCGCCGACCTTCGAGGCGGCCGGCTCCCGGCAATGGGCCTATGATGGCAAGGGCAAGCCGGTGAAGATGCCCTATTGGAGCATACCGGACGACGCCTTTGACGACCCCGACGAGATGGCGCGCTGGGTGCGGCTTGCCTATGAAGCAGCGTTACGATCGAGAAAATAGAGGATAAACCCGCCAGCGGAGGCAATCCGCGACGACTGCGCCGCTAGAGCATCCCGCTCTCAAGTGGAATCACTGGAGGCGGAAAGATGCTCTATAATCAAAGTGCTAGAGCGTCCTTTGTGCCTTCGCTTGAACGCACGGCGCTCTTGTGCTCCAGCCTGCGCAAGGCATCGACTGCGTCGGCCGTAAAACGTGACAGCGGCTGGGGCAGGGCATCGAGATCGAACCAGCCGAGAGCGGAAAGCTTGTCCGGCTCGGTGAGTTCAGGCTCACCGATAAAGTCCCGGGTCACGTAGATCATCGAGATCCAGTGCTGGCGGTCAGCCTCGATCACCTGTTCGCTGAGGCACAGAAATTCGCTCGAACGGATCTGGAGGCCGCTTTCCTCTTCGGCCTCGCGCCGCGCTGCGGCTTCCGAGCGTTCCATATGATCGACCTTGCCGCCGACGATGTTCCAGTGCTCGGCTTCAGGCGCGTTAACGCGCTTGTAGAGCAGGATCTTGCCGTCGCGCACGATTGCAAGTCCGCAGCCGAGACCCGGAAAATCGATGCCCGGCAGGCCCATAGGTTTAATCAGGCCTTGCCGGCAATCAGCATGAAAGCGGGGATTTCGTCGCCGAAGCCAACGGGCGTCGGGCCGTCATCATAGTCGCGGCGGTGACGGTTGCGGCGATCGCGATTGTCATCGTTGGCCGGGTTCGATGCGCGCACCGGACGATCGGCGCGGTTGTTCTGTCCCTGCTTGTTTTCTGCGCTGCGTGCCGGTTTCACCGATTCCGCCCTTTCCACGACTGTTGCAACTTCGGCCTCACTATCGACACGCACGGTATCGGATTTATGATCGGCGCGAGCCCTCGGGCCGCGATCCCCATCTTTTTTCCGGTCCTTGCGGCCATCGCGATCGCGACCGCGATCGCGGCGACCGCTGTCGTGGCTTTCCATCGGCTCGGGCAAATTGGAAAGGTCGCCGTTCAGCCATTCGACCTTCTGGCCGATCAGCTTCTCGATCGCATCGGAGAACTTCGTGTCGCGCTTGGTCACAAGCGTGAAGGAGGCGCCAGAGCGACCGGCACGGCCGGTGCGGCCGATCCGGTGAACATAGTCTTCCGCATGGATCGGAACGTCGAAGTTGAAGACATGGCTGACATCGGGGATGTCGAGGCCGCGGGCAGCAACATCGGATGCAACGAGCAGCGTGATATTGTTGTCCTTGAAGCCGGCAAGCATGGCCATGCGCGAGCGCTGGTCCATGTCACCATGCAGGGCGCCGACCGAGAAGCCATGACGCTCGAGCGACCGAAAGAGGTCGGCGACATCCTTCTTGCGGTTGCAGAAGATGATGGCGTTCTTCAGATCGTCCTGGGCGCGAATCAGATCGCGCAGCACCGCGCGCTTTTCGTAATCCTTGGCGTGCGCCGCGACGAAGCGCTGTGTCACCGTCTGTGCCGTGGAGGCCGGGCGGGCGACTTCGACGCGCTCCGGGTTCTGCAGGAAGCGATCGGCGAGCTTCTGGATTTCCGGCGGCATGGTCGCCGAGAAGAACAGAGTCTGACGCGTGAACGGGATCATCTTGGCGATGCGTTCGATGTCGGGAATGAAGCCCATGTCGAGCATGCGGTCGGCTTCGTCGATGACCAGGATCTCGACGCCGGTCATCAGCAGCTTGCCGCGCTCGAAGTGATCAAGCAGGCGGCCGGGCGTGCAGATCAGAACGTCTGCGCCGCGCTCGAGCTTGCGATCCTGCTCATCGAACGAAACGCCGCCGATCAGAAGCGCGATGTTGAGCTTGTGGTTCTTGCCGTACTTATCGAAGTTCTCCGCGACCTGGGCGGCGAGTTCGCGCGTCGGCTCCAGGATGAGCGTGCGCGGCATGCGGGCGCGGGCGCGGCCCTTTTCCAGCAGCGTCAACATCGGCAGCACGAACGAAGCGGTCTTACCCGTTCCCGTCTGGGCGATGCCCAGAATGTCACGACGCTGCAGGGCCGGCGGAATGGCGCCAGCCTGGATCGGGGTCGGGATTGTGTAGCCCGCATCGGTGACAGCGGAGAGAACTTTTTGGCTCAGGCCAAGGTCAGCAAAATTGGTCAAAGGGAAATCTGTTTCCGTTCCGGTTCAATAGAACACTGATCGATCGATGGAAAACGCACGAGACGTGGCCGCGCTCATAAGCTGAACGTCGCTGAAAGTCAAGAAATCCAGCACGTTGAAGCAGCAAAAGGTAAATAGTGGCGAATCTGTCGCATTTCTTGTCAAGCCGCGCAAGACCTGGAGACAGCCAAACGACCCGTCAGTTCATGTAGGAGGCGAGCTTCCGGCTGGCATCGAGAAAGCGCATGGGATCCACCGCCTCGCCATTCAGGCGGATTTCATAATGAAGGTGCGGACCGGTGGAACGACCCGTATTGCCGGACTTGGCAATGACTTCACCTTCCGTCACCTGGTCGCCAACCTTCACCAGAACGGCGGAAAGGTGGGCGTATCGGCTCGACACGCCGTTTCCGTGGTCGATTTCGACCATGTTCCCGTAGCCGCCGGTCAGGCCGGCATTCGTCACGGTGCCGGGCGCGGCCGCGCGAATGCGCGTGCCGACCGTCGCGCGGAAGTCGATGCCGGCATGGAGCGCCAGGCGACCGAGGAACGGATCAAGACGGTTGCCGAAGTCGCTGGTGATGTCGCTCGCCGGAGACGGGTTGCCGAACGGCAGCGCGCGGACCTGCGCCCGCGTCCGTTCCAGTTCCAGAAGAGCCGTATCGAGAGCCGCCAGCGACTGGCCGAACTCGTCATCATTCGCCGGTTCGACGAACGGGCCGCCAATGGCGCTATCGACAGAGTCAGACGTCGCGACGGGGACCATTGCTGCGACATCGCCGACCGGCAGGTCGACGCCGGTCCGACCGACGATCGAGCGAATCGCACCCGACGTCTTTGCAGCACCATCCGTCAGTTGCTTCAGTCGCGCCATTTGTTCGAGTTCGACGTCCTTCAGCGACAGCGTCACTTTGGAGAATATCCGGTCGGCACGGTCCGAGGTCGATTCGGCCGCATCGGGTGCGGCATAGGCGAGGGGAGCGGGACGAATTGCACCGGTGACCGACGCGCCGCTCAGGCCCATCAATTTCTCGATCGCCTTTACGCCGCCGCTGCTGGCGTCGGCCCGTTTCTCAAAGGCGAGGGGTTCAATCTCCGGGGTCCCGTTGCTTTCCGTCGTCAGGCCGGAACTTTCGGCCCTTTCGACCAGGGCGCCGAGCTTTCCGTTGCGCGAGGTCAGCGCCATCTGCTGGCGCAGCAGCTTCTCGACCTTTTCTTCGACCACCTGCTGGTCGAGCAGTTGCCGGCTGGTGACGCGATCGACCTGCGCTCTCAATGCCGTGATTCGATCCTCGTATTCGTGCTGCATTCGCGCCTGGCGGGCGATCGTGCCGCCGATGAGATCGTCGCGCAGGACCAGATAGGATGTGGCCGCGAGATAGCCGATGCTGCAGACGCCGGCGAAGGATACGGCGATTGCCGCCATCCAGGGACGAACCGTCATGTGGCGAACCTTGTCGCCACTTGCCAGTATCAGAACGTGATTTTCCTTACGTTTTCCGAAGGCACGATTTGCCGAACGTCCAGACACCCGTTCTCTCCCGCCATGTGCGCGTTGCCTCGCATCACCTGCGGATCATTACACTTCGTTAGGGTTAACAATTGGTAAGGATGATTGCGGTTGCGTGATGCGGCTATCGGTTGGTCGAGGCGGTCATCGAGCGATAAAAGGACGGCGTCAGGCCTGCCTCGGCGCGGGCAATGTCGTTGAACGGTGCCTTCAATGGTCCGCGAAAATTGGCGCGCACCAGCGCCTGGAAGGTCACCGCGGGATCCTTCTTCTCGCGGGCGCAGAGGAAACGGAACCATTTGGCACCGACGGCAACATGGCCTTTCTCGTCTTCGTAGATCACATCCAGAACGGCGGCGCTCTCGACGTCGCCGGTTTCGCGCATCTTGGCCTGAAGGGCCGGCGTCACATCGAGACCGCGCGCTTCGAGAATGAGCGGCACCACGGCAAGGCGGGCCGTCAGGTCGTTGCGGGTATCGTGCGCCGCTTGCCAGAGCCCGTCATGGGCAGGCAGGTCGCCATAGTCTGCACCGAGATCGTTCAGCCGCTGCCGGACCAGCCGGAAGTGCTTGGCCTCCTCGAAGGCGACGCGCATCCAGCCGTCAAAGAAGGAATTGGGCACCGGCTCGGTCGCAAAGCGGGCGACGATATCGAGGGCCAGGTCGACGGCGTTCAACTCGATATGGGCGATCGAGTGCAGCAAGGCGATGCGGCCCTTGAGGGAACCGAGCGACCGCCGCTTCACCTGCGTCGGCGGTGTCAGTACGGGCTTGTCCGGCCGCCCGGGGCGAACCGGAACGGGTCGGTCGAGCGGCGAGCGCAGCGACAGCGTGCGGCGCTGCCAGCGCCGTGCCGTTTCTTGCGCAAGCGCCGTCTTGACCTCGAGGTCGGCGGCGCGAATCGCTTCGACTGCGCCGCCCCGCAGGCTGTGAAACACGGGCAATTCGGTCATTGGTTTCCTCAGAGGGCCTTTGCGGCGGCCAGGACCTCCTGGGCGTGACCGTCGACCTTCACCTTTTCCCATACCCTGACGACGACGCCGTCGGCGCCGATCAGGAAGGTGCTGCGTTCGACGCCCATGTACTTGCGGCCGTACATCATTTTCTCAACCCAGACGCCGTAGGCAGTCACCACCGCCTTTTCCTCGTCGGCAGCGAGCGTCACTGTGAGGTTGTGCTTCTTGGCGAAGCGATCGTGCTTTTTCACCGAATCGGGGGAGAGGCCGATCAGCGTTATGCCGGCTGCGGCAAACTCTTCGGCAAGTTCGGAGAACGAGATCGCCTCCAGCGTGCAGGCCTGCGTATCGTCCTTCGGATAGAAAAACAGCACGACGGGGCGGCCGCGAAAGGCGGAAAGCGAGATCGTGCCGCCGCCATCGCGCGGCAGGGTGAAGTCGGGAGCGACATCTCCGGGAGCGGGTCTTGCCATGATTAAACCTTCCTTCTGCCAAGTTTTGCAGACAATCGGACGCTACTGCATGTGGCCCTTGATCGTTGCCGATCAATGCGAAATCTGCGGCAACTCAAAGTTCTACAGCGACTTCTGCGCGCCTCTTAAGGCACGCCGCGCTGTAGGGCATATCGAAATTCGTCGACTGCCGTCCAGCGCATTTGTGCTAGATTCGACAGGTTTCGGACGGCGTCAGCCGCTACGAAACGTTGCAGTCGCTCGCCCGCGCGATTCCCGTTGAGGGTGGTGGCTTTCCACAGCATGGTCCCGCGTCTCATGGTGACTCTGCACGACGACATGTGGTCTACAGGAAACGAGAACCAGCCGTCCGCAACGATTGAAAAGAAGGCGCGGCGAAAAAGCTCGTATCGAACGGAGGACGTCCGCGCTGATGAGTGAGATCCGCGGCGAAAAAGTCGGCTTTCGCAAGAAAGACATCGTCGCGCTGCATGCGTTGCCTTCGGCGCAGGCTCACGATCCCATGATCGTGCACGCACCACGCAAGCGCGCCCTGCTGCGTCTCTGTGCCAAGATTGCCCTGTCCATATCCCTGCTCGCCCTCATCATAGGGGCGATCCTCGTGACCGTGATCGAAAGCGGCATGATGGACAGCACGCTGAACGCGCGTGCCCGGACGGCCCTCAATGCTGCGCTCGGAGACGCCTACCGCGCCGACGTCGGCAGCACGGTCGTGCGCGTGACGGCAAGCGGCGCGATTGCGCTCAAGGCCCGCGAGGTGGCGCTCAGCGAAGCGGCATCCGGCCAACCCGTCGCGAAGCTTCGCTCGATCTCGATCGCACTCGACCCATTGGCGCTGATGACCGGCCGCATCGCCGTCTCCAGCCTTGAAGCGGAAGGCGGCGATTTCGATACCGGGCTCCTTCCTCGGGGCGAGCCGCTCGATCTCACCAAGATCCGTATCGCCGATGTCGGCGATGCGCTCGAGGCCCTGTTCTCCCATGTCGACCGCATGTCGCAGATGGCGGCCGGGCGGGGCAGCCAGACCGTAACACTCTCCGACTTCAGTTTTTCCGTCGTCGGCGCCCGCAACCGCGTCGTTCCGGTCGTCGCCTCCGCACTCGAATTCAACCGGGATGCCAGCGGTTCGATGAGCGTCAAGGGCAGCGCCACCGTCGATGGTGTCGAGGTCGATATCACCGCCGACGCGCTTGGCCAGAGAGGGCATGTGACCGGCTTTGATGCGGCGATCACCAATCTGCCTCTCGCGCCGTTCTTCTACCACGGCAAGTCGGGTGCGGAGCAGGCCTTTGGCATCGACGCGACGGCAGGGCTGACGTTGAACGCGACGCGGGCAGTCGGGGAGGCGAAGCCGGATCTGCGCGTGGCAGTGCGCACCTCCAAGGGCACCTTCCATGCCGGCGGCCTCGTCTCGACGCTCAATCCGTCGCAAATGGACATCGCCTATGATTTCGGGCGCTCCGCGGTCGAGATCCTGCCATCGGTCGTCAAGATCGGCCGCTCGACCTTTCCGTTCACCGGCGCGGTCATCGACCTCGACAAACTTGCCGGCGCCACGGACAATGGCTTCGCGATCGATCTCCTCCTGAAGAACGCAAGCTCGGCCCCGGAAGACGTCACCGATCAGCCGCTGACCTTCGATGCCAAGGCAAGCGGCCGGTTCACCGCAGACACCCACCGGTTGATCTTCGATCAGCTCGCCGTGTCGAGCCCGCTTGGCTCGATGTATGGCTCGCTTTCGGTCGCCTTCGGCAAGACCTCGCCGCAGATCAGCTTTGCCGCCGTCAGCGACCGCATGGAGGCGACGGCCGTCAAGCAGTTGTGGCCGTGGTGGATCGCCAAGGGCGCTCGCCGTTGGGCGATCGGCAACCTCTTCGGCGGCATAGTCACCAATGCGCGCATCGAAGTGTCAGTTGCCGAAGGCCGGATTGCCAACAACGAAGGGGAGTTGAAGCTCAACGAACAGGAGCTCAACATCAACTTCGACATCGACGACACCCGCATCAACATAACCGGCGAGATACCGCCGCTGCGCGACACCTCCGGCAAGTTCAAGCTGAGCGGCCAGCGCATGACGGTTGAGATCGGGCAGGGCACCGCCTATTTCCCGTCGGGACGGTCCGTGGCGCTCAACGGCGGCGACTTCATCCTCCCCGATGTCTACACCAAGCCGCTGATGGCGGAGATGAAGATCGAGGTTGGAGGTGCTGCGGATGCGATTGCCGAACTCGTCACCTACAAACCGATCCAGGCACTGCAAAAGACGTCGCTGCTGCCGGAGGACTTCAGCGGTCCTCTCACCGCGCTTGTCGGTGCGCGCTTCGGCCTGATCTCGGACCAGCGCCCGCCCAAGCCGCTGTGGCAGGTGGAGATGCAACTGGACAAGGTCAGCGTCAACAGGGCGTTCTATGGCCGGCCGGTATCCGACCTCGTCGGAACGTTCCGGGTCGACAATCAGCAGGCCGTGCTCGATGCCGACGCGCAACTGGAGGGCGCCAAGGTCAGCATTGCGTTGACGGAACCGGTCGATAGCGATTCGAAGGTCAAGCGCTCGCGTGAGATTTCAGGCACCTTGGACCAGGGTGTCTGGCAGAAGCTGGCGCCGGGCCTGTCGAAGATCGTCTCCGGACCGATCAGTGCCGACGTGACGATTGGCGATCAGGATCGGGTAGAGGCGAAGATCGGGCTCGCAAAGGCCGCTCTGTCCTTGCCGTGGATCGGCTGGAGCAAAGGAGCCGGCATTCCGGCGGAGGCGCGTTTCACGGCGAGCAAGTCTAATGACACCGTCGTCATCTCCGATTTTGCCGTCGCCGGAGACGGTTTCGGTGCACGGGGTGATCTGCAGGTGGACGGTGGCGGACTGGTCTCCGCCCGCCTCGACAACGTCCGACTGGCCCAGGGCGACGACTTCAAGGTTTCGGTCGACCGCGGCAAGGGGGGCTATACGGCCACGCTCAGCGGCGCCGCTGCAGACATCAGGCCGATCCTCGCGCAGATGAAGGCGGGAAGCGACCAGAGCCAGGGCGGCGGCGACGACATCACCATCAAGGCCCAGCTCGATCGCGTCACTGGCTTCAACGGCGAATCCCTGTCGAATGTGAACCTGGTCTATGCCGAACGCGGCAGCCAGATCGAGGACGTCAATCTTTCGGCTGTCACCGGCAGCGGTCAGGCACTTGTCGCCCGGATCGCCAAGGCCGGCGCCGATAATACGCTTGAGCTGACCGCAGGCGACGCCGGCGCGCTGGCGCGCTTTGCCGATATCTACCAGAACATGCGCGGCGGCCTGCTCAATCTCAAACTGCGCGATCGTGGCGGGCGTTCCTGGCGCGGGAGCGTCGACATCCGCAAGTTCCAGCTCGTCGGTGAACAACGCCTGCAATCGATGGTGTCGACGCCAACAGGCGCCGACGGGCGAAGCCTCAACCAGGCCGTCCGCCGCGACATCGACGTGAGCTCGGCCCGCTTCGAGCGCGGTTTCGCCCAGCTCGCGCTCGACCGCGGCGCGATCCGCGTCGATGGCGGCGTGTTGCGCGGCACCGACGTCGGCGCGACCTTCCAGGGGACGGTGCGCGATAACAACGGCATCATGGATATGACCGGCACCTTCATGCCGGCCTATGGCTTGAACCGTATCTTTGGCGAATTGCCGCTGATCGGTGTTCTGCTTGGCAATGGCCGCGATCGTGGCCTGCTCGGCATCACCTTCAAGCTCAACGGCCCCTTCAATCAGCCGAAGCTGACGGTCAATCCCCTGTCGATCATCGCGCCGGGCGTCTTCCGCAGCATCTTCGAGTTCCAATGAAAAAGGCCGGCGCGAAGGCCGGCCTCAGTCGTCTATTCGTTGTGGCTCGGCTTAGGCCGGGCGCACGAGGATGTGCTTCTTCTTGCCGAGCGACAGCTTGACGACATTATCGGCGGTGACGTCACCGATGCCGATCAGGCGGCGCTCGTCGCTGACCGCCTCGTCGTTGATCCTGACGGCACCGCCCTGGACATGGCGACGGGCTTCGCCGTTAGAAGCGGCGAGGCCGGCGCGCACGATCAGCGTCAAAAGCCCGAGGCCGGCTTCGAGCTCGGCGGTCGGGATTTCGACCGAAGGCAGGTTGTCGGCGAGCGCGCCTTCCTCGAAGGTCTTGCGCGCGGTTTCCGCCGCCTGCTCGGCGGCCGAGCGGCCGTGCAGCATGGCGGTGATCTCCGTCGCCAGGATCTTCTTGACCTCGTTGATCTCGGAGCCACCAAGCTTCGACAACCGCTCGATCTCCGCCATCGGCAGCGTCGTATAGAGCTTCAGGAAGCGGGTGACGTCGGCGTCCTCGGTGTTGCGCCAGTACTGCCAGAAGTCATAGGCCGACAGCATATCCGGGTTGAGCCAGATCGCGCCGTTGACCGACTTGCCCATCTTGGCGCCCGACGCCGTCGTCAAAAGCGGCGAGGTCAGCGCGTAAAGCTGCGGCGTGCCCATGCGGTGGCCGAGGTCGATGCCGTTGATGATGTTGCCCCACTGGTCCGATCCGCCCATCTGCAGGCGGCAGCCGGTGCGCTTGTGCAGTTCCACGAAGTCGTAGGCCTGCAGGATCATGTAGTTGAACTCAAGGAACGACAGCGATTGCTCGCGATCGAGCCGCGTCTTGACGCTGTCGAAGGACAGCATGCGGTTGACCGAGAAGTGACGGCCGACGTCGCGCAGGAACTCGAGGTAGTTGATGCCGAGCAGCCAGTCGGCGTTGTTGATCATCAACGCGTCCTTGGGGCCGTCGCCATAGGTGAGATAGTTGGAGAAGACCGTCTTGATGCTGGCGATATTGGCTTCGATCGTCGCCGGCGTCATCAGTTGGCGCGCCTCGTCCTTGAAGGACGGATCGCCCACCATGCCGGTGCCGCCGCCCATCAGCGAGATCGGCTGATGGCCGGTCGCCTGCATCCAGTGCAGCATCATGATCTGAATGAGACCGCCGGCATGCAGGCTCGGTGCGGTCGGGTCGAAGCCGATATAGGCCGTCACGATTTCCTTCCGGAACAGTTCATCCAGGCCAGACTCGTCGGAGATCTGGTGGATGAAACCACGCTCGCTGAGGGTGTGAAGGAAATCGGACTTGAAACCGGACATGCTCTGTCTCTCTTGCGGGGAAGTTTTTGAACGAACGGGCGTTTAGCACTGTTTCCGCGCATAATCACTTCAAAAGTGATTCTGGAAATGTTGACGGCATGACACGGACAAGAACGGCAATCGGCCTGATGAGCGGCACGAGCATGGACGGCATCGACGTCGCCATGCTGAGGACCGACGGCGAAGACATCGTCGAGCGCGGCCCCTCCGCCGGCTTTTCCTATGACGCCCGCTTTCGCGACCGGCTGAAGCAGGGACTGGTCGACGCAAAGACGATCACGCAACGGGATCAAAGGCCCGGCGCGCTGTCGCAGCTTGAGCGCGACCTGACGCTGCGGCATGCCGAAGCGGTCAAAGCCTTCCTGCAGCAAAACGACCTGTCGCCGGCGGCCATCGACGTGATCGGCTTCCACGGGCAGACCGTGCTGCACCGTCCCGACGAGGCCTTGACGGTGCAGATCGGCGACGGCCCGCTGCTTGCCGGCGAAACGGACATCGACGTCGTCTACGACATGCGCGCCAACGACATGGTGCATGGCGGGCAGGGTGCACCGCTGATCCCCGCCTATCACGCCGCTCTGGCGCGGGGCGCCGCCGGCCTTTCGGCGCCGGTCGTCTTCGTCAATATCGGCGGCATCTCCAACCTGACCTTCATCGGCGCGGGCGAGACACTCGTCGCCTACGACAGCGGCCCGGGCAACACGCTGATCGATCAATGGGTCGAGGCACATGCCGGCATTCCCTTTGACCAGGGCGGCATGATCGCGAGCGAAGGCGTCGTTCTTCCCGATCTCGCGGAGCGCTACCTCGCCAATCCCTTTTTCACCGCGAAGCAGCGCCGGTCGCTCGACCGAAACGATTTTGCGCCGCCGACGGGAAGCGACGCCGGTCTTGCCGACGGCGCCCGCACGCTTGCCCATGTGACCGCAGCGGCGATCCTCAAGTCGGCCGTACACCTGCCGCAGCGGCCATCGACCTACATCATCTGCGGCGGCGGCCGCCTCAATCCGGTGATCATGCGCGACCTCGCGGCGCTCGCCAAGGAAGAGGGTGCAGCGGTGCTGCCGGCGGAGGACGCCGGCTTTAACGGCGATTCCATGGAGGCCGAGGCCTGGGCCTATCTCGCCGTAAGATCGCTGCAGGGCTTGCCGCTGACCTATCCGGGAACGACCGGGGTCGGGCGGCCTGTCACGGGCGGAAAACAAGCCGCCAGACCTGCTCGCTGATAGGCCCGAAACGGTATATGCTATCCACCGAATGGATTAATCAATTCTTCGCATCGGCCAATTAGGATCGGCCTCCGCGACCACCGGAGGTGGCGAAAGGCGGCTAGCCGCAGGACGAAGGTTTCGGGTTCTTCGATGGGTGGTGCGATCTCTCTGCTGGCTGTGAACTTTATCATTGCGCAGATTTTCACGGTCGCATTCCTCACCATTGCCGTAAAGAGCCGACAGCGCCGCGCGGCGCTGTGGTGCGCGGCCGGTTTTACCGTCGCGTCGCTTGCTGCCGTTTGCGAAGCGATCGTTCCCTTCTCGTCGACACCGCGGCTCTTTGCCATCGGCGCCTTCGCCTGCGTGCTCGGCGGCTTCTGTCTCCTGCGGTTTGGCCTCGGCCTCTTCTATCAGGTTCCGGTGCGTTGGCCGGTGCTTGCCGCGTGTTTCGTCGTGGGCGTTGCGCTCGACATGGAGATCTACGATTTGCCGCGCGGCACCTGGCAGCACGCCATCCCTTACCAGATGCCTTTCTTCCTGATCCAGGTGTGGACCGCGTCCGTGGTGCTGCGCTCGGGGCGACGCTCGTTCTCCGACTGGCTGCTTTTCGGTCTTCTGGCGCTCTGCTCGCTCTATTATCTCGTGAAAATCTATGCCGCCGTTGCGGCCGGCTCGGGCGTCACCGCCCAGGACTACGTCTCGAGCCCATTCGCGCTCATTTCCCAGGCACTCGGCGCGATGCTGATCGTCGGGGCAGGGCTTGCCATGCTCGGCGTGATGGTGAAGGACATCGTTGACGATGTGCAGGCCCGTTCGGAAATCGACCTGCTTTCGGGGCTCTACAATCGCCGTGGCTTCATGGATCGCGTCATGCCGCTCTTGGATGCGCGTGCGACCCAGACGCCGGGCACGCTTATCCTCGCCGACCTCGATCGCTTCAAGTTGGTCAACGACACCTATGGCCACCTCTCCGGCGACGAGGTGATCCGTCGTTTTGCGCGGGTGCTGATGGACGTCATGCCGAACCGTGCCGTGGCAGGCCGCCTTGGCGGTGAGGAATTCGCGGTGTTTCTGCCCTGCACGGACTTGTCAGAAGCGCGCGTCGTCGCGCACGGCATGCGCGCTGCCATCATGTCCCAGCAAATCGCCGGCCTGCCGGAAGCAGCGCGCGTGACGGCGAGCTTCGGCGTCACCGCCGTCGGCAGCGGCGAGGCCTTGGATCCCGTCATGCAGCGCGCCGACATGGCGCTCTACTCGGCCAAGGCAAACGGGCGCAATCGGGTCGAATGCACGGAGACGCCGACCACGGTCGTCAATCCGACCGTGCCGCAGTGGGTCGGTCGCCCCTAGGGGCCGCGGGCTCAAGCATAGATTGGACTGGCGTCCGCAAGCGCGCCGGATGTCTTGCCGATACCCTTCGCCTGCAGAAAGCGAAGAATGTCCAGAGTGAACTGGTCAGGATCCTGCAAGAGGGAGAAGTGACTGACTTCCGGTTGGATCAGCAAACCGGAGTTCGGAATGTTGTCGGCGATGAACAGTGTATCCGTTCGCTTGATGACTTCCTCGTGATCGCCATCCACGACCCAGACGGGAACCCGGATTCCCTGGAGATCGCGGTCCGTCATGTTTGGCTGTGAGGTCCACATCTTCAGCATCTGATCATAGAAGGCAGCGTATCCGCCGGGAGTGCGGGACAACCGCTCGTACTCGACGCGGGCCCGGGCCTCGTATGCGTTGAACATGGCGCTATTGGTTAGATCGAAGGTTCCGGACGGGTTGCTGTTTGCCCCGAAGGCGAATACGCCGCTGACCCGCTCGGGATGCAGCATCGCCAGCTTGAGGCCGGTAATGGCACCGTCGCTCCAGCCGACAATGGCACTTCTGGGTATGTTCAGCTGTTCCATCACCCCGACGACGTCGGAAACCATGAGGTCGTAACCGACAAGGTTGTCCCAGGTGCTGCGGCCGTGGCCGCGGCTGTCGAGAACGATGACTTGGTAGAACTTGGCGAGTTCAGGAACCTGGCGCCCCCAATAGTCGGAATTGGCCAGGCCTCCATGCAACATGATGATGGGCTCGCCTGTGCCGTAGACCGAGTACCAGATTTCCGCACCCGATACCGGTACGAACCCGTTCTGCGTGGCCGCTGGAAGCGCCGGAGTGTCCGGAAGGGTCTGCCATTTCGGTTCGCCAAATGAAACGCCCAACATTCCCGTCATCGCGATCCCCCAAAAAAGCGCCTGGCGTGACGCGCACGCCAGCACGGACAAACGGATCAACTCCAAATAACCCTGCCGTCCTTTAAACAGCTCAGACTTGCACCATACGCCGTTTGCGCGGCTCTGAAATCACCCCACCGGGTGAAGGACGACCGGACTTCGGAGTTAAATGAGGGTAACAGCGACGCGGCGCAGCGCTCAAACGTACGCAAAGCTCGCCGCAAACGAAAAGAGCCGTGCGGTCCGAAGAACGCACGGCTCTACTGCTCAATCTACCAAACGGTCAGCGAATGCGCTTGGCGGCCGGCTCCGGCGTCAGTTCGCCGTTCAGGCGACGGTCGAGATAGTCCTCGCATTCGCCCATCAGTCCGTCGACCTGACCATTGAAGAAGTGGTTGGCGCCGGGCACCGTGCGGTGGGTGATGAGAATGCCCTTCTGCGCCTTCAGCTTCTCGACGAGACCGTTCACGTCCTTCTCCGGCGCGACCTTGTCGGAATCTCCGTTGATGATCAGGCCGGAGGACGGGCAGGGCGCCAGGAACGAAAAGTCGTAGATGTTCGGCTGCGGTGCCACGGCCATGAAGCCTTCGATCTCCGGACGGCGCATCAGGAGCTGCATGCCGATCCAGGCGCCGAAGGAATAGCCGGCAACCCAGCAGCTCTTGGAATCCGGATGCAGGCTCTGCACCCAATCGAGCGCGGACGCCGCATCCGACAATTCGCCGGCGCCGTGGTCGAACTCACCCTGGCTGCGACCGATGCCACGGAAATTGAAACGGAGCGTGGTGAAGCCGCGCTTCTGGAACATATAGAAGAGCTGGTAGACGATCTGATTGTTCATCGTGCCGCCGAACTGCGGATGCGGGTGCAGGATGATGGCGATCGGGGCGCTCTTCTGCTTCGAAGGCTGATAACGGCCTTCGAGGCGGCCGGCGGGTCCGTTGAAAATGATTTCGGGCATTGGCTCTCCGGGAGTGTTCCTGGTTCGAATCTTGGGTTCAGATCGCGATCAGTCTTGACGAAAGCAGTCAGCTTTTCTAAAACCTAGTTTAGAACCGTTCAAAACTTCTGTGCGGGCATTCCGCCTTGTGCTTCGTCTCTTAAGGCAAGCGACGCGGAAAATTCAAGGAAAATGCATCGCCAGAGGTTGCCGGCTTGCGGCCTGTTGGTCTAGCGAAGGAAATCATGTCGGGTTCGCGCATCTACATGGACTGGAATGCCACGGCGCCGCTTCTGAGCGAAGCGCGCGAGGCCTGCCTGTTCGCGCTCGACCTCGTCGGCAACCCTTCTTCCGTCCACGGCGAGGGCCGTGCGCTGCGCACGCTCATCGAAAATGCCCGCCGTGATGTGGCCGCCCTTTGCGGTGCGAAAGCTGCCAGCGTCATCTTTACCAGCGGGGCGACGGAAGCGGCCAATCTGGTGCTGACGCCCGATTTCCGCATGGGCCGCACACCGCTCAAGATCAGCCGGCTATACGCGTCGGCGATCGAACACCCTGCGATACGCGAAGGCGGACGCTTTGCGCGCGAAGCCGTTTGCGAAATCCCGGTGACCTCGGCGGGTGTCGTCGATCTTCAGGTGCTTCGCGAGCTGCTCGCAGCGCATGACCGTGAACTTGGCTTGCCGATGGTCGCCGTCATGCTGGTCAACAACGAGACCGGCATCATTCAGCCAATTGCCGAGATTGCCGAAATCGTTCGCGCCAAAGGTGGTATACTTGTCGTCGACGCGGTGCAGGCCGCGGGCCGGCTGCCGCTGGCGATCGAAGAGCTGAACGCCGATTTTCTCATTCTCTCCTCGCACAAGATCGGTGGCCCGAAAGGCGCAGGCGCGCTGGTGGCGCGCGGCGAGGTGTTGATGCCCGCACCGCTGATCCGCGGCGGCGGGCAGGAGAAGGGGCATCGTTCCGGGACTGAAAATCCTGTGGCGATTGCCGGCTTTGCCGCCGCCGCCAGAAAGGTCGGCGAAGGCGTTGGCCAGCGGATGAGCGCCGTTGGAGCGTTGCGCGACAAGCTCGAAGGCGAGATGCTGAAAGCGGCAACGGATGTGGTCATACACGGCCGCGACGTTTCGCGCGTTGGCAACACGACATTCTTCACGCTCCCTGGCCTGAAAGCCGAGACGGGACAGATCGCCTTCGATCTCGAAGGCGTCGCGCTTTCGGCCGGATCGGCCTGTTCGTCCGGCAAGGTGGGACAGAGTCACGTGCTGACGGCGATGGGCTACGATCCGCGTCAGGGTGCGCTGCGGATCTCGATCGGTGAGGGAACGACCGCGGCTGACATCGAGCGTTGCGCCGCCGCCTTCGCGAAGGTAGCAGCACGACGCCGGGCACCGGGGCAGGCCGCCTGACGCGGGCGACGGGACGAAATTGCGGAAAAGCAATTTTCCGCTTGGCAAACAGGGTGAAAAGCGCCTTTTAGCCATTACATAAGCGGTGCGCTCAGTCGCATCGTGTTGACAAGCTACCGGACCTTGGATCCGGAAAGATTGGAGAACGACATGCCTGCCGTGCAGGAGACCATTGATCAGGTCCGTCAGATCGACGTCGACCAGTACAAATACGGCTTCGAAACGACCATCGAAGTCGAGAAGGCCCCGAAGGGCCTGTCGGAAGACATCATCCGCTTCATTTCGGCCAAAAAGAACGAGCCGGAATGGATGCTCGAGTGGCGCCTTGGCGCCTATCGCCGCTGGCTGACGCTCGACGAGCCGACCTGGGCCCGCGTCAGCTATCCGAAGATCGACTTCAACGACATCTACTACTATGCAGCGCCGAAGGGCATGACCGGTCCGACGTCGCTCGACGAGGTCGACCCCGAAATTCTCAAGGTCTACGAGAAGCTCGGCATTCCGCTGAAGGAACAGGAAATCCTCGCCGGCGTGCAGAAGTCGAGGATCGCCGTCGATGCCGTGTTCGACAGCGTCTCGGTCGTCACCACCTTCAAGGAAGAGCTGAAGAAGGCCGGCGTGATCTTCATGTCGATCTCCGAGGCGATCCGCGAACATCCCGAGCTGGTGCAGAAGTATCTCGGCTCCGTCGTTCCGACGACCGACAACTACTATGCGACGCTGAACTCCGCGGTCTTCACCGACGGTTCCTTCGTCTACGTGCCGAAGGGCGTTCGTTGCCCGATGGAGCTTTCCACCTATTTCCGCATCAACGAGAAGAACACCGGCCAGTTCGAGCGGACGCTGATCATCGCCGAGGAGGGCGCCTACGTGTCCTATCTCGAAGGCTGCACGGCGCCGCAGCGCGACGAGAACCAGCTTCACGCCGCGGTCGTCGAGCTCGTCGCCCTCGATGAGGCCGAGATCAAGTATTCGACGGTGCAGAACTGGTATCCGGGCGACAAGGAAGGCAAGGGCGGCATCTACAACTTCGTCACCAAGCGTGGCGATTGCCGTGGCAAGAACTCCAAGATCTCCTGGACGCAGGTCGAAACCGGCTCGGCGATCACCTGGAAGTATCCGTCCTGCATCCTGCGCGGCGACGGTTCACGCGGCGAGTTCTATTCGATCGCTGTGTCCAACGGCCACCAGCAGATCGACTCGGGCACCAAGATGATCCACCTCGGCAAGAACACGTCGAGCCGCATCGTCTCCAAGGGCATCGCTGCCGGCGTTTCGGAAAACACCTATCGCGGCCAGGTCTCGGCCCACCGCAAGGCCGAGAACGCCCGCAACTTCACCCAGTGCGATTCGCTTTTGATCGGCGACAAGTGCGGCGCGCACACCGTGCCCTATATCGAGGCGAAGAACTCGACGGCGCAGTTCGAGCATGAAGCGACGACGTCCAAGATCTCCGAGGACCAGCTGTTCTACTGCCTGCAGCGCGGTATCCCGACTGAAGCGGCGATCGCGCTGATCGTCAACGGCTTCGTCAAGGAAGTCATCCAGGAACTGCCGATGGAATTCGCCGTCGAAGCGCAGAAGCTGATTGGCATCTCGCTGGAAGGCTCCGTCGGCTAAGGCCGTGAACTGAATATTGAATGGCGCGCACGTCGTGTTTGCGCGCGAACAAACGTTCGTTTCCCAAGAGGACGATAGAATGCTTGAAATCAAGAACCTGCATGCCCGCATCGCCGAAGATGGCACCGAAATCATCCGTGGCCTGAACCTCACGGTGAAGGCAGGCGAAGTTGCTGCCATCATGGGCCCGAACGGCTCCGGCAAGTCGACGCTCTCCTACATCCTCTCGGGCCGTGAAGACTACGAAGTCACCGAAGGCGACATCCTCTACAACGGCGAGAGCATCCTGGAGCTCGACGCTTCCGAGCGTGCGGCCAAGGGCATCTTCCTCGCCTTCCAGTATCCGGTCGAAATCCCCGGCGTCGCCACGATGCAGTTCCTGAAGGTGGCAATGAACGAGCAGCGCAAGTATCGCGGCGAAGACGAACTGACGACGCCGGAATTCATGCGCCGCGTCAAGGAAGCTGCAGCCGAGCTGAAGATCGCTCCGGAAATGCTGCGTCGCCCGCTGAACGTCGGCTTCTCCGGCGGTGAGAAGAAGCGCGCCGAAATCCTGCAGATGTCGCTGCTCCAGCCGAAGCTGTGCGTGCTCGACGAGACAGACTCGGGCCTCGACATCGACGCGCTGAAGATCGTTGCAGACGGCGTCAACGCGCTGCGCTCGCCGGACCGCGCCGTCGTCGTCATCACCCACTACCAGCGCCTGCTCGATTATATCGTTCCGGACACGGTGCACGTCCTCTACAAGGGCCAAGTGATCAAGTCGGGCGACAAGATGCTGGCGCACGAACTCGAAGCCAACGGCTACGCCGACATCATCGATGCCGCGGCTTGACGCCTGTTGAAGGAGTGTTCGAATGAATATGCAACAGGCAATCAAGATGACGGCCGCCGAGACGGCGCTCGTCGATGCCTATACCGCGCAGATCGGCGATTTGCCGGGTGATGGTTCGGTTCTCTCGGTCCGCGACACGCTGGTGCACGAACTGAAGACGGCTGGCCTGCCGACCCGCCGCGTCGAATCCTGGCACTATACCGACCTGCGCACCCTGCTGCGCGCAGTGCCGGCCGCCGACCCGACGGCCTTTGCCGATCGCGTCGATGCGCTCGTTCCGGGCTCGACAGTACTTTCCGTCCGCAACGGCCAGGCTGAGGTCAAGGGTAGCCTGCCTGATGGCGTGACCGTCCGTTCCTATGTCGACAGCCTGCTCGACGGTTCGGCGGCCGCCGGCCTCGCCGTTCTCGGTTTCGACGACGCGATCGGCCGCATCAATGGCGGTCTTGTTCGCGGCGGTCTCGAAATCGACGTGGCTGCTGAAACTGCTCTGGAAGATCCGCTGGAAATCCAGCTGGTGCAGAGCCTCGGCCAGGCGCATACGCGCTTCCCGGTCGCCTTCGGCGCCAACACCAAGGCAACCGTGATCGAGCGGCATCTTTCGACCGATGCCGGCGAGAGCTTCGTCTCGTCTGTCAGCGACGTGACGCTTGCGGAAGGTTCCGAGATCATCTGGATCATCCTGCAGCAGCAGGGCATTTCCGATACCCATCTCGGCCAGCTCCGCTTCGACCTCGGCAAGAACGCCAAGCTGCATCTCTTCGTCATCAATGCCGGCGGCAAGCTGGTGCGCCAGGAGATCCACGGCAAGACGAGCGGCGAGGGCGCGGATTTCAAGCTGCGCGGCATCAACCTGCTCGGTGGTGAAAGCCACACGGACGTGACCTTCACGCTCGGCCACAACGTGCCGCACACGACCTCGACGGAGGTCATCCGCAACGTCGTGTTCGACCGCGCCAAGGGCGTCTTCCAGGGCAAGATCCTGGTCGCCAAGGACGCCCAGAAGACCGACGCGAAGATGGCGTGCAACACGCTGCTCTTGTCCGACGATGCCGACCTGTCGGCGAAACCGGAACTGGAGATCTTCGCGGACGACGTCCAGTGCGGTCACGGTGCGACGGTTACCGACATCGACCACACCCAGCTCTTCTACATGCTGGCGCGCGGCATTCCGGAGAACAAGGCGCGGGCGATGCTCGTCAACGCCTTCGTCGCCGAGATCGTCGAAGAGCTGGAAGAGCACGAAGCGCTGGTCGAGGCACTCGAAGACGTCATCTCGACCTGGCTCGACAAGCACGCCTAAGGCTATTGCGTAATTCCTTAATTCGGAAGCGATTTAGGGATAGAATTATGCAGCAGTTCAACATGTTACAGCGACCTTAGCGCGTCTGGAATGACGCGCGGCGCTGTAGCGAAATTGGATTGAAAGACATGGAACACTCCGTACCGGTGCCTGCCTACGACGTCGAAGCGATCCGCAAGGATTTCCCGATCCTATCGCGAACCGTTTATGGCAAGCCGCTTGTCTATCTCGACAACGGCGCATCGGCGCAGAAACCACAGGTCGTGATCGACGCGGTGGCCCATGCCTATTCCAACGAATATGCCAACGTCCATCGCGGCCTGCATTTCCTGTCGAATGCCGCGACGGAAGCCTATGAGGCGGCGCGCGATAAGGTGCGCCGCTTCCTGAACGCCCCTTCGCCCGACAACATCATCTTCACCAAATCCTCGACCGAAGCGATCAACACGGTCGCCTATGGCTACGGCATGCCGAAGCTCGGCGAGGGTGACGAGATCGTGCTGTCGATCATGGAGCACCACTCCAACATCGTTCCCTGGCACTTCATCCGTGAGCGTCAGGGCGCCAAGCTTGTCTGGGCGCCGGTGGACGAGAACGGCGCGTTCCACGTCGAAGACTTCGTCAAATGCCTGACGGACCGCACCAAGCTCATCGCCATCACCCATATGTCGAATGCGCTGGGTACGGTGGTTCCGGTCAAGGAGATCTGCCGCATCGCTCGCGAACGCGGCATCCCGGTTCTGGTCGACGGCAGCCAGGGCGCCGTGCACATGCCGGTCGATGTCCAGGACATCGATTGCGACTGGTATGTGATGACCGGCCATAAGCTCTACGGACCCTCCGGCATCGGCGTGCTCTACGGCAAGATGGACCGCCTTAAGGAGATGCGGCCGTTCCTCGGCGGCGGCGAGATGATCGAGGTGGTGACCGAAGATTACGTCACCTACAACGATCCGCCGCACCGCTTCGAGGCCGGCACGCCGCCGATCGTGCAGGCGATCGGGCTTGGCTATGCGCTCGACTACATGGAAAAGCTCGGCCGCGCAGCGATCCAGGCGCATGAGGCGGACCTGACAGCCTATGCGCGCGAGCGTCTTTCGGCGGTCAATTCGCTTCGGGTTTTTGGCGACGCGCCCGATAAGGGCAGCATCTTTGCCTTCGAGATCGCCGGCATCCATTCCCACGACGTCTCGATGGTCATCGATCGTGCCGGGGTCGCAGTTCGTGCCGGCACGCATTGCGCCCAGCCGCTCTTGAAACGCTTCGGTGTTACCTCCACATGCCGTGCATCTTTCGGCCTTTATAATACCAGGGCCGAGGTGGACGCACTGGCGGACGCGCTGGAGCATGCACGCAAGTTTTTCGCCTAAGAAGTTGGTAAAAGGTTCAAAGAGTTCTCGTAGTCTTTTGAACCAAAAGAGAAAGTCCAGGAGGCCGATATGAGCCTTGATGCAACGGAAGAAAAGGTCGATGTTCGCGAGGGCATCGTGCATTCGGCGATCCCGGCCGAGGAACTGGCGCGCCTCAGCGACGATATCATCGCCGCACTGAAGACCGTCTACGATCCGGAAATCCCGGCCGACATCTTTGAGCTTGGCCTCATCTACAAGATCGACATCGAAGACGACCGGATGGTCAAGATCGACATGACGCTGACCGCACCGGGCTGCCCGGTTGCCGGCGAGATGCCGGGCTGGGTCGAGAATGCCGTCGGCGCCGTCGAGGGCGTGTCGGGCGTCGAAGTCTCGATGACCTTCGATCCGCCGTGGACACCGGACCGCATGTCCGAGGAGGCGCAGGTCGCGGTCGGCTGGTACTGAGCCGAGACCTGCATATTGATCCGTTAAGGCACGGATACTACATTTGATTCTGTAAGGCGCCGGGCCTTTACCCCGGTGACGACAAGGAGAATGAGCCCATGGGCTTTGCCGTAATGAGCCTGACCGATTCTGCCGCCGACCGCGTCCGTTCGATCGTCGAAGGCGCCGGTGCCGATGCCAAGGGCATTCGCGTCGGCATCAAGAAGGGTGGCTGCGCCGGCATGGAGTATGCCGTCGACCTGGTGACCGAGCCCAACCCCAAGGACGACCTGATCGAACATCAGGGCGCCAGGGTCTGGGTGGCGCCCGAAGCCGTGCTCTACCTGCTTGGCACGCAGATGGATTTCGAAGTCACGACGCTGCGCTCCGGATTTACCTTCAACAATCCGAACCAGACGTCCGCCTGTGGCTGTGGCGAATCGGTCGAACTGAAGCCCGCCGACCTCGCGGCTCTGGCCGCACAGGGCGATGCGGTGGTGCGCGCCAACTAAATTTCCTCCATTCTTTCAAACGGATAGGTTGGCCCGGTTTTCGCCGGGCCATTTTTCTGCTGAGATGCTTGAACATGGAACGGGGGATTGGGCATGGCGGCGTTCAATGAGGATCTCGTCTTCAAGGCGCTCTACGAGACGTTTCCCGATCCGGTGATCATCATCGACGCCGAGCGCGTCATCCGCTCCGCAAACAATGCCGCCCTGCGCCAGTTCGGCTATCCCGCCGAAGAATTCATCGATCGCTCGGTGCGGCTGATCTACGCCAACGACGCGGAATACGAGAAGCGCCTGCGGAACCGCGCGGCACGCGTGGACGAAACCGCGGCCCGGACGTCGAACTATCTCTATGTCAGGCGCGACGGATCGACATTTTCCGGCCACCTTCGCACGACGCCGCTGCTCGACGATCAGGGCGCGGAACTGGCGCTCATCGGCATCATCCGCGACGTTTCCGATCTCACGGAGGCTGTGGGCGAGCGGCAGAAGGCTTCCAATATGCTCAACGCAGCGCTGGAAGCGATGCCAGAGGGCTTTGCCATTTTCGACCGGCAAGAGCGGCTGGTCGTCTATAACAGGGCGTATCAGGCAATCTGCGGGCCGGCGGGGGCAGCGCTGAAGCCCGGCATCACGGCCGAAGAAATCCTGCTTCTGGCGCGACAGGGCGGCCATTATCCCGATGCCTTGCCGGGCACCCGCGAGGGCGACGAGTGGATCGCTTCGCGCCTGCGCGATTTCCGTCACCCCGATGGTCGCCCGAAGATATACCGCTATGCCGACGATCGTTGGCTGCGCGTGGAGAATATCAAGGCGAAGGACGGCAACACCGTCGTCGCACGCGTCGACGTCACCGATCTCAAACGCGCCGAGCTCGCGCTTGAGCGCCAGAGGCAGGAACTCGAGCACAAGAACGAGGCCCTCGATCAATTCACCGCGACGGTCTCCCATGACCTCAAAGCGCCGCTCAGACACATCTCCATGTTCTCCGAAATGATCGAGGACGATCTGGCGGCAGGAAGCCAGGCTGAACTCGCCGAGAATGCGCGTCATCTGCGCGACAGCGTGAAACGCATGAACCGGGTGATCGACAGCCTGCTCGACTATGCGCAGATCGCGCACCGGATCACCCATTGGACGGAGGTGCGGCTCACAGACATTGTTGCCGAGACGCTGACCATACTTGCCAGCGACGTACAGGACGCGCAGGCAACCTTCGAGGTTGGCGACCTGCCGGAAGTGGAAGGGGACCCGGAGCTTCTGCGCCGCCTGGTCCAGAACCTGATCGGCAATGCGATCAAGTATCGGCATGCCGACCGCCAACCGGTGATCCGCATTCACGGCGGCGTCGCCGATCAGATTGTTGAGCTGGTGGTTGAAGACAATGGCATCGGCATCGACCCGCGCTTTTCGACGCGGATCTTCGAAGTGTTCCAGCGGCTGCACAAGGACGAGACCGTCTATGGCGGCACGGGAATCGGTCTGGCACTTGCCAAGCGCATAGCCGAAAGCCACGACGGCTCGATCCGACTTGACACCACCTTCCGCGAAGGCGCACGTTTCATCGTGCTTCTTCCGAGGCGGCTACGGAAGGCAAACTAGGGCGGAACAGGTGGTCTCGACGCCAAAGCGACTGCTCTTGGTGGAGGACGACGCGCACGACGCGCGCTTCGTCATGCGTGCCTTCGCACAGGTCGACGAGACCATCGATCTGGTGCTGGCGGCGGATGCGGACGACGCGATCGCCCGGCTTGCCCGCACCCATTTCGACTATGTGCTTCTGGATATCAAAATGCCCGGCAGCGACGGTATCGAGCTTCTGCGGCGCATCCGCAGGGGGCAGGCGACCGTCCTGATCCCGGTCATCGTGCTGACGTCATCCAGCAATCCGACCGACGTGCTCCATTGCTACCGCGCCGGCGCCAATGCCTATGTCGCCAAACCTGCTTCGGTCGCCGGCTACAGGCACTTTGCCGAGGCCTTCGTCCGCTTCTGGATTGAAAACACCATCCTGCCTCCCGGAATGACCACGCGTCGGTAAGTGCGCGCCAAAAAACGCGGGCGGACGAACGCGTCACGTCCTGGTGTCGATCCTTGTAGATTTCGGGAATCAATCTGGATGAGGGCACGCGCTGCGCGCTGCCACGGGCGCCGGACGGCGCTGAGGAAACCGGCGGAGCGAGCGCCCCGCCGGCTTTATTGACGTTACTCTGCCGCTTCCGCGTAGCTTTCCAGCGGCGGGCAGGTGCAGACGAGGTTGCGGTCGCCAAACACGTTGTCGACGCGGTTGACCGGCGACCAGTACTTGTCGACCCGGAAGGCGCCCGGCGGGTAGCAGGCCTGTTCGCGCGAGTAGGGACGATCCCATTCGCCGACCAGGTCTTCGACCGTGTGCGGTGCGTTCTTGAGCGGGTTGTTGACCTTGTCCATCCGGCCTTCCTCGATCGCACGGGCTTCCTCGCGGATTGCCAGCATCGCATCGCAGAAGCGGTCGATCTCGGCCTTGGTCTCCGATTCCGTCGGCTCGATCATCAGCGTGCCGGCAACCGGCCAGCTCATGGTCGGCGCATGGAAACCGCAGTCGATCAGCCGCTTGGCAACGTCGTCGACGGTGACGCCGGCGCTTTCGACCAGCGGGCGGGTGTCGATGATGCACTCATGCGCCACGCGGCCCTTCGACGACTTGTAGAGCACCTCATAGGCACCCTTCAGGCGGGCAGCGATGTAGTTGGCGTTGAGGATCGCCACCTTCGTCGCCTGGGTCAGGCCCTCGCCGCCCATCATCAGGCAGTAGCTCCAGGAGATCGGCAGGATCGAAGCCGAGCCGAAGGGAGCCGCCGAGACCGCACCCTCATGTCCGTCCGTTTCCGGATGGCCGGGGAGGTACGGGGCCAAGTGCGCCTTGACGCCGATCGGGCCCATGCCGGGACCGCCGCCGCCATGCGGGATGCAGAAGGTCTTGTGCAAGTTGAGGTGGCTGACGTCGGAACCGATGTCGCCGGGGCGGGCAAGGCCGACCATGGCGTTCATGTTGGCGCCGTCCAAGTAGACCTGGCCGCCGTGCTTGTGCACGATCTCGCAGACCTCACGCACGTTCTCCTCGAACACGCCATGGGTCGACGGATAGGTGATCATGCAGCACGAGAGGTTTTCCGCGTACTGCTCGGCTTTCGCACGGAAATCGTCCATGTCGATGTCGCCGTTTTCACTCACCTTGATGACGACGACCTTCATGCCGGCCATCTGCGCGGAGGCCGGGTTGGTGCCGTGCGCCGAGGTCGGGATCAGGCAGACGTCGCGATGGCCGTTGCCGTTGGCGATGTGATAGGCGCGGATCGTCAACAGACCGGCATACTCACCTTGCGCGCCCGAGTTCGGCTGCATCGAGATCGCGTCGTAGCCGGTGACGGCGCAGAGCTTTTCCGACAGGTCCTCGATCATGTGCTGGTAGCCAGCCGCCTGCTCCTTCGGCACGAAGGGATGGATCTCGGAGAATTCCGGCCAGGTGATCGGCAGCATTTCCGCGGTCGCGTTGAGCTTCATCGTGCACGAGCCGAGCGGAATCATCGCCCGGTCGAGCGCGAGGTCGCGGTCCGACAGACGGCGGATGTAGCGCGTCATCTCGCTTTCTGCGCGGTTCATGTGGAAGATCGGGTGCATCAGGTACTCGCTTGTGCGCAGCAGCGGCTGCGGCAGGCGGTAACCCGGCTCGAACTGTTCCACCTTGAAGTCGCCGCCGAAGGCGCGCCAGACGGCTTCGAGCGTGACCGGGCGCGAGCGCTCGTCAAGGCTGATGCCGATCTTGGTCTCGCCGATCTTGCGCAGGTTCACTTCCTCGGCGACCGCGGTCTTGAGGATGATGCCCTGCAGCTTGCCGACTTCGACGGTGATCGTGTCGAAGAACACATCGGGCTCTACGGTATAGCCGAGTTTTTCAAGGCCCATGGCGAGACGCACGGTCTTCTGGTGAACGCTCTGGGCGATCGCCTTGATGCCCTTCGGTCCATGGAACACCGCGTACATCGAGGCCATGACGGCGAGCAGCACCTGGGCGGTGCAGATGTTCGACGTCGCTTTCTCGCGGCGGATGTGCTGTTCGCGGGTCTGCAGAGACAGGCGATAGGCGCGGTTGCCGCGCGCATCGACCGATACGCCGACGAGGCGGCCGGGCATGGAGCGCTTGTGCGCGTCCTTGACCGCCATATAGGCCGCATGCGGACCGCCATAGCCGACCGGCACGCCGAAGCGCTGGGTGCAGCCGATAGCGATATCGGCACCCATCTCTCCGGGCGACTTCAGCAGAGCCAGCGCCAGCGGATCGGCGGCGACGGTTGCGATCGCGCCGGTCTGGTGCAGGCGGGCGATCAGGCCGGTGAAATCGTTCACGTGGCCGTAGGTGCCCGGATACTGGAAGATCGCGCCGAAAACATCGACCGGATCGAGATCGGTGAAGGGATTGCCGATGACGATCTGCCAGCCGAGCGGCTCGGCGCGGGTCTTCAGGAGAGCGATCGTCTGCGGGTGGCAGTTCTCGTCGACGAAGAAGGTCTTGGCCTTCGACTTCGAGACGCGCTCGGCCATCGCCATGGCTTCAGCTGCGGCGGTCGCTTCGTCGAGCAGAGAGGCGTTGGCGACGTCGAGGCCGGTCAGGTCGCAGACCATGGTCTGGTAATTGAGCAGCGCTTCGAGACGACCCTGGCTGATTTCCGGCTGGTAGGGCGTATAGGCCGTGTACCAGGCCGGGTTTTCCAGGATGTTGCGCTGGATCACCGGCGGCGTGATGGTGCCATAATAGCCCTGACCGATCAGCGACACGAGCTTCTGGTTGCGGTTGGCCGTTTCGCGCATCTTGTCGAGCGCTTCGCGCTCGGTCATCGGCGCGCCCCAGGCAAGCGGCGTCTTTTGCCGGATCGACGGCGGCACGGTGTCGTCGATGAGCGCGTCGAGCGACGGGTAACCGACGACCTTCAGCATCTCATCCATTTCGGCCGGCGACGGGCCGATATGACGCCGGTTGGCGAAGTCATACGGCTTGTAGTCGGTAAAGGTGAAATCCTTGGGCATGCTCATCAGGCGACGAGCTCCTTGTAGGCCGCTTCTTCGAGAAGGGCGTCGGCTTCGCTGGGATTGGCAAGCTTCAGCTTGAAGAACCAGGCAGCACCCTGCGGATCGCTGTTGACGAGCGACGGGTCGTCGACGATCGCCTGGTTCACTTCGACGATTTCGCCGTCAAGCGGACAATAGACGTCGGAGGCTGCCTTGACGGATTCGACGGTGGCGGCGGTATCGCCCTTGGCGAAGGTCGAGCCGGTTTCCGGCAGCTCAACGAAAACGAGGTCGCCAAGCTGGCCGGCGGCGTGCTCGGTGATGCCGACGGTTGCGACACCAGCTTCGATCTTCAGCCACTCGTGTTCCTCAGTGAACTTCAACATGTGCGCTCTCTCCTGATCAGCGTTTGTAGGTTTGTTTGACAAAGGGCAGGGCGGCGACCGCTATGGGCAGGTACTTGCCGCGCACTTCCGCAAAGAGGGTGGTGCCGATTTCGATGTGGCCGGCATCGACGTAGCCCATGGCGACGGGGCCATCGACGGAGGGGCCGAAACCACCCGACGTCACCTGGCCGACAGGCGTCTTGCCCTCGGCATCGGCGAACAGATTTGCGCCGCCGCGCACGGGCGCGCGTCCTTCCGGCTTCAAACCAACGCGGCGGCGCGAAGCGCCATCGGCCAGCTGGCCGAGGATGCGATCGGCACCGGGGAAGCCTCCCTCACGGGCGCCGCCGGCCCGCCGGGCCTTCTGCATCGCCCACTCGATGGCGCCCTCGACCGGCGTGGTCGTGGTGTCGATGTCGTTGCCATAAAGACAAAGACCCGCTTCCAGACGCAGCGAATCACGCGCGCCAAGGCCGATCGGCTTGACATCGGGATGCTCGAGCAGCCGCTGGGTGACATCCACTGCGGATGCGACGGGAATGGAGATTTCGAAACCGTCTTCGCCGGTGTAGCCGGAGCGGGAAATGATGCAGGCAATATCATGCAGATCGGCTTCGGCGACGTCCATGAAGCGCATGGCCGAGACATCGGCCCACAATTCGCCCAGCACGGCTTCGGCATGAGGACCCTGCAGCGCGATCAGCGCGCGGTCGTCGAGCATGGTGACTTCGCAGGTGTCGGCAAGCCCCTTTTTCAGATGCTCGAGATCCGCATCCTTGCAGGCGGCGTTGACGACGAGGAACAGGTGGTTGCCACGGTTGGCGATCATCAGGTCGTCGAGGATGCCGCCCTCGGCATTGGTGAAGATCGCATAACGCTGCCGGCCTTCGCCAAGGCCGAGCACATCGACCGGCACCAGCTTTTCAAGCGCAAGCGCTGCGTCTTCGATCTTGCCGGACTTCGGCCGGACAATGACCTGGCCCATATGCGAAACGTCGAAGAGACCGGCGGCAACACGGGTGTGCTGGTGCTCCTTCATCACGCCATCGGGGTACTGCACCGGCATGTCGTAACCGGCAAAGGGCACCATGCGCGCGCCGAGTGAAAGGTGCAGCGCATGCAGCGGCGTATGTTTCAAATGGGGATTCTGTTCCAAATCCGGCCTCCAGGTCTGGCGCTCCCGCGCCGGCTCACACTTCCGGCGTCAATCGCCGTCGATTCGAGCCCCCTCTGTCCCTTTGCCTGAGATTGTTATCCCTTCGGCGAGCGTTGAAACGCTTCTCTCCAGAGTCCTACCGGCACCTTGCTGGTCCTTTGGCCTGAGAGTTTCCGGGGCGGTTGCTCCTTCGGCACCGGTTTGAGCCGGCTTCTCCCAACAAGATCGTCTCCAGATAACGGCGAAGGCGGGAGCTTGGCAAGGGGGCGGTGTCGCGGTGAAACACATTTTTGTCGCACGACCAAAGGCCGCAGCCCGGGCGGGTGCGGCAATTCTGTCTTTGCATTCTTCTCCGGTTGAGGATAACCCAAGTGAAATACCGGGGATGACCATGACAGGGCGCGAAGGAAAATTCGGGATAGCAGTGCGGCTCGTCGCCGTATTCGCGCTCGTTTTCCTGGCCTTTGCCCACAAGCCGCTCATGGCCAAGACGCTGACGCCGGCCGAGATCGCCGCCTATCAGCTGCCTGATGGTTCGATGGCCGAAATCTGCTTCGGCCTGGACGGCGTCGACCACCAAAGCGGCAAGGGCCAATCGATGGCCCCGATCTGCGAAGCCTGCCGGCTCTCGGGTTCGATCCTCCTGCCAGTTCCGCCGACCGAGAGCGTTCGCGCCGATGCCGGCGAATGGCAGCTATCGCCGGTTCTCGCTGAGAACGCCACGCCCCATCAGCATCTGCGCCTGCTGCCGCATTCGCGCGGGCCGCCTGTGCGTTCGTAATCCTCCTCTCGCATTCCCATTACAATTCGCCGCCCTCAAGCGGCTTGGACCACCCCCGTGGTCAGGAGATTACGACATGAACACGACCAGACTGGCTTCGCTTTCGCTCGGCCTTAGCCTTGCCGCAAGCGGCATTGCCCACGCACACGCCACCTTCGAAAACGACACGGCGCCGGTGGAGAGCACCTTCAAGGCGGTGCTGCAGGTGCCACACGGCTGCGACGGCAAGCCGACGACGGAAGTGCAGATCAAGCTGCCCGAAGGCTTCGTCTTCGCCAAACCGCAGCCGAAGCCCGGTTGGGAGCTCGAGGTGATCAAGGGCGATTACCAGAAAACCTACGACAATCATGGCGAGAAGGTCTCGTCCGGCCCGGTGGAAATCCGCTGGAAGGGCGGCAACCTCTCGGACGATTACTACGACACCTTTGTCGTGCGCGGCAAACTCTCGGGCTTCGACAAGGAAACCGTGCTTGCGTTCCCGACCACGCAGCTTTGCGGAACCGAAGGCAAGGTCGTCTGGGATCAGGTTGCTGCCGAAGGCCAGAACGCGCATGACCTGAAGAGCCCGGCGCCGACCGTGACGGTAACCATGGCCGACGCTGCCGATCCTCATGCCGGCCATGGCGGGCATATGGCTGCTGCCGACGGGGCAGCGAAACTTGGCGACCTCGAGATATCAGGCGGCTCGGTTAAGGCCATGTTGCCGGGCGCCAAGGTCGGCGGCGGCTTCCTGACGATCAGGAATGGCGGGGCAGGCGAGGATCGGCTCGTGGCCGTCGAAAGCCCCGCGGCTGCTCGCGTCGAGATCCACGAGATGAAAATGGAAAACGACGTGATGAAGATGCGCAAGCTCGATGACGGCGTTGCAGTACCGGCCGGTGAAACGGTCGAGCTCAAGGCCGGCGGCCTGCATCTGATGTTCATGGACGTGAAGACGCCGTTCAAGGAAGGTGATGCCGTTCCCGTCACGCTCGTCTTCGAAAAGGCTGGCAAGGTCGATGCGGCATTCCCGGTGGGCTCGGCCAAGGGCGGCGCGGCGGCCGGCGGCCACAAGCATCACTGATTGAGATATTGCGACGCTCGCCTCAGGCGGCGTCGCTTTCATCCTCTTGGCCGGCCGGTTCATCCTGCCGGTCTTCGTTTTCGCGGCTCTCGGCTCCGTCGTCGTCATCGCGCATGAATTCGAGATAGCGGCGCAGCGCTTCGGCTTCCGAGCGTTCCGGCAACCGGCCATCGGCGCTCATGAGCATGAAGGAGAGGGGCAGGGCGCCCTTGGTCTTTGGGATCGAGACCGGCGTCAGCGCGGGCTCCTCGGCGCGCCGGATCGAAAGCAGCGTGATCGCTTCGTCGGTCGGACCGTCACCCCGCACGCGTGCAGACGGCTTCAGCGCTTCCGCTGCATAGGCCGCTGTCGTCGCGGATACTGTGACGACCTGTGTCACGTCTTTCCTGCCTTCCCGTCGTTCAATCCTTTCTTGTCGCTCAACTCCACTTGCAGGTGTGTAAAAACCGGCACCTGCCTTTTAATAAAATCCTAACGACGGCCAGATTCGTGGCAGTTGCGGTGAACGAATCCCGAAGCGCGAACCTGTACTTGCGATATTACTAAAGTTCGCGCACACTCGCCCAGATAGAAACGGGGAGGCTTCAAATGACCGAGCGAAGCGTGTTGGAAACCAGAATTCGGGCCCTCTACCTTGCCCGCAACGTCAACGACCTCGACACCATGATGGCGCAACTCGATCCGGACTTCAGCTTCCGCATCGTCGGAAACGGCAGGCTCGGCACGATGGCGCTCGGGGTCAACACGCCGGAAACGGTGCGCAGCAGTTTCCAGGCCCTCGTTGAGAACTGGGACCTGAGCGAGATGGAGATGGTTGGCGCTTACGCTGACGGCGATACTATCGTCGTCCACCGCGCCGGCGTCGTTTGCTTCATTCCATCGCAAACCCGTCAACGGACCGAAATCATAGACAAGTTCACGTTCCGTGACGGGCGGATCGTCGATCTGACGGAGTTCGTTGACACCTTGTTCGTCGCCGAAACGATCGGGCTACTGGACGCGCCGGACAGAGACTATTCGCCCTCAACTCTGGACAGGATGAGCCTTTGAACTTCCGGCTCCTGAGCTCGGATGGCGTTCATCAACACCGCGAGGCGGCCACGCAGGCCGTGGATCTGGTCGAGCAACCGCATGGCGACATCAACGCCGTCGTCGTTGACGCCCATTGGACCTGTCAGATCCTGGATCAGACGGGCGCGGGCGAGGTCGGCGTCTTCGAAAAGCCAGCCTGCTTCCGCCTCGCGCGGCATCAGCCAACGCTGTTCGATCCAGATGCGTAAGACCTTCACCTCGATGTCGAGGTGTTCGCAGAATTCGCGGTCGTTCATGCTTGCCCTCCCATGCCTTTGCGCGGGTCTTCCGTCTTTCCGTCTGCCCAGCTTTCAACGAAGGCGGATAGCGCCGGATCGGGGGTCTGCGGCAGCACGATCTTCAGGCTGACGTAGGCATCGCCATGGCCGCCGCCGGACTTGTGCAGGCCCTTGCCCTTCAAACGCAATGTCTTGCCGGTGTTGGAGTGCGGCGGGATCGTGACATTGACCGCCCCGTCGATCGTCGGAACCCGGATCTTGCCACCGAGCACCGCTTCACTCAGTGAGATCGGCACCTCGTAGCGAACGTCGTCACCATCGGTTGCAAAAAGAGGATGCGGCCTGACGCGGATATCGATCAGCGCGTCGCCGGCCGGCGCACCGTTGAACCCGGGCTCGCCCTTGCCACGCAGCCGCAGCGTCTGGCCGTCGCGCGTGCCGGGCGGGATGGTGAGATCGAGCGCCGGTCCGCCGCCCGGCAGGCTGATCTCGGTCTTGGTGCCGTTGGCCGCGTCGAGAAAGCCGATCTCCATGGAAAAGTGCTGATCACGGCCGCGCTGGCGTTGCTGCTGGCCGCTGCTGCGACGGGAAAAGAAACTCGAGAAAATATCGTCCGCATCCGCGAAATCCGAAAAGCCATGTGCGCTCTCGTAGCGTCCCGCCGTATCTCCAGACGAGGCATAGTCGCGGTAGTAGTGGCGGGGTGCAGTCTCCGCACCCGTCTCGTCAATTTCGCCGCGATCGTATTTGCCGCGTTTCTCCTCGTCACTGAGGAGGGCGTAGGCCGCCGAAACTGCCTTGAAGCGGTCCTCCGCTCCTTTGTCTCCCGGGTTAAGATCCGGGTGCAATTTCTTGGCGAGCTTGCGATAGGCGCTCTGGATGTCCTTTTGTGTCGCTTCGCGGCTGACGCCGAGCGTTTCGTATGGGCTCGTCATGCGGTCTCCCTCAGGCGGCATCGATTGAGGTCGCATCGCCGACGCTCTGCGTGCGTTGCGATCATGCGTCTTCAATCACTCGCCTAAGAGCATAGGGCGGATTTTCGCGCGCGACAGGGGCGGCGCACCATGCGTGACGCATTGTCGCCGGCGCGGCCGGTTGCGGCTCTGCACCTTCGACCATTTCGCGAATTCGCGATCTCTGATACAATCAACGCCGGAAAGTTCTCTTTGGGTGCAACGTTGCCTCGAAGCTCGGGGAGGTCGAAATGTCCGTCCGCCTGCAACTCGCCATCATGGTCGGCCTGATGATCAATGCCATCCTGTTCGGGATCGGCATCGTAACGGTTTTGTCGATCCCGGTTCTCGCCGACAACGCCAAGTATTCGATCCCGGCGCTGGTGGTTGCCTGCTTTGTCACGACGCCGTTCGTCGCCTGGTTCATGGCGCCGCGGCTTCGCCTCAGATACTGGCAGGAGCGGGAGCAGGGTAACAAGCAGCAGCCGATCTAGCCCGTGCTCATCGTTCATTGACCAAGATTCACGTCTATCCATGGAAATCCCGGATGCACGAACGGCCAAGTGGTCGCCGGCAAAAATTACATCTTCAACGATCAAGCGTTTTGTTATACCACCGGCCAGATGCCCCTTGTCCTGTAGGCTAATCCTTATATATCCACTAGACTCAAGGACATAGCCGCTGTTAAGGCCCGAAAGGAACCGACTTCATGAGAACGATCGTATTGCTGTTCGCACTCGTCACTCTGGCCGCTTGCTCGCAGACCGGCGGCGGTGGCACGCACTATGTTGGCGGTGACGGCGATTACTACCAGGGCATCGTCGCCCCCCGGTAACAGCGATCGTTTTCCATCGATCACTTGGCTGTCGCGAGCGCGCCTTCGCAAGAGGGAAAAGGCTCGGCTAGCCTGGTGGCCAGCGGCCGCCGGGCCCAAAGTGACAGGCTTTGGCCGTCCCCGCATCGCGCTTGATGTCGCCCCGAGCAAGGAGTGCGGTGCGAGGCGAGGCGGTCATGCTCGGCGATGGGTCCATGTCCAACGGCCATCCTCCTGACAATCCAGCACGGCTTCGTAGAGATCACGCGCGTCGCCTTCTTCGCCATTGTTGATGCAGGTAATCGCGTTCTCGGAGAGCAGGTTCAGCACCTTCCGAAACGTTTCATGACCGAGGGTTGCTTCAAGCCGGTCAAGAAAGACATATCGCGGTCTGGCGAGAAGCACCTTGGCGACAGCCAAGAGCTGTTGCTCACCCAGGGACATCTCCCAGTCCTGTTCCTTCTCCAGCCCGAGCGCGTCGTGAACAAGGCCGTCGAGACCAACGCTGCGCACGACCTCGAGCATTTGACTGTCGGAGGCATCGCCCGGGTTATCCGGAGGCAGAAGAATTTGCCGAAGCGACCCCGGCGGCAGATAGGGGCGCTGCGGAAGAAACATCAGGTCGTTCGGGCGCAGGATCCGCCCGGCGCCGGCGGTCGGAATTCCGGCGGTTGCCCTGAAGAGCGCTGCACCTGCAGCCCCATGCGATCCCGATATCAACACCGGTGTTCCCGGCGGGATCGTTACCGACAGATCATGTAGCAATGCGTGGCCGCCAGCCGAGCCCAACGTCACGTGGTCGAAGGCCAAATCGCCATCTTGCTTGACCAGTTCGATGCCGGTCCCACCCCCCCTTGTTCGGCTCTTTTCAATGGCTTCGAGCAGGGAACTCAGCCGGGAAACCACTGCGGCGAAATTTGAGATCGAATTGAATTGCCGAACGATCAAGGAGAACGCGCCCACGAGCATGGCAAAGGCCGAGCCTGATTGGGTGATCACTCCGAATTCGATTTCCCCCCGCATGAAAGCCGGAGCAATGATCAAGTCCGGGATGATCTGAATCATCCAATTGTAGCCGCTCGTAAAATAGGCCAAGTTCCGGTTGACCGCGGTAATGGTGAGGATGTTGGCGATCAGATCATCGAGGCGCTGCATCAATCGCGTTTTTTGCTGGCCTTCAACGCTGGCCACCATCACCGATTCAGCGTTTTCGCGCACATGCATGAGGCTGGACCTGAAGCTCGCTTCCTTGTCGAGTCGCTCATAGTTCAGGCCGATGAGAGGGCGCCCCAAAACGATCGTCATGTAGGAGCCGCAAGCCGCATAGAGCACGGCTACGACAAACAGCAGGGGACTTATGGACCAAAGCACGCCTGAGAACGTCACCACCGTCAGTGTACTGCTGAACAACATGATGATGTAGGAGAGGGTGGTAACCGTGAATGCCTGGATGTCTTCGGATATCCGCTGGTCCGGGTGGCTCAGCGTCCCTGAGACCTCCAGGCGATAATAGGCCTCATTCTCCAGATAGTATCGACGGCGCGTCTCGTCAGGAACCCGCGCCAAAGCAGCGCCAGCCGTTCTTCGACAAAGCGCGCGATGACGCCGACAACGGTAAGGACGGCAAAGACGCAGATGTAAAAGACCGCTTGCCGAACGAACTCATCCATCTGGCGCTCGGCGATGCAGTCATGAAATTGCGGCCGACGTAATTGTTCACCACGTTGAGGCCATTCAAGCCGAAGAGCAGAGCCATGAGCCCGGCAAACATCCACCTGGCCCTGCCGCCGACTTCGGATGCCAGGAAAAATCGGACAGCTCTTGCGAAACGAAATGCGGTCGTTCTGATCGGTACTGGCTGGCTGTCCATCTGAGTACCTTTTGTTGGTTTGGCCCTCAGAGCCAGCCGCCGGAAAAACCTGCACGCCTCAATCCCACCACCACAGGCGCGCACCGGCGCATGATGTTCCACAGCAAGCCTGTTCGGTAGTTCTCGATCATCAGGACGACCGGGCCCTGGTCGATGCCGAAGTGGTAGGGGCTGACCCACCAACCGGCTTCGGTTCCTTCCACCGGAAAGCTTCGGTTGAACGATGGCTTGAAGCCGTAAAGCCTGGTCATGCCGAGCTTCATGCGGGCGCAGTTCCAGATTGTCGGGATGACGATCTCCGGCGCGAACGGCAGCGAGGCGACGACGGCCCAGGGCGACACGGTTCCGTCATCCGGGCCGAAGGGCGCGCCGCGGGCGAGATAATCGAAAAACTCCCTTTCGCTGCCGTTCACGGTACGCTTGGTCCAACCCGGCCCGTCGCTCGCCGTGAAGCCCCAGCAATGCTCGCCGTAGCCGACGAAATTCTGCGGATTGCGGATGGCATATTCCTGCTGGACGAATGTCGCGTGCCGGCTGTTCTGGAAATAGTCGCTGTTGTGCTCGCGCATGAACTCGTCACGGATCCCACGGAAATCGATCCACATATGCGAGAGCTGGTGGGTGAAGAGAGGGCCCGAATAGAGCAGCTCGCGACCATAAAGGTTCCGCCAGTCGTAGCTTTCGGTATAGGCGGCATAGGCTTCCGCCGGCAGCGGATGGGTCGGCGAGCCGAGACCGAGTATGTAGAGAAGCAGGCCCTCGTCGTAGCCGCGCCAGCGATAGGGAATGAAGCCGTTCTCCGGCCGCCAGCCATGGGTCAGCGTAAGTCCGTGATCGCAGGCCCAGTTCCAGTCGGCACGCTCATAGAGCGCATTTGCCGACCGGCGAATTTCGATTTCATCCGGCGTATCGCCATCAAAATAGGCGGCCACCGTCAGTGCACCAGCGAAAAGGAAGGCGGAGTCGATCGTCGACAATTCGCATTCCCAAACGCGTCTGCCGGTCTCAATGTCCAGGAAGTGATAGAAGAAGCCCTTGTAGCCGGAAGCATCCGGCTCCGGCCCTTGCGGGCATTGCAGGAGAAACTGCAGCCGTCGACGCGCGATCTTTGCGGCGAACTTGCGAATGACAATGCCCCGCTCGATAAGCACGGGGATCGTCGCCAGCGCCATGCCGATCGCCGCAATACTTGCGGGTGCATCTTCCTGTGTCTTGTCGCGCACCAGGCCGTTGTCGGGATTGGTGCAATGCAGATAGTACAGCAGCGTCGTGAACTGCAGCCGGGCAAGATCCTGCTCGGTCGGCATCCGGTTCAATTCGGGGTCTGTCGACAACAATCCCGGCATGGCTAGGCCACCACGAGGCGGACGTCGTGATCTCGTCCGTCGTCCACGAGTGGAACACTTCGGTCAGCGACCTTCCTGCCATCAAGGCTCAGCGAATAGTGCTTCTGTCCTCGTTTGGAATCTCGGCTCACCTTGATACGGTATGTTGATCTCCCATGCCGAAAATCAACATCGTATGTCGACCACCCGGTGGGAATGCACGGCTCGACAAAAAGCCGGGGCCCCTGACGGCGAATGCCGAGAATGGCCTCAAGACCAACGCGGTACAGCCAGCCCGCCGATCCCGTATACCAGGTCCAGCCACCGCGGCCGGTGTGAGGAGCGGCGCCATAGACGTCGGCGCTGACAACATATGGCTCGACCATGTAGCGGTCGGTGTCTTTGGGTGACAGGGCATGGTTGATGGGATTGAGCATGCTCCAGAGCTGAAACGCCCGATCGCCATCCCCCAGCAATGCTGTCGCCAGCGCCACCCACGTGGCCGCGTGGGTGTACTGGCCGCCATTCTCCCGAATTCCGGGCACATAGCCCTTTATGTAGCCGGGCTGCAGCGCGCCCTTGTCGAACGGCGGATCGAAAAGCTGTATCAAGCCGCTGTCGGTACGAACGAGCCGCTCCCAAACCGCGCGCATTGCCTGCGCGGCGCGCTCGGCATCTGCAGCACCCGAGATAACTGCCCAGGCCTGCGGGATCGCGTCGATCTGACACTCGTCGTTCGACTGGGACCCGAGGGGAGTGCCATCGTCGAAGTAGGCACGGCGATACCAGGCGCCATCCCAGGCGTGGGTCTCCAGGGATATGCGCAGGGTCTCGGCGCGCTCCTTGCACCATTTGGCCCGTTCGTCATCTGCCATCGCCGATGCGATGGCGGCAAAGGATCCAAGGACGGTCAGAAAGAACCATCCGTTCCATACGCTCTCGCCTTTGCCTTCCGCGCCGACCCGGTTCATGCCGTCGTTCCAATCGCCCGTTCCCATAAGCGGAAGCCCGTGGCTGCCTAGCCGCAAACCTCGGTCAAGTGCCCGACAGCAGTGCTCATAGACGGTCCCGCTCTCCTGGCTGGCCGGAGGCACCTCGTAGCGCTCCTCCTCCTCGTCCTCTAGAGGCGGCGAGACGATGAAAGGAACCTGTTCGCTGAGGAGCCCGTAGTCTCCGGAGACCGATACATAGTGATGGACGACGTAGGGCAGAAAGTAGAGGTCATCCGTCATGCGTGTGCGCACGCCGGCACCCGATGGCGGATGCCACCAATGTTGAACGTCTCCCTCGGCAAACTGGCGCGAGGCAGCGCGAAGGATGTGCGTTCGCGCTTCATCGGGCGCGCAATGGACGAGGGCTGCGACGTCCTGGAGCTGGTCGCGAAATCCATAGGCGCCGCCGGATTGGTAGAACCCTGTTCGCGCCCAGATACGGCAAGCCAACACCTGATAGAGCAACCAGCGGTTCATCATGAGGTTGAAGGCCGTATCTGGCGTTCGGACCGTGACGGCGTTCAGCAAATGATCCCACTGTTGTGAAACGGCTGCCAGCGCGTTCCTGGCGCCCCTCGGTTCGGCATGTTCGCGGACGAGCCTGCGCATTTCCTCGCGGCTTTCGGCCTGCCCGAGCACGAATACCAGCTCGACGGTCACCGCCGGCGGGATTGAAACGCTGACCATGAGGGCTGCGCAGGGGTCGAGCAGAGAACCGGTTTGTCCCCCGAGATCGAAGCCTTCCAATCCCACCGGCTGAGCGATGGAACCGTTTCTGCCGAGGAACGCGCGCCGATCGCATGTGAACGATCGGACAGGCGCGCTTGAGGCGGCGAATGCGAGCGTTCCGGAAAAATCCCCTTCCCAGACGTTCCGGGCAACGATAGCACCGATCTCGCTGTCAAATTCGCATTCGACCCGGGAGCATGCGCTTTCGCGCAGCGTGCCGAGGACCCATTCAACGAAGTAGGTGGCGGTAAGGCGGCGAAGTCGTTTTCCGTCGTTGCGAATAGCAAGGCGGACAACCTTGATCGCTCCCGAGGCCGGCACGTGGACAGTCATTTCATGATGCAATGGTCCGCGACTGCTTTCGTAGCACGTGTAACCTTGACCATGCTTCGTCCTCGTCGTCGATGTCTGGCCGAGAGGCAAAGGCGTCGGCGTCCATAGCTCCGCCGTCTGCTCATCGCGCAAGTAGATAACTTCACTCGGCGGGTCCGAGACCGGGTCGTTAGACCAGGGCGTGAGCCTGTTCAGTTGGCTGTTGCCCGCCCAAGTGTACCCAAGACCGCTGTCGCTCGTCAGGCAGCCAAACGCGCTATTGGCAAGGACGTTACACCACGGCGTTGGCGTCGCATCCGCTCCGATCACATATTCGCGCCCGTCTTTGGTAAACCCTCCACGGCCATTCCAAAAAAGCAGGCTATCCCGTGGTGCCTCGTGACGCCTTTCGCGGGCGGCGGAGACATTCGTCCTGGTCTCCTTCAGCGTCGGAAAAGTGGTGGCCGCTCTCGCCGAAAGTTGAGCTGAAAGGGATCCTTGACTGCAGCAAAGGACGAGGCGCGCGGCGGCCGTGATCGCATTTTCTGCACCGGCCGAAACGCTGGCCCTCGGTGGGAAATGAATACCCCCGGCTTTGCCGAGGGTTTGCTCCACATGGACCGTCGCCTTGGCGCTCAACTGCAAGCTTTCGCTGGCTTCCCTTTCATCAAGGACCGCGAGGTCGAAGGGAAATCCGCGACTGGCAAGGAATGCGTGGGCCTTGATGACATCGTCGACGAGAGCGTCCTCGCCTGTTTTGTCGATACGCAGCAGGAGAATTGGGATGGCTCCCGATAGTCCCGCCGATCCCAAGTCGTCGCGGTTCAGCCGCCTCGTGCCGGGCGTGCTGCCTTCCCTTAAGCCGGGAACAGAAAATGCCAGATGTGCTACGAGCCGATTGTAGACGGCCAACTCTTGAGGAGAGGGTGACCGGGGCGGGCCTTCATTGTTTTTCTCGGCATCCACCAACGTTTGGCGCGCGGCGTCGATATTGGCGAAGCGTCTTGCTATTGCGGCAGCGTCTAAATCACTATCGGCTGCGCCCGTTACGAACGCGATCACCTCCGCTCCGGAGGGTTCCAGATCGACTGTCCGGCGCAGGCTGAAGATGGGGTCGAGCACGGGACCCGTCGTCCCTGATAGACGGCTCCCCGGCACCAGGGCGTCAGGGTTTGAGGCCGTCCGCCGCCGGCCAAGAAATCTGTAGCGGTCCGTTTCATATTCCACCACATGGCCCTGGCGGCTTGACGCAGACACGTGTACCGCCCAGACGGGGCGCTCCGATGCACTGCGCGGCCGGCGCCGTGCGAACAAAGCGGTTGTTTCGGTATCGAACCAGGTTTCGATGAAAAGCTTGGCAAATGCCGGATGTGCGCTATCGGCGCTTCGACCATTCAGGCAGACTTCGGAATAGCTTGTCAGCTCAAGCTTTCTCGCTTTCTCACCCTTATTGCAGAGTTTCAGCAAACGCACCTCGGCATCGCAATCCAGTGCGACCGCCACGTCCCATCGAAGATCGATGTCTCCGAGCAAACAGCGATACTCGGCACGATCACCGTGAAACGTGTGTTCGTAGATCGCATCCGGATGGCAGATCGGCTGCCGGCCAATCGTCCAGACCTCGCCGCTCTCAAGGTCGCGGATGTAGCAGAACTGGCCCCAGCAATCGCGTGTGCCGTCCTCACGCCAACGCGTGATGTCGAGGCCGCGCCAGGTTTCATACCCGGCACCGGCCTCGGTCAGAAGCACGTTGTAGTGCCCATTCGAAAGCAGGATCGTGTCAGGAGGCACGCCTGCCGGACGTGTCGCACTGACGTCAACCTTGCCAGCTGGCCGGACCATCAGACCGATCCTTCATTGCGGGCTACACATTGTCACCCTCGGTCGACGTCCTCGGCTTCGCCTGTTGCGCACCCGGAACGCCCCATTTCCAACCGCTGATCGACGGCATGTCGTCACCATGCTTCTCGATATATTCGCGATGCTCGATCAGCTTGGCTTGAATTGCCTGCTTGAAATAGGCGGCGCGCGCCCCGAGCTGGGGCAGGCGGTCGATGACATCGCCGGCGAGATGGAACCGATCGAGCTCGTTGAGCACCACCATGTCGAACGGCGTCGTCGTCGTACCTTCCTCCTTGTAGCCACGAACATGCAGGTTGCCGTGGTTGGTGCGGCGGTAGGTGAGGCGATGGATCAGCCACGGATAGCCGTGGAAGGCGAAGATGATCGGCTTGTCCCTGGTGAAGATACCATCGAAGTCACGGTCCGTGAGGCCGTGGGGGTGCTCCTCCGCCGGTTGCAGTTTCATCAGGTTGACGACATTGACGACCCGCACCTTCACTTCCGGAAGATGCTCGCGCAGCAATTGCACCGCGGCCAGCGTTTCGAGCGTCGGAACGTCGCCGCAGCAGGCCATGACGACATCCGGTTCGCTGTCGGCATCGTTGCTCGCCCAATCCCAGATGCTGACGCCCATGCTGCAATGGCGCACCGCCTGTTCCATTGTCAACCATTGCGGCCCGGGTTGCTTTCCGGCCACGACGACGTTGATGTAGTTGCGGCTGCGCAAGCAATGGTCAGTGACAGACAGCAGCGTGTTGGCATCCGGCGGCAGGTAGACGCGGATGACGTCAGCCTTCTTGTTGACGACGTGATCGATGAAGCCGGGATCCTGATGGCTGAATCCGTTGTGGTCCTGCCGCCAGACATGGGAACTCAGGAAGTAGTTCAGCGACCCGACGGGCCGGCGCCAGGGAATTTCGTTGCAGACTTTCAGCCACTTGGCATGCTGGTTGAACATCGAATCGATGATGTGGATGAAGGCTTCGTAACAGGAGAAGAAGCCGTGGCGGCCGGTCAGCAGATAGCCTTCGAGCCAGCCCTGGCACTGGTGTTCGCTCAGCACCTCCATGATGCGGCCATCCGGTGAGAGGTGGTCGTCCTCCGGATAGATTTCGGCCATGTAGCAGCGATTGGTGACCTCCAGCACGTCCTGCCAGCGGTTCGAGTTGTTTTCATCCGGACTGAACAGGCGGAAGTTCCTGGCGTCCATGTTGGATTTCATCACGTCGCGCAGGAACTTGCCCATGACGCGGGCCGCTTCCACATTGGTCCCGCCGGGACGGGGAACCTCGACGGCATAGTCGCGGAAGGCCGGCATCTTCAGATCGCGCAGCAACAGGCCGCCATTGGCGTGCGGATTGTCGCTCATGCGGCGATGTCCCGTTGGCGCAAGTGCTGCGATCTCCGGCTTCAGCCGGCCTTGATCGCTGAAAAGCTCCTCGGGGCGATAGCTCTTCATCCATTGCTCGAGGATGCGGATGTGCTCGGGCTTGTCCATCTCGCCCATCGGCACCTGATGCGCCCGCCAGTAGCCCTCGCATTTCTTGCCATCGATCTCCGGGGGGCAGGTCCAGCCCTTCGGCGTGCGGAAGACGATCATCGGCCATGCCGGCCGCTTCAGATTGCCCCTCACGCGGGCATCGTCCCAGATCTGCCGGATCTCGGCCATCGCCGTATCCAGCACAGCGGCGAGTTGCTGATGCACGCTTGCCGGATCATGCCCTTCGACGAAGTAAGGCTTGTAGCCCATGCCCTCGAAGAACTTCTGCAGCTCGTCGCGCGGAATGCGGGCGAGGAAGCACGGATTGGCGATCTTGTAGCCGTTCAGATGCAGGATCGGCAGCACGCAGCCGTCGCGGGCCGGGTTCAGGAACTTGTTGCTCTGCCAGCCGGTCGCAAGCGGCCCGGTCTCGGCCTCGCCATCGCCGACGATGCAGGCGACGACGAGGTCCGGGTTATCGAAGGCGGCGCCATAGGCGTGGCTCAACGCATAACCAAGTTCGCCGCCCTCATGGATGCTGCCGGGCGTTTCCGGCGCCACGTGGCTCGGGATGCCACCTGGAAAGCTGAACTGCTTGAAGAGCCGCTGCATGCCCTCGGCATCTTCACCGATGTTCGGATAGAACTCGGTGTAGGTCCCTTCGAGATAGGCATGCGCCACCAGCGACGGCCCGCCGTGCCCCGGCCCGATGATATAGATCATGTTGAGATCGTCGCGCTTGATCACGCGGTTGAGATGCACATAGAGCATGTTGAGGCCAGGCGAGGTGCCCCAGTGGCCGAGCAGGCGCGGCTTGATGTGTTCGCGTTTCAGCGGCTCGCGCAGGAGCGGATTGTCGAGCAGATAGATCTGGCCGACAGAAAGGTAGTTCGACGCGCGCCAATAGGCGTCCATCAGTCGGAGTTCGTCTGCCGATAATGGCGTTGTTGAATGCGAGCTCCCGGATGCCGTCTCTTTCATCGATACCGTTTCAGGCGAAACCATCTGAACCTCCCGATCATTAGGACATTGCCTGGATTTCTCCGACTTGCAGTCGTGCAAGCCACTGCAGTCTCTTGAATTCGCTACGGTCGTTGCTGTTTGCCGGCGACGGGCAGAATGATGGAACACCTGTCTTCGGACGACAGCGGCTGGGATCGTCTTGCCAACTCGGTGTCGCGAACACCTGCGTGTCGCGGCACAATTAAAAGGGGCGCTATTGCGGATATGGTTCCGAGAAATGCTCGACCACGCCCCGAACGCCGCGGACATTTTCGGCAACGATCCGTGCGGCCCTCCGGCACTCGGCCGTCTCCACGTTGCCCCAGAGATGAACGATGCCATCGGTCACTGCGACCTTCACATCCAGACCTTCGAGGCCGGTGTTCTCGCCGAGGCGCACGAGAATGCTGCGCCGGATCGCTTCATCACCCGCGGCCGTCTCGTCCTGCTTTGCCGACAAAACCGCCTGCAACAGATCGGCGCGGCTGACGATGCCGACCAGTACGCCGTTCCTGAGAACGGGAAGGCGCTTGATGCCACGTTCCTGCATCAGCGCCGCCACCCGCGCGAGCGGCGCATCCTCGTCGATGGTAACGAGATCGGCTGTCATGGCGTCGCCCACCCTCCAAGAGGATCGGCGTATATAGGCGTGGGCCCTGTCGTCAGCCGCAAGCGTCGCGTCCGCCAGCGGCCCGCCGCCACCGAGTTCCGTCCGCCGGATCAAGTCGCCCTCGCTGATCAGCCCAATGAGACGGCCTTCATCGTCAACGACCGGAAGGCCGCTGACGTGGCTGTCGAACATGATCCGGGCTGCCTGTCTGACGCTGTTGTCAGGCGAAAGCCTGACGATCTTTGTCGTCATCACATCTTTGACGCGCATGTCGATCCAACTCCGAAAAGGACCTTGGTACCGTCATTAGCGGGCGTAAGGTAAACCTATCGCGGCGGTTCGACAACCTGTTCGTGGGGGAGATGTTCGAGTTGAGCGCTGGCGCTGGCAGAACCCGTGCTGCAGCTTCTAGTCGAGCGCAAACACTCGTGCACAGCCCGATTGGATTTAACTAGCTCTCGACGCGCGCGGTTGTGTTCTGGTGGAGCCGAAGGGAGTCGAACCCTCGACCTCCGCAGTGCGATTGCGGCGCTCTCCCAACTGAGCTACGGCCCCATAACATCCAGTCAACACGACACGTGCCGAGCATGTCAATACACTTGAGACGACGCGCCTGGTTGGACATCATTGCGCGAAGCGACGCGCTCGATCGGTTCGTCGGGCGATCCGTTTCAAAACCGTTTCTTCGAAAGTAGCGGGCAGACGCGCCATTTCCGCTCGGGGCCCTCATCGACGCGCGCCGCTGTATGTTACAGTAGGTCACGCCCCCAAGCGCGGGGAGCCATTGTCGAACTATGCTCGCGGGTTTACGCTGATGCGTAACGAAAGCACCGCCCGAACCTCGCTGAAATTCTGGCGGTGCGTGTCAACGATGAGATGACGCCCGAATCCCGGCCGCGAACGTCCATGGCGCCCGGATGAATGTGGAATTCTTCTGTATCCGACATGGGCGCCTGCCGGCTCCGCACTTCCCTTAATGGGCCTCTCCGTGGGCCCGGCGATTTGGAGGAGGATTAGCAATGGCCCAGACGATGAAGGCCGCCGTCGTTCGGCAGTTCCGCACGCCCCTTGTGATCGAGGAGGTGGCGGTGCCGACGCCGCAACCTGGGCAGATCCTCGTCAAATATGAAGCAACGGGCGTCTGCCACACCGACCTCCATGCAGCAAATGGAGACTGGCCGGTAAAGCCTAGCCCGCCGTTTATTCCGGGACACGAGGGCGTCGGCTATGTTTCGGCAGTGGGTGCCGGTGTCAAAAGAGTGAAAGAGGGGGACAGGGTCGGCGTTCCCTGGCTTCACAGCGCATGTGGTTACTGCCCGCATTGCCGCACCGGTTGGGAAACACTGTGCGCATCACAGTCGAACACCGGATATTCCGTCGACGGAACATTTGCCGAGTATGGACTGGCGGATCCCGACTTCGTCGGCAGCCTGCCCACCGGGCTGGACTTCGGCCCTGCTGCGCCGGTTCTTTGCGCCGGCGTGACCGTTTACAAGGGATTGAAGGAAACGGAAGTACGGCCCGGCGAATGGGTCGCCGTCTCCGGCATCGGTGGCCTTGGCCACATGGCTGTGCAGTACGCAAAGGCGATGGGCATGCATGTCGTCGCCGCGGACATCTTCGACGACAAGCTGGCACTTGCAAAGCAGCTAGGCGCCGACATTACAGTCAACGGCAAGGCGAAGGATGCCGTAGAGCAGGTAATCAAGGCGACCGGCGGCGTGCATGGGGCGCTCGTAACTGCGGTTTCACCTGCTGCAATGGAACAGGCGTTCGGATTCCTGCGATCGCGGGGCACGATGGCGCTCGTCGGCCTTCCCCCTGGGATGATCTCCGTGCCGGTCTTTGAAACGGTGCTCAAGCGCATAACGCTGCGCGGATCGATCGTCGGCACCCGCCAGGATCTGGAGGAATCGCTGCAGTTTGCCGCTGAAGGCAAGGTCGCGCCGCATTTCTCATGGGACAGCCTCGAGAACATCAATGAGATCTTCCACCGGATGGAGGCCGGCAAGATCGACGGGCGCATCGTCATGAGCCTGCAGTAGCTGGCCCAGCCGTGCCCGTCCGGTCGAGAGGCCCCGCTTCGTTTCCGCCAAAGGAACGGTGCCGCATCGATCGATGGGAATAGCGGGCCCATGCCCGGAGTGGAGAATGTATTGCGCACCCAAACTGCGCGCCTCCTCAAATCGCCGTCCTCACCAGGGCCGTTTGGCGAAATGCCCACAGACCTTCTGCAGAAAGGAAATGGCAATGAGCAAGGGCATGTTCTCGGATCAGCACGGTCTGTCCAGACGAGATCTCCTGCTGGTGGCAGGGACTGCGGCGGCCACGCTCGCCACATACAGCCAGGCTGCCCGGGCAGCACCGGGCGGAGGCACCCTTGTGATCGATGAGGTGAAGCAGGGCGAGGACGTCTTTGCCTATATCAGCAGGATCAAGGGCGCTTTTGACGAGACGACCTATCGGCAGGTGCTGGGGTGTGCGAACGCGTTCAAGGAAGGAGATCAGACGATCGGGGTGGTGGCGGAAAATGACACATCGCGAACGAACGCCCGGACCCTTCTGGCAAGCACGAAGATCGGAGACCTTCACCAGCGCCCGCTGCTTGAGGACGATCTGCAAAGGCTGATCTGGCAGACAACGGACCAGGCCCAGCACGAAAAGGTCAAAGACTGGACCATGGGCCAGCTGAAGGAGTTTCTCCTGACTGCATCGGAAGAAGAGATCAAAGGCATCATGAATGGGCTGACCAGCGATACGATCGGTTGCGTGCCGAAACTGATGAGCAACGAAGAGCTTATCTCCGTCAGCCAAAAGATCTTCAACGTCATGCCCGGCACCAAGTTGGGGGCCAAGGGGTATATGGGCGCGCGTATTCAGCCGAATTCGCCAACCGACCACCCCGACGACATCATGTGGCAGGTCTTCGACGCATTCTCCTATGCGACTGGCGACATCGTCATCGGCACCAACCCGGTGGACAGTACCGTCAACAGCGTCGTCACAGTGGAACGTGCCCTCAAGGATATCGTCGATACCTTCAAGCTGGTTGACGTCATTCCCTGGTGCGTGCTCGCCCACATCGACGTTCAGGCCGAGGTGAGCGAGAGCTTCCCCGGAACGGTATCCACGGTGTTCCAGAGCCTCGCGGGAACGGATGACTGCAACAAGATCTTCGACATCACCAATGAGAAGATCCTGAAATATGCAAGCGCGAAGGCAGGGGAAAGATATGGCCTCTACTTCGAGACCGGGCAGGGCTCGGAATTCACCAACGGCGTGGCAAACGGCGTCGACATGATGGTGCTTGAGTCTCGAAAGTACGGCTTCAGCAGGGCCGTGAGCCTGGAGCTTGCGAAGGTGCAGCCCAAGGGCGCATGGCTCCATGTCAACGATGTTGCCGGCTTCATCGGGCCGGAGGTCTTCAAGAGTCGCGAACAACTCGTACGGTGCTGCCTCGAAGACATGGTCATGGGCAAGCTCCATGGGCTGACCATCGGCCTCGATATCTGCACCACCCTGCATATGACTGTCAGCCTGGACGATCTGGATTGGTGCCAGGACCAGATCATGCCGGCCAATCCGGCCTACCTGATTGCTCTGCCCACCAAAAATGACCCGATGTTGAGCTATCTCACGACCGCGTTTCAGGATCACGTGCGCGTACGGGAGAAATTTGGCTTCAAGGTCAACGATGCGATGTGGGATTTCTACAAACGCATCGGGATCGTCGGCAACGACAACAGCTACACGTCAAACTACGGGGATCCCCTCTGGGTCTATTACCAGTACCGCCTCGCCAAGGGTGACAAGCGGCCAAAGGAAACTGTCTACGCCGAAGGCAGGCAGATGATGATGGAGGTCGAAGCAAGAGGCGTCGACCTGGCGACGGGCCACGGCGAGAAGATCTGGGATCTCAACCCGGCGCTCGCGACGAAAGTAAGAGGTCTGTATGACGACGCCAAACTATCGCTTTGGGCCGAACTTACGCCCGAGTTTATCGCGGCCGTGCCCGGCGTCGTCCCGGTTCGCACCCTGTCCAAGGACCGGAACGACTACATCGCGCACCCGACAACCGGCGAAACGCTGAGCCCGGATTCCATCAAGGAGATTGAGCGGGTAAGGGCTTCGTGGAAGGCCGACATGCCCAAAGGTCAGATCGTCATATCGGACGGTCTCAATGCCAAGGCCATCATGGATGACGGGCATCTAGCGCCTTACCTCGAAGAGATGCGAAGGTTGCTTGGAGACGCCGGTGTCACGGTGAGCGACAAGAACATCCTGGTGACCAGCGGCAGGGTGCGGGCCGGCTACAGGATCGGCGAGATGCTCTTTAAGGATGCCGACCCCAACAGTTTCCGCGGAATTCTCCACATCATCGGCGAGCGGCCCGGAACCATGCACCACGCCTACTCGGTCTATATCACCGTCGCCAAAGGCAAGCGTTGGGCTGAGAAGGACATCGATCACGACATGACGAAACTGGTCAGCAACGTCGCCGATACCGCGCTCGCACCTAAAGAGGCGGCGAGGGAGACCCTGACCATCATCCGGGAGATCATCGGCAAGGATGTGAACGGCAGCCGACGATATGGATGATCGCGCATCGTGCTGCAGGACAGCAGAGCGGTATCTGCCCTGGGAGCGGCAACAGCGGCGTCAGCTTTGCACACAAGCACGACAGGACGCGCTGACTGACCGAGTCACGTCCCATCCACGAAAAAACCCAGGGGCACGGCTCAAACGCCCCTGGGCAAAATTCTGGTCGGGGGACAGTCACGCGTTCCATGAAAACCGCGTGACTGATTGAACCGTCACCACAACCACCATCTCGGTGGAGCAGGTTAGCTGCAGCCGCTCGTCGCACCGCAGGTGTCGCACTTCTCGCAGGTGCCGTTGCGCACCATCGTGAAGTTCTGGCACTCGGTGCACATGTTGCCGGTGTAGCCCTGCATGATCGAGCGGGCGCGGCGCTCGGCCTCCACCTTTTTGGCGTCCGTCTTGGCCGATGCCGCTTCGGCGGCTGCCTTGTCGGAGAAGAGAGCCGTCACTTCCGTAACCGTCTCAGCCGTTTCCTCGGCAATCTCTTCGGCCAATTCCGCCGCACGTTCTTCGTAATCGCGCTTGAAGGCGACGATTTCGGAGGTCGCGATGGCTGTTGTCGTCTCGATCTTGCGCACCGTGTTGCCGGCGATCGCCGTTACGGTTGCGCCAGAAGAGGCGCGGGCAGGAGCAGCCGTTGCCGAGCCCTTCGGTTCACCGGCGCGTTCGGCCGTGCCACCGACGATGGTCGGCTTGTAGCCACGGGTCCAGCCTGTCGAAATCAGGTTGGTCTTGCCTTCCTGGATCCCCTTGCCGAGCGCCGTGTTGCTGAAATCGGACGTGTCGACATGGGCGAGGTCGTGGCGGCCGAGATAGGAGACGGCGAGTTCGCGGAAGACGTAGTCGAGGATCGACGTCGCGTTCTTGATCGCATCGTTGCCCTGGACCATGCCGGCCGGCTCGAACTTGGTGAAGGTGAAGGCCTCCACATATTCTTCGAGCGGCACGCCATATTGCAGGCCGAGCGAGATGGCGATGGCGAAGTTGTTCATCATCGCACGGAAGGCAGCGCCTTCCTTGTGCATGTCGATGAAGATCTCGCCGAGGCGGCCATCACCGAACTCGCCGGTGCGCAGGTAGACCTTGTGCCCACCGACGACAGCCTTCTGGGTGTAGCCCTGGCGGCGGTTCGGCAGCTTTTCGCGGGCGCGGATCACCTTCTCGATGACGCGCTCGACGATCTTTTCCGTGATGGTCACGGCCTGGGCGGCGGCCGGCGCCTGGATCAGTTCCTCCAGCGCATCCTCGTCCTTGTCGTCCTCGATCAGCGAGGCGTTCAGCGGCTGCGACAGCTTGGAACCATCGCGGTAAAGGGCGTTCGCCTTCAGCGCCAGCTTCCAGGAAAGCATGTAGGCGTTCTTGCAGTCCTCGACGGTCGCCTCGTTCGGCATGTTGATCGTCTTGGAGATGGCGCCCGAGATGAACGGCTGGGCAGCCGCCATCATGCGGATGTGGCTTTCGACCGAGAGGTAGCGCTTGCCGATCTTGCCGCAGGGGTTAGCGCAATCGAAGACCGGCAGGTGCTCGTTCTTCAGGAACGGCGCGCCTTCAAGCGTCATCGCGCCGCAAACGTGGATGTTGGCTGCTTCGATGTCCTTCTTCGAGAAGCCCATATGGTCGAGGAGGTTGAAGTCCATCGCGCCGAGCTGCTCGTCGGTGACCTTCAGCGTGCCCTTGAGGAAGTCGGCGCCCAGCGTCCACTGGTTGAAGACGAACTTGATGTCGAAGGCACTCTTCAACGCGGCGTTGACCGCTTCGACCTTCTCGTCGGTGAAGCCCTTGGCCTTCAGCGTCGACGGGTTGATTGCCGGCGCCTGGTTCAGGTTGCCATGGCCGACGGCGTAAGCCTCGATCTCGGCGATCTGGCTTTCGCTATAACCGAGCGAGCGCAGCGCTTCCGGTACGGCACGGTTGATGATCTTGAAGTAGCCGCCGCCGGCGAGCTTCTTGAATTTCACCAGCGCGAAGTCGGGCTCGATGCCGGTCGTATCGCAGTCCATGACGAGGCCGATCGTGCCGGTCGGCGCGATGACGGTTGCCTGGGCGTTGCGGTAGCCGTGCTTTTCGCCGAGTTCCAGCGCCTTGTCCCAGGCGCTCATGGCGTGGATGACGAGGTCCTGGTCCGGATTGTCGCCATGGATGAGGGCGACCGGGTTGACCGAGAGCGCCTCGTAGCCGGTCGTCTCGCCATAGGCGGCGCGGCGATGGTTGCGGATGACGCGCAGCATGTTGTCGCGGTTCGGGGCAAAGCCCGGGAACGGACCCAGCTTCTCGGCCATTTCGGCCGAGGTGGCGTAGGAAACACCAGTCATGATCGCCGTCAGCGCGCCGGCGATGGCGCGGCCTTCGGCGCTGTCATAGGGAATGCCCGAGGACATCAGCAGGCCGCCGATGTTGGCATAACCGAGGCCGAGCGTGCGGTATTCGTAGGAGAGTTCGGCAATCTCGCGGGACGGGAACTGCGCCATCATGACCGAGACTTCAAGGACGACGGTCCACAGGCGGACGGCGTGCTCGTAGTCGGTGATGTTGATGCGCTTGGTCGCCGCATCCTTGAACATCATCAGGTTCAGCGAGGCGAGGTTGCAGGCGGTGTCGTCGAGGAACATGTACTCCGAGCACGGGTTCGACGCGCGGATCGGGCCGGCGGCCGGGCTCGTGTGCCAGTCGTTCATCGTCGTGTTGAAGTGCAGGCCCGGATCGGCGGACGCCCAGGCGGCGTAGGAGATCGACTCCCAGAGGTCACGGGCCTTCAGCGTCTTCATCACGCGGCCGTCCTTGCGGGCGGTCAGGTGCCAGTCGCCGTCTGCTTCAACGGCGCGCAGGAAGTCGTCCTTGATCGAGACGGAATTGTTGGAGTTCTGGCCGGAAACCGTCAGATAGGCTTCCGAATCCCAGTCGGTGTCATAGGTCTTGAACTCGAGGTCCTTGTAACCCTGCTTTGCAAACTGGATGACGCGCTGGACGTAGTTTTCCGGAACCAGCGCCTGCTTGGCGGCGCGGATCTCGCGCTTCAGCGCCGGGTTCTGCTTCGGGTCGTAGCAGGCGTCGTCGGTACCGTCGCAGTTGACGCAGGCCTTCATGATCGCCTTCAGGTGCTTGGCGACGACCTTGGAACCGGTGACGAGGGCAGCAACCTTCTGCTCTTCCTTGACCTTCCAGTTGATGTATTCCTCGATATCCGGATGGTCGATATCGACAACAACCATCTTGGCGGCGCGGCGGGTGGTGCCACCCGACTTGATGGCGCCGGCGGCGCGGTCGCCGATCTTCAGGAACGACATCAGGCCGGAGGACTTGCCGCCGCCCGAGAGCTTTTCGCCTTCGCTGCGCAGATGCGAGAAGTTGGAGCCGGTGCCCGAGCCATACTTGAACAGGCGCGCTTCACGCACCCAGAGATCCATGATGCCGCCTTCGTTGACGAGATCGTCAGCGACCGACTGGATAAAGCAGGCATGCGGCTGCGGATGCTCGTAGGCCGACTTCGACTTGGTCAGCTTGCCGGTGAAGGGATCGACATAGAAGTGGCCCTGGCCGGGGCCATCGATGCCATAGGCCCAGTGCAGGCCGGTGTTGAACCATTGCGGCGAGTTCGGCGCGACGCGCTGGGTGGCGAGCATGTAGGCGAGTTCGTCCTGGAAGGCGGAGGCGTCTTCTTCCGTGTCGAAGTAGCCGCCCTTCCAGCCCCAATAGGCCCAGGTGCCGGCCAGGCGATCGAAAACCTGGCGGGCATCGGTCTCGGAACCGTAGTGTTCTTCCTTGGGCAGAGCCTTCAGCGCATCCGTGTCAGGGACCGACCGCCAGAGGAAGGAGGGGACATCGTTCTCCTCGACGCGCTTCATCTTGGCCGGAACGCCGGCCTTGCGGAAATACTTCTGGGCGAGAATGTCGGCCGCGACCTGGCTGAACTCGGCCGGCACGTCGATATCGGCAAGGCGGAAGACGATCGAACCATCGGGGTTCTTGATCTCACTCGTAGCCTTGCGGAATTCGATCTCCGCATAGGCGGATTGCCCGGCCTTGGTGAAACGACGTTCGATCTTCATTGTCCCTGGTCCTTCGTGTTGCCTAGCGCCCGCCACAGGCGCAATTGTCCCCGCCCGGCCGCGAGGGTCATCCCGCAGCCAGTCTCAGCTTCCGTCCTTGGAGAGAAACCCATAACTGGGTGACCCTGTATCTTGTGAGATAGGCTGGCTGCAAGCACTAAATATAGTGTTAACAGCATCTTTATGCCAGCCAAATATTGCCCCAGCAGGCCCAAAAAATCGCACAGAAATCCTCACGGCGACCGCATGGTGAAATCCATGACTGCCGCCTGTCAGAACCGACGATTTGGTGAGATGAACCGGGCGCTAAACAATCCGGTCCGCCGCCGTCGCAACGTGAAATCCATTAACCGTGAATCGTCCGGGGGCGTCAAGGGGTGGTTTGTGACGGAAGTTTGAGCGCTAGATGTTGTGTGGACCGACTGTGGAAAACGGGGACATCGGCCAACCCCATGAAAATCAGGCACTTCCAGAGGTTGCCTGTGAGACTAACGCAACGGTCAGCACCAAATCAAAAAATTGACGGGTAAAAAACCGCATAAAAACCATCCCCAACGGTACCCTCGGTTGCGCTCAGGAAAACGATATGGGGTGGCCGTGGTGATTCGCGCCTTACGCCTTGAGGCCGCTCGCCTTTTGGGTCGCGAACGTAGTATCGGCACTACCTATAGTGCTCTACACCATCCCGCTCCCGGCCGACGACACTGGCGCAGGTGCAAAGACTGGCAGGTTCGTGAGGGGTGAGCGGGATCAGCGGCACGCACCGATCCCGCCTTGGAACTCAATCGACGCGCTTCTGCAACTCGCGGGCACCATTCGGCGCATTCACCTTGCCCTCGGTGATGAAGTAGGCAAACACATCGCGCGGCTCTTTCCTGGCCTTGCGGTCCGGAGCGCTCTTTTCGAGCCCACTCGGTTCGTCACCACTGGAAAAGCTCTTGGCGCGCTCGGCCCAGAGGTCGAGCTTGTCGGCCGCATAGCAGGTCTCGATATCGTCGCTGCCCTTCTGCAGACGCAGATAGACGAAATCGGCGGTGACATCGGCGATCATCGGATAATCCGCATGTTCGGCGAGCACCACGGCAACGCCGTATTTCTCCAGCAGCGCCACGAACTCCGGAACCTGGAAGGTGGGATTGCGGACCTCGACCACATGGCGGAGCGGCAGCCCATCCTGCTTTTCTGGCAGAAGTTTCAGAAAACCCTCGAAGTCGTCAGGCTCGAACTTCTTCGTCGGCGCGAACTGCCAGAGGATCGGTCCGAGATGAGGCCCAAGCTCGGTCAAGCCCTGCGTCAGGAATCGCTCCATGGATTCACCGGCTTCCGAGAGAACCTTGCGGTTGGTGACGAAGCGGCTCGCCTTCAACGAAAAGATGAAATCCTCGGGCACTTCGGAGGCCCACTTGGCGAAGGTCTCGGGCTTCTGCGACGAATAATAGGTGCCGTTCACCTCGATCGCACGAAGCTCTTTGCCGGCGAATTCGAGCTGGCGCTTCTTTGCCAGCGTGCTCGGATAGAAGGTGCCCTCCCAGGGCTCGAAGGTCCAGCCGCCGATACCAACGCGGATCTTTCCGGATTTTGCCATGCCATCCTCCTCAACAACGGTCGTCGGTTGACCGCGTGCTTTTCAGTCTTTGATCGATTTCGTCATGTCCACGAGTGTCCACCCTGGACGATAGGGATTGGGTCGGCGACCCGTTTCTTGAAATCCATAGGCGCGATAGAGCGCGATATTTCGCTCCATGCGTGAATTGGTATAGAGCCGCACCTCCGGCAAGCCCCACTCGGCCGCCTTGCCGTCCAGAAATTTCAGCAGCTCGATGCCGAGCCCCTGGCCCTGACAGGCTGGGACAACGGCGATGCTGAAAATCAGCAGGTGATCGGCGTGCCGCTCGAAAACGGCAAGCGCCGCAACAACTTCATCTTGCTCCCGAAGCCAAACCTCGCTGCGAAGAATGCGAGGCGCGTAGTCTTCGGTTACCGGGAGCGGCGGCCCGCCAAGGAGCGCCCGATAGGGCTCGTAGGCCGCCGCCGTCACGCTTTGCACCGCAGCCAGGTCTTCCAGACGAGCAGGCCGCATCATGCCGCGATCACTCCTTCCGGTCGCCGATCGGCGTCGAGGCGTTCACTCCGCCGCCTCGACCTTTTTCATCGGCCGGCGATCGAGAAGCTCCTTCAGGAACTGGCCGGTATAGGAGCGCCTCTCCTTGACCACCTCTTCGGGCGTGCCCTTGGCGATGACCTCGCCGCCACCATCGCCGCCCTCGGGACCGAAGTCGATGACCCAGTCGGCTGTCTTGATGACTTCGAGATTGTGCTCGATGACGACGACGGAATTGCCCTGGTTGACGAGCTCATGCAGAACTTCAAGAAGCTTGGCTACGTCGTGGAAATGCAAGCCGGTCGTCGGTTCGTCGAGGATATAAAGCGTACGCCCTGTCGAACGTTTCGACAGTTCCTTCGCGAGCTTGACGCGCTGGGCTTCACCGCCTGAGAGCGTGTTTGCCTGCTGACCGACCTTGATATAGCCGAGGCCGACCTGGTTGAGCGTCACCAGCTTGTCGCGCACGGCCGGGACGGCGGCAAAGAACTCGACGCCTTCCTCGACCGTCATGTCGAGCACGTCGGCAATGGACTTGCCCTTGAAGTGCACGTCGAGCGTTTCGCGGTTGTAGCGCTTGCCGTGGCAGACGTCGCAGGTGACGTAGACATCCGGCAGGAAGTGCATTTCGATCTTGATGACGCCGTCGCCCTGGCAGGCCTCGCAGCGGCCGCCCTTGACGTTGAAGGAGAAGCGGCCCGGCTGGTAGCCGCGCGTCTTTGCCTCCGGCAGACCGGCGAACCAGTCGCGGATCGGCGTGAAGGCGCCGGTATAGGTCGCCGGGTTCGAACGCGGCGTGCGGCCGATCGGCGACTGGTCGATGTCGATCACCTTGTCGATATGCTCGAAGCCGTCGATACGGTCATGCTCGGCCGGGTTCTCACGCGCCCCCATGATGCGGCGGGCGGCGGCCTTGTAGAGCGTTTCGATCAGGAAGGTCGACTTGCCGCCACCGGAAACGCCGGTCACGGCGGTGAAGACGCCAAGCGGGATCGAGGCGGTGACATTCTTCAGGTTGTTGGCGCGCGCGCCGACGACGGTGATTTCCTTTTTCTTCTTGAGCTTGCGGCGCTCGCTCGGAACCGCAACCGCAAGCTCGCCGGAGAGATACTTTCCGGTCAGCGATTTCGGGTTGGCCATGACGTCGGCAGGCGCCCCTTGCGCAATGACCTCACCGCCATGGATGCCGGCGGCCGGACCGATATCGACGACATAGTCGGCCGTCAGGATCGCATCCTCGTCATGTTCGACGACGATCACGGTGTTGCCGATGTCGCGCAGGTGGCGAAGGGTCTCGAGCAGGCGGGCGTTGTCGCGCTGATGCAGGCCAATCGACGGCTCGTCGAGCACGTAGAGCACGCCGGTCAAGCCGGAGCCGATCTGAGAAGCCAGGCGAATGCGCTGGCTTTCGCCACCCGAGAGCGTTCCGGAGTTGCGCGAAAGGCTGAGATATTCGAGACCGACATCGTTGAGGAAGCGCAGGCGGTCGCGAATTTCCTTGAGGATGCGGACGGCGATTTCGTTCTGCTTGGTGTTGAGATGCGCCGGCAGCGCTTCGAACCAGTCGCGCGCGATGCGGATCGACATCTCGGTGACCTGGCCGATGTGCAGCTTGTCGATCTTGACCGCAAGCGCCTCAGGCTTCAGCCGGAAACCGGCGCAGGCCGGGCAGGGCGCCGCCGACATGTAGCGCTCGATCTCCTCGCGCGCCCAGGCGCTGTCGGTTTCCTTCCAGCGCCGCTCGAGATTGGGCACGATGCCCTCGAAATTCTTGGTCGTGTTGTAGGAACGAGCGCCGTCCTCGTAGTGGAAGACGATCTTCTCTTCCGTCCCGTGCAGGATCGCATTCTGCGCTGCGGAGGACAGTTCGTTCCAGCGATTGCCGAGCTTGAAACCGAAGGCCTTGCCGAGCGCTTCGAGCGTCTGGTTGTAGTAAGGCGAGGAGGACTTGGCCCAGGGCGCAATCGCGCCGTCGCGCAGCGTCCGGTGCTCCTCGGGCACGATCAACGCCACGTCGATCTTCTGCTGGCTGCCGAGACCGTCACAGGTCGGGCAGGCGCCAAAGGGATTGTTGAAGGAGAACAGACGCGGCTCGATCTCGGAGATCGTGAAGCCGGAGACCGGGCAGGCGAATTTTTCCGAAAACAGCACGCGCTCATGAGTCTCGTTGAGCGACTTGTTGGCCGAGCCGCCGGCGGCCGTTTCTTCCGGCGGCAGCGGCTTGTCGGCAAACTCGGCCACGGCAAGCCCATCGGCCAGCGTCAGGCAGGTCTCCAGGCTGTCGGCGAGGCGCGAGGCAAGGTCCGGCCGGACGACGACACGATCGACCACCACATCGATGTCGTGCTTGTATTTCTTGTCGAGCGCCGGAACCTCTGCGATCTCGTAGAAGGTGCCGTCGACCTTGACGCGCTGAAAGCCCTTCTTCATCAGCTCGGCGAGTTCCTTCTTGTATTCGCCCTTGCGGCCGCGAACGAGCGGCGCAAGAATGTAAAGGCGCGTGCCTTCGCCGAATTCCAGCACGCGGTCGACCATCTGGCTGACCGTCTGGCTCTCGATCGGAAGGCCCGTCGCCGGCGAATAGGGCACGCCGACGCGCGCGAAGAGCAGGCGCATATAGTCGTAGATTTCGGTGACCGTGCCGACCGTCGAGCGCGGGTTGCGCGAGGTCGTCTTCTGTTCGATCGAGATCGCCGGCGACAGGCCGTCGATCTGGTCGACATCCGGCTTCTGCATCATCTCGAGGAACTGACGCGCATAGGCCGACAGGCTCTCGACATAGCGGCGCTGCCCTTCGGCATAGATCGTATCGAAGGCGAGCGAGGACTTGCCGGAGCCGGAAAGTCCGGTCATCACGATCAGCTTGTTGCGCGGCAGATCGAGGTCGATGCCTTTCAGATTGTGCTCGCGCGCACCACGAATGGAGATGGTCTTGAGTTCACTCATCGGAAGCCAGCTTTTGCATGTCGGTTGAAAGCCCCCTATGTAATGACGCTAACGCCCATGTCGAGGCGCAATCGGCAAAACAGGCGGCCAATTCGAGTCGGTTGACAGGATCATAGCCAAATACTAGAACAAAGAAAGAACAAATCGCCCATAAAACGACCAAATCTGTTGTGGATTATGTGCGAGGCGGGGCGTATCGGCGGCATCGGACCGCTAAGATGCGCGCTCTTGAAATTCCAAGCTGGGCCGGCGGCCCGGTGAAACCACGGGAAAAGCAACATGGCTGGAAGCGTCAACAAGGTAATCTTGATCGGAAATGTCGGGGCAGACCCGGAAATCCGGCGCACGCAGGACGGCCGGCCGATTGCCAACCTGCGCATCGCAACCTCGGAATCCTGGCGCGACCGCAACAGCGGCGAGCGCAAGGAAAAGACCGAATGGCACACGGTCGTCGTCTTCAACGAGGGCCTCTGCAAGGTCGTCGAACAATATGTGAAGAAGGGCGCCAAGCTCTATATCGAAGGCGCGCTGCAGACGCGCAAGTGGCAGGACCAGAACGGCAACGACCGTTATTCGACCGAAATCGTGCTGCAGGGCTTCAACTCGACGCTGACGATGCTGGACGGTCGCGGCGAGGGCGGCGGCTCCGGCGTCAGCCGCGGTGGCGGCGGCGACTTTGGCGGCAGCAACTACGGCGGTGGTGGCGGCGGTGGTTACGACGACTACGACCAGTCGCGCCAGTCTTCCGGTGGCGGCCGTTCGGGCGGTGGCCAGGGCGGTCAAGGCGGCCAGGGCGGCCAGGGCGGTGGCTTTTCGCGCGACATGGACGACGACATTCCGTTCTGATCGGCCATCGATCAGTGTCGATCAGTATTGACGCAAAACGCCATGTCCTCTGGGACATGGCGTTTTTTGTTGTCCGTTCTCTTTGTCGCTCGTTCGGCGACGAAAGGCGATCAGCCGCGGCTCTAAAGCGCCATTGCCGATTTGACGCCGTCGACAACGAACTGCACCGCCAGCGCCGCCAGGATGACGCCGAGCAGGCGCGTCAGGATGGCGCGGCCGGTGACACCGAGAAACCGGTCGATGCGCTCGGCGATGACGAGCGCAAGGAACAGGCTGAGCATAGACAGCGCGATGACGATCAAGAGTTGCGTGCGCTCGACCGCCGTCGGGAACGAGCCGGCGAGCAGGATCGTCGCGGAGATCGCGCCTGGCCCGGCAATCAGGGGAAGCGCGAGGGGAAAGACCGCGATGTTATGGATGTGATCCTTGGTGGTCGCGTTCTCGCCGGTCTTTTCCTTGCGTTCCTGCCGCTTCTCGAAAATCATCTCGAAAGAGATCCAGAACAGTAGAAGACCGCCGGCGATGCGGAAGGCGCCGATCGAGATGCCGAGCAGCCCGAGGATGCCGTTGCCGAACACGGCGAAGGCGGCAAGGATGAAGAAGGCGATCAGCGAGCCGCGCGTGGCCACCTGAAAGCGCTCCTGTCGGCTGAGACCGACCGTCAGACTTAGGAAGATCGGCGCGAGGCCGGGCGGATCGAGCGTGACGAGAAGCGTGGTGAGTGCATTGACCAGGAGGTCGACATTGAACATCCGTTTCCCCTTCCGGATTTCGCCCCGGGTTTTCCCGGTGGCATGAAGGCATTGTTAGGCAAGCGGCACGGGCTTGGGAAGAGGGCGGCAAACAAAGTCTCAGCAATGACTTAATGAGCAATCCCTTGCGGCAATCGGACCGCAAATGCGCGGCGTCGCGGCGATTGGCGGCAGGGGTCTTCCGATTTCCCGCGCGATGCCCTAGAAAAGCCTGCTCCGGCGGCAAAAGACTGTTCACAACTGCCGCATGGCTCTTCGGCTCCTGATCTGGACTGTCGAACGAATCATGCAGCGAATCAAAGCGTTACAGTGACATCTTCACAGGCTGGCGGGTGAACGGCGCGAAGGGCCGCAAATTGGCGCTTCCCGTGGCAATCCGCTATAAATATCCGACTGATTCTGAACAAAGATCGTGATCACCATTGACTGAGCAAAGCACTCCCGGCGGCGGAAAAACTCCGCCAGGCATCGAGCCGATTTCCATCATCGAGGAAATGCAGCGGTCCTATCTCGATTACGCGATGAGCGTCATCGTCAGCCGCGCGCTTCCCGACGTGCGTGACGGTCTGAAACCCGTGCACCGCCGCATCCTCTACGGGATGAGCGAGCTCGGCATCGACTGGAACAAGAAATACGTCAAATGCGCCCGCGTCACCGGGGACGTGATGGGTAAGTATCACCCACACGGCAACGCAGCGATCTACGATGCACTGGCGCGTATGGCGCAGGACTGGTCTCTCCGCCTGCCGCTGATCGACGGCCAGGGCAACTTCGGTTCGGTCGACGGCGACCCGCCGGCAGCCGAGCGCTACACCGAATGCCGCCTGCAGAAGGCGGCCCATACGCTGCTCGACGATCTCGACAAGGAAACCGTCGATTTCCGCGACAACTATGATGGCACGCTGAGCGAGCCGTCCGTCGTCCCCGCGAAGTTCCCCAACCTGCTCGTCAATGGCGCCGGCGGTATCGCCGTCGGCATGGCGACGAACATCCCGCCGCATAACCTGGTCGAAGTCATCGACGGCTGCATGGCGCTCATCGACAATCCGGCGATCGAACTGCCGGAATTGATGGAGATCATCCCGGGCCCGGACTTCCCGACCGGCGCATTGATCCTCGGCCGCTCCGGCATCCGTTCGGCCTACGAGACCGGCCGCGGTTCGGTCATCATGCGTGGCCGTGCGCATGTCGAGCCGATGCGCGGCGACCGCGAGCAGATCATCATCACCGAGATCCCCTTCCAGGTGAACAAGGCAACGATGATCGAGAAGATGGCCGAACTGGTGCGCGAGAAGCGCATCGAGGGCATCTCGGATCTGCGCGACGAATCGGACCGTCAAGGCTATCGCGTCGTCATCGAACTGAAGCGCGACGCCAATGCCGACGTCATCCTGAACCAGCTCTACCGCTACACGCCGCTGCAGACCTCCTTCGGCTGCAACATGGTGGCGCTGAACGGCGGCAAGCCGGAACAGATGACGCTGCTCGATATGCTGCGTGCTTTCGTCTCCTTCCGCGAGGAAGTCGTTAGCCGGAGAACGAAATACCTGCTGCGCAAGGCGCGTGACCGCGCCCACGTCCTGGTCGGTCTCGCAATTGCCGTTGCCAACATCGACGAAGTGATCAAGCTGATCCGGCATGCGCCCGATCCGCAGACCGCACGCGAACAGTTGATGGAACGCCGCTGGCCCGCCCATGACGTCGACAGCCTCATCCGGCTGATCGACGATCCGCGCCACCGGATCAATGAAGACAACACCTACAACCTGTCGGAAGAACAGGCGCGCGCCATCCTCGACCTGCGCCTGCAGCGCCTGACCGCGCTCGGCCGCGACGAAATCGGCGACGAACTCAACAAGATCGGCGAGGAAATCAAGGATTACCTCGACATCCTGTCCTCGCGCCTGCGCATCATGAGCATCGTCAAGAACGAGCTCATCGCCATCCGTGACGAATTCGGCACCCAGCGCCGAAGCGAGATCATGGAAGGCGGCCCTGACATGGACGATGAGGACCTCATCGCCCGTGAAGATATGGTCGTGACCGTCTCGCATCTCGGCTACATCAAGCGCGTGCCGCTGACGACCTACCGGGCGCAGCGCCGCGGCGGCAAGGGCCGCTCGGGCATGGCGACCCGGGACGAGGATTTCGTTACCCGGCTATTCGTCGCCAATACCCATACGCCTGTTCTGTTCTTCTCCTCGCGTGGCATCGTCTACAAGGAGAAGGTCTGGCGCCTGCCGATCGGCACGCCGCAATCGCGCGGCAAGGCGCTGATCAACATGCTGCCGCTGGAACCCGGCGAACGCATCACCACGATCATGCCGCTGCCCGAGGACGAGGCGACCTGGGAAAACCTCGACGTCATGTTCTCGACGACCCGCGGCACGGTTCGCCGCAACAAGCTGTCGGACTTCGTCCAGGTCAACCGCAACGGCAAGATCGCGATGAAGCTCGAGGAGGAGGGCGACGAGATCCTCTCCGTCGACACCTGCACGGAGCATGACGACGTCATGCTGACCACGGCGCTCGGCCAGTGCATCCGCTTCCCGGTCGACGACGTGCGCGTCTTTGCCGGCCGCAACTCGATCGGCGTTCGTGGCATCAACCTCGGCGACGGCGACCGCATCATCTCGATGGCGATCCTTGGCCATGTCGATGCCGAGCCGTGGGAACGGGCAGCCTATCTGAAGCGTGCAGCCGCCGAGCGGCGCACGACGAACGGCGAAGAGGAAGAAATCGCTCTGGTCGGCGAGGAAGTCACCGACGGCGGCGAACTCAGCAACGAACGCTTCGAAGAACTAAAGGCACGCGAACAGTTCGTGCTGACGGTCTCGGAGAAGGGCTTCGGCAAGCGCTCGTCGTCCTACGATTTCCGCACCTCGGGCCGCGGCGGCAAGGGCATCCGCGCCACCGACACCTCGAAGACGGCGGAAATCGGCGTACTCGTTGCAGCCTTCCCGATCGAAGACAACGACCAGATCATGCTCGTCTCCGATGGTGGCCAATTGATCCGCGTGCCGATCAATGGCGTCCGGCTTGCGAGCCGCGCGACCAAGGGCGTCACCATCTTCTCGACCGCCAAGGACGAGAAGGTCGTTTCGGTCGAGCGCATCAGCGAGCCTGAGGGCGACGAGGAAGGCGAGGAGGCGGCTGTCGAGAACGGAGCGCCGGAAACGCCAGCCGAATCCGAGGGTTAACTGCCCACGCGATAGTAGCGCCAAGGATTTTGAAGCCCGCCATCTTGGCGGGCTTTTCTATTGGCGGCGCACGCGTCCCTTTGCGGCAACGCAACTTGCCCACGAGATCGAAGCGTGTTACGCGCGAACCATGGAAAATGTCGGCAACGTCAACGCTTCGATTATTCGCACCATTCATCGAATGGTGGGTTGACGCGCGCTCCTTTTCCGAAAGCAGCAACCCGCCGCAAGGCGGGTTTTGTCTATCCGTCTTGCGCAAACCCAAGAGACGGACATGTCAGATCACGAACTGAAACAGGTTATCCAAGCTGCCGACCGTGCAATCACGGCAGAAGATTTTGAGAGCCTGATGGACTTCTACGCCGACGACGCGACGCTGGTCGTCAAACCCGGTCTCTACGCGACCGGAAAGCCCCAGATCCAAAGAGCGTTCGTGGCGATCGCCGCCCATTTCAAGAACCAGATGAAAGTCCGCCAGGGCGAGATGAAAGTGATCGAAGGAGGCGACACCGCGCTCGTCATCATGGAAACGGTACTCGATACGGTGGACGCGGAGGGCGCCGATGTCTCCATCGTGAGGCGGGCAACCTACGTCTTCCGCAAGACGGATGCCGGCAAATGGCTTTGCGTCATCGACAATTCCTACGGCACAACGCTGCTTGATGGGTAGTCGCCGCGCTAAGTGGAAGCATCACCGTCCTGGGCTGCAGGTGCGACACTGCGAATGTAGTCGCGCAGCCCCTTGGCGAGCGCATCGAAAGTGACGCGGCAGCGCGGCGCCGTTTTCAGGTTCTCGTGCATCACCAGCCAGGTATCGAGCTTCATCTCGAAGAGACCAGGCAGCACCGGGAGAAGGTCGGGGTCGCGCGCTGCCAGCCCGTTCTGGCAGATGCCGATGCCGAAGCCGGCGCGGATCGCTGCGAGCTGGGCAAGGTTGCTGTCGGCCTTGAGCGCAAACCGTGCCGTCGGCAGTTCGGGCGACCGGGCGATGATCGCCCGGATCGCGGCGGTTTCCCGGTCGTAGCCGATCAGGCTGTGATCGGCGAGATCGGTCAGTGCCTGCGGCATGCCGCGCCGCGCGATGTAGCTGCGGTGGGCGTGAAAACTGATGGGGACGACGCCGAGGTGGCGGGCGATCAATGCATCCTGCGCGGGCGCGACCATACGCACAGCGATATCGGCCTCCTGACGCAGCAGGTCCTCCACGGTGTCGGAGGCGGAGAGTTCGATCATCAGCTCCGGATAGGCCTCGTGCAGCTTCGCCAGGATCGGCGGCAGGACCTCGATGCCGATGACCTCGCTGGCGCTGATGCGCACAGTACCGCTGACGGCATCACGCTGGCTGGACGCGGCACGCAAGAGTGCCGCAGATGTCGCGGAGAGCGTCTCGGCATAGGGCCGGAGCGCCAGCGCGGCATCGGTCGGCAGCAGGCCATGCGGGGAGCGCACGAAGAGCGGATAGCCAAGTGCCGCTTCCATGGCGTCCACGTGCCGGCCGACGGTCGGCTGCGTCAAGCCAAGCTCGCGGGCGGCCGCCGATAGCGACCCCTCCCGCAGCACAGCGAGAAACGTTCTGTAGAAATCCCAGCTCAAATCTATTCTGCTCATATATTTCAGTATATCTGATCAAGATTTTTCGGCAATTCCGTTTAGCTCTGCTTTGCGTGATCCTGTCTTCATCGAAACGGATGGAGCGAGACATGGCCGAGATGCAGGAAAGAACAAAGAGCGCGCTGGTGCTCGGCGCGACGGGCGGTATTGGCAGCGCCGTGGCACGCGGGCTCAGCAGGCGCGCCTGGCAGGTGCGCGCCTTGAACCGAAACGCCGAGAGGGCAGCGCAGGCGGAGCCGGCGTTCGACTGGCGGCAAGGCGATGCCATGGACGCACGCGACGTTCGCGCTGCGGCGGAAGGGGTCGATCTGATCGTGCATGCCGTCAATCCGCCCGGCTACCGCAACTGGGGAACCCTGGTGCTGCCGATGCTCGACAACACCATCGCGGCTGCGAAAGCCTCGGGCGCGCGCATCCTCCTGCCGGGAACGATCTATAATTTCGGCCGGGATGCCTTTCCCATTCTGACCGAGGACGCCCCGCAGAACCCTGACACCGACAAGGGCCTGATCCGCAAGGAGATGGAGCGTCGCCTGAAGGGCGCGTCCGAGGCAGGCATCGGCGTCATCATCGTTCGGGCAGGAGACTTCTTCGGCCCGGGAGCCGCCAACAACTGGTTTTCGCAAGGGTTGGTAAAGCCCGGAAAACCGGTGACGGCGATTTCCTATCCCGGCCGTGAAGGCACCTCCCACCAGTGGGCCTATCTGCCCGATGTCGCGGAAACCATGCTCCGCCTCGTGGAGCGTGCCGAAAGCCTGCCGCGCTTTGCCGTCTATCATATGCGCGGCTTCCTCGACCGGAACGGAACGGAGATGGTGGCGGCGATCCGCCGCGTCGTCGGCAAGCCGGAGCTACCCGTCAGGGCTTTTCCCTGGTGGCTGATCGGCCTTGTCTCGCCTTTCGTCCCGCTGTTCAGGGAACTGCGCAAGATGCGCTACGTTTGGCGCGAACCTCTGAGAATGCCGAACGAGCGGCTCCTGGCGGTTCTCGGCGAAGAACCGCATACGCCAATCGACGAGGCGGTCGCAACGACGCTCAGGGGACTTGGTTGCATGCCTATAGAGGCAGAGGCCAGAACGGCCACTGGTGACCGCGTTCTCGCGTAGTGGAATTGCCTGGCGAAGCCGTTACGGCTAGCGGCACGGGTGGCGCGTCGAACCGTCAGTTCCTGAAGACAAGGCAGGCGCCACCGCTCTTGCGAATGGTGGCGCAGAGCTTGTTTGCTTCCGCCTGGGTCTCGCGGCCGATGCGTGCGGCGTAGCGGATCCTGAGGCCAAAGCTGGCATTGCGCTCCCTGAGCAGGAGGGCCTTCTCGCTGCGGATCGGTTCCGGCAGGCGCTTGGCAGCACGCACAAACAATCGCTGCGCCACCGACTTCTGGAAGTGCGCGGCGAGTTGCACGCCCCAGGGCGCCCATTCAGCTTCGTCGATCACCTCGATATCGCGAAGGTTGCGGGTGCTGGCGAGCGCCACGCAACCATCGAGAAAGGTCTTGCCCTTGTCGAGCGTCAGGTCGAGCGTCTTCGGTGGATTGTCGCGCCAGTCCTCGACGCTGTAGGCGGTGATCGCCAGGACGTAGTTGCGCGTCTCAGTCGGCAGCCAATCGACCTCGAGAAAACGCTCCAGCCCGTTTTCTCCGGCATTGTAGGCGGCGGCGGCAAAGCCGAGATTGCCGTAGCGCGACTTGAGCTCGTTCAGATATTCCGCGGACTTGCCCAGCGCTTCGACGACATCGAAGCTGTTGTTGAGCCCCCGCATCTTCGCCGTTCCAGGCATGAACTGCGCGATCCCTTCGGCCCCCTTGGGGCTGACCGCATTCGGCCGGAACAGGCTTTCACGCCAGATCAGGCGGGCGAAGAAGGCCGCGGGCAGGTCGTTCACCGTCGCGTAATGGTCGATCACGCCGCAAACATCGCGGGCGAAGTTCTCCTTGCTGATGCAGAGCGCCTTCGCGGGATCGATGACAGACCGCCCTGAATAGACGCATTTCGGTTGGGGGAGGAGCTCATCGATACGAGCGGCCGCGGGGACCGCTCTGTATGCCGGAAGGCTGACAAGCAGCGCCAGCGCCGCTCTCGCGACCCGTGCCCAAGCGCCCGCTCTCACCTTCCGCCGAAGACCCACGTTTAAGTGTTTCCAGAAACAGTCCTTGCGCGTTCATAGCATCTAAGACCGCCTCGACAAACGGTCATTGTCGAGACGGTCTAGCGCGGCGAACCTGTCGGGAGCACCAATTGCATGAATGTCAGATCGAGCCAGCGGCCGAATTTCGTGCCGACTTCGCGCATGCGGCCGGTGTCGACAAAGCCCAGTTGGGCATGAAGGCGGATCGAGGCCGTGTTTTCCGATTCGATGCCCGCGATCATCACGTGTTTGCCCAGCCGCTCAGCCTCGGCGATCAGCGCGACCATAAGCTTGCGGCCAATGCCACCGCCGCGCCGATCCTTGTGAACATAGACGGAGTGCTCGACCGTGTGGCGATAACCGTCGAAGGCGCGCCAATCGCCAAAGGACGCATAACCGACGACGTCGCCTTCATCGGAGACGGCCACCAGCACCGGATAGCCCGCGTCCACGCGCGCCTTCAGCCAGGCCGTCCGATTGGCGACGTCGACCAAGGTCTCGTTCCAGATCGCCGTCGTGTTTGCCACGGCGTCGTTGTAGATCTCGCAGATGACTGACAGATCGTCTTGGATGGCCGCTCGGATCAGCATGCTTGCTCCTCACATTCGTTCACTATATGACTACGATATGGATACTAAAGTAGACAGCCTGGATCAACGGCTCAGTGAACGAATTCGGCTCGAAAGAGAAGCGCGCGGCTGGTCGCTGAGCGAGCTTTCGGAGCGCTCGGGTGTCTCGCGCGCAATGATCCACAAGGTCGAGCGGGGCGACAGCAGCCCGACGGCAACATTGCTCGCCAAGCTTGCGGGCGCGTTCGGGCTCTCCATGTCCAGCCTGATCGCGCGCGCAGAAATGAGCCAGGGCAGGCTGTCGCGACGCCGGGACCAATCGGTCTGGCGCGATCCACAAACAGGATATCTCCGGCGCCACGTGTCACCGATGTCGGAGCTGCCGCTCGAACTGGTCGAGATCGAGCTTCCGGCAGGCGCCGACGTGTCGATCCCGGCATCCGCCTATGCGCTTCATCGTCGATGGATATGGGTGAAGCAGGGCAGCCTGACCTTTGTGGAAGGCCTCGATACCCATGTTCTCGGCGAGGGGGATTGCCTGGAGCTTGGCCCGCCGCAGGATTGCGTTTTCCGCAACGCCAGCGGCGAGACCTGTATCTACGCCGTCGTCCTGTTGAGGACCGGCTGAACTTAACGGTCGAGCTCGGCGATTGCGATCTGCGCCATCGCCAGGTCGCTCTCCACGCCGAAGTCGTCACCATCCTCCAGGAACCAGGCGGCGGAAAGCCCGGCATAGGCCAACACCCAATTCAGGATGCGGCGCGGGTGAAGGCCGGTCTCCTCGGCGACGATGGGCAGGTGCCGCTGCAGCCGGCCCGGCGCGGTGACCAGGGGCAGCTCCGGATTGCAGAACAGGTTGGCATAGTCGTAGCCGCGATCGCCAAGGACGCGCTTCGGGTCGATTGCCAGCCAGCCGCGGTCGCCGAAATCAAGAATGTTGGCGTGATGCACGTCGCCATGCAGCACGACAGGTGGTTCCGGATCGGCAAACAGGCCTTTCGCCGCCTCGAGCGCACGGACAAAAAAGCCGCCTTGAGCAGGAGCGGCCGCCTCAAGTGAAGCGAACCATTTGTCGAGCGGCACGAGATCCTGGGGAACGGGTGTCGAACGCGGAGCATGAAGCTCGGCAACGGTGCGGCAGATGATGCGCGTCACGTCTTCATCGCTTCCCGTCATCGCCATGTGAAAGAGGTTGCGCTGGCTGTCCGTGCGCTCCATCAGGACGGCATCGCCATCGGACTCATAGACTTTTGCCGCACCGTGCCCGTTCCAGTAGAGCATCGGCAGGCGACCGAACTTTTCCTCGGGATCCTGCGCGACTTTCAGCATCGCCGACTGGTTGCGGTAGCGGACGGGTTGAAGATGGCTGGAAGGCGTGACGATAATTTCGCCGTCAGGCTGCAATGACCATTTTTCAAAATATCTAGAAAACATGAGGAGTTAATTTCCCAATGGACAAATGCCCCGTCGGGTGACGGGGCATCGGCCATGTGGGAGCGTCAGGCAACCTGTTCAAGGGCCGGATAGTCGGTGTAGCCCATGGCGCCGCCACCATAGAAGGTCGTCTGATCCGGCGTATTGAGCGGCGCGTCGCGCTTCAGCCGCTCGACGAGATCCGGATTGGCAATAAACGATTTGCCGAAAGCGACGAGATCGGCTTCGCCGTCCTTGATCGTCTTCACCGCCAGCGCCCTGTCATAGCCGTTGTTCGTCATCCAGGCAGCCTTGCCGCCCGCCGCGACATAGGTGGAACGCAGCGCGTCATAATCGAATGGCCGGTCGCCCTGCTGATGGTCACGTGGACCACCCGTCGCGCCTTCGATGATGTGGATGTAGGCGAGGGGATAGCGAGCGAGGTTCTTGACCGCATAGCCGAAGAGCGTGTGCGGCTCCGGATCGAAAACGTCGTTGGCCGGCGTGACGGGCGAAAGGCGGATGCCGACGCGTCCGGCGCCGATTTCCTTCGTCACGGCATCCATGACCTCAAACAGGAAGCGGGCACGGTTCTCGATCGAACCGCCGTAGGCATCCGTGCGGTGGTTCGAGCCGGAACGCAGGAACTGGTCGATGAGATAGCCGTTGGCCGCATGGATCTCGATGCCATCGAAGCCGGCGTCGATCGCAGCGCGCGCAGCCTTGCGGTAGTCCTCGACGATACCTCCGATCTCGGCGACATCAAGCGCGTGCGGTTCGGAGGTTTCGGCAAAGGAACCGGTACCGTCAGAATTGATCAGATAGGTCTTGGACTTGGCACGGATTGCAGAGGGCGCAACCGGCTTCAAACCATCCGGCTGCAGCGAATTGTGCGAGATACGGCCGACATGCCACATCTGGACGACGATCCGGCCACCCTTCGCATGCACCGCATCCGTCACCTTGCGCCAGCCTTCCAGTGCCTCCGGCGTATAGAGACCGGGCACGTCGGCATAGCCCTGGCCCTGCTGGGTGATCGCCGTTCCCTCGGTGATCAGCAAGCCGGCCGTCGCGCGCTGCTCGTAATAGGTGACGTTCAGTGTGTTCGGAACGGCGCCGGGAGAACGATTGCGTGTCAACGGCGCCATGACGATGCGGTTCTTCAGCGCGATGTCGCCGATGGTGATGGGGTCGAAAAGCGAGGCCATGGGAGGTCCTTTCATGGAGGTCTGCTTGGGAGGAGCTGTTTGCTTTTAGAGATCGCCGATGCTTTTGAGGAAGGCGGCAATCGTCTCTTCATCGCGGCGGTAGAAGATCCACTGGCCAACCCGGCGCGTCGTCACGAGGCCGGCGCGCTGAAGCACTGCGAGATGCGAGGAAACGGTCGACTGCGACAGGCCGCAGCGTTCGAACTGACCGGCGCATACGCCGAGATCGAGCGGATGTTCCTGTGTTGGGAAATGGAGCTGAGGCTCCTTCAGCCAGGCGAGGATGTTCACCCGCACTGGATGGGCAAGCGCCTTCAATATCTCGTCTCGATCCATTGTATATCGCCATATCGTGTTTTATCGATAGATGTATCGCCAAAACTCGATATTCAAATCACAAGACCGTGAACACCATGACGGCAAAAAAAGAGGGCCTCAAGAAAACTTGGGCCCTTGTAGTTGTGAAGGTAATAAGAACCTCCAGAGGGGAACAGCTAATGCGGTGGCGGGGGAGGAGGAGCCACCAAGAATGCATCAGCTGCATTTTGATATGGGAAGCGAAGTATCGGCTTTCAATAGCCGACTGTGATTTTCGTCACGGCTCGCTCGTCTTCAAACAGTAGACAAAAAAAGAGGGCCACAAGATGACTTGGGCCCTTATAAGTTGTGAAGGTAATTAAACCTCCAGAGGGGAACAGCTGCTGCGGTGGCACTGGGAGGAGAAGCCACCAAAGATGCATCAGCTGAGTTTGGTATGCTGCTTTTTTGGGCGGGCAGCAATCATTTAATATGCATGACAGCCATGCCATGTGCGCATCCCTGCCTATTTCTGCATCGCACAATGAAAATGCGCCGCATAAAATAGAGGGCGCATTCAAAATATCAAATTAAAAACATATAGTTACGGGAACAGCCAAGAAATGCTCACAAAAAGAGCATTTGCCGATTGAACGTCAGAAGTTCCAGTTCCGGGCCTTGGCGACGATGTAATCGCGGAAGACCTTGAGCTTGGCGGCATTCTTCATCTCGTCCGGATAGCAGAAATAGGTATCGAACGAGGGGATGTCGGCGCTGATCGGAAGCTGTATGAGGCCCGGATCGCGGCCAACGATATAGTCAGGCAGCATCGCAACGCCGATGCCCAGGAGGCAGGCCCGCTTGATCGAGGTCTGGCTGTTGATCTGCAGGTGCGACACGCGCGGATTGTCGGAATCGCGGCCGGCGATTTCGAGCCAGTTGACGTCGAGCAGATAGTTCGGCGCCGGCTCACCGAAGGTGATGATGCGGTGATTGTCGAGATCCTCGACCGACTGCGGCTCGCCGTATTTGTTGATATAGGAGGGTGCTGCATAGACGTGCATGTGCACCGTGAACAGCTTGCGCTGAATGAGGTCCGACTGCTGCGGCTGGCGCAGGCGGATGGCGCAGTCCGCATGGCGCATGTTCACGTCGAGCTCTTCATTGTCGAGGATGAGCTGGACCTGCACGTCCGGGTGCAGCGACATGAACTCCTGGATCTTGTCGGTGAGCCAGCCCTGGCCGAGGCCGACGGTCGTGGTGATGCGCAGCTTGCCGCTTGGCTTGTCCGTGGTTTCGCTCAGCTGGACCTTGACGCTTTCGAGCTTCATCAGCACTTCGTGCGCCGTCCGGTAGAGGATCTCGCCCTGTTCGGTGAGGATCAGGCCGCGCGCATGGCGGTGGAACAGCTTGATGCCGACATCCTGCTCAAGAGAGCTCACCTGCCGGCTGATCGCCGATTGCGAAAGATGGAGCTTGTCTGCCGCATGCGTGAATGACCCAGCCTCGGCCGCCGCGTGAAAAATGCGCAGTTTGTCCCAGTCCAGCGACATGAAGTCCCCCATAAGAAACCACTCCGGAAGACGGGGTCCTGTCTTCCGGATGTGGCTGATGCGTCTGTTCCCACACGGGGCGAGGTGCCTCAGCGGCACCACCCCGATTCGCAGCTTCTATTCGGCTGCAATTGCGACGGGCATATGACCCGCCAGGTATTTCTCGGTCTCGAGCGCTGCCATGCAGCCCATGCCGGCCGCCGTCACCGCCTGACGATAGATGTCGTCCGTCACGTCGCCTGCGGCAAAAACGCCGGGCACGTCGGTCGCCGTCGAATCGGCCGCGGTCCACAGATAGCCGTTGGACTTTTGCCGAAGCTTGCCTTTGAAAAGTTCGACCGCCGGGGCGTGACCAATCGCGACGAACACCCCGTCGGTGACCATGTCGGAGGTTTCGCCGGTCTTGGTGTTGCGCAGCTTCACGCCGTCGACCGAGGCGGGCATCGGCGGCTTGGCCGGTGCGCCCAGATATTCGACGACCTCATGGTCCCAGATCACCTTGACGTTCGGCTTGGCGAACAGGCGCTCCTGCAGGATTTTCTCGGCGCGGAAGGAATCGCGGCGGTGCACGACGGTGACGGTCTTGGCAAGGTTCGACAGGTAAAGCGCTTCTTCAACGGCCGAGTTGCCACCGCCAACGACGATGACATCCTTGTTGCGGTAGAAGAAACCGTCGCAGGTGGCGCAGGCCGAGACGCCGAAGCCCATGAAGGTCGGCTCGGTCTCGATCCCAAGCCATTTCGCCTTGGCGCCGGTGGCGATGATCAGGGCGTCCGCCGTCCAGTCGGTGCCGCTATCGGTCTTGATGCGGAACGGGCGCACGGACAGATCGACGTCAGTCACGAGATCGTTGACGATCTCGGCACCGACATGGGTCGCCTGCTTCAGCATCTGCTCCATCATCCACGGGCCCTGGACCGGGTCGGCATAGCCCGGATAATTCTCCACGTCGGTGGTGATCATCAACTGGCCGCCCTGTTCCAGGCCGGCGATCAGCACCGGCTCGAGCAGGGCGCGCGCCGTATAGATGGCGGCCGTATAACCGGCCGGGCCGGAGCCGATGATCAGCACTTTCACGTGACGGGCAGTCATAGTCTTGTCCTTCGTTCACGGGGAGAGAGAGAACGCTCTCGTCCGATTCCATTGCGTCAATGGGAAATAGTTCCATAGTTTAGGTATTCCCTACCATGACTTTCAAGGGCGTCGGCCCTGATACACACAAGTGCTTGAGCGCCAAGCCTAGTTTTGCCACCAGATGACGCGTTTGTGCACCAGGTTCGGCCATCCGATCCGTCTTTACCGAGCCATGCGCCGGGAGCAGTGCGGCAGCGGAATGAATGCCGCATCCGGCCAAGAGGATGCCGCTTCGGACGGTGGCGGCCCATTTTTGCGGTAAGACCGGTGTCAGCCATGCCATTTTCCCGCGAATAGTCGGCGGGACTGCTTGTTGTCCAGCGGGTTTGGCGATATTTCACGCGGATTCACTTTGCTGGAGAAGCATATGGGGTTGAATGCCGGCCGTGCTTGGTTCCATCGCGCTGCGCTCGGCCACGCACCGACTCGAGACGACCTCGCCCTCCTGGAGCGCGCCTTGCCGAGAATCTCGACCGAGATGATCGCGGCTGCGCCGGGATAGGGGACGCACCAGTCAACTTCGCCGGCCATCGGGGCCAGCTCAACCGTCAGCAAATACAAAGTTTTTGACTTTGCCCTCGCGCAAAATGTCACCACGCAAAAAGGACGAACGTTCATGACGAAACAAGTCGAGCTCGACGCAATCGATCTCAAGATCCTTCGCGAGCTCCAGCGTGATGGCCGGATGACCAATGTCGATCTCGCCCAAAGGGTCGGCATCTCTGCGCCGCCGTGCCTCAGGCGCGTGCGCAAGCTCGAGGAAACCGGCGTCATCAAGGGCTATCACGCGCTCCTGAACGCACCGGCACTCGGCTTCGATCTCGTCGCTTTCTGTATGGTGGGTCTGAAGCGCCAGTCGGAAGCTGACCTGAAGGCTTTTGCCGCGGCAACGGCCGAATGGCAGATCGTCCGCCAAGCCTGGACAGTTTCCGGCGAAAGCGACTTTTTGCTGCATTGTGTCGCCGAGAATCTGACGGCTTTCCAGGATTTCGTCATCGAAGTGCTGACGGCCAACGAACGGGTAGACACGGTGCGCACGATGCTGACCATTCGCCAGGTCAAGGATATCGGCCTCGTTCAGATCTAAGGCCCGCCCATGAGCAAGCTTCCGCTTTCCGCCTTCATCATCTGCCAGAACGAAGAAGCCTACCTCGGCAATTGCATCGAGAGCCTCGAGCAATGCGCGGAAATCGTCATCGTCGATTCCGGTTCGACCGATGGCACGCCGGCACTCGTGCAGTCCTATATCGACAAGGGTTGGCCGATCCGCTTCCTGCATGAGCCCTGGCGAGGGTATGCCGGCCAGAAGCAGTTCGCCCTCGATCAGTGCACGCAGCCGTGGTGCCTCAACATCGATTCCGACGAGCGCCTGGACGAGCCACTGAAGGCGCTGCTGCCATCGCTGCTCGATGCACCGGCGGAGACGGTCGGCTGGCGCGTCGCCCGCAGGCCCTATCTGATCGGTTACGGCTACACGCCCGAACGGGTGCACGAGCGGCGGAACCTCCGGCTGATCCGCCAGGGCAGGGGACGCTACGACCTCAATCAGAAGGTCCATGAGGGGATCGTTCCGGACGGTGCCGTCAGTGCCGCACGCAAGGGAAGCCTGCTGCATTACCGGCCGCTGATCATCGACGAGCAGATCCTCAAGGAAAACAAATATTCGACGCTGAAGGCAGACCAGCAGTTTGCGGCCGGAAAGTCCGCGCGACCCTACAAGATGCTGTTCAGCCCACCGCTCTATTTCTACCGGCTCTATTTCCGCAATGGCCTTTGGCGCTGCGGCTTTCCGGGTTTCATCGAAGCGACGACGGGGGCGGTCTACGCCTTCCTGACCGCAGCCAAGATCTATCAGAGGCACGCGCTGAAGCGCCGTCCGAACCATGACGACATGGATCGGCGCCAGACCAGCCCGTGAGGTTCCCATGAAAATCATGCACTTTCATTTCGGCAAGGACGGCGGCGCAGAGCGCTTCTTCGTTCATCTGGTGAATGCGCTTGGCGAGCGCGGCGTCGAGCAGACCTCGGTCATCCGGCCCGGACGCATCTGGCGGAAGGATATCGAAGGTGCAACGCGCATCATCGAAAGCAATTTCCGCAACCTGTCGCTCGACCGGATCCTTTTGCCGATGAAGGTCAGCAGCATGGCGCGCCGCGAGAAGCCGGACGCGCTCTTTGCCTGGATGCCGCGCGCCAGCCGCCTCATGCCGAACTACAAGGGCTGCATCAAGATTTCCCGCCTCGGCGACTATCCGCTGCGTCTCGACTATTTCCGCAATACCGATTGTCTCGTCTGCAACACGCCCGGAATTGCCGAGCATGTGCGCAAGATCGGCTGGAAACGCGACGTCGAGGTGATCTCCAACTTCACCGGGACGGAACGCGTCGCGCCAGTCAGTCGCGCCACGCTCGACACGCCGGAGAATGTGCCGGTCGTCATGTCGATGGGGCGGTTCGTGCCGCGCAAGGGCTTCCACACGCTGATACAAGCCATCGCCAAGGTGCCGGACGCCTATCTCTGGCTGGTCGGCGACGGCGAGGAGCGGGAAAACCTCGAGAAGCTTGCGGCCGACCTCGGGGTGGCGAAGCGCGTACGCTTTGCCGGCTGGCAGAAGGATACGCGGCCTTTCCTCGCTGCCTCGGACATTTTCGTCATGGCCTCGAGCCATGAACCGCTCGGCAATGTCATCCTCGAGGCCTGGGCCCAGGGCACGCCGGTTGTCTCCAGCCGTTCGGAAGGGCCGCAATGGTTCATGCGCGACGGCGAGAACGGCTTGATGGTCGATATCGGCGATGCCGACGGTTTCGCGCAAGCGATCGACCGCATCGCGAGCGACGCGTCACTGGGCGAACGCCTCGCCGAACGCGGCCACGAGACCTTGATGAACCAGTTCTCAAAACAGGCGATCACTGACGCCTACTTGAAGCTCTTCGCTTCAAAACGCTGAGCTAATTTCGCTCGCGCGGCTGCCACACGAATGGCAGCCGATCAGGAACGCATCAGCCGTTCGTAGACGGCGTTGATCGCACGGGCCTCGCCCTCGATCGCGAAGGAGGCGCAGGTCAGCCCCAGGCCGTTGGCGCCTGCCATCGTGCGGCGGCGATCATCGTCCATGAAGCCGGCAGTCGCTTCAACCATCGCCTGCAGATCGTTTGCCGCAATGACCGTACCGGTTTCCTGCTCGCCGACGACGACCAGTTCCGAAAACGCACCGACATCGGTCGCAATAACCGGCACACCGGTTGCCATGGCTTCGAGCGGCGTCAGGCCAAAACCTTCCCAGCGCTGCGGCGCGATGAAGAGATCAAGCGCGCGATACCAATCGGGAATGTTGGTGTGCTCGCCGACGAAACGGATGCGGTCCGTCAGCCCGGCCTTTGCGACCCGTTCCTTCAACTCGTTCTCGAACGCCACATGCGGGCCGGTCGCGCGCCCCGCGACGATGGCGCTCCAGCCCGGCCGGCAGGGGAGCAACGCGATCATGCTATCAACGAAGAGGTCGGTTCCCTTCTGCTTACGCACCCGTCCGAAGCAGCCGACATATTTCTGCGCCGGATCGAGCCCGAGCGCAGACTTGGCGGCGACTGTATCCGCCGGCGGCTGGAAGCGTTTCGTGTCGATGCCGTGCAGGATGACCGTGTTCGGCACTTCGAGATAGGCGGCGGTCTTGCCGCTCGTCGCGATCACCGCATCCATCCTGGAGATCAGGAACTTGCTCCAGCCAGTGTGGCGCCGCTGCGAAGCCGAGGTGAAGACGATCTTCAGCTTCATGCCGAGCAGATCGCGCAGCACGATCGCCGGCAGCATCTCGACGTTACGGCGTGCATGCCAGACCCGGCAGGGCCGACCATCCGGTGCGCTCCACAAGCGCAGGAGATCGCGGAATCGGATCGAGGGCAGGGTGTCCGGCAGCCCCGGGCCAAGCACGGCGACCTTTTCGCCAAGCGTGCGCTGGATCGGAACCAACTGGATAATGGTGGACGTCACGCCCGAGAGGCGGCGCTTGAAATTGGGAGCGATGACCTCGACGTTCCGGATATCGGCCACGAAAGCGCACTCCTTGCGCGAGCAACGATCGTCTTTTGGAAAGAGAGAAATGGGGCGAAGGGAGGCTTCGCCCCTGCCGGGGCTGATCAGCCCCAGTTGACCGCGAGAATTTCGTAGGCCTTGGAGCCGCCGGGGGCGTTCACTTCGATGGAATCGCCGACTTCCTTGCCGATCAGGGCGCGCGCGATCGGCGACGAGATCGAGATGCGGCCAGCCTTCACGTCGGCTTCCTGGTCGCCGACGATCTGATAGGTCTTTTCCTCTTCGGTGTCCTCGTCAACGAGCTTGACCTTGGCGCCGAATTTGATCTTGGAGCCGGACATCTTCGAGAGATCAATGACTTCCGCGCGGGCGATCAAGTCTTCGAGCTCAGTGACGCGGCCTTCGTTATGGCTCTGCGCCTCCTTGGCGGCATGGTATTCGGCATTTTCCGACAGGTCGCCATGTGCACGGGCTTCGGCGATCGCCTCGATGATTCGTGGTCGTTCTTCCTGCTGGCGCCAGCGCAGCTCCTCCTGCAGGTTGACGAATCCACCCTGTGTCATCGGCACTTTTTCGACCATTTCATTGTCCTTCATCAAGCACGAGGCGCCGCCCTTTGGGCGGCGCCAACGCAAAAGAAAACGGTCTCCGGCGCGTAAACACCGGAACCGTCCGAAACTTCGAACCTTCGTTATAGCAGAAACGGAAGCGCGAAAGCCAGATATTTCGCCACCATCCACCGAAGCCAACAAACCATCCGCAACTTGTAGACGAAGGAAACCGGTGGCAAGTTTTGCAGAAACAGCTTTACCTCAACTGCGGTTGAGGTCGTATCAGAACTGCTCCTGCAGAATATCACGAGGAAGCATGGCGCATGGATCTGGCCAAGGATCACCACATCAAGACAGGCCCGAACGCGGAGCCGCAAGCGGATGGCCGCTGGAGCGAACTGCTCCGGCCCGACTATCTGGCGGCAACGGTCACACTTTGCCTTGGGGTCGCACTCTTTGCGTTCAATGAATTTTTCATTTCGACGGCGCTACCGACGGCTGTCGCGCAGATCGGCGGCGCCACGCTGCTTTCCTGGGCGGTTACGCTCTATCTCGTCTTTGCGATTCTCGGCGGCGCGCTTGCTGCCAATCTGAAGGCGAGGTTCGGCGCACGTGGCACGCTGATTGCTGCCGCCGTCGTATTTGTCGCCGGAACCATGATCGCGACGACCGCGAGCAGCATGCCGCAGGTGCTTGCCGGACGGGTGTTCCAGGGATTCGGCGAAGGTATCATCGCCGCGGTCTGCTACGCACTGATCCCGGAACTCTTCCCGCCGCGGCTGGTGCCGAAGATCTTCGGAGCCGAAGCCATCGTCTGGGCAATGGCCGCCTTCGGCGGTCCGCTCGTCTCCGGATTCCTGACGGAGCATTGGTCCTGGCGGGCGGCCTTCGGCGTCAATATACCGGCAGCAGCAATCTTCGTGGTGCTCGTCCTCGCCATCGTCCCTGCACAGAAGATACCAGCCACGAAATCACGTCCGATTCCGCTCCTGCGGTTGGTCATCGTCGGAACCGGCATCCTGCTGATATCGGTATCGACCACGGCCAGAAGCGTCCCCTTGATGGTCGCGGCGCTGGCGACAGCGCTGACGATCCTCTGGGCGGTGGTCCAGACCGACCGGCGCGCAGAACATGCGATCCTGCCTGCCGGCGCTTTCGCGCTCGCGAAGCCGCTCGGCACCGGCCTTTGGGTGGTGCTGCTGATGCCGCTAGCGCAGGCATCCGGCTCGATCTACCTCATCTATGGCCTGCAGCATGTATGGAACTTCAGCCCGACGGCTGCCGGCTTTTCCGGCGCGCTTATGGCGATCTCCTGGAGCCTGACCGCAATTCTCGTTGCGAGCCTGCGCTCACATGATGTGCGCGTGAAGCTGATCCAGGCCGGGCCGGCACTTCTCAGCCTCGGACTGGCCGGCCTGACGATCGCGGTCGCCATCGACGAATTCCGCCTGGTCTTTCCGAGCCAGATCGCGATTGGCGCCGGCTTCGGCATCTCCTGGGGCACGCTCAGCCAGTTGATGATGGATGTGTCGCCGCATAAGGAACGCGACAAGACGTCAGCCTTTTTGCCGACGCTGCAATCGGCCGGCTACGCCATCGGTGCTGCAATCTGCGGGCTTACCGCAAATCTCCGCGGCTTTGACGAGAAGGCAAGCGTCGCGACGATGCATGGGGCGCTGTTCACCGTCTTCGTGGTCGCATCCGTGATATCGACGGCATCGCTCTATTTCGGCGTCAGAACCGTGCGGCTTGCAGCCAAACGATCGCGGCACGCTCAAGGAGGAGCAGCGCTCGGGGCGCTCGCCGTGCGTTCAGACAGATGACGTTCTACAGCGCCGCGCGTCTTATCAGACGCGCAAAGGTCGCTGTAGCACTTTGATTTTCTGCATGTCTTTGTCCTTAAATCGAGGTCGATTTAAGGAGACATGCAGTAGGCAGCCGCGTGGAGCGGCGTACCGACGTGACGGCGCCCAAGCAGCGCCCGTTGCTCGCCGCCGCGCCCGATCGACGGAACGATCGTCGCCAGCGGCCTGCGATTGCTGGAGAAAACTTCGACCTTCAGCGATCCATAGTCCGCGTCGCGGCCGATCTTGTCGGCGATGCGCTGACCATAATAGAGGGCCGAACCCTCGTCGAAATGGATGATGCCGTCCTCGTCGACGAAGTGCTCGTCGCCGCAATGCAGATCGAAGAAATAGAGTTGCACGATCTTGCCCCATATCGCGCCATGCCGGAGGTTTCTCCGATCCCGAAGTGCGCAGGCGTATAAGAGCATGGTGCGGAAGAATGCAGGCTGAACCGCTCGTTCATCGGGCATTCAGCCGGAGGTGCCGGACAAAGGTCGCGCCATACGGCATCCCACACGGACGATCGTTTCGCGGGGAGCGAAAACGGCGCGCGAGATTGTCGCGCGCCGCTCGTCGTATCAGGCCTTGAAATAGCTCTGCAGCGGACGCACTTCGAGGCTGCCGGCCTTCAGCGCCTTGATCGCATGGGCTGCCGCTTCCGCGCCGGCCATGGTGGTGTAGTAGGGCACCTTCTGCATCAGCGTCGCGCGGCGAAGCGACTTGGAGTCCGAGATCGCCTTGTTGCCGTCGGTCGTGTTGATGACGAGCTGGACGTGACGGTTGCGGATCGCGTCTTCGACGTGCGGCCGGCCTTCCTGGACCTTGTTGACCTTGGTGGCGGCAATGCCGTTTTCACCGAGGAAACGCGCGGTGCCGGCCGTGGCCATGACCTTGAAGCCGATATCGACGAGAATGCGGATCGCCGGAAGAACCCGGGTCTTGTCCTCGTCGCGCACCGAAACGAACACCGTTCCATCGCGCGGCAGGTCGACGCCGGCGCCGAGCTGCGACTTGGCGAAGGCCAGCGCATAGTCGGTGTCGAGACCGATGACTTCGCCGGTCGAGCGCATTTCCGGACCGAGCAGCGTGTCGACGCCGGGGAAGCGGGCGAAGGGGAAGACCGCTTCCTTCACCGCAATGTGCTTCAGGTTGCGCGGATCCGGCTTCTCGCCATAGGCGGCGATCGCGACGTCGAGCGTTTCGCCGGCCATCACGCGGGCTGCGATCTTGGCGATCGGCGCGCCGATCGTCTTCGCGACGAAGGGCACGGTACGCGATGCGCGCGGGTTGACTTCAAGCACGTAGATCGTGCCGTCCTTGATGGCGAACTGCACGTTCATCAGGCCGCCGACATTGAGCGCCTTGGCAAGCGCTGCCGTCTGGCGTTCGAGTTCGTCGACCATGGCCGTGTCGAGCGTATGCACCGGCAGCGAGCAGGCGCTGTCGCCCGAGTGGATGCCGGCTTCCTCGATGTGCTCCATGATGCCCGAGACGAAAACGTCCTTTCCGTCGCACAGGCAGTCGACGTCCACTTCCGTGGCATTCGTCAGATAGCTGTCGAACAGCAGCGGGTTCTTGCCGAGCAGCGTGTTGATCTGGCCGGTCTTGTCGTTCGGGTAGCGCTGCTTGATGTCTTCCGGAACCAGGCCCGGAACCGTGTCGAGCAGGTAGGACTGCAGCATGCTTTCCGAATGGATGATCTGCATGGCGCGGCCGCCAAGAACGTAGGACGGGCGCACGACCAGCGGGAAGCCAATCTCGGCAGCGACGAGGCGGGCCTGCTCGACCGAGTAGGCGATGCCGTTGCGCGGCTGGTTGAGGTCGAGCTTCATCAGCAACTTCTGGAAGCGGTCGCGGTCCTCGGCAAGGTCGATCATGTCGGGTGCTGTGCCGAGGATCGGGATACCGTTCTTTTCCAGCGCTTCGGCGAGCTTCAGCGGCGTCTGGCCGCCGAACTGCACGATGACGCCGACAAGTTCGCCCTTTTCCTGTTCGGCGCGCATGATCTCGATCACGTCTTCGGCCGTCAGCGGCTCGAAATAGAGGCGATCGGAGGTGTCGTAGTCGGTCGAAACCGTCTCCGGGTTGCAGTTGATCATGATCGCTTCGTAGCCGGCATCCTTCAGCGCGAAGGCCGCGTGGCAGCAGCAGTAGTCGAACTCGATGCCCTGGCCGATACGGTTCGGACCACCACCAAGGATAACGACCTTCTTGCGGTCGGAAACCCCAGCTTCCGACCGGGCGGCACCGACGAAGGGCGTTTCGTAGGTCGAGTACATGTAAGCGGTCGGCGAGGCGAATTCGGCGGCGCAGGTATCGATGCGCTTGTAGACCGGGCGAACATTCAGCGCGTTGCGCAGTTCGGCCACTTCCTTCGGGCGCTTGCCGCCGAGCGTGGCGAGGCGCGCATCGGAGAAGCCCATGGCCTTCAGCATGCGCAGGTTCTCGGCATCCTGGGGCAGGCCGTGCTCGCGGATGCGTGCCTCCATGTCGACGATCGCCTTGAACTGGGCGATGAACCACGGATCGATCTTGCTCGCCTCGTGAACATCCGCCTCGCTCATGCCGAGGCGGAGCGCCTGGGCGACCATACGCAGCCGGTCCGGCGTCGGCGTGCCGATCGCGGCGCGGATGGCGTTGCGGCCATCGCCGTTGTCGTCCATGTCGGGGATTTCGATTTCGTCGAGGCCGGTGAGGCCGGTCTCAAGGCCACGCAGCGCCTTCTGCAGCGATTCGGCAAAGGTGCGGCCGATCGCCATGACTTCGCCGACCGACTTCATCGCGGTGGTCAGGACCGGCGAGGCGCCCGGGAACTTCTCGAAGGCGAAGCGCGGGATTTTGGTGACGACGTAGTCGATCGAGGGCTCGAAGGAGGCCGGCGTCGCGCCGCCGGTGATGTCGTTGTCGAGTTCGTCCAGCGTGTAGCCGATGGCGAGCTTCGCCGCGATCTTTGCGATCGGGAAGCCGGTCGCCTTGGAGGCGAGCGCCGAGGAGCGCGATACGCGCGGGTTCATTTCGATGACGACGAGACGGCCGTCCTTCGGGTTGACGGCAAACTGCACGTTCGAGCCGCCGGTCTCGACGCCGATCTCGCGCAGAACCGCGATCGAGGCGTTGCGCATGATCTGGTATTCCTTGTCGGTCAGCGTCAGCGCCGGCGCGACGGTGATCGAATCACCGGTGTGCACGCCCATCGGGTCGATGTTTTCGATCGAGCAGATGATGATGCAGTTGTCCGCCGTGTCGCGGACCACTTCCATCTCGTATTCCTTCCAGCCGAGAACCGATTCTTCGATCAGCACTTCGGTGGTGGGCGACGCGTCGAGGCCACTGCCGACGATGTCGAAGAATTCCGTGCGGTTATAGGCGATACCGCCACCGGTGCCGCCGAGCGTGAAGGACGGGCGGATGATCGCGGGCAGGCCGACATCGTCGAGCGCCTGCGCGGCGATCGCCATCGCATGGTTCAGATAGCGCTGCTTGCGGTCGCCTTCACCGAGGTTCCACTGGTTCTCCAGCTCGTCGAGCGCCTTGTCGAGGTCCGGGCCGGACAGTCGGCCCTTCAGTTCGGCGCGCTCGGCCTCATGAACCTTGCGGTCGTGGTCCTTGATGTCGGTGGCGTTCGCCAGCCGCGACTTCGGCGTCTCCAGGCCGATCTTCGCCATCGCCTCGCGGAAGAGTGCACGGTCCTCGGCCTTGTCGATCGCGTCGGGCTTGGCGCCGATCATCTCGACATTGTAGCGGTCGAGAACACCCATGCGGCGCAGCGACAGTGCGGTGTTGAGCGCGGTCTGGCCGCCCATGGTCGGGAGCAGCGCATCCGGGCGCTCCTTGGCGATGATCTTGGCGACGACTTCCGGGGTGATCGGCTCGACATAGGTCGCGTCGGCGAGGCCCGGATCGGTCATGATCGTCGCCGGGTTGGAGTTGACGAGGATGACGCGGTAGCCTTCCTCCTTCAGCGCCTTACAGGCCTGGGTGCCGGAATAGTCGAATTCGCATGCCTGACCGATGACGATCGGCCCCGCGCCGATGATAAGAATGGACTTGATATCTTGGCGCTTCGGCATGGTCGGTCATCCGTTTCTAGCTGCGCGAAAAACCGGCCAAAGTGGGAGGTCACCGGCCGGGCACGCATTGATGGTCTTTTCAGGCTAGAAGCGGCTTATAGGCAAATGTATCTGCAAGCGAAACCCCGAAAATACCGGAATCGACAAGAAGCCGGCATATTTGCGCGTCCTCTGCTTTATCGCTCGCTCGGCGGCACTAAAACCGCGCCAAAGCGTTAGGCGCCGACGGCGCGCACTGGCGGCTTCGACCCGGACGAGCAGGTCGTGCGGATCGGGCAGGGGTTTGTGCACTTCTTCCACGCCGAGGCGACCGATTCCTTCAAGCCGCAACGCCTTCACGAAGGCTCCGCCTCGTCCCGCTCTGCGGGTGGCTTAGGAGCGGCAAAGCGGCTTTACGTCAAGGAGAGCGGAGCAGACTTCAGCCGGCGGAGTTTTCGCTGCCGATATCCGTAGCGGGAGCTAGCAGCCGCAGCAAAAAGTTTGGCCAGATCGCGAACTTACGGGCGGCGATTGCGTTTTACAACGACGTTGGGCGCATCTTATAAAAGAGCAAACCGACAACGCCCTTTTTACAGAGGCTGGGAGGACAGATCATGGAATGGAAAGGCCGCCGCCAATCCGAAAACATCGAAGACCAGCGCGGCGCGAGCCCGGGTGGCGGCAATCCGTTCGGGCGCGGCGGTGGTTTCCGCATGCCGGGCGGCGGAGGCGGTATGCGGCGCGCCGGCGGCGGCATGAGCTTCGGAACGATCATCTTCCTCGTCATCCTCTACTTTATCCTCAAGGCCATGGGCATCGACATGCTGCAGGTGCTGGAAGGTGGCGGCGGTCAGGTACAGTTGCCCGGTTTCGAGCAGAGTGACGGCTCGCCGGCACCGCGCGGTTCGGCCCAGGAAGAGGAAATGAAGTCTTTCATGGCGACCGTGCTCGCCGAGACCGAGGATACCTGGAACGGCATTTTCCAGGCGAGCGGCAAACAGTACGAAGAGCCCAAGATGGTGCTCTTCCGCGGCCAGGTGCGCTCCGCCTGCGGCTTCGCGTCTGCCGCCTCCGGACCGTTCTATTGCCCGGGAGACCACAAGGTCTATCTCGACATGAGCTTCTTCGATGAACTCGCCCAGAAGTTCGATGCATCCGGCGACTTCGCCCAGGCCTATGTGGTTGCGCACGAGGTCGGCCACCACGTCCAGAACCTGATCGGCGTCTTGCCGAAATTCAACCAGATGCGCCAGTCGATGAGCGAAACCGAAGCCAATCAGATGTCGGTTCGTGTCGAACTGCAGGCCGATTGCTTCGCCGGCGTCTGGGGCAAATTTACCGAGCAGAAGGGCCTGCTCTCGCAAGGCGACCTCGAAGAGGCGCTGAACGCCGCCACCCAGATCGGCGACGACACGCTGCAGAAGCGGATGCAGGGCTACGTCGTTCCGGAGAGCTTCAACCACGGCACCTCCGAACAGCGCATGCGCTGGTTCAAGCGTGGCTTCGACAGCGGCAAGATGTCGGCCTGCGATACTTTCTCGGGCGCCGTCTAGCCGCTTCTATACAAGAAAACCGTCAGGGCCGGCACGATTGCCGGCCCTTTCGTTTGTCGGGTCAGCGTTCGCTGTCCATATGGGCGAGTTGGGCCTCGGGATAGCGGGCGCCCGCGGCGGCATCTTTCGGAACCGCCTGTTCGATCACCGCCAGATCGCCGGCACTGAGATCGACATCGCGCGACGCGAGGGCTTCCGCCAAGCGGTCGCGCCGGCGTGCACCGATCAACGGCACGATGTCCTTGCCCTGGGCGGCTACCCAGGCAATCGCGATCTGCGCCACCGAAACGCCCTTCTCTTCAGCGACCTGCCTCAGCGCTTCGACGAGGGCGAGGTTCTTGTCGATGTTGCCCTCCTGGAACCGCGGGCTCATGGCGCGGAAATCGCCCTTGCCGGCCGCGCCTTTCTGCCAGTGGCCACTGATCAGGCCGCGTGACAGCACGCCATAGGCGGTGACGCCGATACCGAGAGCGCGGCAGGTCGGCAGGATCTCGCTCTCTATGCCGCGTGAAATCAGCGAATACTCGATCTGCAGATCCGAGATCGGGTGGACGGCAGCGGCGCGGCGGATGGTCTCGGGCCCAACCTCGGAGAGGCCGATATGGCGGACATATCCAGCCTTCACCATGTCAGCGATCGCACCAATGGTATCTTCGATCGGAACGTCGGGATCGAGCCTTGAGGGACGATAGATGTCGATATGATCGACGCCAAGCCGCTGCAGCGTATAGGCGAGAAAGTTGCGAACCGCCTTCGGCCGGCAATCATAGCCAGCCCAGTTGCCCGCAGCATCGCGCAATGCGCCGAACTTCACACTCAACAGCGCCTTGTCGCGCCTACCGCCCTTCAGCGCCTCGCCGATCAGCATCTCGTTGTGGCCCATACCATAGAAGTCACCGGTATCGAGCAGCGTGATGCCGGCCTCCAGCGCGGCGTGGATGGTGGCGATGCTTTCGGCACGGTCGGCCGGGCCGTACATGCCGGACATGCCCATGCAGCCGAGTCCGAGCGCCGACACCGAGGGGCCGGTCTTTCCGAGTGAAACGTAATCCATTCTCGTTCTCCTTCGACATGGCCGAAATCCGCCGGCCGTTGATCGGTCTCTTGTTTACTTCCTTTGGCGTCGTGCGATAATCCGACCTCAATCGAACGACTTGTACGAAATTCCGCACAATGAACGACCTGCCGCTTGCAGATCTCGATGCCTTTACCGCCGTTGCCGCGACGCGCAGCTTCCGCGCCGCTGCCAAGAAGCGCGGCGTTTCCGCGTCGTCGCTGAGCGAGGCGCTGCGACGGCTCGAAGCCAAGCTGCAAGTGCGCCTGCTCAACCGCACGACCCGCAGCGTGACACTGACGGAGGCGGGCATGCGGTTGCTCGATCGGCTGACACCGGCGCTCGGCGAGATTGCCGGCGCGCTCGATCAGGTCAACGAAATGCGCGACAGCCCGGCGGGAACGCTGAAACTGAATGTCCCGACCATCGTTGCCCGCGAAATATTACCATCGATCGTCGGCCGCTTCCTGCGCGAGCATCCGGCAATCTCCTTGGAAGTGACGGCGGAAGATGGGTTCGTCGACGTTCTGGCGGCCGGATTCGACGCCGGCGTTCGCTATGAGGAACGGGTCGAGCGCGACATGATCGCCATACCGATCGGGCCAAGCCGGCAACGCTATGTCACCGCCGCGGCACCGGATTATCTCGCCAGGCACGGCGTGCCCCAACATCCACGCGATCTGCTTGACCATGGCTGTATTCGCCACCGTTTCGCCAGCGGCATTTCTCTTCCCTGGGAGTTCGGCGAAGGCGACGTGGCGCTGACGATCGCACCGCCTGCCGTTGTGACAGCCAATACGATCGACCTCGAGCTCGGCGCTGCCCTTGACGGGCTTGGCATCATCCGGACCTTCGAGGAATTCGTCGCCCCCGCGATTGCGGCAGGGCGGCTCGTGCCCATTCTTGAAGACTGGACGACGAGTTTTTCCGGACCGTTTCTGTACTATGCGAGCCGCAGGCATATGCCGACGCCGCTGCGCGCCTTCGTGGATTTCTTGAAGCTTGAACAGCGGCGGGACAACGGGTGAAGACGGCTGCACGTCACCCGTCACATCAACCATTGCGATAGTCCCATCAGATAATTTGAGACGTTCACGGATTGTTTCGCGCGAAATGATCCGTTACACCTAAATTGGTAGCGTTGTTCACGTTCTGTCCCGATTCCAGGGGGAGGCCGCCTGGGGGAGGGATCGCATGCGCGACGAGAAGTTTGTGCGACGCGGTCTGTTCCTCGTTTTTCTCATCCTGTTCCTCGATATCATCGGCATTGCGATCATCGTTCCGGTGCTGCCGACCTATCTGGAGGAACTGACCGGCTCCGATATCAGCGAAGCGGCAATCGACGGTGGTTGGCTGCTGCTCGTCTATGCGGCGATGCAGTTTCTCTTCGCCCCGCTGATCGGCAACCTCAGCGACCGATTCGGCCGCCGTCCGGTGCTGCTCGCATCGGTCTTCACCTTCGCACTCGACAATCTGATCTGTGCGCTCGCCACCAGCTATTGGATGCTGTTCATCGGCCGTGTGCTCGCCGGCATCAGCGGTGCAAGTTTCGGCACCGCATCGGCCTATATCGCCGACATCAGCCATGACGGAAACCGCGCCAAGAATTTTGGGCTGATCGGCATCGCCTTCGGGACCGGCTTCGCCCTCGGCCCGGTGCTTGGCGGTCTGCTCGGCGAATTGGGGCCACGCGTGCCGTTCTACGGTGCCGCGGCGCTCTCCTTCGTCAATTTCATTCTCGGCGTATTTCTGCTGCCCGAGACGCTGGATCGCGCCAATCGCCGTCGCTTCGAGTGGAAGCGCGCCAATCCGCTCGGCGCCCTCAAGCAGATGCGCAACTACCCAGGCATCGGCTGGGTTGGGCTCGTCTTCTTTCTCTTCTGGCTCGCCCACTCCGTCTATCCGGCGGTCTGGTCCTTCGTATCCAACTACCGCTATGGCTGGAGCGAGGGGCAGATCGGGCTATCTCTCGGTATCTTCGGCATCGGCGGCGCGTTCGTCATGGCCGTCATCCTGCCGCGCGTCGTGCCACGGCTTGGCGAGTGGCGGACGGCGGTGCTGGGACTGACCTTCACCACCCTTGGCGCCATTGGCTATGCCGGTGCCTGGCAGGGGTGGATGATCTATGCGGTGATCATCGCAACCGCGCTCGAAAGCCTCGCAGATCCGCCCTTGCGCAGTATCGCTGCCGCCCACGTGCCGCCATCGGCACAGGGAGAGCTTCAGGGCGCGCTGACCAGCATCGGCAGCATCACCACGATCATCGGCCCGCTGATCTTCACCCAGGCATTCGGCTATTTCACCAGCCCCAGCGCTCCCGTCGCCTTCGCCGGTGCGCCCTATGCGCTCGCGAGTTGCTTCCTCGTCGGCGCGCTCGTCGTGTTCCTGTTGAAGATACCCAGAAGCAGGGCGGTAGGACCGCAAGGGCTGGAGGAGGCTATCGAGCCGGCTGCGGCTGCGGTTGCAGCAGCGGAAGAGGCTGAAGGGATCGAACAGCCAAGAATGCACGGAAATTGATCAATTTTCGTGATCTATCGATGAAAGTTTGAGCAACCTCGCCCTTGCGGCTGGCTCTTTGCCCGGGGGTATTCTATCTCCGGTTTTCCTCCCTCCGACCTTTAGTTGCGGCCGAGGCCGCATCGACCGCCAGGAATCTGCCATGCTGACCGCGAATGCGAGCCCGAAGCCGTTGACGACCGACAACTCCTGGCGGATGCATTATCGCGCGAGCTTCTATCTCGGCGTGCCCTTTATCGGCGCCCAGCTCGCCCAGCTCGCGATCAACACGACGGACGTCCTGATGGTGGGCAAGCTCGGCGCCACCGAACTCGCGGCGATCATTCTTGCGACGCAGATGTATTTCACCGTCTATGTTTTCGGGAACGGCTTTGCCAACGCGGTGGTTCCGATGGCAGCCCAAGCCGTTGGTCGAGGCGACAAGGTTTCGGTGCGCCGCTCCGTGCGCATGGGCATGTGGGTCGTGCTGCTCTACGGGGTGCTGACGGCGCCGGTGCTCTGGATGGCCGAACCGATCCTGCTTTTCGCCGGTCAGCAACCCGAGGTCGCAGCCCTTGCAGGGGAATACATCCGCATCGCCCAGTGGGCGATCTTTCCCGGCCTGATTTTCATGGTGCTCAGAGCCTTCTTGAGCGGCCTCGAGCGGGCAGGAATCATTCTCTGCGTGACGCTGGCGACTCTCGTACTCAATGCCGCTCTTTGTTACGTGCTGATCTTCGGCCATTTCGGCTTCCCGCAGCTCGGCATCTTCGGTGCAGCGGTAGCGGCGCTCGGCGTTGCGTTGCTCGGCGCGGCGCTGACGATCGGCTACATCAAGAGCAAGCCTGAGCTCAACCAGTACGAACTGTTCGTCCGATTCTGGCGGCCTGACTGGACGGCGTTCTGGGAGGTCGTGTCTCTCGGCATTCCGATCTCGCTGACGATCCTTGCCGAAGTGAGCCTCTTCACCGTCGCTTCGCTGCTGATGGGCACGATCGGCACGATTGAACTTGCCGCGCACGGCATCGCCCTGCAGTTCGCCTCACTCGCCTTCATGATCCCGCTCGGGCTCGCGCAAGCCGCCACGGTGCGTGTCGGCCTTGCCTACGGCCGAAACGACATGCTGGGCGTCCGGCGCGCGGCGGTTGCATCACTCGTGCTCGGTGCGGGCTTTGCCGTCGTCGGGAGCGCGATCTTTGCCCTGTTCCCGAGCCATCTCGCCGCCCTTTATCTCGACACCAACCGCCCGGATGCCGCGGCAGTACTGGCCTTCGCCGCGCCGCTCATCGTCATTGCCGGCGCCTTCCAGCTCGTCGACGGCATGCAGGCGATCGCCGCCGGCATGCTGCGCGGGTTGAAGGACACAAAGGTGCCGATGCTGCTGGCGTTGATCTCCTATTGGCCGATCGGCTTCGTCTGCGCCTGGGCCTTCGCCTTTCCGTTCAACTTCGGCGGCATGGGCGTCTGGTTCGGCTTCGTCCTCGGGCTCGCGGCAGCCGCCGTGCTTTTGAACTGGCGCTTCTTCCGGATGATCGGCGCGATTTCGACCACGCCCCCGAGGCACACCGCGATTTAGCGATAGGCTCCAGGCTGCGGGCAAAGAAAAAGCCGGACGGGCAGGGGATGCCGTCCGGCTTACAATGGCGACCGCCTCAGGGGAAGGGAACGGCGTCGCCTACTACCAAGCTTCGATTCCGAAGCCTCGAAACCGCTAAACGTTGAAACCGTCAAGCCGCTCCGAACCCTGGCGATCGCGCTGGAGGTCGCGTATCGTCCGGGCAAAATCGATCAAAAAAACGAAACTGATGACCGCTGCCGCGATCATGAACAGGGTGGCCATGACGCCCTCCATCAACGGAAGATCTTCTGGGTCACGAATTGCTCGCGCCGGGCACGGGACTCATTGCGAAGTCCATGTATCGTCGCAAACAGCATCGCGAAAAACATCGCCATCGAAAACAGAGCAAGTCCCATAGCCGTAATCCTTTCGCATCCTAAACGGCAGTACGTTCGAAAAGTTCCGTTGTTTACTGCGCTTACACTAGCGTTCCGCGTGTGAAGCACCGTTGAACATGGCATTCATTTAGCATTCATTCTTTCTGTCCCGCTGTTTCCCAGGGAACAGCTCTAGCCATCGGCACAACTCTTGCGATCCGTCGCCGTCCGTGACAAAAGGCTTCACCAAACGGAAACAGGTGCGATGACCACGGCATTTTATCCCGGCTCCTTCGATCCGATGACGAACGGCCACCTCGACGTACTCGTGCAGGCGCTGAATGTGGCGGCGAAGGTCATCGTCGCAATCGGCATCCACCCGGGGAAGGCGCCGCTGTTTACCTTTGACGAACGCGCCGAACTCATCCGTCGCTCGCTTCAGGAATTCCTGCCCGACCGGGTCGGCGATATCGACGTCGTCGCCTTCGACAATCTGGTCGTCGACGCGGCGCGCGAGCGCGGCGCGAAACTGCTTGTGCGCGGGCTTCGCGACGGCACGGACCTCGACTACGAGATGCAGATGGCCGGCATGAACCGGCAGATGGCCCCCGACATCCAGACGCTATTCTTGCCCGCAGGCACGGCATCGCGGCCCATTACGGCCACATTGGTCCGCCAGATCGCCGCCATGGGCGGTGACGTCAGCGCCTTCGTGCCCGCGGCAGTTTACCAAGCACTGCAGGCCAAACGCCGCGCTTGAGGCGCGGCCCTCTTTACACCACGCAGGGAGAAACCATGAAAATCCTCCACCTCGCTTTTGCCGGCGCCCTTGCGCTTGCCTCCTGGACGGGAACGGCGATCGCACAATCGGCCGACAACTTCATCACGATCACGCTCAAGGATGGGCCGGTCGTCGTTGAACTGCGTCCGGACATTGCCCCGAAGCATGTCGAGCAGATCAAGGCGCTTGCCGCCGCCGGCGAGTATGACAACGTTGCCTTCCATCGCGTAATCAAGGGCTTCATGGCCCAGACCGGCGACGTGCAGTATGGCGATATGGAAAACGGCTACCAGCCACAGGCTGCCGGCACCGGCGGCTCGTCGAAGCCGGATCTGCCGGCCGAGTTCTCCGACGTTCCGTTCGAACGCGGCACGGTCGGCATGGCGCGCTCGCAGGATCCGAACAGCGCCAACTCGCAGTTCTTCATCATGTTCGCACCGGGCGACTTCCTGAACGGCCAATACACGGTCGTCGGCAAGGTCGTTTCGGGTATGGAGAACGTCGACAAGATCAAGCTCGGCGACGATGCCAACAACGGCTCCGTCACCGATCCCGACCGCATGATCAACGTCAAGGTCGGCAAGTAAAGTCAACAGAAGGAGAAAACCCATGGCCGAGATCAAGGATCCGGAAAACACGATCATCATGGAGACCACCAAGGGCAAGATCGTCATCGAGCTTCTGCCTGACGTCGCTCCGGGTCATGTCGCCCGCATCAAGGAACTGGCTCGCGAAGGTGCCTATGACGGCGTGGTATTCCACCGCGTGATCGAGGACTTCATGGCGCAGACCGGCGACGTTCAGTACGGCAAGACCGGCGGCGAGCACTTCAACCCGGCGCGTGCCGGCATGGGCGGCTCCTCCAAGCCGGATCTGAAGGCCGAATTCTCGAACGTCAGCCACGTTCGCGGCACCTGCTCGATGGCCCGCAGCCAGATGCCGAACTCGGCAAACTCGCAGTTCTTCATCTGCTTCACCGATGCCCCCTGGCTCAACAAGCAGTACTCCGTTTGGGGCCAGGTCATCGAAGGCATGGACAATGTCGACAAGATCAAGCGCGGCGAACCGGTGCGCGATCCCGACTCGATCGTCACGATGCGGGTTGCCGCAGACGCCTGATTTGCGCTAATGCACGGACCCGCCCCGGTCGCCAACTGCGCCGGGGCGGGTTTGCTTTTGTCTGAAGATAAAAATGCGCGTAGACCTGTTCGACTTCGACCTTCCGGAAACCTCGATTGCGCTTCGGCCCGCAAGCCCGCGCGACAGCGCCCGCATGCTTGTCGTTCGCCCTGATGGCGCGGAAGTTCTGTCCGACAAGGGTGTGCTCGATCTGCCGTCGTTCCTCAGGGAAGGCGACGCACTGGTCTTCAACGACACCAAGGTGATCCCGGCGCAACTGGAAGGCATCCGCCGCCGCGGCGAGGAGATCACCACACCGGTTTCGCTGACGCTGCACATGCGCACGGCACCCGATTGCTGGAAGGCTTTTGCCCGCCCGGCGCGGCGCCTCAAGGTCGGCGACCGCATCGCCTTCGGCCATGGCGGTTCGAGTTGCCTGCTGGGCACACTCGACGCGACGGTCGAGGAAAAGGGCGATGCCGGCGAGGTGACGCTGCGCTTCGACCTCTCGGGCCCGTCGCTCGACGAGGCGATCATGGCGGTCGGCCACATTCCCCTGCCGCCCTACATCGCCTCCAAGCGCGCCGAGGACGCCCAGGATCGCGCCGATTACCAGACGATGTATGCCCGGGAGGAGGGCGCCGTAGCCGCGCCCACCGCCGGACTGCACTTCACCGACCGTCTCTTCACCAAGCTCGACGAGGCCGGCATCGAACGGCATTTTGTGACGCTGCATGTCGGGGCGGGCACGTTCCTGCCGGTCAAGGCCGACGACACCGACGACCATGTGATGCACCAGGAGATCGGCCACGTCGACGCCCGCACCGCCGAGCGGCTGAACGCCGTGAAGGCGAGGGGTGGCCGCATCGTCTGCGTCGGCACGACTTCGCTCCGGCTGATCGAAAGCGCGACCTCGGCAGAGGGTATCGTCAAGCCGTGGTCCGGGCCGACCGGCATCTTCATCACGCCCGGCTACCGCTTTCGCGCCGTCGACATGCTGATGACCAATTTCCATCTGCCGAAATCGACGCTGTTCATGCTGGTTTCGGCCTTCTCAGGCCTGGAAACTATGCGCGCGGCTTACGCACATGCGATCGAAACCGGCTACCGCTTCTATTCCTATGGCGACGCCAGCCTGCTTTTCCGGAAAGACTAGATGACCGAGACCTTCCAGTTCAAGCTTCACAAGACCGACGGCAAGGCCCGTCGCGGCGAAGTGTCCATGCCGCGCGGCACGATCCGCACGCCGGCCTTCATGCCGGTTGGCACGGTCGGCACGGTCAAGGCGATGTATCTCGACCAGGTGAAGGATCTCGGCGCCGACATCATTCTCGGCAATACCTACCACCTGATGCTACGCCCCGGCGCCGAGCGCGTCGCACGGCTCGGCGGTCTGCACGGCCTGATCCGTTGGCAGGGACCGATCCTCACAGACAGCGGCGGCTTCCAGGTCATGTCGCTTGCGGGCCTTCGCAAGCTCGACGAGCAGGGCGTCACTTTCAAGAGCCATGTCGACGGCGCGCTCTTCCACATGTCGCCGGAACGCTCGATCGAGATCCAGGGCCTGCTCGACAGCGATATCCAGATGCAGCTCGACGAATGCGTGGCGCTGCCGGCCGAGCCCAAGGAAATCGAGCGCGCGATGGAAATGTCGCTGCGCTGGGCAGAGCGTTGCAAGGTGGCCTTCGGCGACCAGCCAGGCAAGGCGATGTTCGGTATCGTGCAGGGCGGCGACATTCCAAAGCTGCGCGAACGCTCGGCCGAGGCGCTGAAGGGGCTCGATCTCAAGGGCTACGCTGTCGGCGGTCTGGCCGTCGGCGAGCCGCAGGAAGTGATGCTGCGCATGCTCGACATTACCTGCCCGATCATGCCGGTGGACAAGCCGCGTTACCTCATGGGGGTCGGCACGCCCGATGATATCCTGCGGTCGGTGGCCGAGGGCATCGACATGTTCGACTGCGTGATGCCGACCCGCTCGGGGCGCCATGGCCTCGCGTTCACGCGTCATGGCCGCATCAACCTGCGCAATGCGCGGCACGCCGAAGACATGCGCCCACTCGACGAAGAATCCTCGTGCCCGGCGGCGCGCGACTATTCGCGCGCCTATCTGCATCACTTGATCCGTTCGAACGAGTCGCTCGGCGGCATGCTCTTGAGCTGGAATAACCTGGCCTATTACCAGGAGCTCATGGCCGGCATCCGTCTGGCGATCGACGAAGGTCGCTTCGCCGACTTCATGGCGGAAACCCAGGAAACCTGGCGGCGAGGGGACCTTCCGCCGGTCTGACGGTTGGAGGACGCTTGGCGCTTTGTGCAGGGCCTAGATCGCCGGCCCCGGTGCTGCCTGCAGCATCATGACGCCGTTGATCTTGTAGCTCCCGTCCGGTTGCTTCACCAGTTGGTAGATTGCCGTCCAGTCCTTGCCATCAGGGGCCGAGATCAACACCTCCTGCAGGACCTGATCGCCGACGACCTTCGACCGGCCAAAGGCGAAGTTGCCGGGCCGGTAGACGGGCCGGTAGCCGCGCTTGACCATGTCGAAAAAGGCGGCCTTGTCCGGAAACTTGCCGCGGATCTCGGGTGAGGCGAAGGAATAGGCGGTTTCTGCATCATCATGCAGAAAGGCCGCGATCTGCTCCTGAATGATCGCGCGTGCGGTATCGACAGGTTCATCGGCGCGAGAGGCACATGCAGTGAAAAGTTGGGTCGTCAGTCCGAGGGCAATGGCAAAGGTCCTGAACATCGCGTTCTCTCCATCCAAGCCAGCTAAGATGAGCATAGGATGGCCGAGCGCTTTGGAAATGGTCGTGCCCGCCAGGCATGCGCCATTCAATCCAAATTCCGTTCGGTATTTACAATGAAAATCAATTGATTAAAAAGCATTTCGAATAATATACTTTATATACCATAAGTTGGTGATATGCAGCATTGGCTGATCGGGCAGGGCTGCCCGATCACCAAAATGGCGTTGGAAGTGGCGCAAGCTTTAAGGCCTCAGGTCGTCGGCTTCTGCACTATGCTGCCGATATCGGCGGGTCTTGCGGAAGTCGATGCCGTTTTCATAGCGGCGCGCCGCAATGGCTGGCGTGAACACGCTGTGCGTCACACCCGGTGGCCATGCAGTTTCCTTCTATCGCGCTCTCGGCTTTCAGCATGCGGGAAAGGTGGCGACTGAGTTCGGGTCTGCTGAGCGCCTCACCAAGAAACTGGAATGACAGCAACGCAGAGCAGCCCGCCGCCAGGCATTCTGCAAACCACCGGCGAGGGTGGCGTTCGCGCTTTTCAGAATCAGGAAACTCGGATTCTATCCGCGATGGGTCGGAAACTGATGGAGCCTGAATTGCTTCTTGTCCTCATCGTTGGTCTTGTTGCCGGGGTCATTAGTGGCATCATCGGGACGGGATCCTCGATCATGCTTTTGCCAATCTTGACGTACGTCTATGGCCCGAAGGAAGCGATCCCGATCATGGCGGTGGCGGCGGTGATGGCAAATGTCTCGCGCATTCTTGTATGGTCGCGCTCCGTCGATTGGCGCGCGGTTGCGGCCTATGCAGCAACCGGGATACCGGCGGCGGCATTGGGCGCGCGGACCATGCTTGTTCTGCCTCCACACGTGGTGGATGCAACCATTGGAATTTTCTTCCTGGCCATGATCCCGATGCGTCGACGGTGTGCCGCATATTTGCGGCAACTGAGCTTGCGGCACCTGGCCTTTGCCGGAGCCATCATCGGCTTCCTGACGGGTATCGTTGTTTCTACCGGCCCCATATCCGTTCCGGTGTTCCTGGGGTATGGATTGACGAAGGGGAGCTTCATTGGCACCGAAGCCGCAGCCTCGCTGACGATCTACATCACCAAGACGCTCACATTCCAGAGTTTCGGCGCGCTGCCGTTTGCCACGCTGGCAAAGGGATTGACGGTCGGCGGATCGTTGATGGTTGGTTCGCTGCTGGCCAAGCCGTTTCTTCTTCGCCTCACACCTGAAACGTTCAGGCACGTTATGGACGCGCTTTTGCTTGGCACGGGCGCAAGCCTGCTATGGGGCGCCGCAAGCTGAAATCTCCCAGGTCATCAAAACCCCGGGGAGAGTGACATTCCAACCTTGCAGGATCAGGACACTTTAACTTTGCGGGGGAGATCCTAACTGAAGTGCAACACGCCGATTTTCAGGGTAGGGGTTCAGCCTCCCTCTTGCAAATGTGCCCGGAACACTTCGGCCGGTGTTCTGTAGTCGAGGCACTTTCGCGGCTGGTCGTTGAGATGGCGAGCAAGCTGGATGAGCTTGCGTTGCGACACGCCTGCAAGGTCGGTATCGCCTGGCATGAAGCGGCGGATGCGCTTGTTGGCGTTCTCCACCGCGCCTTTCTGCCACGGCGCGCTGGGGTCGCAGAACCAGCTGCGCGCGCCGATGCCATCTTCCAAAGCCCTGAAGCCGGCGAACTCCGTGCCGCGATCAAAGGTGAAGCTCTGCCGGGCAAAGGCTGGCAAGGGAGAGAACGTTTCGATGATCTTGTCCATGATCGGTCGTGAGTGCCGGCTGGGGTTCTTGATCATGACGGTGTAGCGGCTCTTGCGCTCAACCAAGGACGTGACGTTGGCGTTGCCCAAGTCACGTTGGAAGATCAACAAGTCGCCTTCCCAATGCCCGAACTGCGAACGATCACCAATGAAATCAGGACGTTGCGATATCCTGCAAGCAGCAGGAAAAGTGCCGTCGCGGGGTTTCCTCGAGCCGCGGGAGCGGCGTTTGCGGCGACCTTCCGCCAGATGCTGATAGAGCTCCAGCGCCTGATCTTCCTTGCCGTAGATGAAGCGATAGATCGTCTCGGTGCAGACCCGCACGGCGCTCACGCCATCGGCGAGCAGACGACCGGCGATCTGTTCCGGGGACCACAGCGCCTTCAACTGCTCGATCACCAGTTCGCGCAATTGCGGGTGCCGCACAAGCTTCCTCAAACGCTGCCGCCGCTCCTTGCGGATCTCGTCAGCAACCGTTGGGAAGTAGCCGCTATAGTCGGGCAGCTCGCGATCGTGGAAGGTGTTGCGCCGGATCTCACGATA
>NZ_JBWKZT010000019.1:0-112272 GCF_059424735.1 Ensifer sp. GW101-20A05 | reverse complement strand
GGATATCGATCACCGCGCGAGTTCTTAAACCGTCAAACAGAAACCTGATCCTGTCCGGTTTTTATGGGGCAACTCCACTTCCTTGTTGAAAACCCGCGAATTCAGTGAGGTAGAAATGCACACGAAGATGTTTGACCGGCCAGTTTACCTGCGTGAAAGGAAGGATCTGGTCCTCGAAATCACCAATCTCGACGACGCGATCGATTTCCTTGAGAGTGGTCCAAAGGAGATCGCGACATCATCCACGACGCGACCCTGAAGACGTGCTATCTGGCCCATGACGGGCACAAGCCCGTTCGGGTGGCGCGAGACGCATTCCGCTCCTTCGCGAAGAAGAAGGGCATACTCGCGAAAGCTCCCGCGGTTCTGCCGTGGATGGTCAAGACCAAGTCCGGTGGCGGTAGGATTTCACCCTAAACTGACCATCAACAGTGAGAGGCTGCGCTTGCGGCCTCTCTGCCCCTCGTTCCCGACATTCTGCGACTTCGGACGCATGAAACGAGAACATCTCGCGATGTGCGCCGAACATGACCGCTCGAGACTCCAAGAAGCCGCCGCGCGCAAATAGCGCAAGCTTGGCGTAATGAGCGCGCAGAAGCGCACGGTCTGGAGCCGGATAGTTGAACTGACCCCAAAAAGTTGGATGCCACTTTTTGAGTTGATATGAAGGATTCGGAGAAGCAGAAGTTAGCAGCCGTGGAGGCCTACATCGAGGGCTGCCAAGGGCTGATCGATCCGAAGAAGGCGCGGTTCGATCTACCTGAAGGCGATCTGGGGGTCCGTGCGTATATTTTGAACGCAACGCCTTTGCAGTGCCTACTGGCCTGCATCGACAATGACCGGTGTGTTGCGTTCACCTACATCAAGAAAGAGAGGGAATGCTGAAGGGCGCTGTCGGCACACCTCTTTTCAAATCCGGCATGATTTCCGGTATGAAAACTTTCCAAACCTTCGCGCCAGCGAAGATTGTCGGCCTCGACTGACGCGGCCGCGTTTCGCCCGACTTGAAAGGATACGAGTCGTCGTCCTGCGAAGGGTCAACTTTCCCCTCACCGAAAGTCCCGCGTCTTCACCTTGATCGCATCGAGATGCAGATAGGGATCCACGATGTCGCGAGGCCGCGGCCCTTTCGGCAGCCCGCGCGGATCGGGCGTCGGCGCCCCATGATGAAACTCGTCACCTCGCCCATGCGGAAGCGGAAAGCCGGCATCCCGATCGCCGACGCTGGCAAGCTCTGCGGATAGATCGGTCAGCCGATGGGCGACGAGATGCACCACCTCGCCTTCCCGCTGGATACGGCCATAGACGCCGAGCATGCCTGCACCAAGCACCACGCGGCGATACTTCTCGAAGGTCTTTGCCCAGATGACGAGGTTGGCAATGCCGGTCTCATCCTCGATGGTGATGAACATCACACCCTTGGCCGAGCCCGGCCGCTGGCGGACGAGCACCAAGCCCGCGGCTTCCAACCATTTTCCGTCGCGCGTCAGCATCGCGTCGCGGCAGGTGATGATGCGACGTTTCGAAAGATCAGCGCGCAGGAACGAGAGCGGATGGTTGCGCAGCGTCAGCCCGACATGCCCATAGTCCTCCACCACCTCCGCACCCGAAGTCATGGGCCTCAGCGCCACAAAGGGTTCATCGAGTTCGGCGACAGTCCGGCTTTCACGGGCCGAAGCGGCGGCAAAGAGCGGCAGCGGCTCGTCGCGCAATGCCTTGATCGCCCATAGCGCCTCGCGCCGCGCAAGCCCCAGCGAAGGTTGGAAGGCGTCGGCTTCGGCAAGCTCGACGAGCGAGGCAGCCGGCACGCCTGCCCGGCGCCAGAGATCGTCGACGCTCTCGAAAGATCGTTCCTCGCGCGCGGCAACTATTGCCGCAGCATCGGTGTTCGCGAGCCCCTTGATCATGCGAAAGCCGAGACGAACGGCAAGACGGCTTTCATCGGCCGTTGCCTCGAGCGTGCAATCCCAGCGGCTGGCGTTCACACAAACCGGGCGGACTTCGACACTGTGGTCGCGCGCATCCCGCACGATCTGGGCCGGGGCGTAAAATCCCATCGGCTGAGCATTGAGGAGAGCCGCACAGAATACGTCCGGATGCCAGCATTTCAGCCAGGAAGAAGCATAGGCAATCAGCGCAAAGGAGGCGGCGTGGCTTTCAGGAAAGCCGTAGCTTCCGAACCCTTCGAGCTGCTTGAAGGTCTTCACGGCAAAGTCCGGTTCATAGCCGTTTGCGACCATGCCCCGGACAAGCTTCTCGCCGAACTTCGAGACACCACCTGTATGCTTGAAGGTCGCCATGGCGCGCCTGAGCTGATCGGCTTCTCCGGGCTTGAAGCCGGCGCACTCGATCGCGACCCGCATCGCCTGTTCCTGGAAGAGCGGCACGCCGAGCGTCTTGCCAAGAACCTGCTCCAGTTCCGGCTTCGGATAGACAACCGCCTCTTTTCCCTCGCGCCGACGAAGATAGGGATGCACCATGTCGCCCTGGATCGGGCCGGGCCGCACGATCGCCACCTCGATAACGAGGTCATAGAAGGTGCGCGGCTTGATCCTCGGCAGCATCGACATCTGCGCGCGGCTCTCGATCTGGAAGGTGCCGAGCGTGTCGGCACGCCTGATCATCGCGTAGGTGCGCGGGTCTTCGGCCGGGATGCTCGCGAGATCGAGATTGATGCCCTTGTGCAGGGCGAGAAGATCAAAGCCGCGCTTCATGCAGGAGAGCATGCCGAGCGCCAGGCAATCGACCTTCATGAACTTGAGGATATCGATATCGTCCTTGTCCCATTCGATGACCTGACGGTCGGCCATGGCGGCCGGCTCGATCGGGACGAGTTCGTCGAGGCGGTCATGGGTCAAAACGAAGCCGCCCGGATGCTGCGACAGGTGGCGAGGTGCTCCCATCAGCTGCCGTGCCAGGTCCAGCGTCAGGCGCAATCGCCGGTCAGAAAGATTGAGATTGAGCTCCTCGGCATGTTTCTCGCCGACGTCCTCGCCCCAGCCCCAGACCTGTGACGACAGCATCTTCGTCATGTCCTCAGGCAGCCCAAGCGCCTTGCCGACATCCCGAATGGCGCCCTTCGACCGGTAGCGGATAACCGTCGAGCAAAGGGCCGCGTGATCGCGGCCATAGGTCTCGAACACCCATTGCATCACGATCTCGCGGCGCTCGTGCTCGAAGTCGACGTCGATGTCAGGCGGCTCGCGCCGCTCCTCGGAAACAAAGCGCTCGAAGAGAAGGTCGTTTATGTCAGGGTCGATCGAAGTAATACCAAGCACATAGCAGATGGACGAATTGGCAGCCGATCCCCTGCCCTGGCAGAGAATGTCTCTTGAACGGGCAAAACGTACGATCGCGTTCACCGTCAGGAAGTAGGGCGCATATTGAAGCTTCTCGATTAGTCGAAGTTCGTGCTCGAGGTTCTTTCGGACCTTGGCCGGCAACCCTTCGGGATAGCGCCAGGCAGCGCCCTCCCAGGTGAGTTGCGCCAGCGTCTGTTGCGCCGTCAGCTCCGGGTTGGATCGCTCCTCCGGATATTGATAGGCGAGCTCGTCGAGCGAAAAGCGGCACCGCTCCATGATCTCGATGGTGCGGCCCAGGGCTTCGGGGTAGCGCGCAAAGAGGCGCGCCATTTCTTCGGGCGGCTTCAGGTAGCGGTCGGCGTGCCGCTCGCGGCGGAAACCGGCCTCGTCGATTGTGATGTTGTGTCGAATGCAGGTGACGACATCCTGCAGGATGCGGCGCTCGGGCACATGAAACAGCGCATCATTGGTGACGACCGTCGGCACCCCGATCGAAATCGCCATGTTGGAAAGCTGGTGAAGCCGCAACTGGTCGTTCGGCCGGCGGCGCAGCGTCAGCGCCAAGTAAGAACGATCGCCAAACGCTTCCTTCAGACGCCGTAGGCGCAACGCGCAGTCCTCATCAGCAGCATCGGGAATGAGGACGGCGATCAGTCCTTCGCCATAGGCAACGAGATCGGACCAGTCGAGCCGGCATTTCGCCTTGCCGCCGCGCTTCTTGCCGAGCGACAGCAGCCGGCAAAGTCGCGCATAGGCCGGCCGGTCTGTCGGATAGACGAGCACCGAGAGGTCGCCTTCAAGATCGAGGCGGCAGCCGACGACCAGCCGAACGCCAGCATCCTTGGCCGCCTGATGGGCGCGCACGATGCCGGCAAGACTGTTGCGGTCGGCCACCGCCAGCGCCTCGATGCCGAGCGCTGCTGCGCATTGAAACAGCTCTTCACAGGAGGAAGCACCGCGCAGGAATGAGAAATGGGAGGTAGCCTGCAGCTCGGCATAGCGCGGCGTCGTCATCCGAAGATCCCGTGCAGGAACCATTGGTGGCTGCCGGTCTCGCTGTGTTCGCCGTCGCCTGCGCGATATATCCAGTAGCGCTCGCCGGCGTCGTCCTCGACCTGGAAATAGTCGCGCACGGCGACGAGCTCGGCGTCACGTTTCCACCACTCGCCGAAGACGCGCTCCGGCCCATCGGCGCGTCTCACCCGCCGGCGCACGCCGCGCCAGGTGAAGCTGACCGGCGGATGATCGGGAAGCAGCGCCATCGTCTCGATCGGTTCGGGATGGACAAGCAGGCGCACCGGCCTTGGCCAATGGCCGGGCCAGGTCTGGCCTTCGTCCGGCGCCATCGGCGCGATGCGGTTGATGGAGCGCTCGGGCACGTCGCTTGCAACCGGTGCAAAGCGATAGAGCCGACGTGCGCCGATACGGTTTCCCAAGATGTCGATCAGGCCGGAAACATCGGCGTCCGGCTCATCGACCAGCGAAGAGATGATCTGGCTCGCCACAAGCGGTTCGGCCTGGGTTGCCGTCAGCGACATGATCTCGATCCCGAAGCCAGGGTCGATCGTTTCGATCCGATCGGTAATAAGCCGCGTCAAGCGCTTGGCGTCGCGAACAGGGGTCGCGGTACCTGCGCGGATCGCCTGGTAGGTGTTGTCGACGCGATGGAAGAGAAGATCGACGCGACGCGCGCCAAGACCCTTTTCTTCCAGTACCCGACAGAGCATGAGCACCAGCTTGGCTGTATAGCGCGCGATGGTCTCGGCAGCCGCAATTGGTTCACCAAAGGAGCGGCGAACCTCGATGAGATCGGGCGTGCGCACCGGGTCGATCGGTTCGACAGTCTTTCCCAGGGCCTGGTCGAGACGACGGCCAAGCTCGGGTCCAAATCGGAGAGCAAGCGGCGCCCGCGGCACGCCGGCCACCTCGCCGATCGTGTTGAAGCCAAGCACGCGAAGGCCATGAACGATTGCCGGATCGAGGCGCAGCGCTGCGATCGGTAGGTTCTGGATGATGTCCTCCTGCGCGCACGGCGCGATGACAAGCGTCGGATGAGCGAGAAACCGGGCGCCGGCATGGGCCGCCCCCCAACGTATCGGCAACGGCAGCCCGTGCTTCGATGCCGGATCCGAAGAATCGGTTGACCATGCCCGAAAGCATCAGGTCTTCGCCGCCATGCAGGTGATCGGCACCGGTCGTGTCGATCACCAAGCCGTCGGGCGGGTCGGCAGCGACGATCGGCGCGTAGCGCTGCAGCGCCCAGAGCGCCAGGCGTTCGAGCGCTTCTGCATCAGCCGCCGGATCGGCGTCCATGACGACAAGATTTGTGACGAGCGCCTGGGCCTTCGTGGCAGCCATGCCCGGCCTCAGGTTAGCGGCTATCGCCGCAGCATTCGCCGAGAGCACCACGCGCCGGCGTTTTTCGCGACCGACGAGGACGAGAGGCGTTTCAGCCGGTGGCGCTGCGTCGCCGAGCTTGCGCCTCAGGCGATCCGTGGACCAGCTCGGGAGGAAGAGCGATACGACCCTTGGCATCTGGGGCCTCCACTTCGAAATCTGCACTTTCGCCGGCGCGGCAGCGGATAAGTTCGACCAGCCAACGCGCGCGGCCGACGCCTGGAACCGGCAAGGGGGCCGACGGCAGGACGGACACCCGCCAGCGCGTGACCGATGCCGTCGGCTGCCCGAAATCCGAAGCCTCGGCCTGTCGTCGCCAGCGGCGGATCGCGATACCCATCGTGCCTGAGCTTTCGGCCGCAAGCTGCAAGCGGCGTGAAGAGGTCATCGAAAGGCGGGCGAGTTCGCCGACGACGGCCCCAAGTCCGCCGTGGCGAAGCCCTTCTTCCATGCAGGCGAGAAGCGCCTTTTCGTCGCCGGCCTCCACATAGATGACGCGGCTCGGCGAAAGACCTACTTGAGCCAGCGCCGGCGCGAAGAGATCCGGCCGCGTCACGCACCAGAGCACCTTGCCCTTCGAGCGGGCGGCAATGCCCGCCGAAAAGAGGGCGGCTGCAGCGCCGTCGATTGCACCGTTGCCGCCGCCGGCGACCTCATGCAACGAACCGAGTGTGAGCCCGCCGCCCGGCAAGCGCCGATCAATCTCGACGACACCAAACGGCAGGACCTGCCGTCCACGGCCGCTCGTGCCCTCGAGGCGCTGGATGCGCTCGCGAAGTGCTGAGACGACGATATTGTCGACTGGACGGGACATTTTGGAAGGAACAACTCCTCAGGGCTATGCATTAGCGCTTCCTGTTGATATGTTCTCTATTTGTTCCTATTTGGGTTGCGAGTCAACGAAGTTCAGAAAAGAGCCTGTTGATTGCGATCCGCACGGAGACGCGGCCTCGCGCAGACGGATGCGTCGGCCGCCGGGAACGGCGACAGAGGCGCGCGGGCGCTGGTATGAAGGACGATGAGAAAAGCGGAGGATCAGAGCCCGTGTGCAATCTCTACAACATCACGACGACACGCGATGCCGTGATCGCATTCACCAAAGCCTTCCGCGACAAGGCCGGCTGGAACCAGCCATCCTATGACGTTTATCCCGGCTACCAGGCGCCGGTTGTTCGCATCGGCGACGACGGTCAACGCGAGATCACGCGTGTCACCTGGGGCATGCCCTCGCCGCCGGCTTTCGTGAAGAACTACGATCCAGGCGTCACCAACATCCGAAACGTCACCTCTCCGCACTGGAGACGCTGGCTCGGGCCGACCAGTCGCTGCGTCGTACCCTTCACCTCCTTTGCCGAGCCGGATCCGGCAAGCTTAGTTCCCGGCGGGAAAATCCCGAACGCCTGGTTTGCCGGCAACAAAGAGCGGCCGCTGATGTTCTTCGCCGGCTTCTGGACACCGTGGAAGGGTGTCAGGCGCGTGCGCTATGGTGAGCGCGAATATGAGCTTTTCGGCTTCCTCACCACATCCCCGAACGAGATCGTCGCGCCGATCCATCAAAAGGCCATGCCGGTGATCCTGACCACACCTGAAGAGGTCGACCTGTGGCTCACCGGATCCTGGGATGAGGTGAAGCACCTGCAGCGGCCGCTTCCGGGCAACATGCTTGTTGTCGTCGAGCCGCCTGCGCCATCGCCGGGCGAGGAACTATTGCTGTGAGCCAACCGTGACAGATACTTTCAGGCAGCCGCGCAAGATCATCCATGTCGATATGGATGCCTTCTACGCCTCGGTGGAGCAGCGGGACAATCCCGAGCTTCGCGGGCTTCCGATCGCCGTCGGCTTTGGCGAGGCCCGCGGCGTGGTGGCAGCCGCGAGCTATGAGGCGCGCAAGTACGGCGTCCATTCGGCCATGCCGTCCGTCACCGCCAAGCGGAAATGCCCGGATCTGGTTTTCGTGAGGCCGCGGTTCGATGCTTACCGCGCAGTCTCACAGCAGATCCACGCGATCTTTGCCGAATACACACCATTGATCGAACCGCTCTCGCTCGACGAGGCCTATCTGGATGTTACCGAGAACCTCAAGGGAATGGAGGTTGCGACCGAGATCGCCGAGGAGATCCGCGCAAAGATCAGGGCAAGGACAGGCTTGACCGCTTCGGCCGGCGTTTCCTACAACAAGTTCCTTGCCAAGATGGCTTCCGACCAGAGGAAGCCGGACGGCCTCTTCGTCATCACCCCGAAGAACGGTCCGGCTTTCGTCGAGGCGCTGCCCGTCAAGAAATTCCATGGCGTCGGCCCGGCAACCGCCGAGCGCATGCACAAGCTCGGCATCGAAACGGGCGCCGATCTGAAGGCTCACGATATCGCCTTCCTGCAGCAACACTTCGGAAAATCAGGGCCTTACTTCTACTGGATCGCCCGCGGTATCGACGAGCGCCAGGTGAAGGCCGACCGGGTGCGCAAGTCCATCGGTGCGGAAGACACGTTCTTAGTGGACGTCCACGATTTTGAAACCGCGCGAGCCGGTCTCGAACCGCTGATCGAAAAGGTCTGGCGCTATTGCGAGGCGAGCGGCATTCGCGCCAAGACCGCTACGCTCAAGGTAAAGTGGGCGGATTTCACGCAGATCACGCGAAGCAAGACAACTGCAGCACCGATCGCGAGTGCCGCCGAGCTTGCCGCGGTCATGACGATGCTGTTGTCTCCGCTCTTCCCTGCTCCGAAAGGCATCCGGTTGCTGGGCGTGACCCTGTCGTCGCTTGAACCAGCCAAACTCGAAAGCGCGCCGCAGTTCTCATTAGCGCTTTGAGGAAGACGCAAAAGGCCGGCCGCGCCAGAGACCACGGGGCCTGACATGCTTGCGGACTCTCAGCGAACCATCAGCTACCGGACACCATGAGCGGTATGGGCAACGCCGTCTCAGCCTCGCCGAGGATTTCGAAGGTGTATTTGCTCGATGCATCGACCCCCACCGAGTAGCAGAGGCGATCCTGCACGTGGTTGTTCTCGTCGAAGGTCAGCACTTTCGGCTTTAAGGAAGTAAGCCGGCTTTCGTCGAGGTAGACCGAGTTGCATATGATGATCTGGTCGCCGGGCTGGCAGGTCCTTGCGGCCGCACCATTGAGGATGCAGCACCTGGATCCGCGCTCACCGAGGATGACGTAAGTGGAGATGCGCGCGCCGGAATTCTTGTTCCAGATCTCGACGAACTCCATCGGCAAGATGCCGGCCTCCTCACAGTGGTCCGGGTCAAGAGTTATCGACCCATGATAGTTGAGGTTCGCCTCGGTGACATAAATGCCATGGAGCTTCCCTGCGACCAGCTTTCTCATGCTTTTTCACGCCTCGCGGTTGATCAGGTTCCTCGCGCCTTGGCGCTGCCGACCGACGCGGAGATCTTCGCGCTCCGACAATCGCCAAGCGGAAATTGAAAAGAAAGCCCCGCCGGGGAAGGCGGGGCAACGTTCGCACCCAGATGGCTCTCTGAACGCGGGGAAGAAAAAGTCCATCGGCCGAGCCGATGCACTCAGATACGAACAAAGGTCCCCGCAAGGAAGGTCGCTTTCGGCAATTCCGGTACGGTTTTGCTAATATATCAACCTGCTCAAATGACGACCCCGGATCTCGTGACACTCGGTGCCCGCCACAAAAGCGCCGAGTATTCCTTGATCGCTGCTTACCTGCATCCGGAGGCGGTTTGCGCGGCAGCGATCAGACAAGCTCCATCGTCCTTCCGTAGTCCGCCGCGGACATCTCGCGATAGCCCATGGCCGGAGGCCGGCACTAGGTTCCCTCACCGCGTTCTCGCAATCCGTACGGCGAATGTACTAGGCCTGTCCCCCGAGATGACTACTGTATCAACGTTGAAGGATGGGGCTTGTCGCTATATAATTTCATTTCTAATTTATGTTAATTTTTCAATCCGTTAACCTGCGGAAGGAGGACATTATGCGCCTTCCTGAGATACCTTGGGCGGTCCCGTTATCTGTTCGTTTGCAGTCAGGATCGAACCGCATTTTCGCATCGGTCTACGACGCGCTGGATTTTCTGGAACATGAATGGCCGATACGGCACGGACAAGGCTATGAACGAGCCATGATAACGTGCCGCTGTGCGTTGAATCGCTCCGTTCCAGCAGCGGTCGCCCGAGATGCCTTCATCGGTGCGTGTTTGGAGGCTGGCATGGCAACGTCAGCGGTTGCTGCCCACTACCATGCGCGCTCGGGACCCCACGGCAACAAGCCATTGACCTGACAACGCCAATTTGCGCACGAAAACCGCATCGCACCGACAAGCAGGAAAGTCGGGTTCCAAGTCATCGAGACCTGGCATTGGAGTTCGTTGCACCACATAGCCGCTCTGCCCCGGTTACTCAGCTACTGGAAACCTTGTTCCCGTGGCGAGCCATCTCGGTGAAGAAAGAGGGTCTGGACGAGTGCCTCGCGAGTTTTCCTGGTTCCAAGGCGCGCTGCGCATCGTGGAACATGTCGCTGGCAGCCTCGTTCTTCTTCAGTACGAATGGGAAGAGCGATGTGGCGACGAAACGACTATGGTTCACCTGAAGAACGAGCATCCGGGATGTTTCCTGTTTGGCTCATCCTGTTCGGGCTTTGTGCTGTTCTGGTTTATTTGGCCGTGGGCGGAGCGCTCCTGGGAGATGGCGCCCCGCAAGCTGTCTTCCTGCCACCCGTTGCTGGTGACTAGTCTCCAACAACGGCGGACGGTCGGGATCGAGTAGTCCGATGGGAGGCGACACACATGTCGATAACGGTCCTGATAGCAGCCACGTGTGTGACATTTGGCGTCGTATGTATGGCATGGGCGGCGCTTAGCCGACGCCCTCTCAGCGATCCACAGGACACAAAGCCGACACTTGAACCCAAAGGGCAGGGTTTGCGCTTTCTCGGCTTGCCCAGAAACGCGCTCGGCCTCGGCCTGATCTTGATCGGGTTGGCGTTGTTTGTTGTGTACGCCTGGACAGATTGAATTTCGGCCGAGGATCCCTTCCTGCTTGGCCATAACCGCCTCACCCAATGTTCGCGCGCATTGCTAACCTGTTTTTGGACAGGAGATCTGCATCCAATTCTTCATGGTCTGATGCGAACCCCGACGTCACGGCGAAGAATCCGGCCTTTATTCCGCCCGTTTCTTCATACTCTTTTAAGGAATACATTCCTTTTGCGGAGAGCTGACCATGGCGACCGGCGCATCCCAACGTTTGCACGACGGGGTCGCTGCCGTCGAGACGATGACGCGGTTTGCCGTAGCAGTTCTTGCCCTTGCCTCAGGCGTCTACACATACCTCGGTGTACGCAGCATCCTGGATGGCTCGCCGACTGCGGTGTTCTTTGCTGCGGTCATCTACTCGGCTTCTGTCTCGGTCGGAATCTACGCCTTTTGGTCCTATATGGCCCGCTTCTATCCGCATATCACCACCCATAGGGGCCGCGCCTCCATGCTCGGCGTCATGGCGCTTGGCGCGGCCATGATCCTGGCTATGTCTAGCTGGCTGAATGCGGCGGCGCTCGCGGGTTCTGCCGCGCTCGAGCAGCATCTTGCAGAAACCGTTGAAGACTATACGGCAGACCTTGACCAGGCCCACCAGAACGCGCTGGCCGCCCAAAGCCTTTTGCCCGACATCCAGCGCGCATCCGAACGGTTTGCTCAGCTTGCTCAATCTGAACGGCAATCGGGCGCCCTCACCGGCACAACAGGTTCAGGAAGCGTCGTGCAGCTGCTGTCTCAAATGTCAGCACAGATGAAAGATCTCGAAAGCGGGATCAACGCCTCACGCGAGCAGGTGACGACCTTGTTCAATCAAGGACAAAAGCGGCTGGAGGCTATGCGCACCCTGGTCTCGGCGCCCGGTGCAATCGAGCCGCGCGCCGATCAATTCTCCTCGGAAGTCGTAGCGCTCACAGGCGTCATAGCCTCGCTCGGGCAGACGTCCATCGCACCTTCGATCCGTCGCGCGGCCGACGATCTTTCTCTCGGCTTTATTGCTCCGGTTGCTGACGGTGGTGATGCAGACCTTGTCGACCGTCAGGACAGAGTAATGGCAACCGTGCGCGCTTCAGTGGCGGCTCAGTCGAAGGTGCTTTCTGAGGCTGCCGACGAGATCCTTGCGCGCACACCGGTTAAGGAACACCGGTTCGTGCCATTGTCATCTGCAGAAGCGGTGTTGCGCTACGCCGCCGACTTCATTCCCGCCTGGGCAGGCGCCGTCTCCATCGATCTCCTGCCCGGCGTCTTGGTCTTCATTCTGGCCGTCGTCCATGGCGCAATCCGCAAACAGGAGGAAAGCATGCCGTTTGCGGAGCGCATCACGGCGGCCGAACTCTTGCAGGCTTTGGAAGTGCGGCATGCCTTGACGAATAACGGGGTAAACCTCGAACAGGCCGTTGCGGAGCCGGAACCGGAGAAAGGGCTAGAGGAACCAAACAACATCACCAGTCTCGATCCACGAACACGTCCGAAGGATCGATCGAATGAGGATCGATGAACCGATCAGGATGCTGAGCCGCCTGGACGATGGCGCCTTAATGCGGGGGGCCTTCCTGCTGCTATTGGCGTTGACGACGGTCTTTCTCCTTATCGATGTTCGCGAAATCGCAACGAAGAGACAGCTGCCAACCTTCGATCCATCCCACCCGATGCCCTTCTTACCACCTGCCGGAACCAAGGCGGATCCGGACCGGCCTACGGTAAACCCGGCAAGCCCAATCGAAGATCTAGCCAAGCCCATGACGTTCAATCTTGGTCCAGGGGGCTCCTTGCTTGCTGAAGGAACGCTCGACCTAGGCGCAGCCTTGCGATTTGCTCGCGAGGTCGAACAACGCGGCGAATATATCAAAACCGTAGAGCTCAACTCGCCGGGGGGCTCGGTAGACGACGCATTGGCGATCTCCAGGCTGATCCGAGAAAAGCGGCTGAACACCAAAGTGGCATCGAGAGCACTGTGCGCATCCTCATGCCCGATTATCCTGTCAGGCGGAGTCGAGCGCCTTGCGGAATCCGACGCGGTCGTCGGCGTGCATCAGCTCTTCAGCGACAGCAATGATCGGCCGACGCTACAGGAAGCCATGTCGGCAGCCCAGTCCGCCACTGCCCGGATCGCGCGCCATCTCGACGCGATGGGTATTTCTGCCAACCTTTGGTTCCACGCTTTGGAAACCCCTCCGGATCATCTCTATTATTTGACGGCGCAGGAAATGGCCGATTTTCGGCTCACGACAAAGGCCGCGGCTCGCGCCAAGAAGAAGAACTAGGTCGACGCAAGCGATCCAAGAGGGCGTTCGGCCAGGCTCCGCCAGCAACGACGGGTTCTCTCGTCCGGTCTTTCGAGGTCAAAGTGGCTCTCAAAAGCATCAGGTTTCGGCGCGCTCGGTGCGGCTCAGGAGCGCGATGGTGGAACAACGGTTATCCTCCTCGGTTGAATGGAACCAGAGGAGGGCCAGGCCATGACGGATCAGACACATGATGAAAGCGTTGTCCAAGCATCGCAGTTGGCCGACACGCCAAGCGACGAGAGTGATCGTGCGACATCAGGCAGCGCTGACGTCCGATCCTACTATCCTACTCGAGAGGCGCAGCTAGAGGCTTTGCGAACAGACGTGATCCGGCTTAGCACGGAACTCGCAGCCATCGCGGCCGGAACCTCGAGGCTGGCCGTGCTTGAGGCGAACGTCGTCGTCCAAGCGGTAGAAAACAAGCTCAGACGCCACATCGTTCCGGCAATCGTTGTGGCTGGCGTCGTGGGGTACCTCTGGACCGCGCTCGCGCGGCCTCGCTGAGCCCTTGGGGTCCGACGGCACTGGCCACGACGTTTTCGCCGCATCCACTTCGCGTGGCGCGCATTAGAAAGGAAAAGCGAGAGGAACCTTCGATGGTCCTGAAATTTACCGATCGTCAAATCGCCGTCAGCATTTGTGCGATCGCGGTGATCGCACTTTGCCTCAACCGATCAAACGGGCGAACTCTGCGCGCCAGGCAGGACGAGCCTCTCTATCCTCTGAGTGAAGATACAGACCAAAGTCGCGGCCGCAGCGCCGATGTTCCCGAGGACATCCCTCGAAAGGGGCTCTATGACGTGCTTTGGCGCGTCGTACACGAAGTGTCCGGTGACCGGGTCGCGCTCGTCGCGGCTGGAGTCACGTTTTATCTGCTTCTTGCGCTGTTTCCAGCATTGGGCGCGATCGTGGCCCTTTACGGACTGCTCGCCGATCCCGTCGATATTGCGGAGCACTTGAGAACGCTCGCTTACGTCCTCCCCCCGGGGGCCTTCGACATTCTCGCCACCCAGGTTCGCGCACTCGTGCAGATACGTGACGCGACCTTGAGCCTTGCTTTTTTCATCGGCTTCGCCGTTGCCCTTTGGAGTGCCCGAAACGGTACGCTCGCGCTGTTCGACGCAATGAATGTTGCGTACCAGGAAGTCGAAAAGCGAGGATTTGTCAGACTCAACCTCATTGCCATCGTCTTTACGCTCTGCGCCATGATCGCCCTCATCCTGATGATAGTCATCACCGCCGTGCTATCCACACTACTTCGAGTTGCGTTCCTTGATCCAACGAACGAAACCGTGGTCCTCCTGGCTGGCTGGTCCCTTGTGGTCGTCGCCGCATTGACGGGAGCGGCGGTGGTGTATCGTGTCGGTCCCAGTCGCCAGCCGGCGAAACTCCGCTGGTTGACGTGGGGATCGGTCTTCGCAACATCCGCGTGGATTGTGATGTCTCTGGGCTATGCCTGGTATCTCAACAACCTTGCTGACTACGCAGCCAGTTACGGTGCGTTGGGCGGCCTTGTCGGGTTCCTCATATGGCTCTGGTTGTCAGTGACCCTGCTGATCGTGGGTGCGGAGCTCAATGCTGAACTTGAGCATCAAACCGCAAAGGACTCAACTACCGGCAGGCCGCTTCCCATGGGCCTTCGTGGAGCCCATATGGCCGACACTATCGGCAAAGCGGCAAGATGATGGCGTGTGCGCTGCGGATGTCTCCGTCCTTCGAACTTCGGGGACGAGTCCTGAGGCTCGGGACGGTGGACGGGCCGTGGGTTTGCAAAAACACCAGCGCCCGGCTTTCGCTAGCCGGTCGAACTGCGAGCATCCGACCTCGATAGGCCCCACACCGAGCGGGGACACTGATGACAACAGTGGGGGCCAGAGGCGCCTCGATCGATCGGGTCGAGGATCGAGAGCATCCCCAAACCTAGGCGCGGCGGAACAGGTTCTTCCATGGGACTTCAGTCCCAGACGAGAACATTCCGGGACGGTGGCCGTTCCGAGAGCGGTACGTTTTCCTCTAACGAAGTCCATCGAGGCACTCGCTTGGCCCCATCGTCGTCCTTGTGGGCCGGTCCACTCCCTGCCAGCAGGAACCTTTGCGTCGGAGGTGCGTTTTTGGCGTGTCGTGGTCCCACCCCCGCTCGCGATCATGGCAGACTTCACCAAATCCCCCGAGTGAAGTCCGAAGGTAGCCTCTGGCCTCGTCACCCCGGCGGGCCATTTCTTTTCATGCCCTGGCCCCTAGACTGGTGCGCCGGGCACCAGCAACGGCGCAAGCCGCCGGCAATTAGCAGCCGGGCCTATTGATCTTTGATTCGCGCGATTAACCCAAAAAGGTACAATCCTTCAGTGTCCCGCCTGGACGGCTTAGCGAGCGAGTTTGGCCGCTCGCCCTAACTTGGAGGGTTAAAATGCTATCAGCCTACTCTCGAATGCTGCTTCCTGGCGACCTTGAAAAGTTGCAGGCCGTGTTTGATGAGGTTCTCAGAGAATACAGACTTCCGGCTGATTGCGAGGATGCGCAGTTTCTCGCGTCGCGGCTGATCCAACTGTATCAAGACGTTTGCGACCCCGCCTCGCTTCGAGCGAAGATGGGATCCAGCCCGCCGCCGGCCTAGACGCCACATCCGGAACCTTTTTTGACGATGCGCGTTCATTGCGTGCCTACGATCCACTACCCCCCGGATCTAGGCTGAGGCTCCATCCACTATGCCCAGAATGGAGCCCATTGGCACTACTCCGTGCCGAGGCCCCGCTCTCCCCGGACGGGGCCGTTTCTTTTTCCGCATGGGAACCACTTTTAGAGACTGTGGTTTGAGGACCGGCGATGATCCTCCCCCAAGGATCCAGCCGGGCTTCATGGGGTAATCCCTTTCCCCGCGTAGGAGCCCATCAATGCCATGATGCAGCCTCGTTGGCCCCGACGCCCCGTCGGGGCCATTTCTCTTCGAGGAACATGCGCGTTTGGCTCGCCAATGATCCAAAATCCTTCGGATCAAGGTAGAACTCCGAGGTTCAAGCGGAGGTGGGGCTATTCTATTGCAACTTAGGGAACACGCCCTGGCGCTCTGCCGCCATGCAGAAGGGGGCACCAGCTTCGCCGCTCAAGCAGCAATCTGGTGCGGAACAAATGCATTCGCCTCGCCGTTGGACTTTGGAACGGCAGCAGGCAGGCGCAGAAGTAGATCAGGAAGAATTCCGATGGCCCGCAGGATCAAAGATGAGAAGGTACAGAAAATTAACCTCATGTTGAGCCAGGCCGTTACGGCAATGCGCGTTAACGAAAGATTGCTATGCGAATTGTTGCGGTGGGCTGCCGACCAATGCGATGATCCAAACCGGTTCATCCATGACCTCGTGGAGAAAGCTAGAAACGATCTGACACGTGCCGGCACGGACGACAGTATGACGTCTTTGATCACCACTCACGAAGCGCTCGAATACCTCGATCATCTCGCCACGGAAATCCAGGAGATTCGGGCGAAGGGCTCTCCAGCCGCAAATGCCGGCGAGGGCAGCGATATACCCCAACTATCCACATTCCAGTTCCATGACTTGCGCGGTCATGCCCCTGACACATGAGGCGGCGTGCCAACGCTCTTAACCGGCCTGTCGATGGCTGGCAGCACCGACCTGGTGCCGTTCGGTTTCACACAAGTCATCACCTATGCGCTGTCGGTCGCAGCGATTGTGATCACCAGCGTCGTTTTGATCCAAGGCTATCGCGATACGGCGGCAATCCACAAACACAGAAAGCGGTACCGATGGACCTTCCGCACGCCTTCGCGTCCAGAACTTGCTTCGTGGCCTGTGGCGACTCCCTCGCCGGCCTTCTGGCGGGCCTCGTTCGGAAAAGACATCGTCTGCCCGCGCCATCTAACCCGCGTAGGGGGCGAAATAGGTCGCGCCGGCCGCAACACGCACGGCTGCTCGGAACTTACACGTTCTCTGGGGATTGGGGAGAACGTCCAGAATTCGTTTCACTCATTCTCAAGGAATATGGAGATGGCCAGATCTGCCAGGCAATCATCGGGCAAGCCCGCGACGATCCATGATCAAAAGCTCGCACGCGGAAACGGCGGCGAACTCCATCAGTTCGCCGATGGCGACGCGGAGGTCCTGACGACAGCGCAGGGCGGACCGGTTTCCGATGACCAGAATACGTTAAAAATCGGCGAGCGCGGACCGGCGCTTATCGAGGATTTTCATTTCCGCGAGAAGATTTTCCATTTCGATCACGAACGCATTCCCGAGCGCGTCGTGCATGCGCGCGGTTACGGCGCCCACGGATACTTCGAGACCTATGAATCGCTAGCGGCTCACACCCGCGCCGACATCTTCCAACGCGCCGGAGAGAAGACGCCGGTCTTTGTGCGATTTTCGACGGTCGCAGGATCCAAAGGCTCGTTCGATCTCGCGCGCGACGTGCGCGGCTTTGCAGTTAAATTCTATACGAAGGAAGGCAACTGGGACCTCGTCGGCAACAATATCCCAGTCTTTTTCATTCAGGATGCAATCAAATTTCCCGACGTCATCCACTCGGTGAAGCCAGAGCCTGACCGCGCCTTTCCGCAGGCGCAATCGGCCCATGACAATTTCTGGGATTTCATTTCGCTGACGCCGGAATCAATGCACATGATCATGTGGGTGATGTCGGACCGCGCCATCCCCCGTTCCTTCCGTTTCATGCAGGGGTTTGGGGTTCATACCTTCCGGCTGGTCAACGCGAAGGACGAGTCAACCTTCGTCAAGTTCATTTGGAAGCCGAAACTCGGCATGCAGTCGGTCGTCTGGAATGAAGCGGTCAAGATCAATGGGGCTGATCCGGATTTCCATCGACGCGACTTATGGAATGCGATCCGCTCCGGCGATTTCCCAGAATGGGAGTTGAACCTTCAGCTGTTCGACCAGAATTTTGCCGATAACTTCGACTTCGACGTGCTCGATCCGACCAAGATCATCCCCGAGGAGATTGTTGAGCCGCTACCAGTCGGCCGGCTAGTGCTCGACCGGATGCCCGACAATTTCTTTGCCGAGACCGAGCAGGTGGCGTTCATGACACAAAACGTACCGCCCGGCATAGACTTCTCAAACGACCCGCTGCTCCAGGGCCGCAACTTTTCCTACCTCGACACGCAGCTTAAGCGTCTCGGCGGCCCGAACTTTACTCATATCCCGATCAACGCGCCGAAGTGTCCGTTCCACCATTTCCAGCAGGACGGCCACATGGCCACGCGCAATCCCGTGGGACGGGTCAATTACCAGCCGAACTCGTGGGGCGAGGGCCCGCGAGAAAGTCCACAACAGGGATTCCCGACATTCGCGAAGTTAGAGGAAGGCCAGAAGGCCCGGCTCCGTCCCCAAAGCTTCGCCGACCATTATAGCCAAGCGCGGCAGTTCTTCATCAGTCAGACCGCAACGGAACAACGCCATATTGTGACGGCGCTTACGTTCGAGCTGAGCAAATGCGAGAATCCGGTAATACGCGAGCGTATGGTCGCCCATCTCCTCAATATCGATGAAACGCTCGGCACGACGGTCGCGGGCAAGCTTGGTATCAAGAAGCTTCCTAAGCCTGCCGATGCGGCAGTGCCGCCTCGCGACGACCTGCCGGCATCTCCGGCCCTCAGTATCATTGGGAACGGGCCCAAGAGCTTCGCCGGGCGGAAAGTGGGCGTGCTGGTCACTGCCGGCGCAGACGCGGCACTTCTTAAGAAACTGCAGTCGGCGATCGAAAAGGAGGGCGCCGTCATGGAGGTGGTCGCACCGAAGGTTGGGGGCGTAGAAGCAGCGGATGGCAGCTGGATAGAGGGCAAACACATGGTCGACGGCGGACCGTCCGTCCTCTTCGACGCAATAGCACTGATCCTTTCCGAGAACGGCGCTGAGCGGCTGACAAAAGAAGCCGCGGCTCACGATTTCGTTTCCGACGCCTTCGCCCACTGCAAGTTCATAGCATTCTCGCCCCAGGCGCTTCCGCTCCTGAAACACGTAGGCGTCGACCCGGAACTGGACGAGGGAGTGATTGCACTCAGCGATCCGAAAGCAGTTCATTCATTCATTCAGGCCTGTCGCGAGCTCCGGCTCTGGGGCCGAGAGACAGCGGTCAAGCTTTAACCGAAACCAACAACGAGAGCTTCTTATGTGATCAATACGGAAACCTCTGTGCCTCACAATAGATCGTGCGACGCACGCGACGAACTGCAGGATGGCTATCGTACCGAGATTTCGGTCTCGGTGGTGAGCAGGGGAAACCGATCTCGGTTGCCACCCTCACATTTAGCAACCGTTGGCTTGGTTGATGCATTTTCTGAGCACCCCGTTCCGGGTCGCCACCTGCAAGTTTAAGCATCTCCCATTGAAACATTGCGCCGCAGCATTATCTTGTGCAGTGCAGCAATATATTCCTGAAGCTACCTGAGGCCGCTATGATCGCCATCCTGGCCGTTACGGCCTGGAGATTTTGTCATGCGCTCGCTGGCCAACACCCTCGCCTTGCTCAAGCAGTTCCGCACAAATCAAGCTGCCCCTCGGGGTGAAAGCCTCCTGGCTCCATTCGAAGCCTTTGGATCGAACCCCGGCGAGCTTGAGGCAAGAGTTCACGTGCCATCCACGGTGGTTCCGCGGCCGGCGCTTGTCGTGGTGTTGCACGGCTGCACCCAGACGGCGGCGACATATGATACTGGATCTGGATGGAGCAAATTGGCCGACGATCACGGCTTTGTCGTTTTGTTTCCTCAGCAGACCCGCAGCAACAACGCCAATCTCTGCTTCAATTGGTTCCAGCCGAACGATATCGCGCGCGGCCGAGGCGAGGCCCTTTCAATCTACCAGATGATCGTGACCGCCGAAGCGCGCTACGGCATCGATGCCAGCCGGGTCTATATCACCGGCCTGTCGGCAGGCGGCGCTATGGCGAATGTGATGCTGGCGACCTATCCCGAAGTCTTTGCCGGCGGGGCAATCATAGCGGGCCTTCCCTATGGAACTGCATACACGATACCCCAGGCGTTCGACCGTATGCGGGCGCACGGTATGCCCGACGGAAAGTCGCTTCAAAACCTGCTTCGATCTGCGTCCAAATCAAAGGGTCCCTGGCCTTCAATATCGGTCTGGCAGGGAACCCAAGACACTACCGTCAACTCCGCCAACGCAGACGCGATTGTCGAGCAATGGCAGGGCATTCACCAGACAAGAGCGTCCCCTCGGGCAGACCAACCAAGGTCACGGCTTGAACGCCTGGTCTGGGTCGATGCTGACGGGACGGAACGCCTTCAGCTCTATCGCGTCAAGGGCATGGGCCACGGCACGCCAATCGACGTCAAAAGCGGTTACGGGCGGGCGGGGCCATATATGCTCGACGTTGGCATTTCGTCGACCGAGGAAATTGCGCGGTCATTCGGAATTTTAGCACCGGCTTTGAACCACGCGTCGCATGGCGCCAACATTGACGTCCCTGCGCCCATCTCAAGCAGCAATGGTGACAGCCCGCGTCAAGCAGGACCGACGGACGGCATTCGGCGGACCATCGAGGACGCGCTGCGTGCGGCGGGACTGATGCGCTAGCCGCACCCGCATCCCTCCCCGTGTCTCTGGCAAAGCGACCGAAAGGGTATTCGGGTGAACGCGGGCGGGCCGGGTCCGCCCCAGCGACAAGGAGGCGCAGGATGTATCGAAGTTCGGTGCCAACGTGCCGATGAAACGTCCAGCCCAGCCCGAGGAGATTACTCCTGCCTACGTCTTTTTTGGCTCTCCCATGCTCCAGCTGCATCACCGGTGAGATATTGGCGATCATCGGTGGTTGGGTCCCACCTTAGCTTGCCCCGTTTGATCCGGGATGCTCTTCGTAGAAGAGCTCCTAGTTGCCGCAGGCATTAACCGGACTTTCTCGCCGGCGTTCCGCTGGTTGATGCCATAAATCTCCCATCGGTTTTTGCCATGTCGTGGCATCCCGGCAAACACCCAAGATCAGGACAATGAATTTGTGATGGGAACAAACCTGCCATCCAGCGATTTTGCGTTTGCAAACCAACAGGTGGATAATGGCTAGTAATACACAGCAATCGATCGAAGATCAGATCGCCGACTTGCGTTCCCAGGTCGAAGAGGTGAGGCAAGCTTTCAGTGCGCGAGTCAGCTCAGCGACCGAGGAGGCATCAGAACTCGCCAGGAGCGCAGTCCAAACGGTCCGCAAGCAGGGACAAGGGGCGATAGGGGCCGCGCGCGACAATCCCGGTACGGCAACGGCAATTGTAAGTACCGCCGGCTTGCTCGGATTCGGCATAGGCCTGTACTTGGGGCTTTCTACGGCGAGCCGGCTTCGGATGTGATGGCAGTTATCGCATCAATTCGGCTCCAAGGCTTCCAACCCGAAACGCGCGAACATCACTCAAGTCGAGCTTGGGCAGGGCGTTGGGCAACCGCAAACGTTCATCTCCAAGTCTGAGTTTGGGAAGCGCCGGTTGGATATTGCCGCGTTCGTGGCGGTCAGCCGCGCTGTCGACCCCGAACCTCATGCGATCATGCGCAAGGCAGACGCTCGCAATGATTGAGCACTTCCGATCAATCATCCGTCGTAGAGGCGTGTCGATAGCATTGCCGACGTCAGTCAGCCACACCCGCGCAAGCTTCCGTAAGTGCCCGCCTCAATTCTCGGGGTTCATAGGGCTTCTGCAACGTGGGCGTGTCGCGAAATTCATCCGAAAGGCCATCTGTGCCGTAGCCGGTGGCAAAGACAAACGGGATGTTGCGCCGGCGCAAGATTGCGGCGGCGGAAAAGGACGTTTCGCCGCCCAGGTTGATGTCGAGAAACGCAAAATCGATATCTGCGCGAGTGGCGAGTTGCACTGCTTTGTCGAGTCGGGTGGCGCAGGCCACCACACAATGTCCCATTCCTGTGAGAAGGTCCTCAAGGTTTAGCGCGACGAGAACTTCATCCTCCACGATCAGGATCCGCCTCGCCTCCGCTCGGGCCACTTCGCCCTCCCAACAACTCTTCGCCAGCGGATATTGGTGCAACGATGGTGCACTCAAGGCCGGAGGACTTGTACCCAACGCGCACCTCTCCTCGAAGTTCCGACGCCAGCGCCCGTTCGATCAGGAGCGAGCCAAAACCCTTGCGTGTTGGCTGAACAACCGGAGGTCCGCCGCTCTCCTGCCAACGCAGAACGAGCTGCCGCTCGGCCCCGTTGCCCTCGAGTTGCCATGCGATCAGGACGTGACCGTTTTCCGAGGTGAGCGCGCCGTATTTCGCAGCATTTGTGCTGAGCTCGTGCAGTGCCATGGCAAACGCCAACGCGGCACTCGGCGACAGTCGGATCCTCGGCCCTTCGATCTCGAAGCGGTTTTCTCCCCCGGCATGGGGCCCGACGGTATCGGCGACGATTTCGCGCAGGTCCGCGCTTTGCCAGCTCTCTCGCGTCAGCACGTCGTGCGCCTTGGACAGATTGATCAGCCGCGACCCGAAAGCCTCGCGGGCTTGTTCTAGCGTCGATGCGTGGCCAAGCGTCTGGGCCGCGATGGATTGAATAACGGCCATCGTGTTCTTGACGCGGTGGTTGAGTTCCCCCATCAGCGTTTTGCGGTGTTCGTCGGCGCGCTGGCGCTCGGTCATGTCCCGCGCGATCGTGGAGGCACCGATGACAATGCCTGCGGCATCCTTCAGCGGCGATATGGTCAGCGACACCCAGACCTCGCTCCCGTCCTTCCGCTGGCGCAGCGTCTCGTAGTGCTGAATGTGTTCGCCCCTTCGGACGCGCTCCAGGATATCCAACTCCTCGTCGTGGCGGTCCGGGGGCACCAGGGTCATGATCGATCGGCCGACAACTTCATCGGCAGCATAGCCGAACAGCCGGGCCGCTCCGCTGTTCCAACTTTTGACGATGCCGTCGAGGGACTTGCTGGTGATCGCATCGTCCGATGATTCGACGATCGCGGCGAGGCGTTGCGCCACCGCCTCGGCCTGCTTGCGCTCGGTGATATCTACCAGCATGTTCACGCCCCCGGTGACCTTGCCCGAAGCATCGCGCAAGGGCGTCGGATAAGCCAGGAAAGGCACGCGCACGCCGTCGGGTCGCTCGGCCACCGCTTCGGCACCGTGTATCGGCCTCTTCTCCCTCAGTGCGACCGCCATGGGGCACTCGTCATGCGACAAGGGCGCGCCGTCCGGTCGATACAAGCGCCAGGATCCGCACCATTCATCCGTGCCCAGCTCCGGAGTGCGGCCCCACAATTCGGCAGCAGCCGGATTGTAGGAGGTGAGCCGGCCCGCGGCGTCGGTGGTGTAGACCGCGCCCGGCAGCGACCCGACAAGATCCCTCAGGCGCTGCTCGCTGGCGCGAATCGTACCATCCGCCTCCCTGCGTTCGGTAATGTCCTCGATGGCCAGCAGGATCAGCGCGTCGCGGCCGTCGCCTTCAGAGAGTTGGCGGGCGTTCAGCATCATGCTGCGCCGGCCGAGGTCGCGAAATTCGTGCTCGACCTCGTAGTCGGTTACCGATTTATCCTTCGATAGCACTTCCTCGAGGAGCGTCCGCAGGGCCGGAATGTCCCATTGCCCATTGCCGAGCGCATAGAGCAGCCTGCCGTCGGTGTCTTTCGGCAAAACCCTGAACAGTTCGTAAAAGGCGGGATTGGCCGAGACCACGCGCTGTTCGGCGTCGAGGACGATCAAGGGCTGCCTTACCGTCCTGACGATCGCTTCGGCATAGCGCCGCGCCTCGTCGACGGCCTGGGCTGCCTTGCGTCGCGCGGTGATGTCGCTGAAGGTGATCACCACGCCGGCGATGTGGTTGTCGCGCGTGCGGTAGGGGAGCATGCGCCTGAGGTACCAGCGTCCGGTGTCACCACGAACCTCGGCCTCGATGGTCGTGAGCTTTTTCAACACCGTCTTCGCGTCGGACAGCAGGTTTTCGTCCGAGAACTTCCGCGCGAAGTGGGTAATTGGCCGCCCGATGTCGGAACTCACGAGATTGAAGAGCTCCTTCATCGCCGGCGCAAACCAAGTAATCGCCAATTCGTCGTCGAGAAACAGCGTTGCCGTCTCCGAGCCCGCCAGCAGGTTGTTCAAATCGTTGGTGGTGCGCTCCAGTTCCACGATCTTGTGCTGGAGCTGGCTGTTGACGGTATTCAGTTCCTCGTTGAAGGACTGCAACTCTTCCTTGGAGGTTTCGAGCTCCTCGTTGGTGGACTGAAGTTCCTCGTTCATCGAGATCGCTTCCTCGTTTGAAGCCTTCAGCTCCTCGTTTGGCGGTCTCGAGGTGCTCGATAGTGTCGCGCAGCTCGGCGCGCATCGACATCAGTTCCTCCTGAAGCGCTCGCTCGCCGGACGTCGTTTCCATGGCATCGCGGACAGGCGGGTCGTTGGATGCGGCAGCAGACTCATCCGGCGCGAAGCTGACCAGAGCCAGTTTCCCGCCTTGTGGCGAGACGGGCAGCGGCATCACGGTCATGGCGATCCTACGGGAAGATCCGTTCTGAAGTACGTGCGCATGTGCCGTGACGGTCTTGTCGCCCCTCGTGGCTTCGCGTATCGCGCCGCGAAGTTTGAGGCCCAGTCCGTCCCGCGTCATGGCGATGAGATCTCTGGTCGGCTGTCCCGAGGGCTGCTCCAGGTAGTCGCGTGTCGTTCCGTGGAAATAGACGACGCGGCCCTTGTGATCGATCAGCACCGATGCAGGGGCGTAGCGCTCCAGCAGGGCCCGGCGTGCGATTTCAGCCAGTGGCGCCGTTTCCGATGGTACCGAGCGCGGCTCGCCCGTGGCCCCGGTGCTGGCGGATCCACGCAGCGGCCGATAATCGATGAGATCGTGCCGGGTTGGTCCAGTGCGGCGATAGATGCGCCATTTCTTCGATATGGTGTCGAAGAGATCGTCATGCCGCCCGATCGTCTCGGCATTGCCTAAAAACAGATGCCCGTCCGGGCGCAAGGCGAAGTGGCATTGGGCGATGACGCGCTGCTGCGCCACCGGCTCCAGATAAATCAGGAAATTGCGACAGGAAATGAGGTCGAGCCGCGAGAACGGCGGATCGCGAAGCAGGTTCTGTGCGGCGAACACGACCGTATCGCGAAGCTCCTTGGTGACCTGGAACGAGCCGTCGAGCTTTTCGAAGAAGCGGCGGAGGCGTTCGGGCGAAAAGCCTGCCAGGGCGGCGGCGGGATAGATGCCGTCACGCGCCTTGCGCAGATTGTCCTCCTGTGCGTCCGTGGCGAAGACCTTCAGGTCGAAGCGCTTTGCGGCAGCTTCGGCGTGCTCGGTTATCAGCATGGCGGCGGCGTAGGCTTCTTCTCCCGTGGCGCAGGCAGGAACCCAGACCCTAATCTGTGCGCCGCTCTCGCGCCCTGCAACGAGGGGGACGATCACAAGTTTGGCGAGTGCCTCCCATGCCTCGGGATCGCGGAAAAACCCGCTAACGCTGATCATCAGGTCCGCCACCAAAGCGGCGGCCTCGTCCGGATTGGCCCGCAGATCGTTGAGATAGTCCGCGGTCGTGTCGATGTTCCTCAACCCCATGCGACGATGGATACGCCGCCTCAGTGTGTTGCGCTTGTAGTTGCCGAAATCGTGCCCGTTTCGAGCGTGCACGACCTTCAGAATCTGTTCGATCGTCGCTTCCCCGTTCGCGCGGTCGGTCTCTACCTCGGCGGGATCGGAAACGTAGCCATGGTTGACGTAGGCGATCAGGGTCGCGGGCATTCTGTCCGGCGCAAGAACGTGGTCGGCAAGACCGGCAGCGATCGCGCTCCTCGGCATGCCATCGAATTTGGCCGTCTCCGGCGCTTGTATCAGGCTCATGCCGCCTTCGGCTCGGATGTCCTTCAGGCCTTCGGTGCCGTCGCTCCCTGTCCCGGAAAGCACGATCGCGACCGAACGCTCGCGCTGCTCCGCGGCGATCGAGGCAAACAGCACGTCGACGGGATGCCGCTGCCCGCGAGGCTCCGCCGGCCTTGATACTTTCAATGCCCCTTCCGCCAAATTGAGATCGGTGTCGGGGGCGATGACGTAAACGTGGTCAGGCACGAGCGTCATTCCGTCCTCGACCTGTACCACCGGCATCCTGGTGTGGCTGCTCAGAATGCGGGCCATTTCGCTTTCGCGCTTCGGATCGAGATGCAGCACCACGACGAAGGCACAACCGCTGTCGGCCGGCATGGCGTCGAAGAAGTTGCCCAACGCCTCGATGCCGCCGGCAGACGCGCCGATTCCGACGACGGGAATGCCCGCGATAGCGGCGGGACCTGCCTCGCTCGTATCGTCGATGCGCCTTCGTCCAGCTGTCGCTGTGTGACCAGTTACAATTGAATTGCTTGCCATGGGTACGCCTGTTCATGATGCACACAGCGGTCGAACGCGACGAGAAAGCGTGCGCACGCGCAGGCACCACCGTTGCATAGATGCCATTCTAGCTTATTCAAACCTCTGTGTATCAATGTCGCCCGCGTGAAGATCAAGGCTGCCTTGTTCTAGCACCCGCGGTCTTGCCGGGCTTTGATCTGTCCCGCTGAATGCGGGAGGCAAGGGCGCCTGTCGCTTCTGCCCTCTGCATTGTAGCGGGAACTTAAGTGCCGACCGCGCATTGTTAGAAAGAGCAAATTCAGCTATTGCGAAAGGCAGTTACAATGCCTTCTGTCCACGAAACGGTCCAGCGGTCTCGGCCGCTGGAGAGCCAGGTTGTTGACCTCATTCCGGCGCTTAGGGCCTTTGCGCGCACCTTTGTGTCGTCGAGCTTCGAAGCGGATGATCTGCTGCAGGAAACGCTTTTTCGAGCACTGCGCGGCATTGACGGTTTCCAACCGGGAACCAATCTTAAGTCCTGGCTTTTCACCATCATGCACAACGCTTTCCGGACTCAGTACAAGCTGCGCCGGCGCGAGTCCCCGGGCCTCGTTAACTGCGCCGAGCTACCGATCCCGATGCCGGCACCGCAGGACTGGTGCGTCTTAACCGTGGAACTGTGCAGCGCTCTCGACACTATGGCACCCGACCATCGAGAGGTGCTGATCCTCGTTGCTGGATATGGGCTGAGCTACAAGGAAGCCGCCGACATCTGCGACTGTGCTGTCGGCACGATCAAGAGCAGGCTCAGCCGAGCGCGCGAGGAGCTTGCCTACCGGATGAGCGGCGTTCCGCTTCCCTGAAATTGCCTCCACCGCTTCCTTAAACAGAACGGACAAACACTTCGGATCAGGATACCAGAATCCAGCATGACCCCCGTTTCGCCCCGATTTGTGGGTGGCTGGAATCGGTGGGGTCGCCCCGGGGGCGCAATATCGTTTGCGACGATGAATTCATGCTTGCAACCAGTACCCGCAGTTGCTGCAAGTCCCGTATCATTTCTCATCCTCGATCCGCTTCACTTCACTGGTCGCCTCGATTCTCCTTGAAGCTTGGGCGTTGGGCATTGGCCACAACTCGACGCGAAGCGAAGGCTTTTTGCAGCCTGTTTGCGAGTATCAGCAGACGATTCGGTATATCGTCGATTTCCGCGTACCCGGCGCCAACGTGATCGCCCGGAGGGTCCGTCGCCAACCTATTCGCGGGGTGGTCGCTCGTCTTCTTGCCGGAAGCCATCTTCGTCCTACATTTCGTTGCGAGTTGCGCTCGTTCGTCACTTTCGATGACGAGACCTGGACCTCCTGGGACCACTCGCTTCATCACTACGCCTTGGGCGGTCTACAGAGTTGAAACTGATATTCGATGAAGCGGCAAGGACGCTTGGAGGCGACGGCGCCCTCAAGCGTCCAAACGCCATCAGGCAGCGGCCTTGATGTTCGCCGCCGTCACCGCAAGCTTGCTAAGGGCCTTGTCGGTGGCGCCTTCTTCCTGCAGGGTCTGATCGAGAAGCGACACCGCCTCTTGCAGCCCGAGCTGCTTGGCCCAGGTCTTCAGAGTGCCATAGCGAGAAATTTCATAGTGCTCGACCGCCTGGGCCGACGAGATGAGGCCAGCGTCAAGTGCGGGGCTCCCCTTGAATTCCTCCATGATCTCCTCGCTCTCTGCAATAATTCCCTGAATGGCCTCGCAGGTCTTTCCCTGGGCGCGCTTGCCGAAAATTTCAAAGACCTGTTGCAAGCGTTCCACATGGACTTCGGTTTCGTCCCGGTGCTTTTCGAACGCTGCCTTGCTGTCCGGCAGTTGCGCCGCGCGTGCCATCTTCGGCAGCGCTTTCAGGATCTGCCGTTCAGCGTAGTAGATGTCCTTCAGGCCATCATGAAACAGCGTTTCAAGCGTCTTCTCTGGCATGGCAACCTCCTTTACGGTGTGGTGGAGCCGCTCCAACATCGCCCAGCTGCAATGGTTCCGAACGGGAACAAAATGCGGTTTGGAAGACTTGGCTCGTAGGCGCACGACCTTCGCTCGGCACAGGTTCAGGCGGAGCGTCGATCGCGCCCGAGGAAAAATGAGTGAGAACCAACGCAGCCGAGCGCCTATTCGGTTTTGCTTTGCGGGGTCGGCTGATTGGAAAGGGGCTTGCCTTAGACCCGTACCAAGTCCGCACGGTTCCGCCCAAAATCCCTGCTGACGATTGCGTCAAACGATGACTTCACGATTGCGGCAAGCTGAGCCTCAATGGCACTAGTGACGGGTGCTGTGCTCGTTTCGCTTGCGCGTTGCGGCGGCCTTCTTTGCGGATGCTGAGCGCTCAGCTTTAGGGCGTCCCGCGGCAGCCCGACCGCCGACGTGCCCGCCCTTTTTGGCGGATTCGTTGGTGTCGGGCTGGCCGCGGCCCGAACCGGACTTGTTGCCACCGCCGCTGTCCTTGTTCACAGTGGCCCAGGCACGGCGCTCCGCCTCCTTCTCCGACACGCCACGTTTTTCGTAGCCTTCGGCGATATGGTCCGCCTTGCGTTCCTGTTTGTCGGTGTACTTCGATTTATCTCCGCGGGGCATGGCGTATCTCCCTCTCTTGAGGCCCCGCCCAACCGGCGCGCCGATCAAACGTTCCCTTGCTGGCCCTCCACACGCCGCCGGTGGGAACCAAGGCGGCGAAGTCTGGTTTGACGTACATCGCTCCGGTGGCCTCCCTTGGGGGGCCATATTTTGAGGAGGCCGTCGACCGGTAATAAAGGCGGCCGGGCTCTGCCCGGCAGCACCCGCCGCTCGAATCTCAGCCGCCGCGCCTCAATCGGGCGGACAATTGATCCTGACGATGACGCGGCCGGGGTCGGCGAGACTTTCAGCAAGCCGCTGAACGACGTCTGCGCCCCCCGGGCAGATCGACTGCCCCTTCAATAACGACGCTGTTTCCAAGCACCCTGAATGTGAGGTTTCGCGTCTCCAAGAATGCCTCCGCATTCAGATAGACGCAACGAGGCCCGAGATGTCGGCTCCCTCGCCGCCTCGGCAATCGAACTCCGGTAGGATCAAGACCATCGCCAGCCTCCTCCTTTCCTGCGCCCAACACTCTGATTGGTGCGATGTTCCGCAGGCTTGGTATGCCGGCTGAGCCGGCGCGATCCGGGAATGACCGACCTTAGCTAGGAGCAGCCGTGCGCATCGCCCTTCTCGTCAACAACGTCACGAAAGAGATGCTGACAATCGCGGAAACTCTGCACCAGAAGCTCGTTGAGGACGGTACGTTCCTGGTCGGCCTCGATATCGTCGGGGCAAGTTGCTGGAGATCAGTTTACACCCGGCGGGCTTCAGACCATTCGTGAAACTTTGTGATGTCGACTTCTGCGAAGGACATCCTGGATTCGCTGGAGAACAAGGTCCAGATCAGGAAAACGGATCGTGGCGCGCTGAGCAACCGCATCCTTTCACTTCGGCCGCAAAAGGGGTTCCGTGCCGCCAAGCCCAGGAACTTGCGGAGCTTGTCGACGTTTTGAGATGGCAGCCGAAAAGGGGACCGGAATGGCGATCAAGCAAACGCATGTCAATTTCGACCACAGTCGATTTTCCAAGGGCCTGGCGCGCGGATTGGCTGGCGCACTGCTCTTTGCGCTGCCCATGTTCCTGACGATGGAGATGTGGGAACTCGGGCTCTATATCGACCGATCAAGGCTCCTTCTGTTGCTCCTCGTCAACATCCCCTTGCTCATCCTCCTGGCGCGCCGGATCGGGTTTGAAAATATTTCGACCTGGCATGAGGCAGTGCGCGATGCCAGCATTGCCTATTTCCTGGGTCTGTTGGCCAGCGCCTTCGTGCTGTCTGCCCTAGGCGTTCTGAGCGTCGGGCACGCTCTACCCGAGGCGGCAGGCATGATCGCCATTCAGACGGTTCCGGCCAGCATCGGTGCGTTGCTTGGTCGCAGCGAATTGGGCGGGCGCGACGATGATGACGAGGACGCACAGGACCCCCTCGACGATGATGCGCAAAGTGGCTACGGCGGCGAGCTCTTCATGATGGCCGTCGGCGCCTTGTTTCTCGGATTGAATGTCGCCCCGACCGAGGAAATGATCCTGATTTCCTTCAAGATGTCACCCTGGCACGCAATCGCACTCATCGTTTCGTCCATCGTGCTGATGCATGGTTTTGTCTACGCGCTGTCGTTTTCGGGCGGACACGAACTGGAAGAAGGCACACCCGTTTGGCATGCCCTTATCCGCTTCACGCTCCCCGGCTACGCCGTCGCCTTTGCGATCAGCTTCTACTGTCTCTGGACGTTTCATCGGCTGGACGGCATCGAACTGACCCAGGCGATCATGAGCACGGTGGTGCTTGCATTTCCAAGCGCAATCGGCGCCGCGGCAGCGCGGCTCATTCTCTAGGTGATCTATGGCAAAACCGTCGAAATCCCGCTCGATCGAAAGTGGCGAAGGTCACTGGATCGAATGGCTTACCGGGTCGGTCTCAGCCATCGCTGTGATCGCCCTGATCGGGTGGGTCGGCTTTGAAGCTGCGACGCAGAGCGATGGAGCGCCGGACCTGTCAGTCAAGACGATCAGCAGCGCAAGCCGGGACGGCGGATATCTTGTCATGTTCGACGTCGAAAACGCGGCCGACCGGACTGCCGCCGACGTCGTCGTGCGTGGCGAGATCACGGCCGGAAACACTGTTGTCGAAACGGTCGAGATTACACTCGACTATGTCCCGATGCATTCAAGGACGCGTGCTGGATTGATCTTTCGCAACGAGCCTGCGGGGCGATCCCGGATTTTTGCCACCGGCTTTAGCGAACCGTAGCTTATGGCGACATTGTTCGGGAACCCAGGTTGGTCTCACCTATACTGCCCGTCCAAGCCTGCTCGGCAAGCCCGGCACATTCATTGAAATTGAAGGGAACGCCTCTCTCCTCAAGGACCAAGAGATGTTCAAGAAGCGCTGGGTGAGCGATCTCGAACGCTGGTTCCCGCAAGGGGTGGACACACCCTGGCCTCTTGCTGAAGTCCGCGCGCAGCAGATCAGGTATCGGGATGGTGACGGAGACAAGAAAAATCCCGATCCCGTAGCCAGGAACATGGCTCTCAATATCGTTTCGTCGCATCGTCCCGCCCGGCCCTTGCATCCGGGTTAAAGGCGACCTGTTTGAAGGCGCGCTTCCGCAATCAGCCGATTGATAAAATCGAGTTTGGCTATGACCGGTGGCGAAAGAACGAACGGATAAATGTCCCGTTCGCCCATGGATCGCTGGAAGGTGTTAAGGGCCAGGCTGATCGGAACCCAGGCGTCCACCAGTTGCTGAGCATTCTCCGCCCGATAAGGGTCGAAATCGACCTCGACTTCAAGGGCGTGGTGACTTAACGGCTCTATGGATAGCCCGAATGATCTGGTCGTCTCCAGCGTATCGACAATGTGAAACAGGTGGGCCCAGCATTCGGCAAAATCTTCAGATGGGTGGCTGCTTGCGTAAGCGGAAATGAAGGTATCCTGCCAGTCCGCAACTGGCCCGTTGTCGTAGCTTTTTTGGAGCGCTGCTGCGTAGTCTTCGCGCTCGTCACCAAAGAGAGCACGTGCCTCTTCAAGCAAAGCGCCCTTTCGCACCAATTGCTGAAAATAAAAGTGACCGATCTCGTGGCGAAAGTGTCCAAGCAGGGTTCGGTAGGGCTCTCCCATCGAAACACGAACGGTCTCGCGAACGATGTCATCGGCCTCGGCCGCTCGAAGACTGATCAGACCGCTCCGGTGCCCGGTCATTGCAGGGCTGACACCGCCGCCTTCATTGATCGCATCTTCCAGAAAGTCGAAGACCAGGCCGCCCTCCGGGTCGACGTCTCTTCCGGGACACGGAAGGCCAAAGCGCAGAATGGAATAGAACAGATGGCGCTGGGCCGCGCCTATTCTATGAAACCTTGCGAGGCCCTCCGGGGTATTGGTGTTGGGGATGAGCCGATTGTAACGTGCAGGAATTGCCAGAAGAATTGGATCGTCGGCCGCAACCAACCAGTTGCTCCCGTCTATGGCTGCGTTGGCACAGAACCGCCAGGTTTCGCCAGGCCGTGAGGGAATGCTCCACAAACCCTCGCCTGCTTCCAAGAGAGTGTGCAGCGTCAATGTGTCTGCAACAAACCCGACCGGCGCATTGTTGGCCCCGACGCTGAAATGATTGTCGAAATAGAGCGGAAACCCGCTGATATCGCATTGGTAGAGCCGCATGCCAAACACCTCTTGCAATGTCGCCGCATCGCTTAACGCGCGAGAAACGAGATCCGGCGAGGCAACTCATGAGATTTTTCCCGCGCGCCTCGCCCGATTTGCAAAGGCTCAGGGTGGGGAGCCTTAAGTCGGAGCTCTGCCGGGTTCGACCGGCGAGCGTTTGACCGAGCACCTTGACTAGTCGACCACCCCACCCATGTCCTTCTCATGTCTCCCCTATCTGACGCGGCACGGGGGAGAGTTCATTGCCGATCTTGGCCGCTTGTTGCCCATAGTACGACGCGTATGGGAGTACGAATTGGAGACAATTACGCGCAAGCGCAAACTGCGGTCCTTCCAGCCATTATGGGCAACCACTCGGAAGATCCAGGTCGCGGCTCAACAGCGCATCCCCGCCAACGTCGTCGACGTGCTGATTGTCGGCGCCGGCATTGGAGGGGCGCTGATGGCCCTGTCCCTTGCCAAACGAAACATGACAATCCTCGTCGTTGATCGACGGCAACCGGTGCAAGGTAGCACTCTGGCCAGCACCGCGATGATCCAGCATGAGATCGACATGCCGTTGCATAGGCTCACGGCGAGGCTTGGGCAAGCAAAAGCTCGGCGCGCTTGGCAGCGCTCCGCCAAGGCCGTGGAAACGCTAACTTCGCTTGTCGATAATCTTGGGATCGACTGCCATCTCGAGCGGAAGAATTCGCTCTACCTCGCTGGAAATGCCTATGGTGCAAGAGCGCTCGCCACAGAGGCGGAAGCACGCGAAAAGGCTGGCATTTCAGCAGTGTTTTTCAATGCCGCGCAACTGCGCGAAAAGTTTGGACTGAAGCGGACCGCTGCGATCGAGTCCACCATCTCCGCGTCGGCAAACCCCGCACAATTAACCGCCGGCGTGTGGCGCAAGGTGCAGGCAGACGGTGTGGCGATCGTAGGAGATACTGAGATCACCGACGTTCGCAGCCTCGATGACTGGAACGCCGCCGCGACATCAAAAGGAGAAATCATACAGGCCAGGCATGTCGTCTTTTGCACGGGCTACGAGTTCCTCGATGTCGCGGCCAACCAAGAGCATCGGATCTTCTCCACCTGGGCGCTTGCAACCAGGCCGCATCATCCGAGGCCCCGTTGGCTCAAGGATTATGTGCTATGGGAGGGATCGGATCCCTACCTCTATTTTCGCTCGACTGCTGATGGCCGCCTCATGGTCGGAGGTGAGGACGAAGAAAGCCCCACAGCATTTCAGGACCCCGTCAAACTCAAGTCCAAATCCAAGACCTTGCGGGCGAAGCTGTCGGCGCTCCTGAAAATACCGATCGCCGAGCCCGCCTATCAATGGGCAGCGGCCTTCGGCGTGACCGCCGACGGGCTGCCGATAATCGGTCCGGTTCCAGGACTCAACAACGTTTATGCTGTGATGGGATATGGCGGAAACGGCATCACCTACAGCCAAATCGCCGCGGAGATCGTGTCGTCAGCAATATTGGGGCACCAGGATCCGGACAGCGAACTTTTTGCGTTTCGCTGAGGTTGCGCGACCTCGCCTTGGACGCGGGTCACCTTCGCAATCGTCTTGTGACTTATCGCAGCAGAGGAGGCTTCTCTCAGGCCAAGGCCAACAGAAAGCTGCTTCATCAATGGAACCGTTTACCGCTGAGCCGGTTCTTTCAGTCCGACATAACCGGAGACTAAAGAGATGGACCATACCAATCACGTGCGCCTTGATCCTTCGGAACTGATACCAGCAAACCTCGAAGGCGCGACCGTTTACGGCGCAGACGATGACAAGGTCGGAACGGTGGATCACCTTCACGGCGTCGGCGCCAACAGCACTGCGATTATTGATGTTGGCGGCTTCCTCGGGATTGGCGCGAAACCGGTCGCGGTGCCATTGGCGGATCTCGACTTCATGCGTGACGATGACGGCGACGTTCACGCCATCACCACCTGGACGAAGGATCAGCTGAAAGAAATGCCAGAGCACCTGGACTCATGACCCGAGCGCAGAGCTGCATCATGGAATGTGGCCATGCGGTGGCAACATGAACATGGCTTCTACCCTCAAAAAAGAAACGGCCTACCCGTCGCCAGGCAGACGACGGGTTGGTTTCGTCAGTGCGCTGGCGGCGCGTCCACCGGGCAAGCGATTATAAGAGCGCAGAATACGCGCGCCTCAAACGCGCCAAATACCTGAAAGTTCCTTGAAAAAACTTCGATTTCGGGCGCCGGTTTGAGGGAACAGATCCGTTGTTGTCCCGTTCAGTCAGCGTGGAAGCCGGTGTTTTGCCGGCCATAGGAGAAACAACCATGATCTTGAAATCTGTCGCTACCCTCGTCGTCATCGCGGCGTTCACTGCACCTGCCCTTGCACAGACGAATGTCATCTGTGACGAAGCCTCGGTTGCCAAGGCCGAACAGCAGATCGGGCAAATCTCCGACGGCGCAAAGAAAATCGAATCCACCAAGGAACTGGCCATGGCGAAAGAAGCCATGACTGCAAATGACGTGGGAAAATGCAAGTCGCATCTCGAGAATGCGATTAAGGGCATGGATGCCATGTAGGCCGGCGCGGCTTCGAGGCGTCTGTTGCCACCCGTCGCAACGCCAATTTCGGAACCTCCCTACCCCGAATTCGAGGAGGTGACACGTATTTTTCGAGAAGTCGAAATCACTGCGTGAATGGCAAAAAAACTCGGGAACCAAAAAACTCGAGCAAAGTTTGACCAGTAGTGCCTTCCACGGGCTGAAAACAAGGATGTAGACATCATGAAAAAACTGCTGCTCGCCGCGGTATTCCTCGGCGCAACGACCTTTGGCGCGCTCGCGCAGACTTCGACGCCTCCGGCCACTACGAACGGTGACACACCGGCCGTCGCGACGCCGGACTCCACCAATCCCACCGCCCCGGTCGCCGGGGCAAATAGCTTCACCGAAGAACAGGCCAAGAAACGCATCGTTGAAGCCGGTTACACCGACGTTGCTGGTCTCAAACTCGATAGCGAGGGCGTCTGGCGAGGCAGCGCCATGAAGGACGGAAAGTCTGTCCAGATCGCACTCGACTACCAGGGCAACGTGGTCGCCAACTAATCCCAGCAGCGAGGAACCCCCATGAAAACCGTTAGTGGACTTTTTGACGATTACTCCGATGCACACGCGGCGGTGAGCGCGCTGGAAGATCGCGGCGTGCCGTCTGACGATATCAGTATCGTTTCCAACAATGTCGATGACCGGTACTCCAACGACAGCAATGCTGCCGAGGGCGCAGGTACAGGCGCAGGCCTAGGTGCTGCAGTTGGTGGCATCGGGGGTCTCTTGACCGGGCTTGGCGTCATGGCCATTCCCGGTGTCGGACCTGTGGTGGCGGCGGGCTGGCTTGCCGCGACGGCAGCCGGTGCAGCAGCCGGCGCAGTCGCCGGTGGCGCTGCGGGGGGACTGATCGGCGCGATGACCGAATCCGGCGTCCCCGAAGAGCATGCCCATGTCTATGCGGAGGGCGTGCGCCGCGGCGGAGCCGTTGTCACCGCCCGGGTTGACGAGAGCCTCTACGCGGACGCCCAGGCCATCCTACGCCGGGGCAGCTGGGTAGATCCCGAACAACGCCGCGCGGCTTACCTCGAGCAAGGCTGGACACGCTTCGACGAAAAGCTCGATCCCTACACTCCCGAAGAGATCGAGAAAGAGCGTCTCCGCTACAGGCCTTGACGGGAACCGGGAGGGCTTCAAAAGCGTTTATTAGCCAGCCCTTAGAACTCGATTTCGGCCCCGCTCGGGGCCGATTTTTTATTGCTAACAACTGCGCGATCACAATCGCACGTCAGTCTCGTCCTCGTGCGACCTCATCGGCCAGCGAGATCCCTTTCAATCCCCAAGTAGCCCTCTCAGTCCGGCAGAATCTCGGACCCTCTTAGCGGTTGGGCAGACGCCTGCGCGGCCAGGCCCTTCAAAAGCCCGCCTCATATTTTGTCCTAGGCGCGATCAACAAACTTGTTGAACCGGCTCAGGCTGCCATCGGCGATTTTGTCCTGGTGCAGGAAAAACAATCGGTTGTGGTCGAATATCCGAAAAAACTCCTCCCATGAAATCGGCTCCAGGTGATCATCCCGTTCGCCGAAATCAATCCGTAAAATCCCACCATCATCGGCGCCCTTCACTCGGGTTGGCCGCCCGTTGCGTGCCTCTGCCCAATGTCGAATCTCGTCATGATCTCGAGTCGTTTCAGCCTTGGTCATCAGCGTTCTCCTCTCGCAATCGTCGCATTACGCGCCGAACAGGCTGAGCATCCATTTGTTCCCGTCGACAATTTCCCAACCCTGGAGCCCACTGCGTTAGTGCCCGGAAGGCGCTGCTCGATCAGAACAGGTAGCCAGGCGGTGCGAGCTTTGGGGAACCGACAACTGCGTTGCATTGTTTCGTTTCCTACCCCTCTGGAGGCACGATTCTTGAGGATTTTCGATGGACAACCGTGTTCGACATCATCGCGTCTCGGTCGCCGGCATCGACAGTTTTCGTGAAGCGGGACGGGCGGACGCCCCTGTGGTTTTGCTTCCGCACGGATATCCTGCTCCTCCTACGAATTTCGCAACCTCATGCCGCGTCTTGCAGACCGCTGGAGGCTGCTCGCGCCGGAATTTCCAGGCGCCGGCTACAGCGCATTCCGGAAGATGTCGACTACAGCGTTGACGGCTAGGCCACCTGGCTCGAGGTCTTCATTGACGCGATGAAAGTCGACCGGTTTGTCCTCTACCTACACGATTTCGATCCCCCAATCGGAGGCCATTCGACGACCCGAACGTATGGTGGGACATCCAGCTGCTCGGAACCCATCTCGACGAAGTCGCTGCGTTGGTTGTAGGCTTCCTCCCGCGCGTTCACTCGGCATGATCGCTCGCGCGAGCTGTGGCAGCCTGAACATTTGACCTTTCTTTCGGGGTTGTCGTGCAGGCGCGTTAGGGAAAGCATGCACGAATGAAATGCCTTCCTATCACCACGAATTTGCTATTCGACTGACCAGGAAGATGCCGAACCCAGGCAGCGACATTGATCGCGAATTCAGCTCACGATGGCACGTGCATCATGCGGAGAAGCCACCGTTTCTTATCGAGTCGGGAGCGGCCGGCTTCGGCTTCTCTGATTGCTAAGCGCAGCACCCGCTCGACTTCGGCGTCTGCCTTGTCGTCGTCAACAAAATGCAATCTGGCGGAAGCGCGCAGAATTGCGACCAGTTTCCGTTCATGGGTTTCGAGTGTGCCGGCCATGAAGCTACAACGACCGGAACTCCGAGCGGTTCCGCGCTGCGCTTGCTTCTTTGGTGAGCATCGGGCGAGTTCGGAAATGCCCTCGCCGCTCCTGTTCCTCACGGAACCACAAAGACCCCACTCGGTTACAGAGCAGCTCCTATAGTTCCAATCCAGCCCTTAACCGCATCCAGTAAGACGCAGACCAGGTCGACGTGAAGAGGCGTGGAACGTTTGTCCGCTGACAGGGTTGAGCCTTATTCGGATCTGGAGGATTGGTGTCATGGTTGCCCCAAGAGCGAACTGGAAAGGCTATATCAAGTTCGGGGAAGTGACCTGCCCGGTCGCGCTTTATACGGCCGTTTCATCGTCGGAACGCATCAGCTTCAACACGATCAACCGAAAAACCGGAAATCGAGTCAAGCGCGAGTTTATCGACAGCGAGACCGGACGTCCGGTCAACGCCGACGACCAGGTGAAGGGTTATGAGGTGGATGACGGGCGATATGTAGTGCTTGAACCCGAGGAGATTGCCGCTGCGGTCCCCGACAGCGACAAGACCCTGAAGATCGAGGCGTTTATTCCTTGCTCACAAGTCGACACCACTTACTTCGACAAGCCCTATTACCTTGCCCCCGACAAGACGGGGGGCGAAGCTTTCGCGCTCCTTCGCGATGGGATGTCCAAGGCGAAGGTCGCGGCGATCGCCAAAACCGTGCTTTTCCGTCGGATGCGAACCGTCCTGATACGGGCACATGGTAAGGGGCTGATCGCTGCGACCCTGAATTTCGACTACGAAGTGCGATCGTCGGAGGAAGCCTTCGCCGGCCTTCCCGACCTGAAGATCGAGGGCGAGATGCTCGAACTTGCAGAGCACATCATTCGCACCAAGAAGGGCAGTTTCGATGCCGGTGCTTTCGACGACCGTTACGAGGCGGCCGTCGCTGAACTGGTGAAAGCGAAAATCGAGGGGCGTTCTCTGCCGAAGAAGAAGGCGCCCATCGCATCCAAGCCGGGCGATCTGCTCAAGGCGCTTCGCGAGAGTGCCGGCCTCAGTGCGAGCAAGTCGAAGTCCAAACGAAAAGCCGCCAATGCCAACACAAGCGCCTCCCGACAAAAGGCGGAAAAACCCTCTGCCAAGTCGAAGCCGGCGGCGCCGTCGCGCCAGGCCAGCTGACAGGAGATTGAGACATGGCTGTTCGCCCCTACTGGAAAGGCTATCTGAAGCTCTCACTGGTAACCTGCCCGGTCCAGATGATGCCGGCGATATCAGAAAGCGAGAAGGTTCGCTTTCATACGCTTAATCGCGAAACCCAAAATCGCGTTGAGAGCCGCTTCGTCGACGCGGTAACCGGAAAAGAGGTCAAGGAAGAAGACGAGGTCAAAGGATACCAGCGCGGGGAAGACGAATACGTCCTCCTCGAGGATGAGGAGCTCGAGACCGTCGCATTGGACAGCACCAGGACCATCGATATTTCGACGTTCACCCCGCGAAACAGTATCGAATGGATCTGGCTCGATACCCCGTACTACCTGTCTCCGAATGAACCGGTCGGCGAGGAGGCTTTCTGCGTCATTCGCGACGCGATGGAGGCCCAGAAAATGGTCGGCATTTCACGGCTGGTCATCTCGCGCCGCGAACGTGCCGTCATGCTTGAGCCTCGTGGCAAGGGCATTGTTCTGTGGACGCTGCGCTACGGCGACGAGGTTCGTGGTGAAGCCGCCTATTTTACCGCAGCCAGCGAGGTGAAGGCGGACTCCGAGATGATGCCGCTCGTGCAGCGACTGATAAAGAAGCTGACAAAGGACTGGAACCCCAAAATGGTGGCCGACCCGGTGCAGGAACGTCTGGTCGATATTATTGCTGCCAAAAAGAAGGCCATGAAGAGACCCGCCAAGGCAAAGCCCGGATCATCGAGTTCGCAAGCCACGCCGAACAACGTCATCAACATAATGGATGCTCTCAAAAAGTCGGTCGCAGCGGAAAGTCGCGGGCGAAAATAACCACCGCGCAACGCTCCGCCACAGCCGGCGAACCGAGGCACCTTTTAGGTCATTCGCTCCAGCTCAAAGGCAAACAAGCGATCGTCATTTCGTATGGCCATTAGTCCCATGATTACGTTTTGATCGATCCTGCGAAAATGGTCGATGATCGGCTGATCGTCATAGATGAGGGCCGCACTTGCCGCGCCCTCAAACGTAATCGTCTTAAGCGAGGCGACAGGGCCTTCGGCTTGAAAACCGCGCTGGACCCAGGAAAAAAGCGTGCGGGCAAGCCGCGTTCTTCCGAACTTATGAAAGCGAAGCGCAAGGTTCAGCGGTACCCATTTCGGATCGATGGCCCGAAGCCTTCGACCTCCAGCGCGAAAGAGCAATGCGTCTGCCCGCAGGTCTGAATTAAACCGTTTGCCGAACCAGCCAAGGTTCTCCAGCACGCCGTCGAAGGGATGACCAGTCGGAATTCCCCGGCCCATCCAGAGGCCCTCGAGTTCACATGGTTCGAGAGGTGACAGCCGGCGAAATCGCTCCACTGCCCGTTGCTGGTCATCCACCGGATTGGCTCTTCTCGCTATTGCGCCTTCCGGCTTTCGTCTTTGACCGGGCTTCGCGGCGCGCCTGTCGCAACTCATCAAGCATCGGAAACCACCACCCGCGCTTAAGGTCGGCCGATGTGGGTGGCGTTCTTTCGGGCCAGGTTCTTACAAGCTCCTCCAGTGAGCCCCGCCGCCACGTAGCCCAGACAAACAAGTCGTCATCCGGAGCCGGAAAATAGAAATCGCTGACGGTTCCGGCATCCGCAAGCTCACCGTTGGTCCCGGTGAAGAAGACCACTCCAACATGCGTGGCGATCGCGCGCTCAAAGGGCGGGCTGTGACCCAAGGATATCGGGTAGCGCTTGCGACGCCTTTCCCTCGCCCTTGCCTTCGAGTCCTCTTCCTCTTCCGTACCTTTCAACGCGTCTCTACGCGCTTTCCTTGCTTCAGGTTCGCTGCGCTCGGCCTCGGCTTCAATGTCCGCCCAGCGTTGACGAAGTTCAAAGAGCGAACGATAGGGTACGGTCCAAAGGCGGCGATCCGCATCCCATCGCGCATAAGGTATCTCGCGGATCTCGTTGACGATAGACCGTGAGTAGGGCGTGCGGATCTCCAATGCCGTGGCGCCTGCGTTAAGATATCGGCTTTCGATCGGCTCGAATACGAACGCGTCCCTGCCCTTCTCGTCGGCAAAAATGTCTTCTTGCGCCTCCAACTCCGCACGCCAGCGTCCGATCCGTCGCTCAGCCGTGCGGCCTGGCACGAACCAGGCATTCAGTCGGTCGCTCCACCGCGCCCGCGGAAACGCTTCGCGAAACCGTTCGACGGTTACGCGATCGTGCGGCAGGTCGGTGGTTGCGCCAATGCGGGCGCCTTCTGACGGCTTGGCATCGTCTTTCTTGTTCATGACAGATCACGCTGCCTGCTTGGCCTTTGCAAGACGCTTTATTGCCTGCTCGAGGGGCCGCTCGCTGTCGCAGTAATCTTTCCACGCGATGGTTTTCGCAAGCAGCGCCGGCACCGTGCGCACGGTGAAACGCTTCGGGTCGAGATCGGACTTCACCTGTGTCCACGTGAGAGGCATCGATACCGTCGCACCGGGCCGGGCTCGCGGTGACAGTGGGGCGACTGCCGTAGCCATTCGATCGTTGCGCAGATAGTCGAGGAAAATACGCCCCTCCCGCAGGCTCTTCGTCATCTTGATCAGATATAGATCCGGATTGTCCTCAGCCATTTCCCGGCACACGTCGTGGGCAAACCCCTTGGCCTCTGTCCATGAGAGCCGCTTGCGATTTCCAACCGCAAGCGGCGTGACAAAATGAAGCCCCTTGCCACCTGTCGTCTTGCAGAAGCTGACAAGGCCGAGATCATCGAGCCGGTCGCGCATTTCCCTTGCCGCAGTAACAACCGCGGAGAATGGCACATTGGGTCCGGGGTCGAGATCAAACACCAAGCGTCCGGGAATTTCGGGACGACCGGGCTTGCAATTCCAGGGATGGAGTTCGATGCCGCCGATTTGCGCGATCGCGGCGAGGCCCTCTACACGATCAACTTGCAAGTATGGCTTCTTGTCTCCAAAGACTGTCACAAGTTCGAGAAGGTTTGAAGTACCGGGCAGCGCGTGGCGCTGGAAGAACTGCTGACCGGCAATTCCGTCAGGCGCACGGATGATGGAGCAGGGCCTCCCCCGGATGTGATCGATGAGCCAGGTCCCGACGGCCTCGTAGTAACGAGCAAGATCTTCCTTGGTGACGGGTTCACCGTCGCCGGCGTCCGGCCAGAGGGGTTTGTCGGGGCTGGATATGAGGACACCCATGATCTCTGCTTTTTGCCCTTTGCGGGACAAGGTCGACTTGAACGTTCGCGTCGCTTCCGGTGTCGGCGTTTTTGCGGGCGACGCTGGCTTGTCGGCCTTCACTTCGATGGCCGGCTTGTCATCGCGAAGCCCCTTAAAGGCAGCCTGCCGAACAAGCCCATCCGCCGTCCATCCTGCGAACTCAATCTCGGCAACAAGTTCCGGCTTTACCCAGACAATCTCGCTTCCCTTCTTCGGTGCGCCAATGCCCGTGAAGGGTGATTTTTCGACTTCCGCCTGTTTCAGCTTGGCAAGCAAGCTTGCAACTTTCTTCGCACCAAACCCCGTGCCGACACGACCGACGTAAACGAGATGGGTGCTTCGGTAGACGCCAACCAAGAGGGACCTGAACCGACCATCGGTCTTCGCATAGCCACCGATCACCACTTCGTGGCCAGCGCGACACTTGGATTTGACCCAGGTGTCGGTCCGGCCCGACTGATAGGGAGCGTTGGCGCGTTTGGAGACGATGCCCTCCAGGGACAGCTTGCACGCGGATCGAAGCACCGCATCTCCACTTGTCTCAAAATGCTCGACAAAACGAAGTCGAGGATTGTTTCCGGCTTCGCCGAGTACCACCTGCAGGCGGTCCTTGCGTTCGGCGAGCGGATCGGCTCGCAAATCTTCGCCGTGACGGAACAGGAGGTCAAAGGCAAAATAGACGAGATTGCCGGTCCTTCCTTCAGATAGTGCCGCCTGGAGTGCGGCAAAATCCGGAGCGCCGTTTTCATCGAGCGCGCAGACTTCGCCGTCGATGATACAATCCGGCAATGCGGATGCGGCTTCAGCGATCTCCCTGTATTTGCCAGTCCAATCAAGCCCTTTTCGGGTTTTTAGCGTTGCCATGCCGTCAACGACGCGCAATTGGATTCGATAGCCGTCGAACTTGATTTCGTGCAACCAGTTGTCAGCGGCCGGTGGACGTTGGACCGTTTCGCAAAGCTGCGGCGCGATGAAATCCGGCAGAGTTCCGTCCTGCAACTTTGCCAGCCGCTTTCGCGACTTCTTCGGTTCTACCCACGCTAAACCTTGCTTGCTATCCCAGACCGCATCCGCCTCGACCGCGCCCTTTGTCTGCATGAAGGCGCTCGGCTTGCGGCCTTTGCCATTCGCTATGTCGTCCATCTTTCGGCCGGAAGCCACGGAAGTCGTATGCTGCTCCAGCACTTTGGCGCCGTCTTTCGCGACGGAAAAATCGTCGTGGTGCTTGATCAGCAGCCAGTTTGATCGTTTCCCGCCAGCCCGGTCGTTGCGCATGCGGACCAGCACGAAACTGCCGTGAAGCCGGTTTCCGTCCAGCGAGAACTTGAAGTCTCCTCTCTTCAGCGCCGCCTCTGGAGACTTTTCCCCCTCGAATTCCCAATAGCCTCGGTCCCACAACATGACCGTCCCCCCGCCATAGTGGCCCTTCGGGATCGTCCCTTCGAAGTCGCCATAATCGAGCGGGTGGTCCTCGACCTCGACGGCGAGCCGCTTGTCATGTGGGTCGAGGGAAGGCCCTTTGGTAACAGCCCAGGATTTGAAGACACCGTCCAGCTCCAGCCTCAGGTCGTAGTGCAGTCGCGTGGCATCGTGCTTCTGGATGACGAAGCGCCGGCGGTTCGAAGATGCGACATGTGCCTTGCCGCTCGGCTCCTGCGTTTGCCGGAAATCGCGCTTGTTCCTGTAGGTCGATAGTCTGTCTTCAGTCATCGACATCGCTCACAGATTGTTTTCCGCCCTGCGCTGGTCATGTCCGCAAGGCCCGCTCCAAAGCCGGTCCGAAGCAGCGAAGGCCGTCGAGGCATCAGTCTACGCCTTTGCCACCGGTCGCACCGTAAACCTCGCCGTTAACGAAGCTTGCTTCCTGCGAGGCGAGAAACACGTAGATGGGGGCCAGTTCCACCGGCTGGCCGGGCCGGCCGAAATCGCTATCCTTTCCGAAATTCTTCACCTTCTCGTCAGGCTGTCCGCCACTCGGCTGCAAAACTGTCCAGAACGGTCCTGGAGCCACGACGTTGGCCCGAACACCTTTTCCGATCAATTGCTTTGCAAGCGCCTTGGTATACGCGACGATCCCCGCTTTGGTTGTGGCGTAGTCGAGCAGAATTGGAGAGGGTTGATAGGCTTGAATGGATGCTGTGGTGATCACCGAGGCGCCGGGGGGTAGGTAAGGCTCGGCGGCCTGAGCAATCCAGTGCAATGCGTAGAGATTGGTCTTCAGCGTAGCGTCGAAATCCTCTGACGTTACAAGCGACACGTCTTTGCGAAACTGTTGGCGAGCCGCATTGATCACCAGGATGTCAATCCCATCAAGCTCCCGCAGCGTTTGCGAAACCAGCTCCCGACACCAATCTTCATTCTTCACGTCGCCGGGCAAACCCAGGGCCTTCCTCCCCTCCGCTTCGATCAAATCTATGACTTCTCGTGCGTCCGGCTCCTCCTCCGGCAGATAGGAAATGGCGACGTCTGCCCCCTCACGCGCAAACGCAATCGCTACGGCGCGTCCGATACCTGAATCACCGCCGGTGATGAGGGCCTTCCGCCCCTTCAGCCGATTTGCCCCTTGGTACGTTTCTTCGCCATGATCAGGTTTGGGATGCATTTCGCCAACGAGACCTGGCGCGGGTTGCGGTTGCGGTTCGAAGGGTGGCGAGGGGTATTGCATTCGGGGGTCCTGCATAGTCAGACGATCGGTCATTGGGCAATCCTCACGTGATGTATACGCAATAAACTCGTCTATTGATTTGGGGTTCCGACAAGGCAGGACGATCAAGGCCTACGATGACGACGGTGGCGCTTGCAGGCGGCCCTCCCGCACCGTTTACAGCTCTCGGTCTGCGGAGACGGTTGCAGGCCGGATGGCTAGGGAGCTTGACTGCCATTGCGTTGGGCCAAAAAGATCCTCGTGCTGCAGGACCCCGTTGAAACCGCCGATCCATCGGAAGCTCGGAACAACTGACGCTCAAACGGGTTCTAGTCTTGGTCCTAAATGGAGGCAGCCACAATGAACATTGTCGGGCAACAGGTTTTATCTGATCCAGGCGGCATAATGACAGTCGAATGGGTCGCAGAAGGCGGCGACGTGATTTCTGTCCGTCTGGAAAGCTCGCCGGACGATCTAGGCGTCGATGCCGCCGTGGCAAAGGCGAAGGCCCTGATGGTGCAAGTGGCCACATTCGGTGACGTCGAGAGCGACAGGGCCGATGAACCTGACGTTATCGGCTCGCCTGCCGTTGAATCATTGCGGAGTGCTCGTAGCGCCAAGGACACCGGTACGTTGGAAGAGCAGCTCGACGAAGGATTGAAGAACTCCTTTCCCGCCAGCGATCCACTTTCCGCCACTGGAAGTTCTATCATCACCGGACGGGCGGGATCTCCCGACACAGACACGTGATCCCCCAGACAGTGCAAAAGATCGTACTCAAAGGACAATCGCACAGCCGTAGCCGAAGCAAGCGCAACCGGCCCCGTGCGCCTATTCTCACCTAATGCAAGAATGAATCTATCCGTTTTCTATCGTTTGCCGTCGCGCGGCGGTTGATGATGGTGCGTCCGCGGCCATCCTTCATGATGTAGCGGCCATTCACAATCTCTTCGGTAATGCCGCCTTGGTGGCGAACGCCGACATCCTGCCCATTTGCCTTTGCGTTCCCACGACCGGAGCTGTTGGACTTCGAATTCCCACCGCTGTTGCCGCCAGCATTCCCACCTCCGCTGCCGCCACCACTCCCGCCATTTCCGCCCCCGCCTCCATTACCATTGCCAGCGAAGGCGCCCGTCTTGACGACCGCAAGCCCGGCGCTGGACATTTCGAGGCTGTAGGGCAAAGAGATGGCGAGGATGCAGACTGCCGGCCAGAATGCTGTCAGGATCATCCGACGCGTGATCATAGTGTCTCCACGGCTTTTCGTACGCAAAACGCACTTAGCGCGGTGGGCAACGAACTGCCTTTGCCCCTGACTGAGACCCACAGTCAAACTCGCACCAGCCAAAAAAACGGCTCCCTGAGGAGCCGGTGAGGTAGTCAAGGAGCCATGGTCAGGGTCGATTCTGGCCCCGGTTGTCTGCATTTGAAAGCATGCGAGGCTAGAAATTCATCGATTGTCGCTCCGGCGTGCGGAGCTTCTAAGAGAGGTATGGTGGCGCTAATGGTTCCGCTATGGGACTTCAGTCCCAATGCTCGCCGCAAAGGTCTTAGTCTTACTTCGGTTGTCCGGTCGCTGGGTTTCCCGTTTTTTCCTCGGACGCAGTTTGGATCCTCTCGCGCAAATGCCTTTAGGAGTTGCAAAACCTCAGGCCAGAGATCTGAACGGTCGCGTAAACATCGACTACCTTCTCTCGTGGTTGCGTCAGTCCGCTGCCGACAAGGTTCGAGAGGCGTTGCGGACCTCGCCCTGTACCGCGTTGTCGGCGTCCAATCCCCCATGGCTCGATGCGTAAGATTTTCAGTATCCGATATAGCGATCCACTCCGGCAAAAGGACCGGCCTGAGCAGTTGCACGCCTAACTTTTTTGACGGCTTTTGCCTGCCGGCACGCAGCGCTGGGGTTACATTCAGCTCACGGGCAGCCATGTTACGCTGGAATGACGCGCAGAGGCTTCGAACCGGTTAGTTATGGTTGTCGAGATGATGCGAAATGTCGACGAAGATGTTCGGTGTGAAGGCGGGCGTTCAGGCAGGGCGCGTTCCAGTTGGTCTCGGACAGCGTTTCATAGGCCAGGATACGAAGGGGAAAGCTTTCCTGGTGCGGTCGGCTCGCCACAAGCGCCGACAAGAAAGTCAGCTGGTGGTCTCTATGGATATCGCCTGGAAACGGGAGAAGGCTAGTTTCGGGTGACAGGGAGCGAGCCAAACCCGAAAGCGAACTGTTGACGGCCGAATGCCCGGCAAGATCGAGACCGACCGCCTCAAAGCCTAGCCAGAAGGTTTCCTCCACCCCAAGCAGCGCATGAGCCTGATTAGCTTCCGACCGGACTTTTGCGACGCTTTCTGCCGAAAAGGCGGGCGGGCGCCCCTCAGTCACGATCGCCACGAAAACTCGCTCGCCTTCCGCGGCCAGACGCGCAATCGTTCCGCCTGCACCTAGCACCTCGTCGTCGGGGTGAGGTGCGATCACCAGGGTTCGACCGAACGAGAGCGGAATAGGCTGTGCCGGAGCCTTGCTTGCTTCATCGCGCGTGTTCATCGACGGTCTGCTTCCACGGCTCCAGGGTGGAGGCACCGTATCGCTCGGCAAGATGACGCCGCGCCTCCTTAAGATGCTTATCGTTTCGCTTTTCGCCGGAGATCAAGGTCAGCGCGGTCAGGAAAAGGATGCGGGTATCCAGCCTTAGGCTGACATGATCGACATACCAGACGTCGAGCGCGAGTCTTTCTTCGTTCGACAGTCGAGTGTGCCGTTGACCTGGGCCCAGCCGGTGATGCCCGGCAGTACCCGGCAACGCACCCGTCCGAAACTTGACGATAGAAAAGGGTTTCGCCCCGATGCCGGCACGCAACTGCCGTACCCGCCGCGTAAGCAGGATCGCCCACCGGTTTAATATAAGCACGTGATGAAATAAGGCGCTTCTCCACCGGGGGCATGTGTTTGATTAACTGCGAGGCCCGCCTTTGATATCTTGCAAGGTCGCTCACCCCGTTTTCCCGTGGGGCGCAGCGACCGCTTTCGATTCGGGTGAGCCCCGGAATCTCAGGAAGATCGAGAACACGACGATAACGGCTGTCGAAAGGAACTCACTTTGCCAGTTCTGGAAAGACTCGAACCAGAACTGCGCGCTGACGAGATGCTCGGCAACCGAGGCCGCTGGCTGTCCGTGCATCAAGGCTTCGGCATTTGCAGCCTCGCTGCTGTAGAGGAGATGGAGGACGAAGGTCAGGAGGAAAAGAAGACCGAGAGCAAGGCCCAATGAGTAGGAATATAACCACTTCGCGAAACCGCCGACGCGTACCGGCCACGGAGCTTCCGTGTCATCCGGCTTCAGTTCAGGGCCTTCGTCCTGTTCCGCCAGTTCGTCGGGGTCCTTCGATTCGGCTGAGCCGCGCTGATACAGGAAAGCTGTGAGCATCACATAGGCCGACATTTGCAGGAACTCCGATTCCCAGTTTTCAAAAAGCGATGAGAAGAAGTGTCCAGATTTTGCGTAAGCGGCCAGCCCGATCTGAGCCGAACGGTGATCGGCGAGCTCGCGTGCATAAACGCTCCATCCGCTGAATAGCATTCCCGCAACTGTGGCGAGCCACAGAGCGACTAAGACAATGGAGAGCCCGTTATCCCTGAGAAAGCGCATTTTTTCTCCCCTTTAGGCGTGACGCGACTTGCATGTAACTGCGCACTGCTCATCCTGTTCCAGAGATAGCGTTTCAGCTCTGTGTTATAATGCAATCATCGCAACGGCTGCGAACGCGATCACTGCAGTGGCTCCCCATCCGACGGCCAGCATCGCTCGCAACGCCGTGAACACCTTCATAAGATCCCTACTGCTGACCACCATCATCATTGCTGCCATGATCGGCACGGTGGTGCGCGACCTCTTGGGTATAGTGCCTGGGAGCAAGGCTGATTTCCGTCGCGCGCCGGATGGAAGCATCGAGCTCGTCCATGCCGCCAAAAAACAGCAGCCCAGCCGCTGGCAAAGGGCTGGATACTGACGCGATCATGGCCCTCACCCGTGGCGATGTCGCGAGCTCCAGGGAGACCATCGACCCGGGCTTTGGGGTCATCGTGCCTTGAAGCCTGCCGGCGGCTATCGATTCCTGGAGATCTACCTGTTTGGAGGTCCCGCAGATTCTGTTTCAAAATACGCGGAGATGCACTTGGAGCAGCCGAGCGGTGATCTTGGAAGTTTCACCAGAGATCCCATCTGGGCGGAGCTTTCAAAGCAGATCGCAACTGGGACAATCGCCCTGACAGCTACTGAGTGGCAAAGCTCAGGTTCTTGGCGGATGAATCTCTAGAGGGCTTTAATGCCGGACCGCTAATTTGCATTCGACCATTTAAAGGCCTATATTTTGGTCCAAACGGGGACCCGACCTATGAAGCTCTCGCAACAAGTCAAACCGATCAGCTATCTTAAGGCGCATGCACCCGAGATCGTTCGATCGCTCGCCGAAAATCGGGAGCCCGTCGTGCTCACCGTCCATGGCGAAGCGAAAGCGGTGCTCCAAGACGTCACGGTGTACGAGGAAACCCAAGAGACAATCGCCCTCCTGAAGGTGTTGGCGCTGACAAACAAGCAGGTCGAAGCGGGCAAGCTCCGTCCTACATCTGAAGCGTTCAAACGAATCCGGCAACGCGTGTCCGGGACCTGATGTCTTACAGAGTTCTATTCTCCGAAGACGCGGAACAGGACATCGAGGATCTCTATCGCTTCATCGCCGGCCGCGAGGGGGTGGAAACTGCCGAGCGAATACTTGGTGAACTCGAAGCTGCAGCTTCGAGCCTTGAGGACATACCTGCTCGCGGAAATGTGCCCAAAGAACTCGCGCCGGTTGGGATCACAGAATATCGCGAGCTACACCATAAACCTTGGCGGATGATCTACCGAGTCGTGGGCTCGGACGTGATCGTCTATTGCGTCGCCGATGGGCGGCGAGACATGCAGTCATTCCTCGAAAGCCGTCTGTTCCGAGCCACAAACTGAGTCCGTGTTGACACTGCGCTACGCTCTTCTGACTGCCTTTTTTCGGGCGCGTCAATCAACGACGTCGACCAGAAGGCGTGGCTTGTCGATGTGTTCGCCCGCATCGCCGATCTTCCCGTCTCCCGCCTGCACGAACTGCTGCCTTGGCAATGGAAGTCGAACAAAGGGACGACTATTGCGGCGACCGCGTAAACAGCTCCCGGAACAACGCTTGCGAACGCTCCAAGCCTTCATCGGTCAGGACCAATGACTTCGACTTGTTGACCGGGTCCCCGATCATGCCCTTCTTGTGAAGCCGATCCGTCGCTGCCCAGTCGAAGCCCTTCCAGGCACAACGCTCGTTATGCAGCGTCAGCCACAACAGCGCCAAAACGGCATCGTCGATCCTGTCCTCATCGATCTCCATGAACCGACATTACCACGCGCGGCGCTCAAAATCCCGCGGCCCTGCTCGGATGGATACGATACTCCGCATGTTTCATGCAGAAAATGCCCCGATCAGCGGGCCAAATGAAAGGTGGGGGTCCCTACGGGCTTACATTCAAATCCGCCCTTCCAAATCAACGAGCCGAATCTCAGACTTAAATCACGCCGATAAAAGGTGAGGAGTTCGTGGCGCTCACGAAAGTCCATTCGACTGCGGCCTTTGCCGGATGCTTAGCAATCTTCGGCACATCATCAATGTGCGCAGAGAGTTGGGGTGACGGGCCGCGCCTTGATGGGCGAACCCGCGGCCCTTGCAGTTTTTGAGGGCTAGGATGCGCAATCGCTTTACGCACGGTGGCGCTCATCACGCGACAAACACGTCCCGCGTTGCCGGCTTTGTACATCCTACGGCGGGCGTATCAGAGTGGGGGGTAGGCGTAGATTTCATCACCAATTGGTGCTATTTGTAAGTACCACAATCAGGAAACCAAACGATGCGATCGACTATCAACCTCGACGACACGCTCATGGAAAGGGCTAGGTTCCTAACCGGCACGAAAGAAACCGCCGCTTTGGTCCGCCAAGCGTTGGAGACGCTTGTTCGTGTTGAGTCGGGAAAACGCCTCATCGCGCTCGGGGGAACTATGCCGGATGCGGGGGCAGCCCCACGCCGCCGGAGCGCAGCGGCCAAGTGATACTTGCTGATACCTCCATCTGGATTGATCATTTTCGACATGGCGATGCGGAGTTGCGTAGGATTATTGAGGACGATCATCTCCTCTGCCATCCGGCCGTGATTGGTGAATTGGCACTTGGCAGCCTTCGGGACCGGGGTAGCGTGATAGCTTTCCTGGCGGCTCAACGTGAAGCGTTCGTCGCAACGCACGACGAAGTCATGATGATGATTGATCGCCACGCCATTTTCAGTATGGGCATTGGCTACACGGATGCCCACTTGCTGGCCTCAATTCTCCTTGATCCGCGAGCGGCCTTGTGGACCAGAGACAAGCGTCTGCGGGCAGCGGCAGAAAAGGCGGGGGCTTTACTGCATACCCCTGCCAATTCGCGGAACTAAATGCTGAATCCAAACGATAGCCGTTGCTCATGCTCGTCTGTGGTTGAGCCGCCAGAGCGCAGAGTTCCGCTCGATAAATTATGAACATCCGGCTGGTTCTCGCCGCCTAGAGCCGGCTCGTCCTAGACGCGCTACGCGCGATGAGGAAGGTGAAGAATCGACCCAATCCTGACCTCCACTTCGCCAAGGAAAATCAGGGGTGTGGAAACTTGCCATATGGCGCGCCCGTCGGACCGGCGTGATTGCGGCAAGGAGGGGACGTCGCCCCGCCCAGCGCGAGGCCTGCTCGCTCTAGCGTCTGGTCGCTCCGCGGCCGTTGAATGGAAATCGCTATGAAGCCCACGGGCAGACTTTAACCCTCCGCGCCTGAGCATCATCCAAATTTACAGAATCACCACAGGACGGTGGTCGTCGAACGAGTTTTCAGCAGCCTATTAATGTGTAACTTGGGAAGCTGCCGACATCAATTCCTCAGGAATCGGTGCCCTGAACGTATTGAGGCCAGCCTCCAGAACTTCAGTGAAGCTCCAGCGTACGATGCCCCCTCGGTCGATCAGGAACTGACCGACAAGCTGCCCCTGGCTGGAAGCCATCGCCTGCTGATCGGCTTCCGTAATCTCATATCCTTCCTTCTTGTTGAGAAACTCGTCCATTGCCATGACATCCATAGGCTCGGGCAACTCGCCCGGGAGATGGACCCGTATCGCCATGACCGTGCCCATCCCGACCTCGCGCAAGCCGAAAGCACGGTGCGAGGCCCGCTCCGGGTCGGATGCGGTGAGAAGATCGGGCGCCGGGTGGTAACGGAAATAGAGCCGCGCCCGCTCGACTGGCGTAATGACGACTGCTAGGCATTCGACGCCTTTCTCACGCAGAGCCGGCTTAAGTTGCGCCATCGCCGCGACATGGCGCCGGCAGAACGGACAATGTAGGCCGCGAAACATACCGAGCAACAACGGGTTACGGCCTCGAAAATCATCGAGCGCGATCTTGCCGTCGCGCGATATCGCATCGAGCACTATATTCGGGGCCTGGTCGCCCGGCTGCAGCGGGCGGTCGACACTACTCGTGGACATGGACTACCTCCTCGCCCCGGATCAGTCAGGAAAAGGCAGCACATCCAGCTTCGGCGTTGGGCCTATGCTGGGGACGCAAAACTTCCTGCGCCAGAGCAAAAATAGCGTTCGGCCTCCGCCATCTTGTCGAAGGTCGTGATTACGCACTGCAAGCCCATCATAACACGAAAAGAGCATCCGCGGGTCGCCCGCTAGCCGTCTCGCGCGCCGCGGTAAACTGTGGGTCGTCTCATCCGTGCCACCGGACGATACAGCGGCGAGACCGATTTGGATCTTCCACATACGCACGTCCTAGCGGTGTTCAACGTCTTGAAACTTGGGCGGCCCCGATGTGACTGGACACGAAATGTGGTGAATAACCCCAGACGAGCGCACGCCCGAATGCTCTTAAGCTGAAAGTCAGTTTTCGACCTCGTTTATGACGTTAAGTCTGCAACGACCAAGGTCGTCAACGGGGTCGGATCGCCACACTCGCAATGTCAGACGATGGCGCTGCCTGCACGTTCCGATCGGAAGGCCGAAAACCACCCGAGACGATCGGAAGCCGGCAACATGCCGCCCAGACGGGGATGTCGACTCTTTTCCCTCGCCATGATGTGAGTCGAACCTTAGCCCACCGACAACTTCGAACGATGAATCTCACAGAGCGCGCCCCAGCCCCAAGCGACGTAGCGCTCTGGGATCAGCCTGCGGCTGGATCAGGCTCGGAACCGCGAGAACCTCTTCATTTACGACCTCGTGATCGGCCCGGCGCGGTAGGTAATCCCTTTTTGAAATTACAAATAGCTAAGTTGAGGTAGGAAGCTGTTGGGGGAGTACCCGTTCGCTGTAGGGCTCAAGTCTTAGGTGGCCCGCCAATGGTCTGAGGTCAATTGCGGTAGAAACCAATCGCCGCATATTCTGTTTTCAACCAAGGCGTTACCGCCTCAGCGCCACGGTCACATACATGGCTCGGCTGGAGCTCAAAAGAACAATGAGGCCGCTCGGGGAAACTATGATGCAGGTAGACTTACCGAAAATTGTCCCTCCCACTCGCCAGACTAGATACGAGCAGAGCAGTGATGAATGCCAAGAAGCTCTCAAAGAGGCGTTCGGCGCCTTCGCCGCTTACTGTACGGCGGCGGGCTGGTCCGACGATGAGGTCGCCGTCGCATTGATCGAGATCGCTGATGAGCATCTTTGCTCTCTTGCCATTTTGGCTGACTTCTCCGGCGTTGTCCTTGCCCCAAACCTTACTAGGGGTCCGAAAGCAGAAGGAACCTCAGCATGAGCAATGCGGCCCTGTTGCACCTGATGAACGAAGAAGAAATTCCTGCATTCGTGGCAAACGTGATCGAGGCTGGGTGCCACATCAACTCTGTGGGGCACAACATGTACGTGATTTGCGACGACGAGGAACAGGAGGCCGTCATCGAAGAGCTCAACCGCATCTGCGAGAAGTACGGCGACCGAGACTCAATCCGGCGGGAGATTGTAAATTACCTATGGTCGATCGGCTGATACGTAGAGATCGCCTCTGAAGGCACGGGCACTAGGGGCTGCCTAGCGAATATTGACGCCCCGCCGCAGCGATGTACGCTGCCCGTCATGTCCCTCACCACCGCTTTCATCTCTGAGCTCGTTTGGGCGGACAACCAGGTCGAACACCCAAGCCCGGTATTCGCGCGCCGCCCTTCTAATGCAAGACAGGCTTGCAGCAATCGCCAGATTCCGCCCCCACCATCGCCGCAAGTCAGCCCAGCGCGTGGCTTGCCAGCCCGTAGAGGTTCGGTCCAGGTACTACGACCGCTGCGCATTTGCCCCGCCGGGACATTGCGAGCACTGTGTCGAAGACGGTCAGGCCGGATTGCGAGAGGGATGTGGCGAAAGTGCCGGTCTCGACTGGTGTGTCGAGCCGCAAAAAATGACCTTCGTGGGTGGAGACATGTTGCCGGATCACTGCGACGGCGTCCGCATCAGTTTCTGCCACGACCGGGCCAATGACATGCCCCCTGCCGAAAGGACGGCAAAGTGCGAAAGCGCACAGCCGACCGCCGCGAACCAAGCCGTAGCCTATGGATTGTGCAAAGAGCTTGCCGATCAGCGTCGCCCTCGAAACACCGAATGCCCCTGCATCCAGCTCGACGACCGCGGCGAGGTCCTCCCCTTCCAGTCGCCGGACCACCGGCTGCTCCGTTGGCGTAACAGAGTCGGTCGGCCGGCGGGCAATGCCCTGGCATTGGTATATGGTCCGTATAGGCTCAAAACCGAGCGAATGGTAGAGGCGGCGGGAGGCCCTCGTCGCATTGAGCCTCAGATCGCGTCCCTGGCAATCCGAAAGCACGTGGCCCATGAGCCAACGCCCAGCGCCGTTTGTCTGCAGCCGCGGCGAAGTAATCACCATGCCTATGGTCGCGAAATCATCACCGTGCGGAAACCACATGGCCGAACCTGTCAGCCTGCCGATTTCATCAAGCGCCACATAGCCGCGGCCGACCTCGCGCAGGAGTTGCAAGTCCTCGGCGCGAAGCGGCCATCCGACGGAAACCGACAGGGCGTGCAGTTGCTCGAGATCGGCGCTTTCGATCCCGGCTATGCGCATTTCGAAACTGTCAATGACTTTGGATTCGGATGTCGGTGTGTCCACTCCTTGCCTCCCGTCCCTGCCGGCGTCTTGTCTCGTCCCGCTTTCCAACCGGCCCGCGGCCAAAACCTTTACCCGTTAGACTAGGACGGTGCGCTCGATACAATTCACTTGAGAGGCCGTCTGACGCAACACAATCCTCCAAATCCGACGCGCTTTCGGCATGTAAAGCCTGGATAGGCTTCTAAAGTACTGGGCATGATCGACGGCGCCGACCCCAGCGAACCGGGATGCTGTGAGGACAAGAATGCAGGCAGTGGAAATCCTCGAAAAGCTCGTCGGCTTCCCCTCCGTCGTCAGCACCCCCAATAGTGACATCGTTGCCTGGATCCGCGGCTATCTGCAAAACCACGGCATCGCCGTCACCCTGCTTCCCGGCCCGGAGGGCGATCGGTCTAACCTGTTCGCCACGATCGGTCCGAAAGAGGTGCCGGGCTATATACTTTCGGGTCACATGGACGTCGTTCCGGCGGCCGAAAGCGGCTGGACGGGCGATCCCTTCCGTCTGCGTCAAGAGGCGGGCCGACTCTATGGGCGGGGCGCCACCGACATGAAGGGTTTCTTGGCCGCCGCCCTCGCCGTCGCGCCAAAGCTCGCCGAGATGCACCTGCGCCGGCCGCTGCACCTCGCCTTCTCCTATGACGAGGAGGCGGGCTGCCGCGGCGTGCCACACATGATCGCGCGCCTGCCGGAACTCTGCGCGGCGCCGCTAGGCGCAATCATCGGCGAGCCGAGCAGCTTACACGCGATCCGCGCCCACAAGGGCAAGGCCGCCGCCAGACTTACGGTCAAGGGTCGTTCCGGCCATTCGTCGAGGCCCGACATGGGACTGAATGCTATCCATGCCATTGCGAGCGTCTTAGCCCGGGCGGTCGCCGAAGCCGACCGACTGGCCCGGGGTCCTTTCGAGTATGTTTTCGAGCCGCCCTACTCCTCTCTGCAGATCGGCACGGTGAAGGGCGGCCAGGCGGTCAACATCATCCCGGACACCTGCGAGGCCGAGTTCGAGGCACGGGCGATTTCCGGCGTCGATCCGGCGGAACTGCTCGCGCCGATGCGAGACGCGGCCGAGGCGCTGTCGGAACGCGGCTTCGAAGTGGAATGGCAGGAACTGAGCTCCTATCCGGCACTTTCGCTCGGCCCCGATGCGCCGCTTGCGCGGCTGCTGGAAGAATTGACCGGTCTCGAGTCTCTCCCGGCCGTCAGCTACGGCACCGAGGCGGGACTTTTCCAACGGGCTGGCATCGACGCGATCATCTGCGGCCCCGGCGAGATCGGCCGCGCCCACAAGCCCGACGAATTCATCCTCGTCGATGAGCTCCTGGCCTGCCAGGCGATGATCGAGCGGCTCGGCGAATGTTGCCGCGCCTGAGGCATGAAGAAGGAGACGCGTGATGACCTTCCTCTTCAATTCCGACGCAAAACGCGGTGCGATTTTCGCCGAAGCCTTTTCGCGTGAGCTTGCGGACGTTCCTTTCGCCAAGGATGCGGCGGCGGTCGATCCGGATGCGGTGCGCTACCTGATCACCTGGACGGTTCCCGAAGATCTCTCGCGCTATCGCAACCTTGAAATCCTCTTCTCGATTGGCGCCGGCGTCGACCAGTTCCGCATCGAGGCCGTGCCGCCGCATGTGAAGGTCGTGCGCATGATCGAGGACGGCATCGTCCGGATGATGCAGGAATATGTGACACTTGCCGTGCTCGCGCTTCATCGCAACCTGCCGGCCTATCTGGACCAGCAGCGCAGCGAACATTGGCGGGCCATTTCACCGGTTCAAGCGTCGGAACGCCGCATCGGCGTACTCGGCCTCGGCATGCTCGGCACCGCGGTGCTCGAACGATTGCAGCCCTTCGGCTTTCCGCTATCCGGCTGGAGCCGCAGCGCGCGCCAACTCGAGGGTGTCAGATGCCTGCACGGTACTGACGGTCTCAACCATCTGTTGGGCTATACCGACATCCTCATCTGTCTACTGCCTTTAACCGACGAGACGCGCGGCTTTCTCAATGCCGCCCTCTTCACCAAGCTCCCGACCGGTGCGGCGCTCGTTCATGTCGGCCGCGGTCCGCAGCTCGATCACCAGGCACTTCTCGAGGCAATCGACACCGGCCATCTCTCCGCCGCCGTCATCGACGTCACCGACCCCGAACCGCTGCCAACGGGTCATCCCCTCTGGAGCCACCCGAAAATCCTGCTGACGCCGCACATAGCAAGCGTCACCCAACCAGAAACAGCCGCCGAGGCCGTGATCGAGAACATCAAGCGTCATCGGGCCGGACTTGATCCCATCGGGCTCATCGATCGCCGCCGCGGCTATTAAGCTCTCAATCCTAGGAAAGGAAACCCATGTCCCTCTTGAAGAACATCGACACCAATCCCTCTTTCCCGCCGCGCGAGTCCGGTCCACTTCCGGAACGCCTGATCTCCGGCAGTCCCTCCTTCAAGACCTGGGCTCAAGACGTGGCACGGGGAGAGATGATCCATACAGGCGTCTGGGAGGCAACCCCCGGAGAGACGCGCTCGATTAAGGGCGAGACATTCGAATTCTGCCATATCCTCTCCGGTGTCGTCGAACTCACGCCGGAAGGCGGCAGGCCGGTCGTCTACAAAGCCGGTGACAGCTTCGTCATGAAGCCGGGGTTTGTCGGTGTCTGGAAGACGATCGAGACCGTACGTAAGATCTACGTAACGGTCATGTAGTGCCCGCAGCGCGATCCGATCGAGGGCCCCTTGATACAGGCCTATCTCCCTCAACCGGCATCCTCGCCCACCACGGCACGCTCGCGGCTTTCTGGCGTGTCGTCGCTGCTCGAGCCCGGCAATCGCTTTCTCGTGCCCCTCGGATTGCTCCAGCGCATCGCCGATACGTCACCGACCGGCCATCTCATCCTCCGAAGATTTCGCTGTCTCGTCACCGAAAACGTAATTTTCCGCCGTCGCCGCATCGCCACTCGATGCATGCTGCTCGCGTTCTTCCGGTAGCCTCGCATGAGCTTATCCGAGGACCCGCTATGACTCTCAGCTTTGACCCCGACACTCTTCCCCTGCCCGTAGGGCACTTCATCGGCGACCGGCTGATCCCTGCCGAGGGCGCTATCGACATGCATCGCCCGTCCGACGGCAGGGCCTATGCGGGCTGCCCGCTCGCGGGTGAGGCACTCGTCGACCGCGCCGTCGAAACCGCCAAGAATGCGCTGAAGACGAGCAACTGGGGCGGCGTGCGTCCGCGCGAACGCACAGTCGTGCTGCAGCGCTGGGCCGACCTGATCGAAAGCGAGGCGCAAACCCTCGCCAAGCTCGAGGCGCTTTCCTCGACCCGACCGGTCCGACACCTGATCGCCGGCGATATCGCCGTCAGCGCCGAGCAGATCCGCTTTTTCGCGGAATTCGCCGACAAGGAAGGCAGCGACCTCGTGCCGACTGATGACAACAATCTCGGCATGGTGATGACCGAGCCCTATGGTGTCGTAGGCGCCATCACTCCGTGGAATTTCCCCGTTTCGATGGCCGCCTGGAAGCTCGGCCCCGCGCTTGCCGCGGGCAATGCCGTCGTCTTGAAGCCCTCCGAAATGACGCCATTTTCGACCGTCTATCTTGCCGAGCTTGCAATCCGCTCCGGCCTGCCGGCCGGTCTCGTTAATATCGTGCTGGGCGACGGTCCGGTGACCGGCACTGCCCTCACCGGCCATCCGGACATCGCCAAGGTCAGCTTCACCGGCTCGACCGGCGCCGGCTCGGCCATCATGGCCAATATCGCCCGCACCGGGGTCAAGCCCATGACGCTTGAACTCGGCGGGAAGAGTCCTCAACTCGTATTCGCCGACGCGGACCTCGACAAGGCTGCCGCCGCGATCGCCCAGAGCATGCTTTCGAATGCCGGCCAGGCCTGTGTTGCCGGCTCCCGTCTGATCGTGGAGGAAAGCGTTGCTGCGCCGCTCGCCGAGGCGATCGTCACGCACATGAAGGCGGCGAAGCCGGGTCCGACCTGGGATGAGGCGAGCGAGTACTCGCCGATCATCTCGAAGCGCCAGTTGAACCGCATCCACGGCATCGTTGAGGCTGCCGTTGCGGCGGGCGGCGAATGCCTGTTCGGGGGCGCCCCAATGGATGCGCCAGGCTATTTCTATCAGCCGACGTTGATGGCCGTGCGCGACAGCTCCTCGCCAGCGATTACCGAAGAAATCTTCGGTCCTGTCCTGACCATGCAGACCTTCGCCGACGAAGAGGAGGCACTGGCACTCGCCGATCACCCGACCTACGGCCTGGCCGCCGGCCTCTTCACACGCGACCTGTCGCGCGCGCTGCGGCTGACGCGGCGACTCCAGGCAGGCACCGTCTGGATCAACCGTTACAATCGTTCACGCGACCACATCCTGCCGACCGGCGGCTATAAGCGCTCCGGCATCGGCAAAGATCTCGGACGCGAGGCCTATCACGCCAACCGCAAGAGCAAGAGCGTGCTCATCAGCCTATAGGGAGGCCTCCATGAAATCCTATTCGATCGCACTCATCCCCGGCGACGGCATTGGCCAGGACGTAACGGATGCGGCCTGGCAGGTCCTTTCGACCGTCGCCAGGCACTCCGGCTTCTCGCTCACCGGCACGCCCTTTCCCTGGTCCTGCGCCTTTTACAAGGAAACCGGCGCGATGATCCCGACGGACGGCATAGAGATCTTGCGCCGCTTCGATGCGATCCTGCTCGGCGCCGTCGGTTGGCCCGCGGAAGTGCCAGATTCCGTCTCACTGCACGGCTTGCTCCTGCCGATCCGCAAGGCCTTCGTGCAATATGCCAATATCCGCCCGCACCGGCTGCTGCCGGGCGTCCAAGGTCCGTTAAAGGCGGACAATTTCGACATCCTCTGCATCCGCGAGAACACCGAAGGCGAATATTCCGGCGCCGGCGGCCGCGTGCATCAGGGAACGGGCGATGAGGTCGCGGTCGAGACCTCGATTTTCACGCGCACGGGCGTCGAACGGATCCTGCGCTTCGGCTTCGAGCAGGCGCGACAACGCCGGGGCAAGCTCGCTTCGGTGACCAAATCCAACGCCCAGAAATACTCCATGGTGTTCTGGGACGAGATTACGCGAGAGCTCGCCGCCGAATACGCGGATGTCGAGGTGACGAGTTACCACATCGATGCGATGGCCGCCCGCATGGTCATGGCGCCCGAGAGCCTCGATGTCGTGGTCGCCTCGAACCTCTTCGGCGACATCCTGACTGATCTCGGTGCCGCCATACAGGGCGGGCTCGGCTTTGCGGCTTCCGCCAACATCAACCCCGATCGAAGCGCCCCGTCGATGTTCGAGCCGGTACACGGCTCCGCACCCGATATCGTCCATCTCGGGATCGCCAACCCCATCGCCGCCATATGGTCCGGCGCGATGATGCTGGACCACCTCGGAGAAAGTGAAGCCGCGCGCATTGTCATGACCGCGCTCGAAAGAACGACCGCCGGCGGGATCGGCACCGTGCCGGGCAAAGACAAAACCGAAACGATTAAGGCGGCGGTGCTTGCCGCGCTCAACTGATCTTTAGAGGAGAGAAATCATGAAGTTGAACGACAGGGAACTTTTCCGGCAAGAGGGCCTCATCGACGGAGCCTGGCTGGCCGCAGCCTCGGGTAAGATCGTCGACGTTTTCGACCCCGCTAGCCGGACGCGCCTCGGCACCATTCCGGACATGAGCGAAGAGGAAACGCGCTCCGCCATCGAAGCCGCCAATGCCGCCTTCGGACCGTGGAAGAAGAAGACGCATGCCGAACGGGCCGCATTACTTGAGCGCTGGTATGCGCTGATGATCGAAAACCTCGAGGATTTGGCTCTGCTCTTGACGATGGAACAGGGCAAGCCGCTCGACGAGGCGCGCGTCGAGATCCGTTACGGCGCTTCGTTCGTCAAATGGTTCGCCGAGGAGGCTCGTCGCATCGGCGGCCACACCATTCCCTCTCCGACGGCCGATCGGCGCATCGTCGTTCTGAAAGAGGCGGTCGGCGTCTGCGCGATCGTGACGCCGTGGAATTTCCCGAACGCAATGATTACCCGCAAAGTGGCACCTGCCTTGGCGGCCGGCTGCACGGTGGTGATCAAGCCCTCGGAGTTCACGCCCTTTTCAGCGCTCGCCCTCGGAGTTCTGGCAGAGCGCGCCGGCATTCCCGCAGGCGTGATCAACATCGTCACCGGCATGCCGACCGCAATCGGCAACGAGTTCATGGCGAACGAAACAGTACGCAAGATCTCCTTTACGGGCTCGACGCGCGTCGGCTCTCTCTTGATGAGAGGCGCGGCCGACAGCGTCAAGCGCCTCTCGCTCGAACTCGGCGGGAATGCCCCCTTCATCGTCTTCGACGACGCCGACCTTGATCTGGCGGTCGAAGGCGCGATCGCGTCCAAGTTCCGCAATGGCGGCCAGACCTGCGTCTGTGCAAACCGCATCCTGGTGCAGGCCGGCGTCTATGACGCCTTTGCAGAGAAGCTCGGCGCACGCGTTAACGCAATGAAGGTCGGCCCCGGTACGGAACCCGGCATCGCGATCGGACCGATGATCAATGACGCGGCGATCGACAAGATCGACCGCCACGTCGAGGACGCGCTTGCCAAGGGCGCGAAGCTTGCGGCGCGCGGCAGGTCGGTGCCGGAGGGGAGACAATATAAGGCCCCGATCGTGCTCACGGGCGCCACCACCGAGATGCTGCTTGCCAGCGAAGAGACCTTCGGTCCAGTCGCACCGCTCTTCCGCTTCGAGACAGAGGAGGAGGCAATCGCCATCGCCAACGGCACGCCCTTCGGCTTGGCTGCCTATTTCTACACTGAGAGCCTGAAACGCTCGTGGCGTGTGGCGGAAGCACTCGAATTCGGCATGGTCGGCCTCAACACCGGCGCCATCTCCACCGAAGTCGCCCCCTTCGGCGGCGTCAAGCAATCCGGCCTGGGCCGCGAGGGCGCCCAGGTCGGCATCGAGGAATATCTCGAGATGAAGAGCTTCCACATCGGCGGACTGGATTAATGCATGTTGCCCAAAAGTGTGCCGCGGCTTTTGGGACAACGGCAGGCACAAACAAGGGATCTACGGCGCGTCGCGTGATTCGATTGAACGCGACGCGCCGTAGGTCACGACGATCTTGGGTCGAATCGAAGCCTAAAACGTGATCGGCTCTGGGAGTAGAGCGCGATGCGCGCGAAAAGCCGCCCGTGTTTCTTCATCCCGCTCTCAAGCGCGCGCGAGGCGCTTCAGCTCTATTGCAAGACCGTTGCACACTTGACGCGGCACGCCAGGCTAGATCATCCAAACAAAGAAGGGCGCGGACCTGTCCGGTCCGCGCCCTTCTTCCTACCCCCGCGTTGTCTACTGGATCCTGTCCAGCATCTTGTAATACATGCCGACGAGCGGCAGGAACCAAGGCTTGCCGAAATGCCCGGGCACGGCCGGCCATTCGAGACCCTTCAGCGGGTTGCGGTCCGGCCGGTCGAGGATCGCATCCGCGATAATCATGCCGAGATGCGTCGAAAGCTGCGCCCCGTGGCCGGAATAGCCCATGGCGTACCAAACGCCGTCTTGATAACCGGCGCGGGGGAATCGGTCCTTGGTCATATCGACGAGGCCGCCCCAGCAGTAGTCGATCTCGACATTGGCGAGTTGCGGAAAGATCGCGGTAAGGCTCGCCTTGAGGATCGCGCCGCTTTTTTCGTCCGAACGCTGGTCGGATGTCGCCGAGAAGCGCGCGCGGCCGCCGAAGATCAGACGGTTGTCGGGCGAGAGCCTGAAATAGTTACCGATGTTCATCGACGTGACACAGGTGCGGCTACCCGGCATTGTCGCCCCGATCTCCGCCGCTGTCAGCGGTCGGGTGGCGATGATGAAGCTGCCGACGGCGATGATGCGGCGGCGGAAATAACCGAAGATCGAAGGCGTGTAGGCGCCGGTGGCGACAAGAACCGCATCCGCGGTGACGCTGCCGCGGGGGGTCTTCAATGTGTGCCGGCCGCCCGCCTGCCGATGCTCGGTGACGGCCGCGCTCTCGAAAACCATGGCGCCATGGCGCGTAGCCGCTTCGGCGAGGCCGACGACATACCGCCCCATATGCATCATCGCGCTCTTCTTCGAGAGCATTGCCCCGAAGAAGGGCGAGCCGACCTCCTGCTTCAGATCCTCGGCGCTGAGAAGCGCCGTATCGGGATCGACCTCCGCGTTGACCGCCTCGAAGTTGCGGGCGATCGCCTCGAAATGCTGGGGCTTCGAGGCAAGCTTCACTTTGCCGGCGCGGCGGAAGTTGCAGTCGATACCTTCTTCGGTGATCAGTGCCTCGATCGTGTCTACTGAATCGTCGAACGCCTTGTAGAGCGCAATCGCCCGCTCCCTGCCGAGTTCCGCCTTGGCCGCAAGATAGCTATGGGCGAGCCCGTTATTCAAGTGTCCGCCATTGCGGCCGGAGGCGCCCCAGCCGATCTTCTCGGCCTCCAGCACGACGACCTTCGCCCCGGCCCTGGCAAGCTGCCGGGCCGCACTGAGGCCGGTGAAGCCGCCGCCAACCACGGCGACGTCGTAATGGCCATCGACCGGGCCTTGCGCAGCTCCGGCAAAGGCCGGGGCCGTATCATGCCAGTAGGACAGGAACTTCATGGCGCACCGCCTTTTCTAAAGACCGACGACGCCCGGCAGGCCGGAGATGTCGGCTATCTCGACATAGCCGTAGTAGGGATTGGCGGGCTCATGACCGCGATTGACCCAGACTTTGTTCTTGATGCCGAGGTCGTGCGCCGACATTAGGTCGTAGCGGAAGGAGGACGAGCAGTGAAGAATGTCCTGCGGATCACAGCCGAGCATATCCAGCATGTATTCGAAGCCCTTAAAGCGCGGTTTGTAGGACTGCGCCTGCTCGGCGGTGTAGACCGCATGGAAGGGTGCGCCAAGCTTTTCGACATTCGACATGATCTGCGAATTCATTGCATTCGACAGGATCACCAGTGGGATCTCCTTGGCGACCTTGGCAAGCCCCGCCGGCACGTCCGCATGCGGCCCCCATGTCGGCACGCGCTCATAGACCATCTTCGCAGCTTCATCGCGGAATTTAATGCCGTTGCGCTTGCAGGTCCGTTCCAGCGAATTGTGCACCACCTCGGCATAGGGCTTCCAGGCGCCCAGGACCTCGTCCAAGCGGTAGGCCGCGAAATTCTTGATGAATTCAGCCATGCGCGCCTCGTCGAGCTGCTCCTGATAGAGGTCGCGGGCCGCTTCCGCCATCTGGAAGTTCGTCAGCGTGCCGTAGCAGTCGAAGGTGATGTATTTCGGACGGAACGTCGTCATGTGCGTATCCTTGAAAGAACGTGACCAGGTATTCTGTGAGGATCATAGGCGCTGCGACTCCCATCGCCTCGCCTGATTTGGCGGCGTTCGAAGCAGAATCTATCGTATCGAGCGCCGGCTTTGGCAGAAGGTTGTGTGGCCTGCCGGTGGTCAACGGCGTCTTCCGCCCCGGCGCCCTCCCAGCGCTCTTCCCCGCCAGCATAAGATGCGGCGACCGGCAGGTGCAAAGCTATAAGATACCGCGCAAGCCAAAGCCTTCAGACGATCTGCCGGCCGGCACTCCTTCAGACTTGCGGGCAGAAATTGAAGGAAATGCCATGCAGACAAGTCAGATCGATATTGCCGCCTTCGGACCTGAGCATCTGGAAGCCGCCGTCAAGCTATCCCGGCAGGCCGGCTGGCCACATCGCCTTGAAGATTGGCAGATGGCGCTGACCCTGAGCCAAGGCGTCGTCGCGATTGAGGGCGACCGGGTCGTCGGCACTGTACTCGTCACCCCTTACAAGTCCGACTGTGCAACGATCAACATGGTCATCGTCGACGAGGCCATGCGCGGCCGCGGCCTCGGTCGCAAGCTAATGGACGCCGCGTTGCGGCTAGCGGCCGATCGTCCGCTCAGACTCGTGGCAACGACTGAGGGCCTGCCGCTATACGAAAGGCTCGGCTTCCGCGAGACGGGTCGCGTGTTGCAGCATCAGGGCATCGTCGGAGCAATCGCCGAGCCTGGGCAAGCGGAACAGGCGGCCGCGGCCGACATCGAAGCGATCGTCGCGCTCGACCGCCTCGCCTTCGGCGCCGACCGTGAAGGGATGATTGCCTATCTCGGGAAGGTCGGCAACTTTGCGGTGATCCGCCGGGACGGGCGCGTTTGCGGGTTCGGCGGCATCCGCCCCTTCGGCCGCGGCGAGGCCATTGGGCCCGTCGTCGCTAAAGGTCTCGAAGACGCCAAGGCGCTCGTGGCCCACTTCATGTCCACGCGAACCGGCCGGTTCATCAGGCTCGATACCACTGCCGAGACCGGCCTTTCTCTCTGGCTTGCCGAGCAAGGACTCGCCCATGTCGGCGGGGGTATCGCCATGATGAAGCCCCCGATCCACCGCGCCGCCGACCCGGCCGCTACCACCTTCGCCCTCGCCAATCAGGCGCTCGGCTGATCCGGAGATCATCATGTACAGCAATTCCCTCATCGAACTCGATCGCGCCCACCTCATCCATCCGGTCGCCTCCTATCGCGGCCATGAAAAACTCGGCGTGCGCGTACTCGCCTCGGCAAAAGGCGCGACGGTCACCGACGCTTCGGGCAAGCAACTGATCGACGGCTTTGCCGGCCTTTGGTGCGTCAATGCCGGCTATGGCCACGAAGCGATCGTCGAAGCGGCCGCCCGGCAGATGCGCGAGCTTCCCTATGCGACGGCCTATTTCGGGCTCGGCTCCGAGCCCGCGATCCGCCTCGCCTCGGAACTCGCCGAGCGCGCGCCGGGCGATCTCAACCACGTCTATTTCACGCTCGGCGGCTCCGACGCCGTCGACAGCACGATCCGCTTCATCCGCTATTATTGGATTGCCCGCGGCCAGCCGCAACGCGATCAGTTCATTTCGGTCGAGCAAGGCTATCACGGCTCATCGACGGTCGGCGCCGGGCTGACGGCGCTGCCGGCCTTCCACGCCGGCTTCGGCATTCCCTTCGACTGGCAACACAAAATTCCGTCTCACTATGCCTACCGCAATCCGGTGGGAGAGAGCCCGCAGGCGATCATCGAGGCGTCGCTGGCCGCTCTCCGGCGCAAGGTCGGGGAAATTGGCCCCGAGCGTGTCGCTGCCTTCTATGCAGAGCCGATCCAGGGCTCGGGCGGCGTGCTGGTGCCACCCAAGGGCTGGATGAAGGCGATGCGCGAACTCTGCCGCGAGCTCGGCATCCTCTTCGTTGCAGACGAGGTGATCACCGGCTTCGGTCGCACCGGACCGCTCTTTGCCTCTACCGAGGACGAGATCGTGCCGGACTTCATAACCACGGCCAAAGGTCTCACGTCCGGCTATGTGCCGATGGGGGCCGTGTTCATGGCCGACCACGTCTATCAGACGATTGCCGACGGCGCCGGCGCTTCCGCCGTCGGCCACGGTTACACCTATTCGGCACATCCGGTCAGCGCCGCTGTCGGCCTCGAGGTGCTGAGGCTCTACGAGAACGGCCTTTTGGAAAACGGCGTCACGGCCGGTGCACGGCTGATGGAAGGTCTCGAAAGCCTGAGGGACCATCCCCTTGTCGGCGATGTGCGCGGCCGCGGCATGCTGGCCGCCGTCGAGCTCGTCGTCGACAAGTCGAGGAGGACCCCTTTGCCGGCGGCCGCGGAGCCGGCGCGCCGCATCTTCGACCGGGCCTGGGAAAACGGCCTCGTCATCCGCGCCTTCGCCAATGGCGTGCTCGGCTATGCGCCGCCGCTCTGCTGCACCGCCGCGGAGATCGACGCGATTGTCGAGCGCACCCGCCAAACATTGGACGAGACCTTGGAAGACCCGGATGTTCGCCAGGCTTTGAGGGCCTGATGGACGACTGACGCGATATATCGCGGAATCGCCATATTCGAAATTTTGTGCCGCGCCACGGCGCCCTTTCGGAGACTCCGGCGCGGCGCAACTGCCAAACTCAAATCAAGGAAGCGGCCGGATCCCAGCATATGCGGCCTTTCCAGCAAGAGCGGGGAAAACATCCCGCCGACGGGAACAGAATATTCTTCTTCATGAAGTCGGCGTTCCGACCTGGGACGCGAAAAAACTGGGGAATCGATGTGCACAAGAGCCTGCCCGAATTCAAATACATGACCTTCGACGTCGTCGGCACGCTGATCGACTTCGAGGGCGGCCTCAAGGATTGCCTCGCCGGCATCGCCGCCGAGGCCAGTGTCGCCATCGATGGTGAAAGGGCGCTCAGCCTCTATCGCGCGGCGCGCTACTCCAAGGACGCCGACCTCTTCCCGGACGATCTGGTGCGCGTCTATCTCGAAATCGCGCCGAAGCTCGGCCTTCCGACTGAGCGGAAATATGGCGAGCGTCTCAGGGACTCCGCCGGGAACTGGAGGGCCTTCGAAGACAGCGCCGAAGCGCTGGAGCGCCTTGCGAAGAATTACCGGCTTGTCGCTATGACCAATGCGCGCCGCTGGGCATTCGATTTCTTCGCCAAGGAACTGGGCGATCCCTTCTACGCCGCCTTCACCGCCGACGATACCGGTACCGAAAAACCTGACCCCGCCTTCTTTCAGAAGGTTTTCGACTTCGTCGGCTCGGAAGGCAATTCGAAGGACGACGTCCTGCATGTCGCCCAGAGCCAGTACCACGACATCGGCATTTCGCGGAAGCTTGGGCTGACCAACTGCTGGATCGAGCGGCGCCACGGGCAGAAAGGTTACGGCGGCACCATAGAGCCGGCCGAGTTCACCGAACCCGACTACCACTTCACCTCCATGACCGGCCTTGCCGATGCCGCGGCCGTCGCACGTAGCTGACCAGTTCACCGGATGGGTCTAAGCCCACGGAAGACGGGCAGCCCACCAACAGACGAAAAGGGGAATGACATGAACGACAAAATCATTAATTGGACCAGATCCGACGACGCCATGGTCGAAAACGCCATCCGCCGCGGAGCAACGCGCCGTGAACTGCTGCAGATGATGCTCGCCGGTGGCGTTGCCCTCTCCGCCGGCAGTCTAGTGCTCGGCCGCGCCTCCAACGCGGTTGCCGCAACGCCGGTCTCCGGCGGCGCGCTCAAAGCGGCCGGCTGGTCGTCCTCGACCGCCGACACGCTCGACCCGGCCAAGGCATCGCTCTCCACCGACTATGTCCGGTGCTGCTCCTTCTACAACCGTCTCACCTTCCTCGATAAGAGCGGCACCCCGCAGATGGAGCTCGCCGAAGCGATCGAGTCCAAGGATGCGAAGACCTGGACGGTCAAACTGAGGAGCGGCGTCGCTTTCCACGACGGCAAGCCGTTGACCGCCGAGGACGTGGTCTTCTCGTTGAAACGCCATCTCGATCCATCCGTCGGTTCGAAGGTCGCGAAGATCGCCGCGCAGATGACGGGCTTCAAGGCTGTGGACAAGCAGACGGTCGAGATCACGCTCGCAAATCCGAACGCCGACCTGCCGACCATCCTGTCGATGCACCACTTCATGATCGTCGCCGATGGCACGACGGATTTTTCCAAGGGCAACGGCACCGGCGCATTCGTGAGAGAAGTCTTCGAGCCCGGCGTGCGCTCGGTCGGCATCAAGAACAAGAACTATTGGAAGTCCGGCCCGAACGTCGACTCCTTCGAGTACTTCGCGATCAGCGACGATAGCTCGCGCGTCAACGCACTGCTCTCGGGCGATATCCATCTCGCCGCTACGATCAATCCGCGCTCGATGCGCCTGGTCGAGGCCCAAGGCGACGGCTTCGTACTCTCGAAAACCACCTCCGGCAACTACACCAATCTCAACATACGCATGGACTTGGAGCCCGGCAGCAAACGGGACTTCGTCGAGGGAATGAAGTACCTCGTCAACCGCGAGCAGATCGTCAAGTCGGCGCTCCGCGGCCTCGGAGAAGTCGGCAACGACCAGCCGGTTTCCCCGGCAAACTTCTACCACAATGCCGACCTGAAGCCGCGGGCGTTCGATCCGGAAAAGGCGAAATTCCATTTCGAGAAGGCCGGCATTCTCGGTCAGTCGATCCCGGTGATCGCATCCGAGGCGGCGAACTCGTCGATCGATATGGCCATGATCATCCAGGCTTCCGCTGCCGAGATCGGACTGAAGCTCGACGTTCAGCGCGTACCGGCCGACGGCTATTGGGACAACTATTGGCTCAAGGCGCCGATCCATTTCGGCAACATCAACCCGCGCCCGACACCGGACATCCTGTTCTCGCTGCTTTACACTACGGAAGCGCCTTGGAACGAAAGCCAGTACAAGTCGGAGAAATTCGATAAGATGCTGATCGAGGCGCGCGGCTCGCTCGACCAGGAGAAGCGCAAGGCGATCTACAACGAGATGCAGGTGATGGTCGCAAGCGAAGCCGGCACCATCATTCCGGCCTATATCTCCAACGTCGACGCGATCACCGCCAAGCTCAAGGGCTTGGAAGCCAACCCGCTTGGCGGCCAGATGGGTTATGCTTTCGCGGAATATGTCTGGCTCGAAGCCTGATGAGGCGAACGGTCGGGGCTGCAGCCCCTCGGTTGCAGCTCTGACCCTTTTGGTTTGAAATCTCGAATGCCGAAAGGGAACGCGCGTGAACAACCGTGTCCTATCACTCGTGCTGAGCAGATTGCTCATCGCCTTGATCACGCTGGTGATCGTCTCCTTCGCCGTGTTCTTCGCCACGACGCTCCTGCCGGGAGACACAGCGACGATCCTGCTTGGCCAGGCCGCCACGCCGGAGGCAGTCGAAGGTCTGCGCAAGGCCATGCATCTCGACGACCCGGCGATCTTCCGTTTCCTGCGCTGGATCGTTGGTTTGCTGCAGGGCGACCTCGGCACCTCCTATGCCAATGAGATGCCGGTCGCGGATCTGATCGGGGGGCGTTTCATCAATACGCTACAGCTCGCGGGCGTCACCGCGCTCTTTTCGGTGCCGATCGCGCTGACGCTCGGCATCACCGCGGCGATGCTACGTGGCTCGCTGTACGACCGTGCCGTCACCGTGTTGACGATCGGCGTCATCTCAGTGCCGGAATTCATGATAGCGACCTCCGCGGTGTTAATCTTCGCCGTCTACCTGAAATGGCTACCGGCGCTCTCCTTCGCGAACGAAGTCACCTCGCTGACAGACCTCCTGCGCATCTATGCCATGCCGGTGATCACCCTTACCTTCGTCATCTCGGCGCAAATGATCCGCATGACCCGGGCAGCGGTGATCGAGACGCTCAACACGCCCTATGTGGAGATGGCGTTGCTCAAGGGCGCCTCGCGGCCGCGCATCGTGTTTCGGCATGCGCTGCCGAACGCTCTGGGCCCGATTGTCAACGCGGTCGCGCTTTCGCTCTCATACCTGCTCGGCGGCGTCATCATTGTCGAGACCATCTTCAACTATCCAGGTATTGCCAAGCTGATGGTCGACGCCGTCGCCACTCGCGACCTGCCGCTGATCCAGAGTTGCGCGATGATCTTCTGCCTCGGCTACCTGCTCCTGATCACGGCCGCCGATATCATAGCCATTCTTTCCAATCCGAGGCTCCGATGACAATGACCAGTTCTGAGACCAAGTCTGACCGGATTTCCGGAACCCGGCTCGGCTATCGCTTCAACATCATCGGCATGGTCGGTCTCTCGGTCATCCTTTTATGGGTGTTGATCGCGATCTTCGCGCCGCTGATCATCCCCTACCCTGTCGGCGAAATTGTCGACCTCGATTACTTCGGCCCGATGAGCCGCGACTTCTGGCTCGGCTCCGATTATCTCGGCCGCGACATGCTCTCGCGAATCCTGATGGGCGCCCGCTACACGGTCGGCATCTCGCTTGCGGCAGTTACGATCGCCTGCTTCAGCGGCGTGATGCTCGGCATGATCGCAGCGGTCGCCGGCGGCTGGCTCGACACGGTCCTGAGCCGCTTCCTCGACGCCCTCAGCTCGATCCCGAGCAAGCTGTTCGGCCTTGTGATCGTCGCTGCCGTCGGCTCCTCCATTCCCGTGCTGATCCTGACGCTGTCGGTGATCTATATCCCCGGCGCGTACCGTTTCGCCCGCGCGCTTGCCGTCAACATCAACGCGATGGATTTCATCACCGTCGCCCGCATCCGAGGCGAAAGTACCCTTTATCTGATCCGCTCGGAAATCCTGCCGAACATCGTCGGACCGGTACTTGCCGACCTCGGCATCCGCTTCGTCTTCATCGTTCTCCTGCTCTCCGGCCTCTCCTTCCTCGGCCTTGGCGTCCAGCCGCCCTATGCCGACTGGGGGGCTCTTGTGCGCGAAAACATCGGCGGCCTGCCCTTTGGCGCACCGGCGGTGATGGCTCCCTCCTTTGCGATCGCCAGCCTCACCATCAGCGTCAACCTGCTGATCGACAACCTGCCAAAGAAGATCCGCGATCGGAGCGAATGATGGTCAATCTCGTAGAAATCCGTGACCTGAAGGTCGAAGCCACCACCGATTCCGGCCGACGCGTCGAGATCATCAACGGCGTCAGCTTCGACATTGCCGAGGGCGAGATCGTGGCGCTGATCGGCGAAAGCGGCTCCGGCAAGACGACGATCGCGCTCACGCTGATGGGCCACGCCCGCCCCGGCTGTCGCATCTCCGGCGGCAGCGTCTCCGTCGCCGGAAAGGACATGGTGACGCTGAGCGAAAAGCAGCGCGCCAGGGTGCGCGGCACCGAGGTCACCTATGTTCCGCAATCAGCCGCCGCCGCATTCAACCCGGCCGCCACGATCATGGACCAGGTAATCGAGGTCACCCGAATTCATGGGCTTATGTCCGCCGACGAGGCCCGCCTCCGTGCCGTCGAGCTTTTCAGGGCGTTGTCGCTGCCTGAGCCCGAAACGATTGGCACCCGCTATCCGCACCAGGTCTCCGGCGGCCAGTTGCAGCGGCTTTCTGCGGCCATGGCGCTGATCGGCGACCCGAAGCTCGTCATCTTCGACGAGCCGACGACGGCGCTCGACGTGACGACGCAGATCGAGGTGCTGCGCGCCTTCAAGTCGGTCATGAAGAAAGGCGGCATCGCCGGCGTTTACGTCTCGCACGACCTCGCCGTGGTCGCCCAGATCGCCGACCGCATCGTCGTCTTGAAAGGCGGAGAGACTAAGGAGATCGGCACCACCAAAGAGATCCTCGACGGCGCGAAGCACCCCTACACGCGGGAGCTGCTCGCCGCCTTCGAGCCGAAACCCCGTGGCGCTGCGGGCGCGGCAGAAAGTGGTCCGGCCCCGCTGCTCGAAATCGAAAATCTGGTCGCAGGCTACGGCCAGGCCCAGGCCGACGGCCTGCCCCTCGTGCGCGCCGTCGAGCATGTCAGTCTCAAGGTGGAGAAGGGGCGCAACCTCGGTATCATCGGCGAGTCCGGCTGCGGCAAGTCGACGCTCGCGCGCACCATCGCCGGCATATTGCCGGCCGCTGTCGGCACGATCGTCTTCGACGGCAAGGAACTCGGCCGCAGCGCCCACGCGCGCTCGCGCGATGAACTGCGCGAAATGCAGATCGTCTTCCAATATGCCGATACGGCGCTTAATCCGGCGAAATCCGTCGAGGAAATCTTAGCCCGGCCGCTTGCCTTCTATCACGGCATGAATGCCAAGGCGCGCAGCGCACGCATCGACGAGCTGCTCGACATGGTGCGCCTGCCGCGCAACCTGCGTCATCGCCGCCCGGGGGAGCTCTCGGGCGGCCAGAAGCAGCGTGTCAACTTCGCCCGCGCCCTCGCCGCCGAGCCGAAGCTGATCCTGTGCGACGAGATCACCTCTGCACTGGACACCGTGGTCGCGGCCGCCGTCATCGATCTCCTCAAGGAATTGCAGCGCGAGCTCGGTCTTTCCTACATCTTCATCAGCCATGACCTCTCCGTGGTGGAGGCGATCTGCGACGAGATCGTCGTGATGTATGGTGGCAGAAAGGTAGAGGAAATCACGCCGGCGAAAGTCAAGACACCGCAACACCCCTATTCGCAACTGCTCTTCTCGTCGGTGCCGAGGCTCGATCCCACGTGGCTCGATGGGCTCGAACAGGATCCGGAGCTCGTGCGAGCCTATTGCCGGCGCTGAGGCGCCGGCTCATCCCAACCTGCTGTCATCGCCTCAGCCCGAAGGCGGACAGAAGGAGACGCGGACGACATCATGCTTTGTCGGGTGAGGCACCGGAGGAGCGGGCCAAATCGCAAGCGTCGGCCGCGCAAGCCGGCGCAAACCGATCCCAAGATCCTACATCCGAAACAGGCTGGTCAGAGGCATGTGCACCTTGACTATCGGCGACTTCAAGACGACGAAACTGAAATACTTGTCGATGCCGACGTCCATGTCGGTGAGGCGCTCCATGATCGTCTGGTATTCGCCGATCCCGGCCGTGACGAATTTTAGAAGGTAGTCGTAGCCTCCTGACACTAGATGGCATTCCATAACGTTGTCGACCTTGTCTATCGCCGCCAGGAACCGGGCAAAGTCGATCTGCCGGTGGTTCTTCAGCGTGATTTCGGTGAATACTGTCAGGGTCTGCCCGAGCTTGCTGACGTTGATCTGCGCCGAATAGCCCTCAATGTAACCCTCCGACTGCAGCTTCTTGACTCGCATCAGACAGGGGCTCGGCGACAGGTTGACCAATTCGGCGAGTTCCACATTGGTGATGCGGCCATTCTTCTGCAGTTCGTACAGAATCTTGATGTCGATCCGGTCGAGTTTCATGGCGCGCCTTCCCCCTTGCTAAGTGGCCAACGGAACAGCAGATTGTGCTGCGACGTTCCCAGCTATGACCTTAACACACTGGAGAGTCGTGTCGATTTCGTTTGGCATTATAGGCCAAAGCAGAAAGGGCGGCATTGCTCCCGCAATACGGAATCTTGTGCTGCGCGCAGTCGTAGTCCGGCAACGCCGTTGCGCCAAAGCCGCTAGACTGTGGTCGTAACGGAGGTCACGCCATGCCCGCACCGCTGAAACTCATCGACACAACGCCGCAGTTGCCCGAAGACGCCGATGCCGTGGTAATCGGCGGCGGCATTGTCGGTGTGTTTGCGGCCTACTATCTTGCACGCCGCGGATTAAAGGTAGCCGTCGTGGAGAAGGGCCGGATCGGCGCGGAGCAGTCGAGCCGCAACTGGGGCTGGTGCCGCCAGCAGAACCGGGACGCCCGCGAATTGCCGATGGCGACGAAGAGCCTCGATCTTTGGGAGCGTTTCGCCGCCGAGAGCGGCGAGGATACCGGCTTCCGACGCTGCGGGTTGTTCTACCTCAGCAACAGCGAAGAGGAACTGGCCGGCTGGGCCCGCTGGCGCGACTTTGCCCGTTCGCTCGGCGTCACAACGTATATGCTCGACAGAGCCGAGGCGACCGAACGCGGCCGCGCCACCGGAAAGCCGTGGAAGGGGGGCGTCTTTTCGCCGACCGACGGCACCGCCGATCCGGCAAGTGCGGCACCCGCGGTCGCACGTGCGATCCTCAAGCTCGGCGGCACCGTGCATCAGTCCTGCGCCGCCCGCGGCATAGAGACAGAAGGCGGTCGCCTTTCTGGTGTCGTTACCGAGCATGGCACCATCCGCACGAAGACGGCGATCCTTGCCGGCGGCGCCTGGGCCTCCTCCTTCTGCCGTCAGCTCGGCATCCGCTTTCCCCAAGCCGCGATCCGATCATCAATCCTGGCCGTCTCGCCAGGCGCCATCCGCCTTCCGGATGCGCTGCATACGGCCGCCGTTTCGGTGACGCGCCGCGGGGACGGCGGCTACACGCTCGCCATCAGTGGCCGCGGCCGTGTCGATCCGACGCCGCAGCAATTGCGTTTCGCGCCGCAGTTTCTGCCGATGTTCGCCCGGCGCTGGCGCAGCCTTGCACCCGGCGGCACCGAAGGCTTCCGTTCCGGTCACGAGAGCCTGACTCGCTGGCGCCTCGATGCCCCGACGCCAATGGAGCGCATGCGTATCCTTGATCCTGCAGTCGATAAAGACACTATTCGCCTCACCCATTCGCGCGCGCTCGACCTCCTGCCCGACCTTAAGAACACCAGCATCACCGCCGCATGGGCGGGTTATATCGACAGCACGCCGGACGGTGTGCCTGGCATCGGCGAAATCGCCGCCATACCGGGGTTCATCCTCGCCGCCGGCTTCAGCGGGCACGGCTTCGGCATTGGTCCCGGCGCCGGTCACCTGATCGCCGACATCGTCACTGGTGACGAGCCAATCGTCGACCCACGCGCGTACCATCCGGACCGCTTCCGAAAATCTGCCTGGGGTAAGGTCGCCGATTTCTAGGGAGGCGGGACCCGAGGTGCTGTGGCGAATTCGCTGAAGTCGGTTCCGACTGCGACGATCCAGTCCTGGCGGCAGGCAACACCGTCGCCAGCGCAGCCGTTTATGATCCTAGCCAGACCGATCAAGGTCGCCGCAAATCTGTCGTTTCGGATTTCCTGCGGCTTCTCGGCGGTCGCCACAAGCCCACTCGCGACTGACGTTATCAAATCCGAGCGTTCGCGCAGCGTCATCGCGTCTGGGATCTTTGCTAGTGGGAATTGGTCGCGCGCGACCAGTCCGCCGGGCGGACGTCTACCATCTTGGTTATTGATTATTGACTCCGGGTAGCAACTTCCGACCTCCCAGAGCGGGATTCGGCACGGCTAGCGCAACGAATGGCTACTACGCGGTTAGTGCATGAGTCATAACCGCAACGGCGACGGTCCATTGTCCGGTTTTTGTCGCAGTGCCGCTGTCAGGCACCGTGGTAACTAGTGCCCGCTCTCCACGAGAGGCGCTTGCCCAAGCGACACGGCGGCAAGCCGACTGCGAGTCCCTCGCCTTGATGGGAATCGAACCCGCGATCCCACCCCGATGTGTACGGAGACATAGGAGAACTCTTCGGCGCCATCACCTACGGAGGGTGCCGATGGTAGGCTTGGCAACGATCACGTTGAGATCAAACCGATCACGCCATTCAAATCCAAGGACGAGGTTTCCGTGAAGGTATCAGGCAACTCGGCAAAGTACTCGTCGTGAAGATCAACGCCGACTTTGAAGTCTCTTCCCGGATAAATCTGTGAAATAGCCGCCCCTACCTATCTTCCTTGAATGGATCGACGGCGAGCTCCTTGAACAACGCTTCCGTCTTCGCCCGATCAGCGCGGCTCATGTAGCCGATCCCGGTCTTGATCGCGTAGCGCCAGGCCTCTCCCTTCTCCCATGCCTCATGCAGTGGGTCCGACAGCTCATTGAGCCGATTGGCGACATCGAGTGCTTCGAACAGGAGAACGGCCTGCCTCAAGTCCTTGTCTCGTTCCGCGGAACCAAGCGTGTCAACGACGCGGCGGCTGGCGACGATCAGCTTGTGGATCGCGTAGCGCTCCGGAGCTGGTACGATCACGCTGATGCCTGACTTGTGCAGCATGACGGCTCTGATCGGCTCATAGATCAGGAAGTCCAGGAATCTCAGCGGTTCGGCCGAGGCTCCATCAAGGGCGGGCATGTCGGCCGGTTTGTCCATGTGGTCATCCGATCCCCTGTTTCCGGTCAAGAACTCGACCTTGTAGCCGCTGCGATTGATGAAGCTGGTCACACGCAGTGACCCCGAGCGATGCATGATCGGCCGGAATGTCGGATCGAGGCTCTTCAGGATTTCGAGAATAGGTGGAAGGCTGTCCTCTACTTCGGCCGAGTTCGCATAGTCCTGGGCGAAGTCGGCATCTCCGGTCTGGAATGACGCAGCAGGCAGACGGACGCCAAGATGTCCCGCATAGGTCGAGAAGGCGACCGATCCGACGAGAAAAGCCTCGCGGGGGCTCAGTCTGAGGGCGTAGTCGATGCAAGGAATGGCGTCCGCCGCGCGGGGGTCGGTTTTCGGGACATCGAACCCACTGGCGCGCTGAGCAGCTCCTCGATCCGGGCATCGATCTCACCCAGTTTCGCTTTCAATTCGTCTACGACTTCGACCATACGCAACACTCTCGAGGCACCCTCAGGAGATAGCATCGGCCTTCATCGGAATCTTGTGGCACTTGCTCCATAATTTCGCACCTGACCCGGTTTCAGCGTCGCCTCGCTTTACATCTTAGAAAGCTCGAATTCCTGCGAACTGTGATAGGAATCAGCTCGAAAACTTGTAAGTTGAGCGACCTTTTCCAACCTACGAGCGGCCAATGCAGGTTCTAGTACGTGATAACAATGTCGATCAGGCGCTCCGCGTTCTGAAGAAGAAACTCCAGCGCGAGGGCATTTTTCGTGAAATGCGGATGCGCGAGGCTTTTGAAAAGCCCTCGGTTAAGAGAGCGCGCGAGAAAGCCGAGGCGGTGAGCCGCCAGCGCAAGAATGCCCGCAAGCAAATGCAACGCGAAGGCCTGCTCCCGTCGAAGCCGAAAAAGAGCAGATAGCTTGATGAACGCTCAAGGCCGCCGCTGTGACGGTGGGGTAGAGCGCGCCCCTCAATTTACGAACGCGCACCTTGGTTGAGTCTCCACCCCCTGCGGAGGCTCAACCATTTTAAGCCGCACGATGATAGTGTTTTGGCTTCCACCAGCGCTCGAATATCAGGCGCCGCCCTCACCTGCCCGGGCGCGTCAGCGACCGGGCAATGTCGATGATGTCGTCCGGTCTTCCTTGTTCCAGGCAACCCCAAGCCCGATCTTCAGATCGACGCCACGCACGGGCCCGAGCTCGAAGTTGCGGTTCGGAAGATCCTTCGTCCATTCCGGTGCAAAGCCGATGCCAAGGCCTGCCGAGACGAGCGACACCAGCGAGAAGGTGTCGTCGCAGAGGCGATGTTGCCGGTCAGACCATGGGTCTCGAACATCTCGGAGAAATAGCGTTCGCTGTAGGAGAGGTTCTGACGGGAAAAGGCGATGATCTTTTCCGAGCGTAGATCCTCGATGTCATCTGAATGAACCATTGACAAAAATCCTGATGTGAAGGGATTCGAACCGTAAACCCGCAACTGCAAGGAGCTATTTGCGCTCCCACCATATGTGGGGCGTTGGCATCATCGTCCATCCGATATCCTATGATAACGTCCTTTATCATCGACAGACGTTCGCGCTAATTTTGCTGACACTCGCAGGCAGCGTGTAGATATGGGTCGCTATAGAATTATGCTGAAACTGGTTGCGGGTCGACATCCTGGACATCGTGCGCCAATAGGCCGATGCTGTCGTTGGTCTGGAGGCGCCCACAGATTGCGTGGGTACGGGTATATCGTGCGTGCGGCAACGAAACGGTTTCTTGAACTCGCCGAGGCTCCATATGGCGTTCACTATCGCATCGCCCGCCTTTAACAATGGCGGAACCATTCCCAGGCTTTACACCTGCGAAGGGCAAGGTATTTCCCCGCCTCTCGAATGGACAGACATCCCGACCGGAACCAAAAGCCTTGTATTGATCGTCGACGACCCGGACGCGCCGGATCCGGCCCATCCGAAAATGACCTGGATACACTGGATTGTTTTCAATCTGCCCCCCGATCTGAAGGGGCTTGTGGAAGGGATTTCGCAACTGCCATCAGGCGCTCAGACAGCGAGGAATGGGTGGAACAGCAATGCGTATGGCGGCCCTTGTCCTCCGATCGGTGTGCACCGCTACTTCTTCAAGCTCTATGCACTCGATGACCGGCTCACCCTATCGGCGGCGGCTAGCAAGGACCAAATCGAAGCGCAAATGCGCGATCACATCATTGCCGGAACCGAGCTAGTCGGCACCTATGGCAAAACAGGGAAGTGACCGATATGCGGACCGATGTACTCGAACAAACCTTGTCGCCGATTGATCAAGATGGAGTGGGGTAGTGCGGACTACGATCTGACCGACGTCAGAACTGCGAACCTCAGCGATAACGTTGATGCTTTGATGCGGGGCCCTCCGCGAATGCTTACATTGCTGTCGTTCAAGATCGCATAGCCAAGATTGAGCAGTCAATTTTGGGATTTTGGCTCGTGAGCTGGCACCCGCCTTGCATCATGGTGGAGATGACCCCGTAGCAATGAAGACAGGATGCTTTGCGAAACTGCGATCCAGACCGCCGTTCTCGCGCAGCGCATATCCGTTGATCAAGTCCTCGAACGCGTCGGGATTGCCCCCACCGCTATCACATCTCCGGCAGGCCAGCCTTTCGGAAGCCGTCGACAAAGTGGTCTCGTACAGATGCATCGCGCAGCGGCTGGGAGCTGAGCCAATGGCTGATCGTGAAATGAGGGTGGGTGATCAGGAACAATTCTGCTTCTCGCCGCGCCTCCTCACGGTGGCCCAACTGCGCAAGCGAAGCAGCCAGGAATTTGCGTGAGTTGGTACGATACGTGTCTTTCCTGCGGAGTGTAGCGGTTGCCGCCTCATAGTCACGCGCGGCGTATTGCGCCTGCCCAAGATGACAAAGATACCAGCAGGTTGGATAGGGATTGAGCCGCAGAGCTTTTTCGATCTGCGCTAGTCCGTCGGCAACCCTGCCGTCCAGCACGGACATGTCCGACATGGCGGCCCAGGTGTCGGCGTGGTTGGGGTCCAGCTCCAGGGCCTTGGCGAAGGCGGCCTCCGATTCCTCCCATCGCCGCTCATAAGCCAAAATGGTCCCCAGAACGTAACGGCAGCCGGCATCGTTGGGATCTAGGTCGACCGCCTTCTGCGCGAACATCGCCGCCATCCGACGGTTCGGATCTTCGGGCTCGCCGAAATGAGTCCAGGCAAGCCAACGGTTATAGGCGAGCAGACCGAGCGCCTCGGCATATGATGGCTCGAGCTCAACCGCGCGTTGGAGCAGCATATAGGCCTCACGCTCAGTTTGCGGCGACTCTTCCGTCAGGAGGCGGGCGCGCACGCACAGATCGTACGCCTCAAAGTTCTTCGGCCGATTGCGCTGCGTCGGGATGCTCAGCCGGCCGACGAGGGCTTCAACGATCTTCGCGTTAACTTCATCCTGTAATTCGAAAACATCTTCCACCGTCCTGTCAAACCGGTCGGCCCACAAGTGCTGGCCGCCAAGCGCGTCGATCAATTGGGCATTGATGCGGACACGGCCCATTGCGCGTCTGGCGCTCCCCTCGAGGACGTAGCGGACGCCGAGCTCCTGGGCGACCAGCCGTACGTCGACCGGCTTGCCCTTGTAGCCGTACACGGAATTGCGCGCGATGACGAACAGGCCAGCCGTACGGGAAAGGTCGGTGATCAGGTCTTCGGTCAAGCCGTCGACGAAAGGCGCGTCCGCTTCATCCCCACTCATATTCGTGAACGGCAATACAGCGATCGAGGGACATTCGGGCAGCGGCAATATGCTCTGCAGCGCATCCGGCCAATGCCACACGTGGACCGGGCGAGTCAGGTTCTTTAGGTAGCGTTCGCCTGCATCAAAGAACCGCTCGCCGATCTTGCCGACGATCTCGCCGTGAACTTTGGCTGAAATGCAGATACCTCCCGGTGCGGCCTGCGTCTCCAGGCGCGCCGCGACATTGACGCCGTCGCCGAGGACGTCTGAACCGTCGTCAATGACATCTCCCAGATTGACGCCTACACGCAAAAGCAGGCGCCGGTCTCCGGAAGCCTCAACAGCAGTGGTGGCGCGTTGCATTTCCAACGCTGCTGTGACCGCGTCCACCGCGCTAACGAATTCGATTAAGAATCCGTCGCCCATGAGCTTGAAGATGCGACCGTTGTGGCGCATCACAGCCGGCTCGATAACGCCAGAACGGAGTTCCCTGAGGTTCGCCAGCGTTGCGACTTCATCAGCCTCCATCAGGCGTGAATATCCCACCACATCGGCAACGACGATGGCGGCAAGGCGACGCTGAAGAGACTGATCCGTCATGTGAGGACAAGCCTAACGACCGAGTTCGTAAGTTATTGTTCGACCGCGGGTGAGTCAACAAATGGTCAGAGGTAATGTCCAGGCGATCTCCACCTCCATCGAGCCGTCATCCTTCTTTGTGACCGACGGCGTCGAAGTGGACAACACGGAAATGAGTATCCACGGAAAGCGGACGGTTCTTGAACGCCTGGTGACGGGCGGAGAGCGGGGGCTTTCGGCGGAAGTGCCCAGTTCTGTTCGCGAAATTGCGTTCCGGGGGAGACCCGAACTGCAACTGCGCTAAGTCGGCATTTCTGACCAACTCTCCAGATGCGGCCAGTCTCCTTCCGGCCCAATTGAGACGCTCGGGTCGCACTGACCAAGTATCAGCTCCTGACGCTCCTCGGGCGTTCAGATCACTCGACGAGCGGAAGCCGGCAGCACGGATGTCTCCTATCCCTCTCCTTGAACGCAATCGAACCGCCCACCACGCCCCAGCCGAGGGCAGACAAGACTCTTATTGAGACTAAATTCTCATGTTAGCCGGTTCGAACGAGGGCCTGGATCTGACATTTGGTCTTGCTGTCTAGCAACCCCAAGCAACCATTTGTGAAACTTCTGTCCAAACGGCTTTTCGAGGGCGGCCCGATCCCAGGCGAGATAATAGCTTTCGGGCAGTTTCATACGAATGTCGAAGGGCACAACCAGAGATCCAGAGGCGATCTCATCCTTGATCATGGAGACTTGCGCAAGAACGAACCCCCTGCCGTTCACGGCCGCGTCGATCGCACTGCTCGACAAGGTGAAGGAGAGGCCGGAGAACTTCTTGGCCCCATCGGCGTGCACCAGGGTTGCCCAGTCGTTCCATTGCGGAGAAGCCTTGTAGTCCGCCTCCCATTCCACATGTAGGAGCGGAAACGTCAGGATGTCGCGCGGCGTTTCAAGGCTGCGTCCGGCGAGCAGCGTCGGCGAGCAGGCAGGGACCATCCAGTCCGTGAACAACGTGGCTACGTGCTCATGCACATAGGAGCGCCGGCCGTAGGTAATACGGAAATCCACTTGATCGGCACCGATGCGAGGCTCCTGTTCCTGCCCGAGAATGCGGACGCTCGATTCCGGACAGAGCGTTTGCCAGTCGAAGATCTTGCGATTGACCCACTTGTTGGCGACCGACGTCAGCGCGCTCAGAACGATCCCGGTCTCGTTGCGCGCGCGGGTGAGAACATTGGCAGCATGGGAGAGCTGCTGGAAGCCTTTGGCGACTTCCCGATAGTACAACCGGCCCCAGGAAGAAAGCTCAACGCGGCGTCCGCGCCTTTCCAATAGCGTCAGGCCAAGACAGTGCTCCAGGTTTCGCACCAACTGGCTCACGGCGCCCGGCGAGACGCCGAGGTCCTCCGCCGCAGCTGTGACAGTGCCACATCGTCCGATCGCCTCAAAGGCCTGCAAGCCGCGCAAGGACGGGTTCGGCATCGTAAAGCACTCCTTCAGCCATTCGCTCCAATTTAGAAAATCTAAAAAAGAACGCAGGCGCTGGCAACTTGTTGGCACGTAAAAAACGTCGAACATTCGCTTAACAAAACGCAAGGAGAGCGAAATGTTTCTCAAGAACGCCTGGTATGTCGCAGCCTGGGATCACGAGGTCGACCGCGAGTTGAAGCCCGTCACGATGCTCGGCGAAAACATCGTCCTCTACCGAAAGCAGGACGGTAAGGCCGCCGCGCTCGAGGATGCCTGTCCCCATCGCAAGCTGCCGCTCTCCATGGGGCGCATCAAGGGCGACGACGTCGAATGCGGCTACCATGGCCTCACCTTCGACTGTTCGGGCATCTGCACACGCGTGCCGGGGGCCGAGCGGATCCCGCATGTCGCCAAGGTGCGTTCCTACCCGATCCATGAGCGATACGGCCTGCTTTGGGTCTGGATGGGAGATGCCGACAAGGCGGATCCGAAGGATATCTTTGAGGTCGAGCATTTCGGCGACCCCGCCTGGGGCATCAATCGCGGCGAGTCGATGACGCTGAACTGCAATTATCTCTACATGACGGACAACCTACTCGATCCGTCCCATGTCGCCTGGGTCCACCAGTCGTCCTTCGCCAGCTCCGCCTGCGAGGAAACGCCGCTTGAGACGACCGTGAAAGATGACGGCGTCACCGTCTGGCGCTGGATGATCGATTCCGAACCGGCCCCGTTCTATGCGCCCTTCCTGCTGTTCAAGGGCAACACTGACCGCAAGCAGCACTATGAGGTGCGCTATCCGAGCAACGCGATCATCAAGGCTATCTTCGCCCCCGCCCACACCGGCGGCGAAGGCCGCGCGCTGCCGGAAAATACATTCCTGATGGACAGCTACAACTTCATGACGCCGGTCGATCAAAACCGGACCAAGTACTACTGGTTCCAGATGCGCAACTTTGCGCCTGATGACGTCAAGGTTTCCGAGAGTTTTGCTAAGTCCGTGCGCGGCGCTTTCGAAGAGGACCGCGTCGTTCTGGAAGCGGTTCATCACGGAATGGCGAACCAGCAGACACCGAATCTCGACCTGAAAATCGACGTCGGCCCGATGCGCTTCCGGCGCAAGCTGGCTCAGTTGATCGCCGCCGAGACGAAAACCGATCCCTCCAGCGTCGCAGCCGAGTAGGGAGCGGTCCGGATGCTCGATGCAGCCGCCTCGCGCTTCCGTCCCTTCGAAGTCATCTCGAAGGTACGCGAAAGCGCCACCATCACCTCTTTCCGCCTTGCCCCACTCGAACACCAGCACTGGCGGTCGTTCGAGGCGGGACAGTTCCTGACGATGCGTGTTCCCGATCGCAAGGGCGGGCATGTCCTGCGCAACTACACCGTCTCGTCTTCCCCACGCGAGGAGGGAACCTACCGGATCACCGTGAAGCGTGAGGCCGCACCGGCACAGGATTTGCCTGATGGTCTGAGCTCCTGCTGGCTGCACGACCAGATCGAGCCGGGTGCGGTCGTCGAGATCGACCCGCCGCGCGGCGCCTTCAAGCTCGACAGCGCGAGCGCCCGGCCCGTCGTCCTTCTCTCTGGTGGCGTCGGGCTGACGCCGACAGTTTCGATGCTCGATGTGCTGGCGAGGGACACCAACCGCCCGGTCTGGTTCATCCATGCCTGCGACAGTGCAGCCGTCCACGCACTGCGGGACGAGGTCGAACATCTCGCCGCTCTCAGGCCCGGTATCACCGTGCACTACTGCTACCGTTTCGCCGAAGGCGCCGATCTCACGGTTGCCCGCTGCCATTCAACGGGCTTCCTGACGCGCGGCACGCTTCAGAGCCTTTTGCCGCTCGACGACTACGACATCTACATGTGCGGGCCGCCACCTTTCATGCAGGCGCTCTACAGCATTCTGACCGGCCTCGGGGTGCCTAAGGAGCGCATCGCCTACGAGTTCTTCGGGCCGGCGAGCCTGTTGACGGAGACCGCTCAGACCGCGCAGCGATCGAAAATGGCTTCCACCCCCAAGCCAGTGATCGACGGTGAAGCCCCCTGCGTCGTCCTTCACAAATTGGGCCTCAGCCTTACCTGGGACAGCGCAAGCGACTCCATCCTCGCGTTCCTGGAAGCGCAGGGGATCGAGCCGGAATTCTCCTGCCGGGCGGGCGTCTGCGGCACCTGCGAGCAGGGCCTCGTCTCAGGTGAAGTCGACTACTTCGAGGAGCCTCTCGATCAGGTGCCGGACGGCCGGGTGCTGCTCTGCTGCACCAGGCCAAAGTCCTCGATCGTGCTCGATCTCTGACTGCACTGTCCGAATGGCCGTGGCGCCATCCAGATGTCCAAGCTTTGAAGGAAGATCCGTGACGAAACCGCTTCATACCGAGCTCCCGCTCAATCCGCATGTGGCCGGCCTTCCGCCCTACAACGCGGGCATGAACATCGCTGCGGCGCGGCGGCAGAGCGGTCGGCAAGACATCGCAGCACTTGCCAGCAACGAGAACCCGGACGGCTGTTCACCGCGTGTCACAGCCGCGCTCGCAAACCTTGAGCCCTCCCGCTACTCCGACCCCGCCTGTACGGCGCTGCGGGCGGTGCTCAGCCAAAAGCTCGGCGTTTCCCCCGACCGGATCGTCGCCGGGAACGGCTCGGAGGAGATGATCGCCGCAATCTGTCGCGCCGTGCTGCGTCCCGGTGCATTCGTGGCAACGGTCTGTCCCGGCTTTGGGCTGCACGAGATCGAGGCGCTTGCCAATGGCGCAAGCGTCGAGAAGGTCGGTATACGGCCGGATCTCGATTTCGACATACCGGCGATCATCGCCATGCTCGAGCGCGGGCCGGCGATTTTCTTCCTCTCGTCCCCGTCCAATCCGGTCGGTCCGGCGCTCGATCACGAGGGGCTGACGCGCATTCTCGCGGCAGTCAGGCATGAAACGCTTCTCGTGCTCGACGAGGCGTATTTCGAGTTCACGGACGAAGACACGCCCGACGGCCTTGCCGCGCTCTCGGCGACGAACCTCTCCTGGGTGGTGCTCAGGACTTTTTCCAAGGCCTATGGGCTTGCAGGCCTGCGGGTCGGTTATGCCGTGACATCCGATGTCCGGCTCGCCCGGGCGGTGAGCGCCGCCAAGACGCCGTTCAACGTCAATGCCGCCGCGCAGGTCGCAGCCGTCGCAGCGCTTGCCGACGAAGCATGGATGCGGTCTTCGGTCGCGAGGTTGAAACACGAGAGGGCGCGCGTCGCCGACGCTGTGGCCGCCATGGGGCTTTCGACGGCCAGGTCGCAGACGAACTTCCTGTTCATCGATGTCGGGCGGGAAAGCCCGATCGCGTTCGATCACTTCCTGTCAAAGGGGATCATCGTCAAGCCATGGAAGGAGGAAGGTTACGACACCTTCATCCGTGTGACGATCGGCACTCCCTTGGAAAACGACCGCTTTCTGGATGCGCTTCGCAGCCTCGCCAGGCCGTGACGGCTGCCGCGCGCGCTTCAAGCCAAAACACAAAAAGGGGGTCTGGCACGGCCTCAAGGGAACGAACAAATGAGCGGAAACGCAAGCCTGTCCAGAGCAAACCGGGAGCCCCATCGCATGTCCCCTTCAGCGCCATCCGGCCTTTTCACCGGTGACTTTTCCGCCTTGCGCGCTCGATTTCTCGCCGCCGCGCGCACCGCTGGCGCTAGCCTGGTCGAATATTTACACCCGTTGCACGGTCCGAAGGGAGAGCGCCTAGCGACTGACGTTGCCTATCTCGGGCGCAACGATGCTGAAAAGCTGATGGTACTGATCTCCGGGACGCATGGCGTTGAAGGTCCCTTCGGCTCGGCCTGCCAGAGCGCGTGGCTTTCGCAGAACTCTCCCTGGAAACTTCCTGACGATACCGCCGTTCTGGCGATCCACCTCATCAACCCCTGGGGCACGGCATGGGCGCGCCGTGTCAACGAAGACAATGTCGATCTCAATCGCAACTTCATCGACTGGCGAAAGGCGCCGCCGAAGAACGAACGCTACGCCGCATTGCACAGGGCCCTGGTCTGTCGCGCCTGGGACGGCCCGGAGCGTGACGCAGCAATCGAAGCATACGAAGACGCCAAGCGGAGGCTCGGTGGCTACGCCGGCATCGCTCCGATTGTGGAAGCGGGACAATACGACTTTCCGGACGGCCTGTTCTATGGCGGCGACGGTCCGGTCTGGTCGAACCGAACCCTGATCGAGATCCTGTCGACATTCGCACAGAAGGCGGCCGAGGTTGTCATCTTCGACCTGCACACAGGCGCAGGGCCTTACGGCTACCCCGCCCTCCTCTCGGTCGCCGAGAGCGAGCACGCCGGTCTGGAATGGGGCCGACGCATCTTCGGTCCCGCGCTCTCGGTCGTCGTTACCGGGGAGGATGCGACGACCGATACCGGCATCGCCGCGACAGCCACAGGCTACGTCTCGGCCGCCGTGTGCGGTGCGCTGCCGAAGGCGCGCGTCCTGCCGCTGGTCGTCGAATGCGGCACCCTCGACGGCGCCACAGTCTCGGATGCGGTCCAGGCGGACAATTGGCTCCACCTATTCGGCAAGATCGACACGCCGCTCGGCGACCGGATCAAGAAGGACCTGTGCGCCGCCTTCATTCCCGAAGACGCCGACTGGCAGCGCGCCTGTCTTGAGGCATCCTTGCGCCACTTCGACCGAGCCTTTGCCGATCTCAAGGCATTAGGCGGTGCGCGACCGGAAAAATCCGTGCCCACCACAGCCGCAGTCATCGTCGTCGCCCATCCGGAGTCCGGCGGCCCAAGGCTTGGCGAAAGACCGGCGATCGAGGTGCACGACATCCACAAACGCTTCGGCCCCCTCTCCGTGCTCAACGGCGTCAGCGTCTCTGCACAGCCGGGTGAGGTCGTGTCGATGATCGGCTCTTCCGGCTCGGGGAAAAGCACCTTCCTGCGCTGCATCAATCTGCTCGAGCAACCGAACGACGGGCGCATCGTCATCGACGGCGAAGAAATCCGCATGAAGAAGACGCCGGACGGCGGTGCTGCGCCAGCCGACATCCGCCAGGTCGAGCGCATCCGCTCGCGCGTCGGCATGGTATTCCAGAACTTCAATCTCTGGCCGCACATGACGGTCCTCGAAAACATCGTCGAGGCGCCGATGCACGTCCTGAAGGAGGGACGACAAGCGGCCGTCGATCACGCCCACGCCCTGCTGAAGAAAGTCGGCCTTTCCGACAAACATGCCCAATACCCCGGGCAGCTATCCGGTGGCCAGCAGCAGCGTGCCGCCATCGCCCGCACGCTCGCCATGCGCCCGAAGCTCATTCTCCTCGACGAGCCGACCTCAGCACTTGATCCCGAGCTGGTCGGCGAAGTCCTGCGCGTCATCCGGCAACTGGCCGAAGAAGGAAATACGATGATCCTCGTCACGCACGAAATGCAGTTCGCGCGCGAGGTCTCGCACAAGATCCTCTTCCTCCACCAGGGAAAGGTGGAGGAGGAGGGTGCCCCGGCGGATGTCTTCACCAACCCGCGCTCCGAACGCATGCGCCAGTTCCTGGCCCGTACGCTCTGACAGCCCGCCGTCATCACCCGTCCGGGGCCCTCCCCCGGAACGGGGGCCAACAAGAATGCTCAGCAAGGGGAACCAAAACATGAAGCTGAAAAGTCTATTGCTCGCCACGATCTTCTCCACCGGCCTCGCCGCGGCCCACGCAGCCGAAGGAGAATTGTCGATCGGCACGGAAGGCGAGTATCCGCCGTGGAGCATGGCCGACGCCGCCGGCAACGTCACCGGTTTCGATGCCGACGTAGGAAACCTGCTCTGCGCAAAACTGGAAATGAAGTGTCACTTCGTTGTGCAGGCCTTCGACGGCCTCATTCCGGCGCTGAAGGCCAAGCGTTTCGACATCATCATTTCCGGCATGTCGATCACCGCCGAACGCAAGAAGCAGATCAACTTCTCGGTCGGTTATGCGGAACTCGCCAACATGTTCGTGGTCAAGAAGGATTCCGATCTTGCCGGCGTCAAGGACATCGAGACGCTGCTGACATCGCTCGACGGCCGTACGGTCGGTGTCCAGGCTGGCACGACCCATGCGCACTTCATGGAAAAGCGGGCCTCGTCCGCGGTCCTGAAGACCTATGACACGCTCGACCAGATGCAGATCGATCTCGCCAGTGGCCGCGTCGAGGCCGCATTTGCCGATTCATCCGCCCTTCAGGACTTCCTCGGCCGCCCCGACGGCAAGGACTTCCAGTTCGTCGACGTCAAGGTGCTGAGCACCTTCGACCCGACACTCGGCGAGGGCATCGGCGTCGGTATCTCGCAGGAGAACACCGACCTGAAGGCCCGTATCGACAAGGCGCTGTGCGAACTGGTCGCCGACGGCTCGATCGGCAAGGCAAGCCAGACCTGGTTCAAGACGGACATCTCCCGTCCCTGCCAGTAACGGCAACAGCACCCTCCCGGGAGAACGAAAGGCCGGAAGGTCGATCCTTTCTCGGGAGGCTTCATCCGACAGGACAAGGCATAGGTTGGGCGGGCTCGATGGAACTTGGACTTTGGCAGGTATGGGAAGGCGGCTGGATATCGGCAATCCTGCGCGGCGCGGCAATCACCATCGCCCTCGGCATGGCGAGCATGGCCTTTGGCGCCGTCATCGGTGTTGGTTGTGGCCTGATTAAATGGGCCCGGATTTTCCCGCTGACACTGGCAGTGGATTTCTACACGTCGGTCGTGCGCGGCGTGCCGGAACTTCTGATCATCTATCTCCTCTTTTTTTCCTCCGTCGAGTTCGTGGCCCGAGTGGCTGCGGCGTTCGGCTACGAGGGACTGGCCGGCAACGGTTACGCCTTCACCATCGCGGTCGTCGCAATCGCCGCCATATCGGGGGCCTATTCGACAGAAGTCGTGCGAGGGGCGCTGGCAGCCATTCCGAGCGGGCATATCGAGGCGGCGCGCGCACTCGGGATTCCCGGCAGGCGGATCTTTCGCCGCATTATCGCGCCGCAGATGCTGCGGATCGCCGTTCCCGGCATGAACAATGTCTGGCAGACCACGATCAAGGACACCGCGCTCGTCTCCGTGGTCGGCCTGCAGGAATTGATGAGAGCCGCGTTTGTCGGCGCGGGCTCCACTCGCCATCCCTTCATCTTCTATTTCATCGCCGCTCTCGTCTACCTCGCAATCACCTTGGTCAGCCAGGGTGGTTTCGACTGGATCGAACGCATTCTGCGCCCCCGTACGAGGAAATAGGTCATGGATTTCGAACTCGTTTTCCTCGCAGTTCCGACCCTCGCCAAGGGACTGTGGCTCACCGCGATCCTGACGATCACCTCGGTCGCCATTGGCTTTAACCTCGGCCTGGCGCTTGCGGTCATGCGCTTGTCGAAAAACAGGGCCATGAGCAGTTTTGCCAAAAGCTACAGCACCGTTTTTCGCGGCACGCCCCTGCTGGTACAGCTCTTCCTCTTCTACTACGGCCTCGGCCAGCTTTCGTTCGTTCGGGACAATCCTGTGCTCTGGTGGGTCGTCGGTGATGGCGCCCATTGCGCGGTCATGGCACTCGCGCTCAACACCGCTGCCTATACATCCGAGATCTTGCGGGGCGGCCTCATGTCCATTCCGGCAGGGCTCGTCGAAGCTGCGCAGGCCTGCGGCATGTCGCAGCTCCTCCGCTTTCGCCGGATCACGTTTCCCCTGGCCATCCGGCAAGCCTTGCCAGCCTATGGCAACGAGCTTGTCCTCGTCGTCAAGGGAACGAGCCTCGCCTCCACCATTACCGTTCTGGAGATCACCGGCCATGCAAAGCGGTTGATGAGCCAGACCTACGCAATCCTCGAAATATTCGCCATCGCTGGCGTGCTTTATCTCCTGATCAACCTGTTGCTGATCACGCTCGTGCGGCTTCTGGAAGCCCGTCTTACACGCTACCTGCCCCGATAGGCCTGACCGCCTGAAATAACTGAAAACCTTGAACAGGAAGAGGAATATGATGGATGTACGTGCCGCCATTGCCGTTCAGGCAGGCAAGCCGCTCGAGGTCATGACGGTTCAACTCGAAGGCCCAAAGGCCGGCGAAGTGCTGATCGAGGTCAAGGCCACCGGCATCTGCCACACGGACGACTTCACGCTGTCGGGTGCCGATCCGGAAGGCCTGTTCCCGGCCATCCTCGGCCATGAGGGCGCCGGCATCGTCGTCGACGTCGGCCCGGGCGTCACCTCGGTGAAGAAGGGCGATCACGTCATTCCGCTCTACACGCCCGAGTGCCGCTCCTGCCCGTCGTGCCTGTCGCGCAAGACCAACCTGTGCACCGCGATCCGCTCGACGCAAGGGCAAGGCCTGATGCCCGACGGCACCTCGCGCTTCTCGATCGGCAAGGACAAGATCCACCACTACATGGGCTGCTCGACCTTCGCCAACTACACGGTTCTGCCCGAGATCGCCGTTGCCAAGGTCAACCCGGACGCGCCCTTCGACAAGATCTGCTATATCGGCTGCGGCGTCACCACCGGCATCGGTGCGGTCATCAACACAGCCAAGGTCGAGATGGGCGCGACCGCGATCGTCTTCGGTCTCGGCGGCATCGGCCTCAACGTCATCCAGGGGCTGCGTCTTGCCGGCGCCGACATGATCATCGGCGTCGACCTCAACAACGACAAGAAGGCCTGGGGCGAGCGCTTCGGCATGACCCACTTCGTCAACCCGAAAGAGGTCGGCGACGACATCGTGCCCTATCTCGTCAACATGACCAAGCGTGGGGCCGACCAGATCGGCGGCGCCGACTACACCTTCGACTGCACCGGCAACACCAAGGTGATGCGCCAGGCGCTCGAGGCCTCGCATCGCGGCTGGGGCAAGTCGGTTGTCATCGGCGTCGCCGGCGCCGGCCAGGAGATCTCCACCCGGCCGTTCCAGCTCGTTACCGGCCGCAGCTGGATGGGCACCGCCTTCGGCGGCGCGCGCGGCCGCACCGACGTGCCGAAGATTGTCGACTGGTACATGGAGGGCAAGATCGAGATCGATCCGATGATCACCCACAACTTGGCCCTCGAAGACATCAACAAGGGCTTCGAGCTGATGCATTCCGGCGAAAGCATCCGCAGCGTGGTGGTATACTGAGCGCGAGTTCAATACCGCTTTCAGACGGCAGTGCATTGATCGCACCGCGAGATTGACGGTGTTTGAGATCGGCCGGGCATCTCGCACCGGCTATGAAGGAGGAGAAGCCCATGCCGAGTATTGCAATACATCCATCGGTGGACAGCGGGTTCAAGGCGACGGACGCGGCCTTTGCCGGGGGTACGCTCGTCTGCAACTGCGCAAACAATCCGGTGAAAGTCCGTGTCAGGGGTGACATCGCCCACAACCACGCCTGCGGCTGCACCAAATGCTGGAAGCCCGACGGAGCTGTCTTCTCAGTCGTTGCCGTGGCGCCGACGGACAACGTTGAGGTGCTCGAAAACGGCGACAAGCTCTCGGTCATAGACCCGGCGGCACTCATTCAACGGCATGCCTGCAAGGATTGCGGCGTGCACATGTACGGTCCCGTCGAACGCGATCATGCCTTCAAGGGCCTGTCTTTCGTGCACCCTGAGCGTTTCCAGGAAGCGGGCTGGGCGAAGCCCGGCTTTGCCGCCTTCGTCTCCTCGATCATCGAGAGTGGCTATGATCCTGCTGGAATGGACGGCATGCGCGCCCGGTTACGCGAACTGGGCATTGAACCCTATGACTGTCTCAATCCGGTTCTGATGGATCTCATCGCCACCTGGACGGCGAAGAAAAGCGGTGCGCTCAAGTCAGCCTGAACGCTCTGCCGCAAGCATCTCAACATCTTCCGACATCCACCAGCAGGTCGCATCGTATGGATTGCCTAAAGCCCGAGTTCAAAGCCGAAATTCGCAGGATTGTCGGTGACGGAAATCTCAAGGACGGAGAGGCTCTTTCCTCGGTCGATCACGGCGTTGCACCGGAAAATCTCGGGGCCGGCGCCGTGGTCTTTCCAAGAACGACCGCGGAGGTTGCTGCAGTCGTTGAATGTTGCCTTGCCAACGGGGTCCCACTCGTCACCCATGGGGGACGAACAGGCCTCGTGGGCGGGGCGGTGTCCAAACCGGGGGAACTCGTGCTTTCGACTGCCCGTCTCAATCGCATCCTGCATATATCGCCAGTCGAGCGCGTTGCCGTGGTGGAAGCCGGCGTGACGCTGCAGGCGCTGCAGGAAACGGCCAGCGAGTACCGGCTTGAAACGGGGATCGATTTGCCGTCGCGCGGCTCGGCAACGATCGGGGGTATGGCGTCGACGAATGCCGGAGGTATTGCCGCCTTTCGCTACGGGGTCATGCGCCATCGCATTCTCGGCCTGGAGGCCGTGCTTGCGGATGGCTCGGTCTACTCAGACCTCACACGGGTCGTGAAAAACGCCGCCGGCTACGATCTGAAGCATCTTTTCGTGGGGGCTGAAGGCACACTCGGCATCATCACGCGCATCGCCGTCAAGCTTGAACCCCAACCGCTTGCCACCGCTACCGTGCTCTTCGGTCTACCGTCTGTGGACGCCGCGTTCGAGACGGTCCGCCGAGGGCTCGACGCGCAGTACGGTCATCTCCGCGCGGCAGAAGCGATCTGGAACGCCTATTTCCGCCTGACATCGGGCCATCATCGCTGGTCGGTCCCGGACTACAGCGCCGACCATCCAATAAACCTTCTGGTCTCGCTGGGCGGGCCCGAGGAAGGCGTGTTGCAAGCGGAACTGGGGCGCATTTACGAAGGTGTCATCGAGGATCATCCCGACGCTTCGGCCGTGATTGCCTCTTCGGTCGCACAGGAGGCGGATCTCTGGCGGCTGCGCGAAGACACCGACCTCATCTACCGAAAGCATCCGGGCGCGCCATCCTATGACGTCTCGGTCCCTCTTTCGGAAGTCGAAACCTATGTCGCTCGCTCCGTTGCCAGCCTGAAGCAGCTGGATTCGGCGTTTGACCCATATGTGTTTGGCCATCTTGCCGACGGAAATCTACACATCGTCCTCAACGCGGCGGGCAGTGAAGTGTCAGGTGAAAAGGCAAGAGCTGTCGAAGAGGTGCTCTACAGGGACATTGCCGCGATCGGTGGGTCATTCTCCGCCGAACATGGGATCGGCCTAAAGAGGATGGGCTCCCTATTGGTCAATTCAGACCCGGTGAAGATTTGCCTGATGCGACGGATCAAGAACACGCTCGACGCTGCGACGCTGCTGAATCCGGGAAAGGTGGTTCGCGCGGGCGCCGGTTTCGCGGGATGCTCCGAAGTGGGCGCCGCAGACCCGATCTAAGACAGCTCTACAGCATCAGCTTTACTTGCCCGTCATCGCGACAGATCGCGACGTGTAATGTCCGCCTGCTGCCTCAGCCATTCGCGCAGCAGAGAGAACCCCTTGAGACCGCTTGAGGTCTTGGGTGCAATGAGACTGTAGCCCATGCCGACGTCGAGTTGGACGGGGTGAGCCTGCAGCAGCAATCCGTCGTGAACCGCGGCATCGACAAGCGCGAGGTCGGCAAGCGCGAGGCCCTGCCCCTGTTGGGCGGCCGTCACTGCGAGATCCAGCGTGTCGAAGGTCAGATGGCGCGCACCTGTCAGGGATATCTGCGCCTTTTCAGCCCAGCGCTCCCAGGTCTCGTAGGTCCGGTCCATGTGCAGAAGCACAAGGCCATCGAAACTCTTCCGATCTTTGAGGTCGCCGAACAGCCCGGGCCGGCAGACCGGCGTCAATTGCTCTTCCCACAGGCGGTCTTCGGTAAGACCGGGCCATGGCCCGACCCCGTATTCGATCATTCCGTCGATCCCTTCGAGCTCGAAGTCGGGCCTTCGAACCCAGGCGGTATCGATATCGACGCGAACATGCGGATGCGCGTGGTAGAGGTCTGGAAGACGCGGCAGTAGCCAACGAATGGCAAGCGAAGGGTGGACGCGCAACGTCACGGTCTGTGGCTGCTGTGTCATCGCCTGATCCGCCTCGATCAGCAAGGCGATGAGCTGCTCGACGTAGGGCAGCAGCCGCCGCCCGGCATCGGTCAGGACAACAAGCCGCGTGCTGCGCAGGAAAAGCGCGCTGCGAAAGTGATTTTCCAGTTGCAGGATCTGCCGGCTGATCGAGCTCTGGCTGATGTGGAGGATCTCGGAGGCCTGACTGAACGACGAGGTTCGCGCCACTGCCAGGAACGCCTGCAAGCCGCCAAGAGGGGGAAATCGTCTGGACATCTGCCGATCTCATTTATTCGTTTTCCAAATAAATCCGTCGCACAATGAGCATTGGATTGTCCAGCGACCGCTTGCGATAGTTGCTTCGTCGGTTGGCCACCAACCTCCCTTCAGCAGCGATAATCAGAACAAAAGGCTTGCCATGCGCATCATCCCTGAAACCGGCAATCGGCCGGAACCCTCTCCCTTTGCCTTGCCGCAGCGCGCCGATGTCGTGATCATCGGCGCAGGCATCATGGGCTGCGCCACGGCCTATTATCTTGCCAAGCAGGGCATCAAGGCGGTCGTTCTCGACAAATCGCGGATCGCCGGACAGCAATCGACCCGTGCATGGGGCTTCGTGCGCCAGCAGGGGCGCGATCCATCGGAGATGCCACTTGCGATTGCGAGCAACCGCTTGTGGCTGGACTTGCAGGGAGAATTGCAAACGGATCTGGGGTGGAGGCAGGGCGGATGCCTTTATGTCGGCCACGACGCCAGGCAAATGGCGCATTATGAAGCCTGCCTGGAAACGTCCCGGCAACATGGAGTCGACACACGCCTCCTGTCGGCGAACGACGTGCGCGCGCTGTTACCGGGCTTCGAGGCAGTTCAAGTCGGTGGTCTTTACACGCCGAGCGACGGCCAGGCCGAGCCGCGTCTGGTGGCGCCGGCCTTTGCCCGCAAAGCCGCCGACCTCGGAGCAAGGTTCGTGGAGGGTTGCGGCCTGACCGGCATCGAGGTGGCTAGTGGCAAGGTCGTCGCCGCGCGAACCGAACGGGGTGAGATCCGAAGCGACCACATCATCTGCACCGCAGGTGCCGCAAGCTGGCGTGTCCTGCGTTCGCTCGGGATAGCTCTGCCGCAGCATCAGGTGCGCGGAACGGTCGCTCGGACCTCGTCGGGACCGGCTGTCAGCGCTGTTGCCTGCATCGGTGGGGGTATCGGCTGGCGCCAGCGCAGTGACGGCAGCTTCAACCTGGCCAACGACGCCCGTGTGGACGTCGATGTCACCCTTGGGCATCTGCGCGCGCTCGAGTGGTACATGGGGCCGCTGTTGCAGCATTACCGGTCTTTCAATTTCAAGCTCAACGGCGCTTTCCTCGACGATATCCGTCAACGCCTGCCGAAGTCGGAGACGCGAAAGAACGGCCACCCTGTCGGCGTTCGTGACCCCCTGCTTCCGGCCAATGATGCCGATATGCGTGCTTGTCTAGCCCGGCTGAAGAGGGCCCTCCCCTCTCAGCGAAACATTCAGATTGTCGAGCGGTGGGCTGGCGGCATAGACGTCCTGCCGGATGGCATACCGGTGCTGGACGCGCCGACCACCCCGAGCGGCCTGATGATCGCGACCGGCTTTTGCGGTCATGGTTTCGCATTGGGGCCGATCGTCGGCAAGACCTTGGCGGACTGGCTCACCACTGGCCAGCCGGGGATCAACCTGCATGACCTCCGCCTGTCGCGCTACGCCGAACGCGACGTCAAACCACCGCATTCGCTTTTCTGAAAAGTGATGTCATCAAAGGCATTTGCGCAATGAGCGATGCGGATCGTCAACAGCCAGATCGGGCCAGAACAGAAAGGTCACGGAAGCCTGAACTGAGCACGCCGATAAGCACCGCTCATGCCGGCATGATACCTACTTATTTGCGCCGCAGCATGTCGCAACATAGGCTTTCCTCATAGCCGGCAAGCAAGACGGGCACTGCGACGGGTACGTCAAATCTGTCTCCAGAGAGGAATTTCCATGTTCAGACAACGCATGTTTCTGGCAGCGACGACGCTTGCCTATGGTTCGGCGGCCGGCGCGGCGATCGCCACCGAACCGCTTTCGGTGATGAGTTTCGGCGGGGCTTATCAGGAAGCGCAGCGCAAGGCGGTGTTCAACGCCTATGCGGAAGAAACCGGTCGTCCGGTCTCCGAGCAGGAGTACGGTGGCGAGATCGCCAAGATCAAGGCGATGATCGACAGCGGCAACACGACGATCGACGTGGTCGATGTCGACGCGCCGACCCTGCTTCAAGCCTGCGACGATGAACCCCTACCCTAAAACCGGCGGGATGCACTTCAGTTAGGATCTCCCGGTTGTGCATCAATCGCTCGTGCGCTTAATCCCTCGCCGAGTGCTTGCTTCTGTCCGCCGCCTGCCGGAGTGTGCTTCGCCGCAATCGCGTTGAATGGCGGCATCGGATGACAACCATCTCGAAGGGGCCGAAACGCAACCTCCGTTTCACTGACCGCGAAGGCCCAGATGTGGCGCAAAGTAGACCTCTGGCTGGCTGGGTGCTCACTTGCTCCACGACGCGAATAACCAGCCGGGCACGTCCGCACCCGGCTGGCTTTATAGCGGTCGAGATTATTTGGTGCTGTCGATGGTGATCCGCTTGACGTTGGCTCGCGCCTTTTCTGTCTTCGGTAGTGTCACGGTGAGCAGACCGTTCTTGAAGTTTGCGGCGACCCTGCCCTCCTCGACCTGGCCGCCGAGGGACAGTCGCCGTTCGAAGCGCCCGTAGTAGCGTTCGCTGAACCGGCGATCCTTGTCCTCGGTTTCTGATTTGCTTTCGCCGCGAAGTGTCAGCATGCCGTCGTCCAACAGCACTTCGATGTCGTCTGGATCGATGCCCGGAACCTCCGCTAGCACACGGATCTCGTTGTCATTCTCCTCGATCTCCACGTGCGGCCACGAACCACGGAAGGGCGATGGCCCACCGAACGACGATGGCGGGGCGAAGCCGCGGAAGACTTCGTCGAACAGACGGTTGACATTGCGATGCAGCGACAGAAATGGATCCATCTCATCACCGCGATAGCTGCTCGGGAGCTGGCTGCTGCCACGGCTCCACGGGATCAGGTCACGTACATTCATGACTTCATCCTTTCTTCGGTTTCTTTGCCTCCTTTTGGGCGCAACTTCTTTCCTTCGGCGTTTCGGCAACTGGCGAGGGTCGAACAGCGAGCGCCCGTGCTAGGCTGCTTCGTCGCCTTCGATCTGCTTCGAAGCTGGCTTCGCCATCTCGGTGTGGATGGCGATCCGACGCGGTTTCATCTCCTCGGGTATTTCCTTCTTGAGATCGATGACGAGCAGGCCATTTTCGAGCTTTGCGCCCTCGACGATCACGTGATCGGCGAGCTCAAATTTGCGCGCAAACGGCCTTAGAGCGAGGCCGTGGTGGAGGTACTGTACCTCCTCATCCTCGGACTTCGCGCCGTTGACTACTAGCATGTTCGATTCATGGGTGATCGTCAGTTCGTGCTCTGCAAAACCCGCCACCGCGATGGCAATGCGGTATGCATCTTCGCCAAGTTTGGCGATGTTATAGGGTGGCCAGTTGTCAGCGTTGAGGCTGGCGTTTTCCAGCAGGTCGAAGAGGCGATCGAAGCCGACGCTCGACCTGTAGAAGGGGGAAAAGTCGGGGTTTGTTCTCATAGCTATATCCTCCGTAGAGCAACATAGGTACGAGGGAGCGCCAAGAAGCTTGGGCTCCCTGACTAGTGTCAACCCACTTGGGCGTCGACAAGAATAAGGTGGGGATCATGATGCCTTGCGTCAAGAGGCAGCCATACCCTCCAAACCGCCAGCGACGTGAAATACTCTCCTGAATTCAGGCTGTTAGCACTCAACAGGCTAGAGTGCTAAAAAATTTTTGGTCCTCTCTTGAAACTCAAAAAACAGGAACCAGATCGAAATGCGCGCGATGCCGAAAGGCTCGGCGTCCCGCGTCGGCTTCGCTCCGAATGCGGCGCGGAACACTTGTTGAAAAATCTGGTTGTCGATGAGGAGAGCGAAATGACGTTCCGTCCCTTGCATGACCGTATCCTGGTTCGCCGCATCGGGGCCGAGGAAAAAACGGCCGGCGGTATCATCATCCCAGATACGGCAAAAGAAAAGCCACAGGAAGGTGAGGTCGTTGCCGCTGGCCCTGGTGCGCGCGATGAAAGCGGGCAGCTGCGACCGCTCGAAGTGAAAGTGGGTGATCGCGTCCTGTTCGGCAAATGGTCGGGCACCGAGATCAAGCTCAATGGCGAGGATGTCCTGATCATGAAGGAATCTGACGTGATGGGCGTAATGGAGGTCGACGCCGCAGCGAGAAATGCGGCGTAGCGCCGATTCGGACCTATGTCAGACAAGGAATGCTGACTGAGGAAGGAGTAGAAAAATGGCTGCCAAGGAAGTGAAATTTCATTCCGACGCCCGCGAAAGGATGCTGCGCGGCGTCGACATCCTCGCCAATGCCGTCAAGGTTACGCTCGGTCCGAAGGGCCGTAACGTGGTGATCGACAACTCATACGGCGCGCCCCGCATCACCAAGGACGGCGTCACTGTCGCCAAGGAGATCGAGCTTGAGGACAAGTTCGAGAATATGGGCGCGCAAATGGTGCGGGAGGTTGCCTCGAAGACAAGCGACATCGCTGGTGACGGCACCACCACCGCAACCGTTCTCGCCCAGGCGATCGTCAAGGAAGGGGCGAAGGCCGTGGCGTCGGGCATGAACCCGATGGATCTCAAGCGCGGTATCGACAAAGCTGTCGAAGCTGTGGTCGAGGAACTGCGGCGGAACGCCCGCAAAGTCACCAGGAACGACGAGATCGCCCAGGTTGGCACCATCTCGGCCAATGGCGACACCGAGATTGGCCGCTTCCTCGCAGAAGCGATGGAAAAGGTCGGCAACGAAGGGGTGATCACCGTCGAGGAAGCCAAGACCGCGGTGACGGAGCTGGAAGTCGTCGAAGGCATGCAGTTCGATCGCGGTTATCTCTCGCCGTATTTCGTCACCAACCCGGATAAGATGCGGGTTGAGTTCGAGGAACCCTACATCCTGATCCACGAAAAGAAGCTATCGAACCTGCAGACATTGCTGCCGGTTCTCGAAGCGGTCGTTCAATCTGGAAAGCCGCTGTTGATTATCGCCGAGGATGTCGAAGGCGAGGCGCTGGCGACGCTTGTTGTCAACAAGCTGCGCGGCGGCCTGAAGGTGGCTGCCGTCAAAGCGCCGGGCTTCGGCGACCGCCGCAAAGCGATGCTGGAGGACATCGCGATCCTCACTGGCGGAACTGCGATCTCTGAAGATCTGGGCATCAAGCTCGAGAACGTGACCCTCAATATGCTTGGCCGCGCCAAGAAGGTCGTCGTCGAGAAGGAAAACACGACGATCGTCGATGGCGCTGGCTCGAAGACAGAGATTGAGGGCCGCGTTTCGCAGATCAAGGCGCAGATCGAGGAAACCACGTCGGACTACGATCGCGAGAAGTTGCAGGAGCGGCTGGCCAAGCTTGCCGGCGGCGTCGCCGTCATCCGCGTCGGCGGCTCAACCGAGGTTGAGGTGAAGGAACGCAAGGACCGCGTCGACGACGCCATGCATGCCACGCGGGCGGCCGTCGAGGAGGGCGTGTTGCCCGGCGGAGGCGTCGCTTTGCTGAGGGCCGTCAAGGCACTGGACAACACGCAGACCGAGAATGCCGACCAGAGGCACGGCATCGACCTTGTTCGCCGCGCGATCGAGGCGCCGGTGCGCCAGATCGCCGAGAACGCGGGTGCCGAAGGCTCGATCATTGTCGGCAAGCTGCGCGAGAAGACCGAATTTGGCTATGGCTGGAACGCGCAAACGAACGAGTTCGGTGATCTTTACGATCAGGGCGTGATCGACCCGGTCAAGGTCGTTCGCACCGCGCTGCAGGACGCCGCCTCGGTCGCCGGCCTGCTGATCACCACCGAGGCCATGGTCGCCGAGAAGCCGAAGACGGATGTACCGCTCCCGCCGATGCCGGCAGCCGGCATGGACTTCTGACTGCAATGATAGGTCCGCGCCCCCCAACGGGGCGTGGGCTTTGGATAGACTTGTGAAGTAAGAGATGCATTGCGCTTGAATCGGCGCGACGTTTGTCGAACTGGTGCTGGTTTGGCAGGAGCCAAAATCGTGGCTCCGATGAGACTGGCCCCGAGGGCCCGCCCCCTGCACCGAAGGAGGAACTTAAGAGTTCGGGCCCAAAAATGACCACGCGTTCGTCGAAATACGTTGGCGTATTCGCCTCACTCGTCCTCATACCTGCGCCGCTTCCCGCGGCGCGGCCGCAGTCGGCGATGTCGGCGGCACTCAACCCTCGCCCGCTGATGTCTTGGAGGACGTCACGCCGGCGATCGTCAACATTCGCGCTTCCGCCGAAACCAATCCTCTTTACAACGATCCCTTCTTCCGTCGCTATTTCAACCTGCCTGAGCAGCAACAGCGGCTGAGCGCAGGCTCCAGCGTCATTGTTGACGCCGGCAGAGGCTATATCCTCACCAATCATCACGTCGTCGCGGACGCCGACGAGATTGGGTAACTTTGAAGGACCGCCTGGGGTCACAAGTTCCGACGTTCCAATACTCACGATGGCGATGTAAAATTGTGAGCCATTCTTACATCTGGGCACCTCGGAGGTTGCCGGGAGAACTGCTTGTCTCCCCTATCCCCCAGGGCGAGCAAGGCTTGGCAGGGCCGCAGCATGATGGCTATGGATGAGACGCGAGAACCCACCCGACGCGATTTTCTCTATCTGGTGACAGCCATGGCAGGGGTAGTGGGTGTTGGGGCCGCCTCCTGGCCATTCATCGATCAGATGCGTCCTGACGCGTCGACGCGCGCGATGGCCTCTATCGAGGTGGACGTATCTACGCTCGTCGAGGGTATGTCACTGACCGTCAAATGGCGCGGTCGCCCGGTTTTCATTCGCAACCGCACCCAGAGGGAGATCAGGGCGGCAAGGGCGACCGCGCTTGACGATCTCAAGGACCCCTTGGCTCGGAATGCCAACCTTGCCGATGATCAGCACGCGACCGATGTTGCCCGCTCTGCCGGGGAGGGGAAGGAGAAGTGGATCGTGATGATCGGGGTTTGCACGCATCTCGGCTGCGTGCCTCTAGGGCAGGCGGGTGATTTCGGAGGCTGGTTCTGCCCGTGCCACGGATCGCACTATGATACTGCCGGTCGCGTCCGCAAGGGGCCCGCACCGGAGAACCTCGCGATCCCCCGCTTCGAGTTCATCTCCGAATCTGTTGTCCGGATCGGATAAGCCGCGCAAGGGCAACAATCGCGACCATCACGTTTGCCGAGTCGCAGATCCGGTTATTCCGCGGGACGCCGCGACGGTTCTGTTGCCCCAAATCGCTGCACATCAGGGACAGGCTCGGGAAGGTCACTCAGGCGGCTAATACGTGATCGAACCACCAAGGGCAACGCTATTTTCACGACGGCTGGTTGGCTGCCCTTTGCGACGGGCCTCATGTCGGTATTCCTTCCTTATTCACTCGACTTTTTGTTGTGACCGCCCTTGCCGTCGTTATCGGCATGGTTGCGCCTTCGTTCTGGACTCTGACTATCTTTGTTCCCGGCGGCGCTCAGGGCCGGACAGCACTTCTATCTTCGGGTTGTGACTACTCATAATGGGGCCATTACAGGTACCGATGGGAGAAACGAAGCTTCGCGAGACCGAAACCATCTCCGAAACGATCAAGGAACTGGCAGTCCTGAGTATGAAGCCAAAGGCCCTGATTGAGGCCGTCAAGGCCAGGCACCCAAGTGCTTCGAAAAAGGACATTGCCCGAGCTGCGTTTCTCACCATCATTCTGTCTGCGGAGTATGCCTCAAAGGAGGCCCAAGCCCTCCACGATCTTGCGAGCGAGACCTCGGATGGAGAAAGCTTTGGATGAGCGGGCGTCACCGGAAGCAAGAGAGCAACTTCCCTGGCTGGTGACTTGACTTGCGTGATCGGCAACATACCCATTGACCGAAGGGCGCAACCTCGCATCAGGCGATGGTGAAATATCCCTTTTGGACGGCGGTTGTCGCATCCATGCTTGCGCCGCGTTCATCTCCGATGAAACCGCGGACCGCTCTAAGGTCGCGGGCGTTCAGATGGAGTTCATACGTGGTCTCCGGCGCTTTCTTCCACTGCTGACAGGAACGAGATGTTCTCACCGTCGCCGAGTAGAACCCCGGGGGTATACTCAGTCCGTCGATGTGAACGTCACTTTCCGCTATGAGACCTATAATCCTTCCTCGGCTCGGCAATATTTTAGACCCCTGGCGGTTCAGAACGGAGCGATGCTGCATTATTCGACGGCGCACCAGTCGCGGATATGTGAGATTGCGAACCGCATCTGAAGCCCGCGGTAGTCTACGACCAACTTATCCGCTTCCCGACGCATGAACTTGGCGACGTAGTTGCGAACCACACCCGCTTTGTCGACCACTTCAAACACGTATGTCATCGCCTGGCCCCCTAAAGATTGAGGGGTTATATTCCATTCTGCTTGAGTGAGACTTACGCCTACTGATTTCGCCGCCCATCTGGGCAGTTTCGCTCCGACGACCGCCATTGCCTCGGATCTCACCACCTTCTCGAGCTCTTCCCGGTGGCCTCTAAACGGCGTTTCGGCGGACGCCGATCCACGCGGCTGTCCAGAGTAGCCCTAATTGATTAGTTACTGTCCATAAAATCTTATTGATTTCGTGACGAGCAATTGCAATCATATACTTGAAATTGCGCACCAGAAAAGCACAAGTTAAAGATGAGATCGTGCTGGTTTTATTGCCGCGCAATTCCTCCATTTTCATTCGCGCGCATGGCTTGAACCTCCGTACAGGTGCGGAGGTTCAAGCGCATTGAGGGGCGGTGAATAGCAGTATCTTCGGGCCGTGACCCAGCCTTAGAAAGCTCTTGATTTCACAGCTTGTGAGTCCGGCCAGAGTCCGCATAGGGTTCTTGTTCAGAGGGGCGGTGGCAATGTGGAAGACGGATTGGCCAAAATCGGCGGTGACCTCAGAAACGATTGTCGTGCTTCGCCGGATCTTGCGAGACTGGTGCGACGAGCGCGGTCATCGCGCCGATAGTCAGGAAGGTGGTCGAACTGCCAAATCTCTGATCGACTGGTATGAATTCGGCGTGACCGACGAAGACGAGCTGGCGAGGCTGATCCGCGACGACATCATTATTGCTGAAGCCTAAATCGTGGCTGCCACGCGGAGCACTGTTCAGGACCTTTTGATGGGAGTACTTGGCTGGACCGCATGGCATCAAGCCAGCAGGGACGGGAAGTTCCACTGGCGACGCTGGCGCAAAGGTGACTGGGAAATCCGCGAAATGACATCGGACGAGCAGGACGACGCCCTACGCGGCATCCAGCTGACGATCCGTTGTCCACCATACGCTCATATAGACCCTAGACAAGGATCAGCGCGAGCGACTAAAGTCCCTCATCGGGAATTGAAGCCACTGGGCGATAAAAGAAAAGGCCCCAGATCCGAAACGGGTAGAATCCAGGGCCTTCCATCTGAGCGTTCGACTTCACAGACGGCGCCATCTACGGCTGGACCGTCGCCGGTTTTCAAGCTCTAACACGTCAGAATTTTGCCGCTGCGCGCCCCGGGCCCTCGATCCGAGTCCGATCTCGGATCTTTGGGCGGTCATTGCCAGCGCTTCGCGGCTACATCGGGGTGGCGGCCGTTTTTTAGGATCACTTGCCGGCCCCGGACTCGTCTATGTCAATTTCGCTACCAATTCCGCATACTCGGAAAATGGAAAGTTTACGTCCGCTTTGACTTGCCTGGTTCGCAAGCAGCAAGACGCGAATGGGGAAAATCGTAGCCGCTCGGTTCGCATCGGAAAGCTTACGGTCATCACTTTTCTCGATCCTGTTTTCGGCTTCGCCGAGTGCCGCTGAAAGGTCGCTATGCGATAAAATACCCTTCTGCATCAGCGTATCGGCAAGACATGCGACCCCCATGATCAAACCTTGAAGCTGTAAACGGCAACAAGCCGTGCAGGGCTCGTGGGAGCACGAATCTGTCCGCCCCTAAGGCGAGTTCCACGCATAAGTTTGCGAACGGCAGCATTGCGCCGCCATCTCTGCCGTAGAGACTTGCTTGGCCGCTTCCAGAAAGCAGACGTCGCTAGCGGCAAGGTCAGGCGACTGGATTGCGCCGCCAGAAGCGGACGCAGGAAACTGGTGAATCTAGCGCCGACTTGAAGACGAACATATGGTCCCCGAGCCGCCATAGGCGCTATCGTCGCCGACGATGATCGCATTCCCCGAAGCGCAATTCCGTCGTGTGCTTGCTGCTCAGTTGCGGGGAAATCCCTATCCGGTCCGCTGTGCTCATAGGATAGCATAGCGATTCATAGAAGCAGCAGTTTCTTCAGGACGGACAGGACGTCCTTGTATGGCAGTTTCGATGCGCCCACTACAGCGAACGGAATAAGCGCTGCCGCGGCGACGGGGACCACGGCGGCCCGGTTGACGAGGAACGTCGAGAGCTTGCGCGTCGCCTCGTAGAGCTTCCCCGGATCCGACAGTTCCGTGTCCGGCTCGGGTGTGGGATCCGAAAAGACGTTCCGGCCCACGGCTTTCCGCTCGGCCGAGCGATAATATTGCGTGGCCTGCGCGCCCAGCAAGGACAGACCTTGCTCCTTTAAACGAAGCAGCGGGACGGTGAAGGCGGACAATGGATAGGCGAAGAAGCTGATGACGATCGCGAGCCAACCGCTCATGACCATACTTAACGTGGTCATGGAGAGGTCGTCGTGATGGCTGTACTTCGCGGCTGCCGCGGCGATCGCGCAGCTCATCCCGAAGACGAAAATGGCATAGGCGTTCGGATACTCACCCAGGAACGCCAATCCGCCCTTGCCGTCGGGATGGGTTGCAACCAGGCGGAGATCGAGTTTCGCGAGCTTGCGGAGCATGCGCGCCCACACCAAATGTCGCCATGCGCCCCGTAGAAAGAGGAAGACGAACAATGGCAGGCTAAAGCAGATCGACCACCAGCCGGCAAGCGTAACTCTGTTGCCATCAAGCGAATGCTCTACCGCCCAGGAGGATACCTCGACTGTATGAAAATTGAGATAGGAAAGGGTCGTGGCGAAAACCGCCATGGTCAGGCAAGCAAGTTCCGCTCCCCGAGAATCGCGCTGACGAAGCGCCGAGGCCACTATAGCTGCGGCGACCGGAATTGACGTCGGGGCAATGACTGATGCACGCGTGAGCTGGGACAGCGTCGCTTTCAAGCCTTTTTCGACATGGTACTCGGCCAGGACAAAAGCACCGATCCCGATGAAAAACTTCGCCCACACTCCAAAGTCGGTAAGATAGGCTCCTTGCCCGTGTTCCACGGAGAAACTGCGCGGCAAGCCGAGCAGGAAAGGAACACCCCAAGCCAAGGCAACGAACAAGGCCGCGCGAGATTCGACGCGAAGCGCGTTCTGCCGGAGCAATTTCAGATGCCCCTGCAACTCGAAGAAAGGTCCGCCGTGATAGGCTAGAAACTCACTTGGAGCGGGATCGGGGCGTGGTGAAGGCGCTTCCTCATTCACTTTCGCTGGAGCCGGAGCAGCAATCTCGTTCATCTACCAAGCCACTTCTTGAATATGATCTGAGAACCTATTTGGATCCAAACTGTACTTGTCTCGGCTTGCGGAGATCTCGTCTCCCGGCCTGGAAAAGAGGCGTCCATCGCGCGCTCAAATCTACCTACCCGTCCCGTTAATGGAGCGCACTCCTACGGCTACGCCCGATGTGCCGCGACGGCAGGCCGACTGGCCGGCCTTGCCGTTCGCTAATCCAGTTCCTCCGCCCAGATAGCGTCAACTCGTCGATAGAGACTCCAGACTGAGCTGGGTGCGGCTAAGCGTGAAAGCTCACCCGCACTCAAAACAGTCGATCGAACCTCCAACGCATTAGCAAGCCACGTGACGAGAAGGAATAGAGGGAAAACATCGCGCGACGTGGCGTTTACCGATGAGGCTCAGTTTAAGGGCTTGGCCTCTGGGAGCTTCCACTGACCACTGAGGATGGATTGCTCTGGACGATAAAGCCGTACGGTGTAATTCCAACCCTCAACGATCGGCAGGCAGTTTGGGATTTTGCCGTCACAGCCGCCAAACTGGACTTTCACCGAACCGTCCGCACTCTTCTCCGCGGTGATGTCGTTGATTGAATAGGCGTTATAGGCGTTTTTCTCGAAGAAGCCTTTTTCGTTGTAGACGCTGATCGACCAGAAAGCCTTCACCGGCACGGTCTTCGGCAATTCGAGAGTGTAGACCGTCTTGCCATCGTTTTCCGTGGGAGTGAAACTTGGGTACATGGCGTCCTTTTCCGGAATTCCACCCCATCCGGAGGCTGTGCCAATCAAGTGCTGGATCGGTTCGACCTGGCCGCGGGCTCCAAAGGAACCGTGATACGACGTCTGATGTTTTGCGAGCGTGAGCAGCCCATCGCGGATGTCTGTGAGGTCGCCTTCATCCCAGTTTGGAAGGTCGAGCTCCCCTGTCTCCTTCTGACTGACCTTGATGGCGTCCTGAAGCCTGTGGACCTCGTCGAGGTCCTTCGGATCGTTGGGATCGACCAGCGTACGCACAGCGACGAAGGCATATCTGGTGCCAACCGATTTCTGACTCAACTCAACCGGCTCCGTCCCGTAGGCGACGATCGGCAGGTAGTGATCCTGATCGACGACCATCATCGACATATAGCGCTTGCCCGCGTCAGGCAGCGAGAGTGTTACCGGCCCGCTGGCAAGATCAAATACAGCAAACGAATAAAGCGTATCCCGGTTCATACGGATGACCGTTTGCTTATCGATCGGTACGGGCTCCCGAGAATGCTTGAACTTGCCCAGTCCGCCTATGTCCTTTGCATTGACTGCGAGGTACCGGTCGGTCTCGGCGCGGACGAAAGTGTCAACGGTGACCGGCATTTTGCTGTCTGTCGACTCGGCAAATGCCACACCGGCACCGGTCATGCCAATGCCATGACCAACCAATACGACGGCCGAGAACACAGCCAGGCGGTAGAATTTCTGCGGCATACAATAGCTCCTCGATATGCAATCCTGGAAGGCCACCTGCGGATGGCCGAGCAATTCAATGGCGATGAAAGGAAAACAAGAGATGACCCGCCGCAATGACGGCCGGCTGCAAGGTGCAAACCACGCGAGCAACATTCTTGGATCCAGATGACTTTATCACTTTGAGATTTTCGCTGAGCGACCGATACCTCCGTGTCTCGTGGTCTCTTTGTTTCAGCGTGAAAGTTGATACATAGCCTTCAAGCAATGAACTGGGTCAAATAGGACAATTGAGGATAGAAAAATAACTCGTATGTCATGGGCGGACGCCGAACGCATCGTTTGGGATGCTTGGTTTCTTCAGTAGTCTTGGTCAGCAATCGCCCCACGGCTTTCGTATTGCGACGGCTTTGAACGGTCCCATCGAGAACGGATGGCGTACTATTTGGGGAAGAGAAAAGTGATGCCGGCACGAATGCCCCAACCGTCCGGACCGTTATCGGGTGCAGCAGCCCAGTAGCGTGCGCCGACCGAGAAACTTACCGGTTGCTTACCGATCACCGCGAGCTTCGATACCGTAAAGTTGACAGGCACGCTCCACTGGTCGCCTTTCCAGTCATAAGTGCTCTCCGTATCGAGCCCGATCGTCCAGGCGTTCTGCGTTGTATAGGAGATAAAAGGTTGCAGGAATGTGGAGCTGATGTCCGACCGCTTGCTGTCACCGGCGACAGACCAGATGTGATTGCCCAGCGCGCCATAGGTCCAGGGCCCCTCCTGTTTCAACACGACCCCTGTCGGGCCGAGCCCCCATTTCTCTGCGCTCAGAAGCGGATCGGTTCCCGTAGGCAGCAGAAAGGCGGGCCCGGCGCCCCAGATTATCCCACCGGCGGTCGGCTGTTTGGGTGAAAAGAAGAAGCTCTGCACAATATCGCCGAGACCGAACTGGCTGCCCGATCTCCCCGCTATATCGTGCTGTGAGATGACCGGAACAACCGTGCGGGAAATAACATTCCAGTCTTCGTTGATCGAGAACGGAATGACCGGCTGGATGTTCAGAAGCAATTTGCCGCCGTCGGCGGGACTATAGCCTTTGTCATAGTTGAACTGGAACGGAACGCTGATCAGCGAGGCCACCGGATTCGACAACTGCTTGGCAAGATCGGCGTCCTCTGCGGCAGCCGTACCGGGCAGGCCGGCCGCCGCGATAAGAAGCAGGAGCGATTTCGGTTTCATGAAACCCTTTATTGAAATCGTCCGGCTGCTGCTTGATGTTCTCATCTCAACTTTTCTCATAAATTTGAAATCAATCGCATTAATTGGATTTAACGCGCACAAAACATCCGGCCGTTAGAGTGAACGTACGGCCAATACGTCAGATAAGCTGCAACGCCAGGCGTTCGCGCACGGAGACGCCGTTGCATTGTGTCTAAAAATGGAAAACCAACCCCAGTATCGGGCCTTTCTGCACGACGTCATAGTCAAAGCCGTCGGAGCTGTAATCGACGCCCATCGCGCGATATCCGGCCACCGCCGAAATGCTATCCTTAATTTGGTAGCCGATGGCACCTGCGACGTCCCAATCAAGATCGGCCTGCCCGGCGCCTACATTTCCCCAGCCCGTGAGGTAGAATTGATCCGTGATGAAATACGTTCCACGGAAACCTGCGACCACGTCGACCCAGGTGGCGTTGTCTTCGCGGCTTACGCCATCGAGGACGCCGCCGCTGAAAGATACCTTGGTGCTCGCGTACCACAGGCGCCCTCCGGCAATCACGTCCAGATGGCTCCGGCCATTGGTCAGCAGGCTGTAGCCGCCTCCAACCAGGCCCGAAAACGTCTGGGACGTCACACCGATCTTGTTCGTCAAAACCCCGGCGGGGCTGTGGTCACCCGCAGAGAGTTTCGTGTAGATCACGTCGCTGAAAACGCTGAAGCGATCATATCTACCCTCTGCCACGCCCATAAAGGCGAAATCCAGATCCTTGAGTATATCGCCGAAGTCGGACGTCACGCTCGCCGGCGGAAGGCCAAACTGCCCGACGGTGCCGTCGATACCGGCAGCCCAGAAATACGGGCTGGCATTGAACTGCCAGCCGGACGCGGTCTCGCTGTCGGCTTCGGGTTGGAATGGCAGGAACTGCTTATCCGCAGCCTTCGCCGAAGGCGAAAGCGTCAAACCCGATGCGAATACAATTGAGCATACTGAAAAGAGCTTCATTTTCTCCTCATTGACGGCTGACGCCCGCCGGCGAAGGAATGTTCACCGGCAAAACAGGAGACGCCTGTACGACTTGCTGATTGCACCACTTCGCTTGCCGTCCGCATCAAAGTATCTGCCTTCGCGGCATAGCCGCTCTTTGACGTCGCAGAAGATGCCATTGGCAAACGTGAACTCCGTCCGGTCGAAATCACCTTGTGAAAACAGCTTGATTGCAGCCTGCTTGCCAACGTGCTTTTGCGTCAACCGGCTCGAAACGCCCCTATTGTCGGCGCACATGTAGTGGTCACAGAGCACGCCCTTCTCCGGTGAGAGTAGCGCGTCCGCCGCCGAAACGGATGACGCATACGCTGCAGCCAGTAGTCCCGCGACAGGCAGGAGGCTTTTTCTTGCTTGCATGGGGATCACCGTATTGCGGTTGTTTGCCGAGAACAGGACCTATCGTCTTATCGCGGGGACAGAGCGGCTTCTTCCGCAACGCAGCTTGATGCCTCGACGGCCCCGGCAGTCTTCAATTCTTCGCGTGCCGCCGCGACATCCGAGATGAACTCTGCATTGTTATGGAGTTTTGCGACTGTCGCCGCACCCATGATGCGTCCCGCATCGACGTCGCTCTGCCAATGTGCATCGCAAATGACGCGACTCTGGCCGAATTCCATGCCGCGTTTCATCAGGATGTCGGCGCGTTCCGGGTTGATTTCGCTCAACACCAGCGCCCAGGCCCAGCCAGCCGCCGTATGGCCCGAGGGATACGAGCCGTCGGTACGCAGCAGCGGCTCCTGATCGGGATAGCAGGTGCCTTCGTTGTGGACCACGAATGGACGAGTGCGATTGTAGGTATTCTTCACCCCATACGTCGACAGGCCTGCATCGGTCAGCACCTTCTGCATCAAGCGATGCAGATGAGGGGTCTTTTCCTCATCGATATCGACACCCATCGCGCAGGAGAAGTTTTTCGCCGGCTGCGGAAATTGCAGATCAGCGTCTGCGCGGGCCAGATCCCAGCGCGGCGTACCACGCAGCGGTAGGGTTGCGGCTCTGAACTCCTCGTCACGCGCAAGCGCCGCGCTGCCGACCGCCGGCGGCGGGCCGAGCAGCGCAAGGCTGTCGGGCAAGTCCTTTTTCGCGAGATAACCCGGCGCCAACTGAAAATGAGGATCGGTAATTTCCGGCTGGGATGCACTTTCCGCACCAGCTAGGCCTATGCCACATCCGACAAAAACAATCACCGATAACAGGGCAGATTTATGGATACTTTTCAGCATATGAGGTCTCCATAATAATCTATTAAAAACTAGCGAAAGCATATCGTCGAATACCTTGAAAATTCTAAGGCTAATTATCAGGCAATAAACTGCCGAAATCACAAGGTTAAGAGAGTTCTTAGTCAAGTAAGCAAGAGCTAATTATCAACCGAAATGATCAATAGTTTCATTTTCCATTTTCGCCACATTGCTTTGCCAAATCTGAAAGTTTCGTACATAGGTTTTCCTTGAAACACTGTGTCAAACCGGACAGTTGAGGGAAAAAATGGTACGCATGTCTCGAGATGCAGCAGAGCGCATCATATGCGGCGACGGCTGGCTGGCTCACATGTCCGAAGCCTTCAGGGCGCGTTTGCTGCAGAATGCATTGCTTCTCAAGTTCGCTCCGGGCCAGATCATATTTCGGCCAGGCGATCCGCCGGGAGGCGTCTACGGGCTGGTATCGGGGACGGTGACCGTGGACACGGCGCCGCTCGATTCGATGCCGCGTCTGATCCATATCGCTTTGCCCGGCGGATGGACGGGCGAAGACAGTTTCATGACCGGTGAGCCAAGGCGAATCGAACTGTGTGCCCGAACCGAAACCTGGGTCATGCACGTTCCACTGGATGTAATGGAGAAGATGGCAGCGGCCGACCCGAAAATCATTCGGGCTTTCGGGGTCATGTCGATCCTGTCGTCGGACGTCCTGCTGCGTGTCGTGCACGATCTGCAAAGAAAGAACGCGAACTCCAGAGTGGCCTCGGTCCTGCATCGCATGTCGTGGAAATCAGGTGCGTCAGTCTCCGTTTCACAGGAAAATCTCGGTATCATGGCGAACGCCTCGCGCAAGCAGGTCAACAGCGCGATCAAGCTCTTTGCGCAAGCCGGATGGGTCGATATCGGTTATCGAATCATAACGATCACGAACGCTCCGGCGTTGCGACGATGCGCCGATGAGGATCTCGTCGACTGACCTCCAATGGTAGTTGACGCTCAATGTTTGATTGTAAGGCCCGCCCCTCCAAGGACATCGAGTATGATGTCCGCCTTCGCAGGAAGATCAGTGGGTCCTGTCAGGCCTCGGGCCTAATACCGGACCTTGCAGCAAGGGTTCCGATGTCCGCTTTTTGTGTTGTTGTTCTAGTAGCGGACAGTCGGCCGTCGGCCCCAATTAGGACGCTCGGTTCCTGGGCATTCAGATCATGGGCAGTAACTCGAACTCTCCAGCCGACTGAGACGACGGAAGCCGGCACCATGCCGCCCAGTCAGGATATCCTCCTATTCCTCGCCTTGAGTAGAATCAAACCCGCGGCCAGTCTTGTCGAGAGGCATGCGAACTCCGTCCTTACCACTCTCAACACGAGGCGGCGGGCGCACCCGGGGATAAGCTCCCCAACGTGCTTGCCGCCAGCGCTGGCCGGATACCGCGCATTGAGAACGACGGGTTTGTCTTCGACCCCGTCCAGCAGGGCCCGATCATAGGGGGGCCTTCCACTTCTAAGGGGCGCGAGCGTCTTGAGCTGTTCGGCGATCATCACAACTGACGGTCGTCGTGTTCACCTTGCGACAGCCGGATGTCCTGCAGGAATCGGAAGAGCGACCCCGCCAGGAAGCAGAGTGCCGCAACGAATAGCACGGCGGCGCCCGGTTCGTGACGGTA
>NZ_JBWKZT010000018.1:0-112493 GCF_059424735.1 Ensifer sp. GW101-20A05 | reverse complement strand
GGATATCAATCACCCCGCGAGTTCATCAGCTCGCAATCTCAAACCTGAGCACGTCCGGTCTTTTGGGGGCAACTCCAGGGGACGTCGCATAATAGATGGCAGCGATGAGCGCGGTTTTGATCATGCTGTGGTTGTAGCGAGGAATGGGGGAGGCGGCAAGGGTGGGGATCGTGGCCGTGTAGAGTTGTATTTTTCGGCAATTCAATCTTTATATGCACGCCGTAATCGGTAGTGTACCTGATAGATTTGACAATTTACAGTCGGAATTGGGTGGAGGTTTTTGCGGTGTCGTTTGTCAAAATTAGCAATGAGCAACATGATGCATTTGTGTCGTCCCTTAAGGCAGGTCAGTATAATTTGCTATTGGGTGCCGGTGTTAGCCTTGATTCCGAAAATAGTATCGGGAAGCTGCCGTCTGGAACCACTCTTAGCGACGAATTATGTGATTTGAAGGGTGTTTCGAAGAACAAATCTCTTCAAAAAGTTTTCGCACTTCTCAGTGAATCCGAAGTTGATCAATACATTACAAAAAGGTTCTCTGGATGCACCGCAGGCGCGACGCTATCGACTCTCTCAACGTTCGTTTGGCGCCGAGCATTTACTTGGAATATCGATGACGCGTTGGAGGCAGCTTATCGATTAAAAGGTGCGAAGCAGAAACTTGTGACAGCACATTTTCGCGACGACTACAACGATGAGCGGGTTCTTTCCGATTTGCTTCTGGTCAAGCTACATGGCTCTGTGACGCACGCTTCGAAAGGTTACGTCTTTGCACGGGACGAATACATACAAGTAATGAAAGAGAACAGTCCTTGGATGACTGTTCTCTCGCAGTTTCTCACTAACGGAATCCAGAAATATTCTTCCCGAAAAGATAACTGGTGCAGAAGCTCTGGCATTCTATTCCGATTTCGAGTTGGTTCCGTCGAACCAAAGGCCCCAGGAATCCGCGTCGAGGTTCTTCTACGGGCACGCTCCAGAATGGTCGGATTTTGAATCTGGGTTTGATGTCAGTCGCTCGATAACATCCTCCATTATTAATGATGTCGAAAATCTGCTAAATAATACAGTAGAAGAGAGCAGAATTATTATTCTGACAGATGAGCCTGGCACCGGAAAGACAACTGTCGTCAGAAGAGTTGCTTTTGAGATATCTAGAAGAGGAATTCACACCCTGGTGTGCTCTGCATTGAGTCGGTTGGAGTATGATAAGACATTAAGCATTGTTGACGGTATAGAAGGTCCACTCTTAATAGTTGTTGATAATTTTGCAGACCAAGTGTCCCCGTTTGCTGAAATTGTATCAAAAACTCGGAAAAAAGATCTAGTCGTTCTTGCTTCAGAGAGAGGGTACAGAAATAGATACTTATTTCAGAGCTTGTCCGGCGTCCCTTATCATCGCGCTGCGGCGCTAAAGATGCGTGCGGTCGATGTTGAGGCTATAGTTGAGCGGTATACAGAGTTAGGCATTGTCGGAACGTCACGTGCAATCAGAGATCTAAACGGCTTTATAAAATCAGCCGCTGATGATCCGATGGCGGTTGTATGTTGCAGGGTCCTCAACGACTTCAGGCCGCTCGACAGAATTGCCTTCGACTTGATGGAGGAATGCAACGAAGTTGATCAAAACAGATATCTGATAGCGGCCCTTTCTCAGCATTGTTTCGGCGGTGGCGTTCGTCACGAGATTCTCTCTAGTATTCTCGGATCCCAGGGATACAGAGAGCAGCTTAGCAAAGAGCATGCACTGCCTTTGTCATATTATGACCGTCGTACGAATACGCATGTCGTACCGCAGAATTCTACGATCGCGATGCGTATTCTCGACAATATGTCGAAGCGCGATCCGCGCCGACTTCTGGATATTTTTACTAGGCTCGCAAGTACACTTGCACCACGCGTAAACCGAAAAGCGATTAAACAGCGCAGTTCTGAAGCACGATTGGCGAGCCGCTTATTCGATTTTGACTCTGTGGTCGACGGCATACTGGGAGACTTGGCCCCTGCGTTTTATGAGGCGACCCAAAAAGCGTGGCAGTGGAACTCGCGATACTGGGAGCAGGTGGCGCTCATGAATGTTTCGCGTCACAATAGCTCAGGCGTTCGTGGAATGACTGAATACTTGGACTCGGCAGTCCAAAACGCGAGACATGCTGCGTCCATCGAAAATCATCCGCTGCCACTAACCACACTAAGTAAAATATTGTTTATTCAGGTGGTTGTCCCGGGGTACTCGAGAGTAGGCGCATTCAACGAAGCTTTTGACTGTTCAGACCGCGCAATCAAGATTGAAAAAAGCTGGGCGCGGAAGTCGGTGCACCCGTATGTTACCATGTTCCGCGGAGCGCGAGAGTATCTAGAGCGCGGCGGTGTGATGTCGAGCACGCAGATGCAGCGTGTTCGCGACCTTTTGCTCGAAGCAGAGAAACTTTTCCCAAAGGATCATGAGGTTGGGGACAATTTGCGCAATCTTAGAGCTTTGATTTAGCTTGCAGCCGCCCCGGACCGACTATCTTCTGAGCAGAGGGGGTGTCTTGCCGGAGGAGGAGGGCTTCTCCCTCTCTATCCTGCGAGACATCTCCCCACAACGCACTGGGCTCGCCCTTGCTTGGCAGTTTGCCGTCTTCCGAGCGCGGGCACCGAGTCGTTGTCTTTCCTGATTTGCCTACCGCCCCGGCCGTCCCGTCTTGCCCTTCGTCCGGCCCTTCTGCCGCTTCTCGTCCACCGGATCCTCATAGGACCCGACGCCCGGTTTCGCCCGGGTGAGGATCGGTTTATCCGGGACATGGCCGATCACCGGCTTTTCGGTGCGGCCGACAGTCATTTCGTCGAGGGTGTTCCGGCGGAATAGCGATTTGTCCGAGCCGGCGGGTGTCGCGACGTCGCGGCCCATGTCGTCGAGGTCGGGCTTCTGGAAGAGAGACTTTTCGTCCGTGGTCTTGGATCCTCGGCTCGATCCTCGGGTTGAACCCGAGGACGAGGATGACGTCGAGGAGCCGGACCGCTTGCCCCCTTCCTGCGACCTTGCCTCTTCCCGCGCCATCGGGTCGTCCAAGGCGGCCAGTTCGGCGGCCTTGAGGCGTTTGATCTCGTCGCGGAGGCGGGCGGCCTTTTCGAAGTCGAGGTCGGCGGCGGCGTCGCGCATCTGTTTTTCCAGCGCGTTAAGGTGGGCCTGCAGGTTGTTGCCGACGAGGTGGCCGCCGTCGGCGAAGCCCTTGCCGGCGACGCCGGAGATGTCGGCGCGGACGTGGTCCTTCTCGTAGACCGAGTCGAGGATGTCGGAGATCTTCGCCTTTACCGATTCCGGCGTGATGCCGTTGGCCTCGTTGTAGGCCATCTGCTTTTCGCGGCGGCGGCTGGTCTCGTCCATGGCGCGCTGCATCGAGCCGGTGATCTGGTCGGCATAGAGGATGACCTTGCCGTCGACGTTACGGGCAGCGCGGCCGATGGTCTGCACCAGCGAGGTCTCGGAGCGCAGGAAGCCTTCCTTGTCGGCATCGAGAATGGCGACGAAGCCGCATTCGGGAATGTCGAGGCCCTCGCGCAACAGGTTGATGCCGACGAGCACGTCGAAAGCGCCGAGGCGCAGGTCGCGGATGATCTCGATGCGTTCCAGCGTGTCGATGTCGGAGTGCATGTAGCGCACGCGAATGCCCTGTTCGTGCAGGTATTCGGTGAGGTCTTCGGCCATGCGCTTGGTGAGCACGGTGACGAGCGTGCGGTAGCCGGCGGCGGCGGTCTCGCGGATTTCGCCCAAGACGTCGTCGACCTGGGTTTTCGCCGAGCGCACTTCCACCGGCGGGTCGATCAGGCCGGTCGGGCGGATGACCTGTTCGGCAAAGACGCCGCCGGATTGTTCCAGTTCCCAGCTACCGGGCGTCGCCGAAACGGCGATCGTGTCCGGGCGCATCGCGTCCCATTCCTCGAAGCGCAACGGACGGTTGTCCATGCACGAGGGCAGGCGGAAGCCGTATTCGGCCAGTGTCGCCTTGCGGCGGAAGTCGCCGCGATACATGCCGCCGATCTGGCTGACGGAGACGTGGCTCTCGTCGATGAACAGCAGCGCGTTGTCGGGGATATATTCGAACAGCGTCGGCGGCGGCTCGCCGGGGTTGCGGCCGGTGAGGTAGCGCGAATAGTTCTCGATGCCGGCGCAGGAGCCGGTCGCTTCCAGCATCTCGATGTCGTAGCGGGTGCGCTGCTCCAGCCGCTGGGCTTCGAGCAGGCGGCCGCCCTTTTCCAGCTCGGCGAGCCGGTGCACCAGCTCTTCCTTGATCGCCTTGATGGCGCCGTTCAGCGTCGGGCGCGGGGTGACATAGTGCGAGTTGGCGTAGATTTTCACCGACTTCAGGTCGCCGGTCTTCTGGCCGGTCAGCGGGTCGAACTCGGTGATCGCGTCGATCTCGTCGCCGAACATGGAGATGCGCCAGGCGGCATCCTCCAAGTGGGCCGGAAAAATCTCGATGGTATCCCCGCGCACGCGAAAAGAGCCGCGCTGGAAATCCATGTCGCGGCGCTTGTACTGCTGCGCCACCAGGTCGGCGAGCAGTTGCCGCTGGTCGAGCCGGTCGCCGACGCTCATCTGGAAGGTCATGGCGGTATAGGTCTCGACCGAGCCGATACCGTAGATGCACGAGACAGACGCGACGATGATGCAGTCGTCGCGCTCCAGCAGCGAGCGGGTGGCCGAGTGGCGCATGCGGTCGATCTGCTCGTTGATCGAGGATTCCTTCTCGATGAAGGTATCCGAGCGCGGCACGTAGGCTTCCGGCTGGTAGTAGTCGTAGTAGGAGACGAAGTACTCGACCGCGTTGTTGGGAAAGAAGTTCTTGAACTCGGAATAGAGCTGCGCGGCCAGCGTCTTGTTGGGCGCGAGGATGACGGCGGGACGTTGCGTCGCCTCGATTACCTTGGCCATGGTGAAGGTCTTGCCGGAACCGGTGACGCCGAGCAGCACCTGGCTGCGCTCGCCGGAGGTCAGGCCCTCGACCAGATCGGCGATCGCCGTCGGCTGGTCGCCGGCCGGCTCGTAATCGGAGACCATCTGGATCTCGACGCCGCCTTCGGATTTCGGCGGCCGGGCAGGCCGGTGCGGCGTCCAGAGCTTGCCGTCCTTGAACAGCGGGTTGCCGCTTTCGATCAGCGCCGACAGCGCTTCCACCGTGGCGGTGACGCCGGATTTGGCCGTCAGCCTGTCGGCATCCTCGAGCGACACGTCGAGGCCCGCGACCGGGTTGAGGCCGGCGGCGGCGCGGGTCTTCGGATCGGTCGAGCCGCCCATCGACGTGCCGCGCGCGGACTTGCTGCCGACGATCTCGACCTTGCTCTTCTTCCCGGCCTTCTTCGGCTGTGCTTCGTCATCCGCGCCCGCGGCCTTGCGCGCCGCCTTGGAGGCGGCGATCTCTACCGTCTTGCGGTGCTTGCCGGCCTTGGAGGCGATCTGACGCTGGGTTTCGAAAGCGGAGGCTTCCGCATCCGCCTCGAGCTGCTTCACCCAATCCGAGACGTTGCCGCTGAGCGGGGTGCCGGACAAGGGCGCCTGCGGCGCTTCTTCGAAACCGGACGGCGTGGAGGGCTTCGGCGGGGCATTCTTCGGAGCTTTGGTCATGGCGGGGAATATGGCGAGAGTCCGGTCGAAAGAAAAGGGGCGAGTGAGTACAAAAAGGCAACATTTCGCAGTGCTTCGGCGACAACTTTGCACGCGAAACGGCAGGGGCGTGGCGTTGAATTTGCGGACGACTGGGCGCCGAACGAGTGGCAGCGCCACCACTCGGGCCGACGGCCGGGTCACGCTTGCCTCAACCGCGACGAGCCGGACTGGCTCGTTGATATAACTCTTACGGTTGCGATGTGCCGTTACGTTACTCCAATTGGGCGACAAGACATAAATCCCTGCAGCGTGGTAACAATAACACTTTGGAGGGTGCCATGTTCTACTTGCGTGGCGCCGCACTCATCTCGATTTGTGCTGCGTTTTGCCAACCGCTTCCTGTCAGCGCTGCCGAACCTGTCGGTCAGGCGGTGCAGATTCGCACGTCAGTCAGCGGCGCACGCGGTCCGATCGCGGTCAAGGACCCGGTCTACAAGGACGAACGGATTTCGACATCGAAGTCCGGTCTCGGCCAGTTCGTCTTCCAGGATGGCACCAAGCTTGCGGTCGGCTGGGGTTCGTCCGTGGTCATCGACAAATTCGTCTACGATGATGCCAAGTCGGTGAAGAAACTGACGATCATGGCCGCGAAGGGCACGTTCCGCTGGATCAGCGGCAAGTCCGGGCACTCCGCCTATGAAATCGTCACGCCGGCCGGCACGATCGGCGTTCGCGGCACCGCCTTCGATTTTTATGTCGGCCGCGACGGCACCACCGCCGTCGTGCTGCTCAGCGGCGCCGCAAGCTTCTGTGGCGCCGGCGGCTGCCGGCAATTGACGCAGCGTTGCGACTGCGTCGTCGCCAAGCCTGGCGGCGGCATCAGCGATCCGAGAAGAGTCAGTCGCAATACATTGAAATCACTAGGCAATGCGCAAGCCCTTCCTTTCCTCTCCGGTGGGCAACGACTGTCCGGAGCGCTGGGCTGGGCGGGGGGCGGCTGCAGCCTTGCGGCGGTGTTCCAGGAGGATCTCGAACGCCAACCGCGAACTGTGCAACCCCCCGCCGTCGAAGAAAGGCCTCCCGAGGAAAAACCGAAGCCCGAGGAGAGGCCGCACAAGCCGGAGGAGAAACCTCAGAAGCCGGAGGAAAAACCTCAGAAGCCTGTGCAGGAAGAAGGCTACCGCAATCGCCACTGGGAGATGAAACATCCGGATATCCGCGGCGAGGATGCCAACCACAAGGATGTGCTCGAACATGCCAACGACCATCAGAACAAGGGGCATCAGAAGGGGCGCAGTCATCACAATGACTGACGAACCGGCAGGCCGCCTGACGCTCGGTACCTTCCGCGCACGCCGCCGATTGCCTCCAATGGCCACGACTGGGCGAGCGGCCATGACCGCCTAACTCTTACGGTTGCGGCATGGCGTTACCCCGATTGGGCGACAAGACATAAATCCCTGTGACGTGATAACAATAGCACTTTGGAGGGTGCCATGTTCTGCTTGCGTGGTGCCGCACTCATCGCGTTTTGTGCCGTGACATTCAGTCCGACCATCGCCGCCGAACCTGTCGGCCAGGCGGTGCAGATTCGCACGTCAGTCAGCGGCGCACGCGGTCCGATCGCGGTCAAGGACCCGGTCTACAAGGACGAACGGATTTCGACATCGAAGTCCGGTCTCGGCCAGTTCGTCTTCCAGGATGGCACCAAGCTTGCGGTCGGCTGGGGCTCGTCGGTGGTCATCGACAAGTTCGTCTATGACGATGCCAAGTCGGTGAAGAAACTGACGATCATGGCCGCGAAGGGCACGTTCCGCTGGATCAGCGGCAAGTCCGGGCACTCCGCCTATCAAATCGTCACGCCGGCCGGCACGATCGGCGTTCGCGGCACCGCCTTCGATTTTTATGTCGGCCGCGACGGCACCACCGCCGTCGTGCTGCTCAGCGGCGCCGCAAGCTTCTGTGGCGCCGGCGGCTGCCGGCAATTGACGCAGCGTTGCGACTGCGTCGTCGCCAAGCCTGGCGGCGGCATCAGCGATCCGAGAAGAGTCAGTCGCAATACATTGAAATCACTAGGCAATGCGCAAGCCCTTCCTTTCCTCTCCGGTGGGCAACGACTGTCCGGAGCGCTGGGCTGGGCGGGGGGGGGCTGCAGCCTTGCGGCGGTGTTCCAGGAGGATCTCGAACGCCAACCGCAAACTGTGCAACCCCCCGCCGTCGAGCAGCGTCAACCAATACCGCTGATACCCAGGACGCAGCGCCAGGAACAAAGGCAGCGGCAGCAGCAGAGCGGACAGAGCCAGCGGCAGCGGCAGGAGCAGCGCCAGGAACAGGGACAAGGACAGGGTAGCCAACGGCAGGAACAGTCCCAGCGGCAGGAGCAGGAACAAGGGCAGGGCCAGGGCAGCCAACGCCAGGAACAGGAACAGCGGCAGGAACAGTCGCAACAGGGCGGTGGAACGCAGCGCCAGGAACAGAGCCAAAGCCAGAGCCAGACCCAAAGCCAGAATTGAGCGCCGACCGTGTGCGCCGCTGACGGCCTGTCGTTTGCCAACGCTTTCGGCGCAGCGTTCACGATGCGTCGGCAACGACCTGTCGCTAGGCACAAGCGGGCCGGCGCTAAACCAACGACAAATCAAAGCTTTGCGAACGATCCGAGAGCCCAGGTCGAGGCGATGTGCCGGGCGGTCGTCTGCGGCTGAGGTCCGGCACGTTTCACTCCGCCGGGCGCTTGGCGTCTTCGACCGGCGTTTCGGCGAAATGCTCCGATCGGCGCGACATCCGGGCGTAGAAGCCGACCAGGCCCGGTGCCAGGGCGGCAGACTTCAGCTTCGCTGCGTTGATGATGCTGCGGCTCGAGGTCGCGCGCGTGCGTAGCACCGAGACGAGCCGGTCATGCAGCAGCCGCAATTCCGCGAAGGCGGGCGAGGCGGCGAGGTTCTCGTCTCCGGCGACCGCGAAAAGCCGGGTTCGCGTCGTCTTTCCCTTGAGGCCCAGGCTTCCCGCATCCAGCAGCGCGCAATTCGGCAATGCCTCAGCCGTTGCTTCCGACACGAGCACGTCGAAGTTGACGTCCTTGCAGGCCGCTTCGATGCGGGCCGCGATGTTGACGGTGTCGCCGACCGCCGAATAGTTGAAGCGGGTTTCGGCACCCATGTTGCCGACGCAGGCGAGCCCGGTATGGATGCCGATGCCGATGCGCACCTCATGGCCGGAGCCGAAACCGAAGGCGTCTTCGGCATTCAGCCGGGCCAGGGTCTCGCGCATGCCGAGCGCGGCGCGAAGTGCCTTTTGCGGATGGTTGACCACATCGACCGGGGCGTTCCAGAAGGCCATGATGGAATCGCCGATGAACTTGTCGAGCGTGCCCTCATTGGCGAGCACATGGCGGCTCAGCGCGTCGAGCAGCGTGTTGAGGAAGGCGACGACCTCGGTCGGCGTCATGCGCTCGCTCATCTCGGTGAAGCTGCGCACGTCGACGAACATCACCGTCAGCTCGCGGTCGTCGCCGCCAAGGCTCAGCGCATTGCGCGTGTGCTCGATGCGATAGAGCAGCGATGGCGAGAGATAGCGCCCAAAAGCCTGGCGGACCTCGCGTCGTTCGCGATCCGTCACCAGGAAGCGATAGGCGGTGGCGGAGAAATGGGTGATCGAGGCGGCGAGGATCGGCGCCAGCGGATCGACGAGCAGCCCGCCATAGTAGAAGGCGAGCCAGGAGGCTGCGAGCCCCAACACCGTGACCGCGAGGCCGCAGACCAGCGCCACCACGGGGCTGACGAAAGTGGTCAACAGCACGAGCAGCGTGCCGGCCAGTGCGATCGAGAGGATTTCGAGCCCGTCGGCCCAGTCTGGACGCGACAGATAGCGGCCGGAGAGGATCTGCTCGACGATCTGGGCATGGATGGAGACGCCGGGCACGTTCTGCCCGAGCGCGGTGGTGCGCACGTCCTGCAGTCCGGCAGCCGACGTGCCGATGAAGACGATGCTGCCTTCGATCGCGGCGCGAACGTCCGGAGAGGAGGCTTCGTCCGTGAGAACCCGCCGGGCGGAAATGTAGCGCTCCGTCGTGTCCGGCGTGACGTAGAGCCAGAGTTCGCCGGTCGAGGTGAGCGGCACGACGAAGTCGCCGATCTTGACGGCGGTGAGCGTGTTGGCGACGTTGGGTGCTGCGGCGAGCACATAGGTCGAGGCGCCCTGCGCCACGCGCAGCGCCTCCAGGGCGAGGCTCGGGTAGAACTGCTGCCCGTCGCTGAGGAACAGCGGTGCGGCCCGCACCACCGCGGAGGAGGAGCCGGGATTGAGGCTGATATGGCCGAGCCCGGCGGCGTTGGCTTCGAGCTGGGGCCGTAGCGGCGTTGCGGCGTGCAGGCGCGGCGGCGCCTCGGCAGCGGTTTCGCCGGTGAAGGCAAAGCCCGCCTTGACCGACGGCAGGTAACTGCCGTCGTTGGTGAGGCCGAAACCGAGCACGACCGGCTTGTCTTGGATCGCCTGGGCAAAGATCTCGTCATTATCGGGCAGGGTTGCGACGAAGGATGGATCGACGCCGCCGACGTCGCGCACGACCGTGCGCGGCGACAGGCGGTCGGGCTCGGCAAAGAGCACGTCGAAGGCAATCGCTGCCGCGCCCATCTCGGTCAGCCGGTTGGTCAAATTCGCCAGGCGGTCGCGCGGCCAGGGCCATTGGCCGAATTCACGCAGCGACGCCTCGTCGATATCGATCACCTTGACCGGCATGGTCTCGAAGCCGCGCGGCGCGATCCGCTGGTATTCGTCGAAGGTGACGTCGCGCGCCTGCCTCAGAAGCTGCGGATCGTTTGCGCGCAGGACCGTGAAGAACGCCACCACTGTGAGGCCGATGAGAACGCCGAACAGCTGGGCTCGTGTCATGGCGGCCTACGGGACGATGGGCAGGCCCGCCTTGACGAGCCCGTCTTTGAAATGTGCGTGGTCGGCAGGGTCGACATAGCCGGTGAAGAAGCGCCAGTAGCGCGGTAAATCGACAGGCGCGTTGGCGACGGCCTCGGGAACGATCCTGCGGGCTTCCTCGTTGCGGTCGAGCTGGCCAAGGCAGGCGAGCAGAATGACCAGGTTGAAATAGGTGCGGCGCAGGAGCAGCGCCCGTTCGGCGTGACGCAGCGCTTCCTCGTAATTGCCGAGGTGGTAGTGGGCGAGAGCGATGCGGTTGAAGAAGAGGTAGGTCAGCGGATCGTGCGGGCTCAGCCTCAGCGCCTTGTGCAGCGGGTCCAATGCCTCGGCGAAACGGCCGATATAGATGCGCGCCCAACCGAGCGCCATGTGAGCGAGCGCAAAATTGGGGTTGAGATCGATCGCCTGTTGCGCTTCCTGGACCGCGGCATGCGGCCGCCGGGCAGCGAAATTGGCGAGGCACATGACATAGTGGCAATAGGGATCGTGATCCTCGATCACGACGGCGCGCGCAGCCTCCGCCGCCAACTCCGCGCTATCCCGGTCAATGTCGTCGCTGAAGCCGAAATAGCAGCGGGCAAACAGCGAGCGGGCCAGCATCATGTGCGCGCGGCCGAATTCGGGGTCGAGGGCGATCGCGCGGCGTTGCCACTCGATCGCGTCGTCGAAGTGCGCGGCGGAGTCCTGCGCATTATGCAGCAGCGTGCCGCGCATGTGGCATTCGTAGGCGTCGAGATTGTCGCTGCCGCGTAGCAGCGCCCGGCGGTTTTCGCCAATCAGGATCTCCGGCTCGATCGCCGCGACCACATGTTGGGTGATCTCATCCTGGATGGCGAAAATGTCGGCGAATTCGCGCTCGTAGCGCTGCGCCCAGAGATGGATGCCGGTTTCCGCCTCGATCAACTGTCCGGTGACGCGCACGCGCGAGCCTGAGCGGCGCACGCTGCCCTCGACGATGTAGCGCACGCCGAGATCGCGGCCGATCTGTTTGACGTCGACGGCGCGGCCCTTGTAGGCGAAAGAGGAGTTGCGGGCGATGACGAAGAACCAGCGGTAGAGCGACAACGCCGTGATGATGTCCTCGGTCAGACCGTCGGCGAAGAAGTCCTGTTCGGGGTCGCCGGACATGTTGACGAAGGGCAGAACGGCGATCGACGGCTTGTCGGGCAGGGCAAGCGGCATGCCGGGCAGATCCGGCCTCACCGGGTCCTCATGCCAGTCGACGCGGTGCACCGGCACCGGGCGCGGCATGTTCTTGAGCGCGCGATCGCCAAGCCGGTGCATGGGAAACTCCAGCTTGCCGACGATCTGGTCGTGCAACGCACCGGAGATGCAGATGTCGGCCGGTTTCGCCACCTGCTGCAGCCGCGCCGCCACATTCACGCCGTCGCCGAGCAGGTTGCCGCCGTCGACCACGACGTCGCCGAGATTGAGGCCGATGCGGAACTCCATGCGCCGCTCCGGCGCGAGGTCGGCGTTTCTCCGCTGCAGGGTCCGCTGGATGGCGACCGCTGCCCGAACCGCCTGCACTGCACTCTGGAATTCCGCGACAAGGCTATCGCCAGCGGCGCCGAAGATGCGCCCGCCATGCTCGGTCACAAGGCTTGAAATCGTTGCACAATAGGTGGCAAGTGTTGCGAGCGCACCTTCCTCGTCAATCGCGACAAGGCGACTGTAGCCAGCGACATCGGCAGCAAGGATCACGGCGAGCTTCCGTTCCAAGAGGGCAGCCCCTCCCGCGGCATCTGGTCAGAAGGAAAATAAGCGTAACTTAAATTAGAAAAGTCGAGAAGCATAAATTGCCCCGATTTGTGTCCATTGCTGGGCCGGAGGCGCAAATAGACGGTTCGCGTGGCCTCTACGACAGATTGTGTCCGGCGACGCTTCCCGGCGTGCGACGATTGTGCAAGTTTCGCAAAGTCAGAACCGCGCCGTCAGGCGTTCGCCATCCAAGGGCCGCCAATTGATCATCTCCTGCCTGCATACGGCCGACAGCAACGTCGCCGTTTTCGAGAATGCTGCGCGCGAACTCGGACTTTCCTCCGCGAACTTGCGCCATACGGTCCGCGCCGATCTGCTGCGCGCGGCGGAGGAAGCGGGCGGCCTGACCGAGGACATCACGCAGCAGACAGCGGCGGTTCTCTCGGCGCTGGCGGCGAAGGCCGACGCCGTGCTGCTCACCTGCTCGACGCTCGGGCCGAGCGTTGTGAGGGCCGGGTTGGGCACTGCCGTCCCGATCCTGCGCGTCGATGCGGCGCTGGCGGAGAAGGCGGCCGCGACCGGCGGCAAGCTGGTAGTGCTTTGCGCGGTGGAAACGACGGTCGCACCCACTACGGCGCTTTTTGCCGACGCGGCGCGCCGTTCCGGCGCTGTCCTCGAGGTTCGTCTGGTCGAGGGTGCGTGGGCGCTGTTCAAGGCGGGAAGCCGTGACGGCTACCTTGCTGCGATCGCCCGGGCGGCAGAAGCGGCCTATGGGGATGGAGCCTCCATCGTTGCGCTGGCCCAGGCGTCCATGGCTGGCGCCGCCGATCATGTCCGCAACGGACCGCGGCCGCTGTCGAGTCCGGCGGCCGGGCTTGAGCAGGCCATGAATATGATCGCCGACTAGCGATATTCCGTTATCCGGCTAATGATTCTCGGGATTTTGAAGGGCGGCAGCGAACTTCGCGCATCCCCTATGACGGCCTGCGCTGTAGGATGCGGTCACTATGACCCTGATTCGACCCACACGTGAAGACGATACAGCTTTGCTGCCCGACATAGAGCGCTCCTCCGGCGCGCTTTTTCGCACCATCCCCGACCTGGCCTGGATTGCCGACGACGATGTCCAGTCCGCGGAAGCTCATGTCGACTTCCTGCGCACCGGCCTGTCCCTGGTGGCCGTCGACGAGCAGGATCGACCGCTCGGCTTCCTTTGTGCCGCGAGCGCAGAGGGCGCGCTGCACATCTGGCAGCTTGCCGTGTTGGAGGAAAGCCAGGGCCGGGGGCTTGGGCGCGCCATGATGCTGGCTGCGATCGCGCATGCGCGCGCCCGTTCGCTTGCCGCGGTAACGCTGACGACGTTCCGCGATCTCAAATGGAACGAGCACTTCTACCGCACACTCGGCTTCGCTACGCTTGCCGGGGACGAACTCGACGCGCGTCTCGCGCAGATCCTTGCAAACGAGGGCGCTCACGGCATTCCGCCAGAGCGGCGCTGTGCAATGCGCCTGACGCTTGTGTGAGGACGCGCGTCAGCGATCCGCCCGATGCGGCGATGCTGATCTCTGGTCCGGGTTGGGCTTTAGGCCCTCCGGCGCAAGGCCTGGTGCGAAGTGGTTCCTCGCCCTTGGCTTGCCGCTCCAGAGCGCCGTGCGTTCAGATGAACGCACTAGGGTCGCTCTAGCACATTGTTTCTAGAGCATCTTTCCGCTTCAAGTGATTCCACTTGAAGCGGGATGCTCTAGCGCCGGACGCCGACGACCTGGCCCCGGGCGAACTGCGAGACCCTGACGCCGCCGGACTGATTGCCGCCGATCAACTGGGCCGTCGACTTCGACATCGCGGACAGGATGCCGACGTGGTAGCCACGACCGGTGCGCACGACGACAATATCGCCGGCGCGCGCATAGGCGAGCTTCACCGGTGCACCGAACCGAAGCCACGAGCGGGCGAAGCCGAAGCTCTGCGGTGGACTGCGGCCGGACTTGCGGGCAACCATGCCCATGAAATGGCCGCACCAGGGGGTACGTGCCGGGTTGATGCCGAGCGCTGCGCGAAGGGTCTTGTTGTTCTTCACCTCGTGCAGGCCTTTGTATTGCTGCGCCTGGGCAAGCATGCCCGCGCTGGCAAGAGATGGCGATAGGAGCGCGACATAGGCAGCCGCAAGAAACGCCAGGACCTTCATGGTCAGGTCTCCTTGACAAGTTGCTGGGTGCGAACGGTCGGGGCGGCCTGGCGATCGCCGGCATGGCACCCGGTTGCTCAACTGTTTCCAATGTTCCCATGGGAAATTTCAGCGGACATGCGCGTGCCCAGCGTCTGATACGCAGCATCGGCGTGTCGGCGAACCGCGCGCAAGGCGCGGAGCCAACTTCACGGCAACCGCCGTTTCGAAGTGTGGTATTCCCCTGCCTGTCCCGTCGGACAGTCGAGCGACATTGCTCATGCGCCAGTACAAAATTGTGGCAAAACCCGTAAAATATTGGGGCATGACTTGCTAAATGACGGAAAAAATGCCGGTTCGTCGTCGATTCGACACCCTGACCTGCAGAAAATCCCGTATCGGCTCGCTCCGAGGCGTCACTTGAGCCAATGGAAGGCCGGCAGGACTTGCGCCCGGACGGGGCTGCGGGGCATCGTCGGAGCATGATTCGCGCCCCGAGGTTCTCTATGTCCTTCACTCTCTCTCCGGCCTATCTCTGGCCGATTCTTCTGCTCCTGTTTTCCAACGTCTTCATGACCTTCGCCTGGTATGGGCATCTGAAATACACGTCGTCACCGCTCTACATGGCGATCGTGGCAAGCTGGGGCATTGCCTTCTTCGAATATTGCCTGGCGGTGCCGGCCAACCGCATCGGCCATCAGGTCTATTCCGCCGCACAGCTGAAGACGATGCAGGAGGTGATCACGCTTCTGGTCTTTGCCGCCTTCTCAGTTTTCTGGCTGAAGGAGTCGATCGGCTGGAACCATCTGGTCGGTTTCGCCCTGATCGCCTTAGGCGCCTCGTTCATCTTCAAGGGCTAACAGGCGTCCGGCCGCTGTAGCGGTTAAGACCGCTGCAAACAAAAAGGCAGGGCCCAAGCCCTGCCTTTTGCATTGTTAACGGTCTGCAGCGCGTCGCGCTGGCGTCAGACCATGGCTGCCACGGCCGGCGCGACGTGCGGCCAGACCTCGACCCAGCCGCGATAGATCATGTCGAGCGCGACATAGAGGATGATTGCGAGGCCGATATAGGCGATCCAGTGATAACGGTTGAGCAGCCGGGCGATGAAACCGGCTGCCACGCCCATCATCGCAATCGAAAGCGCAAGGCCGATAACCAGGATCGTCGGATGTTCGCGGGCGGCGCCTGCGACGGCCAGCACGTTGTCGAGCGACATCGAGATGTCGGCGATGACGATCTGGATGGCCGCCTGCATGAAGGTTTTCTGGGGCGCGTTGCTGCCAGCGCCGCTTTCGCCTGCCGCGTGCGCTGCCTGCTGCTCGCGGATTTCGCGCCACATCTTCCAGCAGACCCACAGCAGCAAAATGCCACCGGCGAGCAAAAGGCCGATGATTTCCAGGAGCTGGACCGTGACGCTGGCGAGCGCGATGCGCAGCACGGTTGCCGCGATGATGCCGACGAGGATGACCTTCTTGCGCTGCTCCGTCGGCAGCCCGGCCGCGGCAAGGCCGATGACGACGGCGTTGTCGCCGGCGAGAACGAGGTCGATGACGATGACTTGCAGAAGCGCTGCCAGACCGGCGGCGGTAAAGATTTCCATGATGCGACAGTCCCCCGACGTGCCATGATGCGAGATTCAAATATGTCTAACGGATAAAGCATCGCCTCGCCTCGGGATCAAGGGGCGAGGTGCACCCCCAGGCGGAAAACCTCCGCAGACGATCCGATCGACGGTCTCAATCCAGCAGGTCGAAGGCCCGATACATCCAGAGAAGCTGATAGGCGACCGCAGCGACAACGAAGGCGGCATGGAAGCGCCGATTCGCCGTCCAGGCGGCGGCGATACAGAAGAGGATATAGGCGGTGTTGCGAGCGGGGTATTCGAGACCGTAGGAGGCAAAATACTGCTTGCCCTTCAGCGCGGTGTCGACGAGGTCGACGGCAAAGGCAAGCGCGAGGAAACCGAAGAACCAGGCACGGCGCGACATGAAATAGTGTTCGTAGTCGCTATAGTCCTCGAGCGTCGTCGGGAACAGCATCACGCAGAGGAAGAAGAAGACGCAGCAATAGAGGATGACGAACAGGTAGACACTGACGTCGATCACGGCCAGCGAATGCAGGTGGAACTCCCACCACCAGAAATGCACGAGGAAGACGAACATGAACAGGACCCAGCCGAGGTGGATCCAGTAGACGCGCGTCTTGCCGGGGTGCTGCACGAAAAGCGCCAGTCCGCTGAGCAGTCTCGCCAGGCTCAGGCTGACGACCATGCCCATGACGGTGCGGATATGCGGGAAGATTTCCGGGTTGGTCGGAACCTGATCCACGGCCGCCGCTCCTATTCCTCCGCCGGCACCGGCTTGGGCTTGCCGTTTTCGTCGAGCGCGACCATGACGAAGATCGCATCCGTCACTTTTTCCATGCGATGCGAAGAGAGATAGCGCTGGGCCCAGGCCTCGACCTTGAGCGTCATCGAGGTGCGGCCGACCTTGACGACATCGGTATAGATGCAGAGCGTGTCGCCGATCTTGACCGGAAGCGCGAAGGCCATCTCCTTGACTGCCGCGGTAACCACACGGCCGCGAGCGCGCTCGGCCGCACGGATACCGCAGGAAAGGTCCATCTGTGCCATCACCCAGCCGCCGAAGATATCGCCGGCCGCATTGGCGTCGCCGGGCATGGCGAGCGTGCGCAAGGTCAGCTCGCCGGTCGGTTTGGTCTGTTCGGTCATGCGGCCTGTCTCCCTGTTGGATGAAAGATGTAACCCGACCGCGCTTGCCGAGGGAAGGCCCGCCGCCGCACAAATGCGGGCAGCATCCCGCCGTGCCGCCACCTTAGACTTTCGAAGGGGTTCTTCAGAAATGTCAAATTTAGGGATCGGTTGTTAGGGGCTTTGCAAAGACCTCTACCTAACCTGCAGGCTCTTGGAGTGCGGCCGGCCATGCCGGCGGCGGCCAGGTTGCGACGGGGCGGCGCCGGGGGCGCCGAAGGGGCAGGGGATTGGCAATGAAGAAATTCAGGATCTCGGCGCGTCTCTACGCGCTGGTGGCATTTGCGCTTTTGACCATGGCAGCAGCGCTGACATTCGGTCTGTTTCAGGCGCAGGACAAGCTCGTCGGCGAGCGCAAGGCGATGCTCGCGGCAATGGACGAGAACGCGATCGCGGTGTTCGACGCCTATCACAAGCAGGAGGTGGCCGGCACGCTTTCGCGTGAGGAGGCGCAGAAGCGCGCGCTCGAGGCAATCAAGGCGATGCGCTACCAGGGCAACGGCTATTTCTGGGTCAACGACATGCATCCGACCATGGTGATGCATCCGATCAAGCCCGAGTTGGACGGCAAAGACCTCACTGAAAACAAGGATCCCAACGGCAAGCACCTCTTCGTCGAGTTCGTAAAGACTGTCGAAAAGAGCGGCCAGGGCTTCGTCGACTATTATTGGCCGAAGCCGGGCGCTGACGCGCCGGTGCTGAAATATTCGCACGTTGCCGGCTTCAAGCCCTGGGGCTGGGTGGTCGGTACCGGCGTCTATGCCGACGACCTAGCGGCGATGTTCCGTGAGCGCGCCTGGCAGGTCGCCGGCATCCTCGCCGCCGCCGCACTCGCCATTCTGATGGCGGCGCTTGCGATCGTGCGCAGCGTCGTCAAGCCGGTCGAGAAGCTGAAGGCGTCGATGCGGGCGATCGCCGATGAGGATCTTTCGTCCGAGGTGCCGGAGACGGACCGCGGCGACGAGATCGGCCAGATGGCCAAGGTGCTGGTGGTGCTGCGCGATTCCGTTCGCGAACGGCTGGAACTGCGTTCACGCGAGGCCGAGCAGCAGGAGCGGCTGAGTTCCGAGCGGCGCGGCAACGAGCAGCGCCAGCGGGCAACGGCGGAAGCGCAAGCGGATGCGATGGAGACCGTCGGTGCCGCGCTCGAGCTCTTGGCAAGCGGCGACCTGACCGCCGAGATCGGCCATATCGCGCCGGAATACGGCAAGCTGAGAGAGGACTTCAACACGGCCGTCGCGGCGCTTCGCGATGTCATCGGCTCCATCTCGCACTCGACCGAGATCGTCACTGCCAGTGCCGGCGACATTTCGGAAGCGGCGAACAATCTCTCGCGCCGGACGGAGCAGCAGGCAGCGGCCCTCGAAGAGACGGCGGCAGCACTTGACGAGATCACCTCGACGGTCCGCCACGCTTCCGAGCGGGCGAACGAGGCGCGCGACATGGTCAACGAGACCAAGGCGAGCGCTGCCAAGTCCGGCGGCATCGTGCGCAATGCCATCGACGCCATGGGGCGGATCGAAGGCTCGTCCGGCCGGATCGGCCAGATCATCGGGGTGATCGACGAGATCGCCTTCCAGACGAACCTGCTGGCGCTCAATGCCGGCGTCGAGGCAGCGCGCGCCGGTGAGGCCGGCCGTGGCTTTGCCGTCGTCGCGCAGGAGGTGCGTGAGTTGGCGCAGCGCTCGGCGGGTGCCGCCAAGGAGATCAAGGAACTGATCGGCGCCTCGGTGCGCGAGGTCGGTGCCGGTGTTCAGCTGGTCCGGTCGACCGGCGAAGCGCTGACGGAGATCGAGACGCTGGTCAATCGGGTCAACGAGCAGGTGGCCTCGATCGCGACCGCCGCACGCGAGCAGGCGACCGGCTTGCAGGAGGTCAATGTCGCCGTCAACAGCATGGACCAGATGACCCAGCAGAACGCCGCGATGGTCGAGGAAACGACTGCCGCAAGCCAGACGCTGGCTGCCGAGAGCCGGGAACTGAAGTCGTTGCTGACGAAGTTCCGGCTGCAGTCCTCGGCATCGCATTCGGCTTACGGCCGCGCCGCCTGATCGCTATAGTCTGGAATCGCACAAGGCCCGCGTGGCGATACCACGCGGGCCTTGTGCGCTGACAAGAAGAAATGTCGCGCGGCTGCAATCGAGCTCCACATCGTTCCGTGATCCGGGCAGTGCCCCCGCAACCTGCGTCCGTGATTGCCGTGCAAAGCAGGCCGCACAGTCTTGACCTTACGATAGCTGCGGATAGATACGCGAGATGCGGGAGGTGTTCGACGGGGCGTCGCTCCGGTTGCTGACCGCCGCTTTAGAGGGGACATCCATGGCACTTCTCAAACTTCTTCTGACGCGCCCGATCGCCGTGCTGATGCTGGCGCTCGGCTTCCTCTCGGCCTGTACGGTGGTCGTCGACGAGCCTCGTCCGGGGCCGAGGCCGACCCGCCCGCCGGTCTGCACGATGGAATATGCGCCCGTGTGCGGCGAGCGTGGCAATCGCATGCGCACCTTCCCTAATTCCTGCCAGGCAAGGGCCGACGGTTTCAATGTGATCCACCGTGGCGAATGCCGTCCGGACTATCGCCCGCCGGATCGCGAACCGCAGGCCTGCACCATGGAGTACAATCCGGTGTGCGGCCAGCGCGGACGGCGCACGCAGACCTTCTCGAACGCCTGCCAGGCGCGCTCGGAGGGCTTCCAGGTGATCGGCCGCGGCGAATGCCGTCGCGACGATGACCGTCCCTCCGAAGGCCAGTTCTGCACCCGCGAATTCGCGCCGGTCTGCGGCCAGCGCGGCGGCCGCGTGCAAACCTTCTCGAACGCCTGCGAGGCTGGCGGTGCTGGCTTCCGAGTCGTGCATCGCGGCGAGTGCCGCTGATATCCAGCGGATCCGTAGCTGAAAACTTGAAGCCCGCGTCTGACGAAGACGCGGGCTTCTTGCTATCGGCGGTCAGTCGGAACGGCAAGCATCCGCACCCTTGATCGCGGGTATCGGACGCAAGGCTTCGTTTACCGTATTTGAATAAAATGCCCCCGAAATCAGGTCTTTCGACAGCTGTGCCCGGTTTGCGACACAGGCGAAAGGCAGCAATTCGAAGTGCTGCAGCGATCCTTGCGTGCCTCTGGGTACGCCGTTGCGGGGGCGGTGGGGTGATGAGTGGTGGTCTTCTGACCGCCCGAAGGAAGGCGCAGTCCGGTATGGCGTATGTTACTCGTCTCCATCGCCCGCTGACGGCACTCGTTCTGACACTATCGCTTGTCGCCTGTTCGACCGACGACGCGCTTTCGCCGCCGGGCCGCATCGATGGCGGCTCCCGGGTCGGTTCGATCGGGCCCGTGCCGGTCGACGCGGTGCCGCAAGACGAGGTGGCGGCCTATCCCGCCGCAACATCGGCTTCGACGGGCAACGGCAATCCGGACTATGTTGCACCGGCGCAGGCGGCGCCTCAACAAACGCGGCGCTCGCTGCCGATGATCGATAGCGACGAGGCGGTTTCCTCCGGCGCGCAGCCGGCGAATGCAGGTTCCACGGCCATTCCCGATGAAGGCGTCAACATGGATGCCATGCTCGGCGTCGAGCAGCCGGTCGTCGGCCTGGCGCAAGAGCAGAGCAACGAGATCGCCGAGGGCAATGCCAGCCAGCCGGTCGTCGACGGCATCGGCGAAGACAATGTGCGCCAGCTCGGCGGGGCGTCCGGAGCTGCGCCAGCGGACGAGGCGAACCTTGGCTACGATCCGGACCTGCCGCCGCTTTCTCCCGAGAAGGCCGCGGCCGAAGAGGCGCAGCGTGCACGCGCCATGGAAGAGCAGCGCGCCATTCAGCGGAGCCAGGAGCCGGAGCAGGTCGCCTTCCTGCCGCGCGTGCGCAATCCGATGTCGACGCCCCACTACACCGGCGAAATGCCGGCTTCCGAGATTGCCTGCCGCCAGCGCCTGAAGAAACTCGGCGTGGTGTTCCGTGATATTCCGCGCATCAGCAACGGGCCGTCCTGCGGCATCGACTACCCGATCGAGCTCAGCGGTCTCTCCGGCGGTATTGGCGTGAAGCCGGCGGTCAAGCTCAATTGCGAGGTGACGGAAGCCTTCGCCAAGTGGGTGAAGTACGAACTCGCGCCGTCGTCCCGCTACCGCTACTGGTCGGGCGTCAAGACGATCAAGCCGCTCGGCGGCTATTCCTGCCGCACGATGAATTCCCGCCGCGGCAATCCGATGTCCGAACATGCGCACGGGAACGCCATCGATGTCGGCAAGTTCGTCTTGAAGAACGGCAAGGAAATCGATGTCCGCAAGAAGGGCTTCTTCGCGTTCCGCGAACGCGGCCTCCTGAAGGCTGTGCGCTCCGATAGCTGCAAATATTTCAACACCGTGCTCGGGCCGGGCAGCGACCCGTTCCACAAGGACCATTTCCACTTCGATCTGAGAACCCGCAAGACCGGCTACCGTCACTGCGACTGACGTGGTGTGCGGGACCTTCCTGCTGGCGGCTGCGAAAATGGCATGCGGCAAAAAAAGAGGCCGGCGGGGAGGCCGGCCCAACAACCGGAGCAAAAGGGGGAGGCTCCGGCGTGCAAATCACGAGCGCGAATCAAAAGGGCGATATCGCGCCGCGCGAGCAAATTGCTCGAAGACCATCACCGTTTCGTGACGAGGGTACGGGATTGGCGACGATTCATTCGCAGATCTTTCGCCGGATAACGGATGATGCCTGCATTTGCGCCGGCGTTTACCCTCCGCCGAAATGCAGTTTCGGGCGTTCGGGCCGGGGGCCCGAAGTGTCGTCGCAGGCTCGTATTTGAGATCACTATACCAGAAGTTTTACCGCTGCCTGAGATAGTCCGGGCGGTTGCCCCAAATATGGCGTTTTCATCCCTGTTGCGGTCTCGTTGTAACGATCTGAATTTTCTATATGATTTGACAGTCAACGGACAGGCCAGGGGGGCTAGGGCTGATCGCGCTGTCTTGTTTCGTCTGGTTTATTAATAAGTAATACGATAATATATTACTTCGTATAACAATCACGGATAGTAGTCGGTAAACCGCAGCAAGCATTGGGGCTCCACTCACTCCTAGGGCAACGACAGGAGGAAGTTATGGGAACTGTTATGCAATTTCCGGGGGTGCGCACGGATATGGCCGTGCACGCTGCCGAAGTTTCGAAAATACTGAGAACTCTCGCCAATCGAAATCGTCTGTTGATCGTGAGTGCTTTGCTGGAGGGTGAGCACTCGGTGGCGGCACTCGAAGAGAGCCTGAGCATTCGCCAGCCGACCCTCTCGCAGCAATTGACGGTGTTGCGTGATGCCGGCATTGTCTCGACCCGTCGGCAGGCCAAGCAAGTGTTCTATCGGCTTAGTCACGACAAGGTGGCGCGTCTGGTTGGCGCGCTCTATCAGATCTTCTGTCGGGATGGTTCCAAAACATGAATGAATACGAGAATGCGCTGGCGGGTGGGCTGTTGATTGGCCTTTCGGCAGCGATCCTGATGGTGGCCAATGGCCGGGTGGCCGGGATCAGCGGTATCGTCGGACGTCTGCTGCAGGGCGCGCAGGTTCCTACCGGCATGTTGTTTGTTTTGGGACTGATGGCGGGGCCGCTGCTTTTTCGCCTCGTCGTCGGCGCCTGGCCGGTGGTGACGGTCACAACCTCTTGGCCGCTTCTGATGGCTGGCGGGCTGCTGGTCGGCTTCGGGTCCCGCATGGGCTCCGGCTGCACCAGCGGCCACGGCGTCGTCGGTCTTGCAAGGCTGTCGCGACGTTCGATTGCGGCGGTTGCGACCTTCATGACCGCGGCGATCGTCACGGTCTTTGTCATGGGCTTGCTTGCATGAACGGAGCCTTCTTTCGCCTCGCGGCGACGCTCGTCTCCGGCCTCGTGTTCGGTTTTGGTCTTTCGCTGTCCGGCATGCTCGATCCGGCACGCGTGCGGGCGTTTCTGGATATCACCGGCAACTGGAACCCGAGCCTTGCCTTCGTGCTCGGCGGCGCCGTCTTTGTTTCCGCGCTCGGTGTCCTGCTGACGCGCCGGCTCAAGCATCCTTTGTTCGACGAAACCTTCCATTTGCCGGACAATCAGGTCATCGACAGGCGACTGATTGTCGGCGCGGCAATCTTCGGCATCGGCTGGGGGCTGGTGGGGCTTTGCCCGGGCCCGGCGCTCGCTTCGCTGTCGCTCGGTTTGCCGCCGACGTTCCTTTTCGTCGCGGCGATGGTTGCGGGCATGCTCATCCATGACCGGCTGGTGGCGCGCAAACCTTCGCAAATGGGCGGCGGCGCGGGGACGGCAGCTCGCCTGTCGCAGCCGCATTGACAAAGCGTCACCTTGTTTTTTCCATCCGGTAGGCTGCAAATCGCAATCAATTGTCCCATATAGGCGAAACCTGCCGACTTTGCCCCCCGCATCCGGATCTGCTTCATGGCGCCTATCGTTTCCGTTTCCAATCTGTCGAAGACCTATGCCTCCGGCTTTCAGGCGCTGAAGGGCGTCAGCCTGGATATCGAGGAAGGCGAGATCCTGGCGCTGCTCGGGCCGAACGGCGCCGGCAAGACGACGCTGATCTCGATCATCTGCGGCATCGTCAATCCGAGCGGCGGAACGGTGACGGTTGGCGGCAATGACGTGGTGCGCGAGTTTCGCGAGACGCGCGCGATGATCGGGCTCGTACCCCAGGAACTGACCACCGACGCCTTCGAAACCGTGTGGAACACGGTCTCCTTCTCCCGCGGCCTGCACGGCAAGAAGCCGAACCCCGCCCATATCGAGAAGGTGCTGAAGGACCTGTCGCTCTGGGACAAGAAGGACAACATGCTGCGCGAACTCTCCGGCGGCATGAAACGGCGCGTGCTGATCGCCAAAGCGCTGTCGCACGAACCGAGGGTCCTCTTCCTCGACGAACCGACAGCCGGCGTCGACGTCAATCTGCGCAAGAGCATGTGGGAGGTCGTCGAGCGGCTGCGCGCTTCCGGCGTCACCATCATCCTGACGACGCATTACATTGAAGAAGCGGAAGAAATCGCCGACCGCATCGGCGTCATCAACGGCGGCAAGATCCTGCTGGTCGAAGACAAGGCGGCACTGATGTCGAAGCTCGGGCGCAAGCAGTTGCGCGTCGATCTCGCCAATCCACTGGATGGCGTTCCCGAAACGCTGTCGAGCTACAATCTGACGCTCGAGGGCGATGGGCACTGTCTGATCTACGATTACGACACGAGCGCTGAACGCACCGGCATTACCACTCTGCTGGCGGCCCTCGCCGAAGCCGGTATCCGGCTCAAGGACATTTCCACGCGGCAGAGCTCGCTGGAAGACATCTTCGTCGAAATTGTGGGGGCAGGGCGATGAATATCGAAGCGATCAAGTCGATCTATTTCTTCGAGATGGCCCGTACCCGGCGCACCCTGCTGCAGAGCGTGGTGTCGCCCGTTATCTCGACCTCGCTCTATTTCATCGTCTTCGGCGCTGCGATCGGCGGGCGCATCCAGGAGATCGACGGCGTTTCCTACGGCGCCTTCATCACGCCCGGCCTGATGATGCTGACGCTCTTGACGCAATGCATCGGCAACGGCTCCTTCGGCATCTATTTCCCGAAATTCACCGGCACGATCTACGAGGTTCTGTCCTCGCCGGTGTCGATGGTCGAGATCGTGCTCGGCTATGTCGGCGCGGCGGCGACCAAGGGGCTGATGATCGGGACGATCATCCTCTTGACGGCCTCGCTGTTCGTCGACCTGACGATCGCGCATCCGTTCGTGATGGTGTTCTTCTTCGTGTTGACGGCCATTTCCTTCAGCCTGTTCGGCTTCATTATCGGCATCTGGGCCAAGGACTTCGAGCAGCTGAACCTGATCCCGATGCTGGTGATCCCGCCGCTCGTCTTCCTCGGCGGCAGCTTCTATTCGGTGAAGATGCTGCCACCCTTCTGGCAGGCGGTCAGTCACTTCAATCCGGTGCTCTATCTGATCAGCGGTTTCCGCTGGAGCTTCTTCGAGGTTTCCGACGTCAACCCGATCTTCAGCGCCGTGATCATCCTCGCCTTCCTGACGGCCTGCATGTCGATCCTCGCCTGGATCTTCCGCACCGGCTACCGGCTCAGAAACTGACGGCAGGCGCCGCTGCGGTTTGTTCTGACGCCTGTGGCTCAGTCGCGCAGGCGCAGCTCGTCGGTGCGCATCTGCAGCATCTCCAGCGTCGACAGGAAACTCATGCCGAGCAGGCTCTGGTCGAGCCGCCCCTTGGCGGCCACGGTCGCGCCGATGTTGCGCCGGGTGATCGGGCCGACGGAGATTTCCTGGAGCATGACGGGTGCGGCCTGGGCCCGGCCGTTCGCCGTCATGACGGTGACGATGTAGCTGAGGTTTTCCGGATCAAGGCCGATCCGCTCGGCATCCTCGTAGGTCAGCGCAATGCTGCTGGCGCCGGTATCGACCAGCATGTTGATGTCCTTGCCGTTGACCGTTGCGCCGGTTTCGAAATGACCGTTCAGCATCTTGTGCAGCACCACTTCCTGCCGGCCTTCGCTGTCGGTGATCACGGTCGCGCGGCCGGGAACGAGGCCGGCGAGCAGGCGATTGCCGAAGCCCTGAAGTTCGAAGCGGTAGACATAGGCCGAGACGAGGGCGAGCGTGATGAGGAGCCAGACGGCGACCTGGCGCAGCCCTTCGCCGAAACGGCGGCGGCTTTGTACGACCCCGGCGCCGATCAACGTGGCGATGGCGCCGAGTGACACCAGTCGGCCGAAATCGTCGTTGGCAAGGCCCATGGTGCGGCCGGCATCGTGGTTGACGATCAGCAGGATGAGGCCAATGGCCAGGATCGAGAGCAGGATGGCGAGACGGGTCATGCTTCTCCGCGTTCCCTCGCCATGCGGCCGCGGCGCGTTTCGCGCCGAGGCTTGCGTTCGACCGTCTCGAGCCGGTCGGGCAGCGTGGTCATGATCGCCCGGCGTTCGGCGTCGGTGTAGAGCGTCCAGCGGCCGATCTCGTCACGCGTGCGGCCGCAGCCGAAACAGTAGCCGGTCTTGTCATCGATGGAACAGACGAGAATGCAGGGAGATTCCATGGCGTTGCCCAGTTTTTCCCGGATTATATCGATCTTTCAAACCGTCAGCGCAAGGGCGCCGAGCACCGCGATTTCCGTGAGCTGCTGCGTGGCACCGATCGTGTCACCGGTATGTCCCCCGATTTTGGCGGCTGCGAGCCGGCCGAAGCCTTTGACAGCGGCAAGGAAGGCGAGGAGCGTTGCGATCAGGCCGAGGGCCGGGACCTTGGCGAAATAGAAGAGCAGCATCGCGGCGAGAAGACCAAAGCCGAGGGCAAAACGGCCAGCGCCCGGCTCCGGCGCGCCGGCGGAAGCCGCAACACCGCCGCTGCGTGCCGGCGGCAGGCTGGACCAGTGCCACACTATGGCGGCGCGGCTGAGCGCTGCGGCGCCAAGGATCGCCATGCCGGCGCCAAGGGGCGTGAACAGCGGCAGGATCGAGGCGAGCGCCGAGACGCGCAGGCCGAAAGAAAGAATGAGAGCGACAGCGGCATAGGTGCCGATGCGGCTGTCCTTCATGATCGCGAGCGCCGCGTCGCGGTCGCGTCCACCGCCGAAGCCGTCGGCGGTATCACCAAGTCCGTCCTCGTGCAGTGCGCCGGTCAGCAGCGCCTGGATGGCGACGACGACGAAGGCGGCAAAAAGCGAACTGACATGCAGTGCGATCATCGCGCTGGCAGCGGCTGCGGAGGGCAGGACTATCACGATGCCGGCAAGCGGGAAGGCGCGCACGGCCCGGTCCAGCCGTCCGTCATATTCGACGAAGTGGCGTCCCGGCATGGGGATACGGCTCAGGAAGCCGATCGAGCGCGCCACGTCGTCACAGAAATCGCCCAGAAAGCCCATGGCTCCTCCAAAGATCCGGCCCTCAGCCGCAATCGCAGATGTCACCGCCGCCCGCAAGTGAGAGTAGTGTGAGCATGCAAAACGTCGTGCGTCGAATCGTCCGTCCGGTGACGGATCATGCTCCGGCGACGCCGATTGGCGCAAATGCCGTTGCCCGAATATTCGACGCCCTCTATGAGGAGCGTAGATTCACGATATGCAAGGATTCCCAGCATGAGTGCCAGCGGCCTGCCGTTTGATGATTTCCGCGAATTGTTGCGCAACCTGCCGGGGCCGGATGCGGCGGCCCTGGTCGCGGCGCGCGAGCGGGACGCACAGCTGACAAAGCCGCCGGGCGCGCTCGGACGTCTCGAAGAGATCGCCTTCTGGCTCGCCGCCTGGACCGGCAAGGCGCCGGCCGTCAACCGGCCGCTGGTGGCGATCTTCGCCGGCAACCACGGCGTCACCCGTCAGGGCGTCACGCCGTTCCCGTCGTCCGTTACCGCCCAGATGGTCGAGAATTTCGCTGCCGGTGGTGCTGCGATCAACCAGATCTGCGTCAGCCACGACCTCGGCCTCAAGGTTTTCGACCTGGCGCTTGAATATCCGACCGGCGACATCACCGAGGAAGCGGCGCTCTCGGAGCGGGATTGTGCGGCCACCATGGCCTTCGGCATGGAGGCGATCGCCGGCGGCACGGATCTGCTGTGCATCGGCGAGATGGGCATCGGCAACACCACCATTGCGGCGGCGATCAATCTCGGCCTCTATGGTGGTACGGCCGAGGAATGGGTCGGTCCGGGTACCGGTTCCGAAGGCGAGGTACTGAAGCGCAAGATCGCCGCTGTCGATAAGGCGGTGGCGCTGCATCGCGATCACCTTTCCGATCCGCTCGAGCTGATGCGCCGCCTCGGTGGTCGCGAGATCGCGGCGATGGCGGGCGCGATCCTCGCGGCCCGCGTGCAGAAAGTGCCCGTCATCATCGATGGCTACGTGGCGACTGCGGCAGCGGCAATCCTGAAGGCGGCCAATCCGTCAGCGCTCGACCACTGCCTGATCGGCCATGTCTCGGGTGAACCGGGTCATATCCGCGCGATCGAGAAGCTCGGCAAGACGCCGCTGCTGGCACTCGGCATGCGGCTCGGCGAGGGCACGGGGGCGGCCCTTGCCGCCGGCATCGTCAAGGCGGCAGCGGCCTGCCACAGCGGCATGGCGACCTTCGCGCAGGCTGGCGTCAGCAACAAGGAATAATCAAGATCCGGCCGGCTTTCACGGCAAAGCCGGCCGATTGCTGTCCAAAGCCTGTCGCGGGCGCTATTCCCGCGTGTGGCGGGCCTTGATGGCCGCGTGCTTCTCGCCTATCCAAAGCGCACATGCAGCCCTAACTATAGGCTTGGGCTCCTGCAACCGGCAAACGCCTTGCATTCGCCTCATTCACGATGTCGAAGCAAGCGCAGTTTCAAGCCTTGTCGAGAAGAAATGGACGTCAAGAACACCACGCACCGCATTGGACCGACGGGTCCCGTCGAGAAGCAGACCGGCATTCGGCATCTCTTCGCCGCCGCCAGCTATTCGCTGGGCGGCGCGAAACGGCTGATCAGCGAGGCTGCTTTCCGCCATGAGCTGATCGCTTTCGGCATCGCCATGGTTGCCTTCACCATCGTCGGCGCGACCTTCTTCCAGTTCGTGGCGATGGCGATCCTGTTCCTGCTGATGATGGCCTTCGAGGCGATCAACACGGCGATCGAGGAAATCGTCGATCGCGTCTCGCCGGAAATCTCGGAAATGGGCAAGAACGCCAAGGATCTCGGCTCCTTCGCCTGCCTCTGCCTGATCATCGCCAACGGCGTCTATGCCGGCTACGTCGTGATCTTCGACGGCTTCATGAACTGATCTGCTACCGCCGGTCGTTCGGCGCGATCCGATAGAGCACGTGCGGGCGCAGCGGGTTGCCCTCCGGCACCGTCACGTCATCGAAATCCTCCGCCGGATCCGAGCGCATGCCGAGCCTTTCCATGAGCGCGCGCGATGGTTCGTTGATGCGCGAGGTATAGCCGATGACCTCGGCAAGCCCGAGTGCCGACCATGCATGGTGCAGGCAGGCGCTTGCTGCTTCGAGCGCATATCCTTGCCGCCAGTAGGGTCGGGCGAGGATCCAGCCGATTTCGACATGCGGGCCACCGAGAATTTCGGCTCCGGCATGCGAAAGGCCAAGACCGCCGATGAGCGCTCCGTCCGCCTTGCGCTCGACGGCCACAAAGCCGAAGCCGTGTCTGCGCAGGTGCCGGTCGCAGTCGGCGATCATCGCCGCGGTATCCTCCCGCGTCAGAATGTCAGGAAAATAGTAGCGGCGCACGTCCGGATCGGCATTGGCGACGGCAAAGGGCGCGACGTCGCGCTGCTCCCAGGGCCGAAGCCTCAAGCGTTGCGTTTCGATGAACATGGATCAGGCGAAACTCTTGCGACGACGGATCGGGGCTGCCACGTCCTCGACTGCCGGCAGGCTCTCGAGCACGCGGCGGGCCGGCAGGATGGCGATCGCCTCGGTGCCTTCCCGAAGCTTGGAGCGCAGGATGAATTCGCCATTGTGCTTGGCGAGAATGGCCTGGACGATGGGCAGGCCGAGGCCGGTGCCCTGCTCGGCGCTCTTGATGGCGATCGAGCCCTGACCGAAGGCCGACAGAACGATCGGGATTTCCTCTTCCGGGATGCCCGGACCGTTGTCCTTGATCGAGAGATATTGTCCGCCGCCGGCCGTCCAGCCGACCTTGAAGGTGACTTCGCCGCCCGAATTGGTGAATTTCACGGCGTTGGACAGCAGATTGAGGATGACCTGCCGCATTGCCTTCTCGTCGACCCAGACCGAGGGCATGCCAAGTTCGAACTGCGAGTGGATGGTAATGTTCTTGGCGCGCGCCCTCAGTTGCACCATGCCGACGCAGTCCTCGGCGATCTCGACGAGGCTGACCGCATCCTCGTTCAGGTCGTAGCGGCCTGCTTCGATGCGCGACAGGTCGAGGATCTCGTTGATCAGGTTCAGCAGATGCTCGCCGGAACGATGGATATCGTTGGTGTATTCCTTGTAGGTCGGGTTGCTGAGCGGACCCAGAACCTCCGTCGACATGACCTCGGAGAAGCCGAGAATGGCATTCAGCGGCGTGCGCAATTCATGCGACATGGAGGCCAGGAAGCGCGACTTGGCGAGGTTCGCTTCCTCCGCCCGACGCCGTGCCTCGTCCGACATCGATTTTGCCACTTCGAGCTCGGCGATCAGGTCATCCTTCTCCGATTGAACCGAGAGGATGTGGACATTGGCACGGTTCATGCGATCGGTCATGAACACGAGGAAGAGCAGCGCCAGCGAGATGATGCCCGTGAGGCCGATATAGATCGGATTGCCAGTCGTCAGCGAGACAAAGGCCAGTGCGGCGACCACGGGCGTGAAGGTGCAGAGCAGGGCATTGCGCAGCAGGAACGTGCCCATGGCAGTGGCCGCAAGCGCGAAAAGCAGGGCAGTGCCCTCGAAGAAACCGAAGCGGACATCACCGCACGACGCGCAATCCTGCGCAACGAAGGCTGCCCAGCAGAGGCCAATCAACAGCTGGCCGAGCAGGAAGCGCCGGCGCCAGACCGGGACCTTTTCGGCAACGATGTCCTTCTTGCACGCCTTCCTCGCTAGCACCAGCGTCACCGCATGCGCCGAAAGGGTCATGACGGCCCAGACGATGATGCTGAGATTGCCGGAGAGATAGACCCCGACGGCGGCAATCAGGGCGACGAGCACCGGTATGGCGATGGCGCCGTGCAGGGCCGAATCGATGTAAAGATTGAGCATTTCGCGCTCGAAGCCCGAAGGCACGGACGAGCCCGTTTGCAGCCGCTCTCGCGTCGCGCGAACCGTCCTCGAAACGGCCTTGTTTCGATGGTTTCGCGACTTGTCGACAATGATCTTATCTGTCGAGGTGCTGGCAGCGATACTCATGCTCTTATGCAAAGGTTATGGTTTCGTTGCAGTCTAGTGAGCAATCCTTAAGAAGTTGCTGCCGTGTGTGAAGGATTCGACAACCATTATGGCGCGGTGGTGTCCTTGGCCAAAAGTTGAGAGCCGGCACATGAGATTCCGCCTCTAAGTTTTTGGAATCGTCGATGTTTGTGATGCGGTCCCGGTTCGATCAGGGAGCGCGCGTAGCGATAAAGGTGCAGGAAACGTGAAATCAGGCCGGGCGAGATACCGCTTCACCGGCGGGCGAGGCGGAGGGTCTTCGGGCCGGTCGCGATCGGCCGGCCGTGGCGGCATGCTCGGCGGATGGATCATTCTTCTGCTGCTTTCGATCGTCGCCTATTACGCCGACAAGCTGCCCGTGGGGGAGCGTGCCACAACCGGGGAGGCGCGTGGAGCGGCGTCCGCGAGCGACGGCGACAGTCTTCGCCTTGACGGCAAGCGCATTCGCATCGAGGGGATCGATGCGCCGGAACTCGACCAGAGCTGCGAGCGCGACGGCGAGACCTGGGATTGCGGCCGCCAGGCGCGCGAACGCCTGAGGGCGCTGATTTCCGCCGGCGATGTCCGCTGTCGTTTTCACGGACGCGATCGGTACGGCCGCGACCTCGGCACATGCGAAGCGGGCGGGCGGGACATTGGCCGTGAGATGGTGCTCTCCGGGTATGCGGTCAGCTATGGGCACTATCAAGCGGAAGAGGCACGGGCAGAGAAAGAGCGGCGCGGCATCTGGGTCGGCACGTTCACGACCCCGCAGGAATGGCGCCGCACGAATGACCATCCGGACGAGGGGCCGCATTTGGTCGATGGTTGGCTCGAGACCATCAGGCGCTGGCTGCTGGAGCGGCTGACCGCCTTGTTTGCGGGTATCGGCAATGCCTGAGAACGATGTCCCGGACCTGGAGCGGCTGAGAGCGGAAATTGCCGCCTGCCGCATCTGCCGCGACAGTCCGCTGCGTGGCGACGACGACCGTCTGCCGCATGAGCCGCGACCGGTCGCGGTGATCTCGACCACGGCACGCATCCTGATCGCCGGACAGGCGCCCGGGCTTCGGGTGCATGACAGCGGGTTGCCGTTCAACGATGCATCCGGCGATCGGCTCCGCCAATGGCTGGGGGTGGACCGCGAGAGCTTCTACGATCCGGCGAAATTCGCGATCGTGCCGATGGGCTTCTGCTTTCCCGGTTATGACGCCCATGGCAGCGACCTGCCGCCGCGTCGGGAATGCGCGCCGCTCTGGCGGCAGCGGGTGATGGATCAGATGCCGCAGGTCGAGCTGGTGCTGGCGATCGGGCATTATGCGCAGCGCTGGCACATCGGTCCGGAATGCCCGAAATCGATGACGGAGACGGTAAAGGACTGGCGGCGCTACGCGATGCGCAATGCGGATCCCGCCATTCTGCCGCTGCCGCATCCGAGCTGGCGCAACACCGGCTGGCTGAAGCGCAATCCCTGGTTCGAGGCCGATGTTCTGCCGTTCCTGCGGGAGCGGGTTCTTATGCTCACAACCTGAAACAATTTTCTTTATCTTCACCAATTTCGCGCTATAGAGGGAAAAATAATTCGAGAGGGACTTTCATGGACCGCCTAGACCGCAAAATCCTGCGCCTGTTGCAGGAGGATTCCACGCTGGCCGTTGCCGACCTTGCCAAGAAGGTGGGACTTTCGACCACGCCGTGCTGGCGGCGCATCCAGAAGATGGAAGAGGACGGCGTCATCCGCCGCCGTGTCGCCCTTCTCGATCCGGTGAAGATCAACACCAAGGTCACGGTGTTCGTGTCGATCCGCACAAACTCGCACTCGATGGAATGGCTTCGCCGCTTCTCCGAAGTGGTGTCCGAGTTTCCCGAGGTGGTCGAATTCTACCGCATGAGCGGCGACGTCGACTATCTTCTGCGCGTGGTCGTGCCTGACATTGCCGCCTACGACGCATTCTACAAGCGCATGATTGCCAAGATCGAGATCCGTGACATCTCTTCTGCCTTCGCCATGGAGCAGATCAAGTACACGACCGAGCTTCCGCTCGATTACATGATGATCGACCAGGCGAAATCCGCCGAGGATTGAGGCGCCTGCGCTAGCGGGCTCAGCTTTGATCGAGACCAAGCCGCGCGAGCACCTTGTCGCTCTTAAGTTCGCGAACCGCGTCCTTGCCCGTCCAGCGGGCGGCGCGGTTTGCGCTTTCGGCCAGGCGCTCTGCGAGCGCCAGTGCAGGACCATGGCAGGCGGAATTGCGCTTGCCGATCTGTCGGAGCGCCCAGTTGACCGCCTTCTTCACGAAGTTCCGCTCGTCGGTTGCGTGCCGCTCGATCAGCGGCAACCAGTTCAGGAGCGTCGCGTCCGGTTCCTTCTTCAGGTGGACCGCAGCGGTCGCAATCATCGCGAAGGCGATGCGCCGGACGAATTCACGTTCGTCGGCCGCGAATTCCGGGATCAGTTCGCGCTCGAAGCGGGCGGCGATGAAAAGGTCGGCAACGGTGTCGACCACTTCCCACGAATTGCAATCGTCGCCCCAGCGGAGCGCCTCTTCCAGCGTCAGTTCTTTCGGGTCGGCGGTAAACGCGGCCAGGATGCGCGCCTCGCGGATGCCGGACTGCCAAAGCTTCAGCGCGCGGCGGTGATCCACCTTCACCTGCCGCGTCACCTTGTGCAGCTCGACATTGGAGAGCCCGAGGGCGGCTTCGGTGACGATGCCGAAGCGCGCCATGCCGGCGAGATTGTCTTCAGAGCCGAGCGACCGCAGGTGAGCGATGATCTCGTCTGCGGTCGAGGACGGGCCGAGGCTCATTTTTCGAGGCGGGCGAGCAACGAGGACGTATCCCAGCGGTTGCCGCCCATTTCCTGGACATCGCCGTAGAACTGGTCGACGAGAGCGGTCACCGGCAGCTTGGCACCGTTGCGGCGGGCCTCCGCCAGCACGATGTCGAGATCCTTGCGCATCCAGTCGACCGCAAAGCCGAAGTCGTACTTGCCGGCGTTCATCGTCTTGTGGCGGTTTTCCATCTGCCAGGAGCCGGCAGCACCCTTGGAGATGACGTCCACAACCTTCTCGATGTCGAGCCCGGCCTTCTTGCCGAAGTGGATGCCTTCGGCCAGTCCCTGGACGAGGCCGGCGATGCAGATCTGGTTGATCATCTTGGTGATCTGGCCGGCGCCGGCCGGGCCCATCAGGCCAACCATGCGGGCAAAGGCTTCGATGACCGGCTTGGCGCGATCGAAAGCCGGTTCATCGCCGCCGCACATGACGGTCAGTACGCCGTTTTCGGCGCCGGCCTGGCCGCCGGAGACCGGCGCATCGATGAAGTGAGCGGTGCGCGCCTTCGCTGCCGCATAGAGTTCGCGGGCGACTTCGGCCGAAGCGGTGGTGTTGTCGATGAAGACGGCGTCGGCCTTCAGCGTTTCGAAGGCGCCGTCCTTGCCGGTCGTTACCGAGCGCAGGTCGTCGTCATTGCCGACGCAAGAGAAGACGAACTCGGCGCCATCGGCGGCTTCGGCCGGTGTCCGCGCTGCGCGGCCGCCGAACTCGGCCGCCCATTTCTCGGCCTTGGCGAAGGTACGGTTGTAGACCGTCAGCTCGTGTCCGCCGCGGACCTTGAGGTGGCCGGCCATGGGATAGCCCATGACGCCGAGACCGATGAATGCGACCTTTGCCATTTTCCGAATACTCCCATTGCTTTCGCTTTGGTGTAGCCGATGGAACGGGAGCGGAAAAGAGTGCTGTTATGTGGCACAGGCCAGCAATGGTGACGAGGGTGGCGTTGGCAGTTGCGTACCGCGAGCAGTCACCAGGTGCCTCAACTGCCGAGAAAACCCGCCCGCCGTACATTCTGGTACACATCTGCGCTCGCCAAACACACGCCGTATACATGGAGCCGCTCTAATCCAGCGACGTTGGCCCCGAAGTTGAAGTCCAACGCGCCCTTCCAGGCACAGTTCGCTCAATTGCTAGGTCGTTCAAGCGCCGACTTCCAATCTGGAAAAGGTGTTTGTCAAACACATGCATGGCGGACCGTGAAGGGAAGCATTAGCGTCCGAAAAACCAATGAGGCCGGACTATGGACAAGAGTTTCTACGTAGGCGTTCTTGCCGCACTCTTCGCGGCCTTCGCCTTTTCGCTCAACTTCGTTGTGCCTTTCATCATCGGCGACTACTCCACCTTTGATTTTGCTCTTGTCCGTCATGTGGTCTCGGCTCTGGTCGGCCTCTGTATTCTGTTTTCGGATCGGGGGGTGATACAACACCTGACGCTCCGAAACTGGCTTTCAGCAATCTGGCTCGCCTTCATCGGCTACGTCGGCTACTTCCTGACGGTGACAGGAGCTGCCATCTTTGCTGGGCCGGTGATTGCTCCCGCCTTTCTCGGTTTGGTTCCGCTCGTTCTGATGGTGGTCGGCAACCAGCGGCAGGGATCGGTTTCATGGCAATCCCTGACGGTGCCTCTCATGCTGGTGCTGCTCGGTCTTGTTTTCGTCAATGGCACAGCGTTCACGGCAGAGGGACTGGAATCCGTCCGTTCCTTCTGGATCGGTGTTCCGCTGGCGCTTGCGGCGGTGGCATTGTGGGTCTGGTTTGCGATTGCCAATCAGGCCGCCTTGGCCGTCCGACCTGAAATGCCCTCCGGTGTGTGGTCCGCGCTTATCCTCGTTGGCGGAGGTATCTTGATGCTGGCCTTCTACCCGGCTGGAGCAGCGATGGGTCTCTTTCAGCTTCCAAAACTCGGTTTTGGGTGGCACGCCGCCGGCTCACTCTATCTTTGGGGTACATCCTTCGCGCTTCTGGCAACCGTATGCGGAGTGTGGGCGTGGAATGTCGCGTCTCGAACCTTGCCCGTTGCACTGGCCGCGCAATTGATCGTTTCGGAAACGGCATTTGGGGTCATCGGCGGTCTCGTCGTTCATGCTCGATGGCCGACCGCGATGGAAGCTGCAGGGATCGCAATCCTCATTGGCGGGGTCGTTCTGTCCGTCCGGATTTTCTACGAAAGGCAGTTTTCATTGGGCAAGACGGCGCTGGCGCACCAGTAAGGGCTCCGCGCCCGATCTTTGTCGGCGCCCAGTCGCTATGGGCCAAAAGGTGCGACTGGTGGCACCTGTTAGATAGCTCTCGAAAAGAGGGAAGGGCGCAAAGTGGGATGCGCCCTTTTCATGCGTCATGCCGCGCCGCCTTCAGCGCCGCGGCACCCTATTTTTATCCTTACATAGCAGACGACTTAAGGAAGCTGCAGGTGATCAGGGCTTGAAGCGCGCGATCACCAGATGGCCGGCGATCGGCTCGCCTTCTTCCAGACGCACGGTGATGTCGCCGACTTCGACGATCTCGAAACCGGTGGCGGCCAGGCGGTTGCGCAGGTAGCTCTCGGCGTGGGCGAAGCGCTGGTGCGGGCCGACCATGAAATCGCGGCCGGCGAAGGTCTCGGTTGGCAGGGTCTCGCTGGAGAAGATCAGCAGGCCGCCGGGCACCATGTTGTCGACCGCGCCGAAAAACAGCGCTTCGAGCGCGCCCATGTAGGGAAGCACGTCGGTCGCAACGATCAGGTCGAAGGGCTCGTCGTCGTTGTCGTCGAGATAATCGACCGCTTCGGCGACGTAGAGCGTCTCGTAGAGATCCTTCTCATGGGCGATCTCGACCATGTTTTCGGAGAGGTCGATGCCGGTGATGTCGTCGGCCATGTCGCGGAGCGCGCCGCCGGTGAGGCCCGTGCCGCAGCCAAGATCGAGCACACGATCGAACGGGCCAAGCTCAAGCGCCTGCAGCCGCTGGCGCACGAGGAGCGGCACGCAGTAGCCGAGCTGGTCGACGAGCACGTTGTCGAACACTTCGGCATGCTGGTCGAAGAGGGTGGCGACATAGGCGTCAGGCGCCTTCACCGGCGTCTCGCCGCGTCCCATCGAGGCCAGGCGCACGGCAGCGCCGCCGTGGTCTTCCGGGTCGAGCGCCAGCACTTCGGCATAGGCATCGGCGGCGGCATCGAACTTGCCGGATTTTTCCAGGGAGAGGGCGCGGTTATAGGCTTCCGCCAGCGCTTCCTCGTCGATTTTCGTGCTCTTCTGGGTCATGGGCGCTTCTTACGTCCGCAGAGGCGCTTTGGCAATCGCCGTCGGCGATCGTTTACCGGAGCGGATTAATCGGTATCCGGACGACAAATAGGTTTTCATTGGCCTTTTGAACGAAAAACGGCGCCCTGCGACGCCGTCGGGATTTATCGGCGAGAGGAAAGGAGTCATCATCGCAAGCATAAGAAAAGACGGGAGGAACGCCGATGTCCGCCGAGCTCGGTCCGCTGATCATCAGTGCGGAGGTCAAGGAGCCGAAGGGCCCGCCGCTGCCGCAAACATCCCAGGAGCAGATCAACGCGGTCGTGCACTATTATCGCGGTGAAATGGGCCGTATGGCCGGCTGGCGCGACCGCATCGACCGAACCTCGAACTGGGCGATCACCGTGGTTGCGGCGCTGCTTTCGGTATCGCTGTCGACGCCGACGTCACATCACGGCGTGCTGCTCTTCGCGATGCTGCTGATTACGCTGCTGCTCTTGATCGAGGCGCGGCGTTACCGCTTCTTCGATGTCTATCGCGCCCGCGTGCGGCAGTTGGAACGCGGATACTTCGCGCAAATCCTGGCGCCGGACGGCGCGCCGAACTTCAATTGGGCGGCGGCGATCGCCAAGAGCCTGCGCAAGCCGGCATTTCTGATGACCTATCGCGAGGCGCTCTGTCGGCGGCTGCAGCGCAACTATTGCTGGATGTATCTGATCCTGCTGCTGGCCTGGGCGCTGAAGATCTCCTCGCCGAAGATGTCGGCCAATGGCGAACCCTTCGGGCATGTGCGGTCCTGGACCGATGTCGCCGAGAATGCCGCACTCGGCCCTTTGCCTGGCTGGCCGGTGGTCCTGGGCGTTCTGCTGTTCTATGCGCTTGTCCTTTACGGCTCGCTGCACAGGGAGCCGCGTGAAGGCGAACTGGCGCATGGCGAGGTGCATGTCTGAGAGCGCATCGGCTGCAGCGTCCGCAACGCTGAGCGATCGCGGTTATCAGGGCTTGCCGATCGCAACGCCGGTAGCCTGACCGAAGGCCACCTTAGGCTCCTCGGTTTCGATCGGCGGTTCAGTGCAGAATGAACTCGCCTTTGAGCGCGCGCCATTCCGTCGCCGAGATCAGCTTGCGATGCACATAGCGCACCGAATGCAGCGGTCCATCCAGCTTCTCTTCCCAGAATTTCAGGAAGCTGCGCATTTCCGGAAAGTCCGGTGCCAGGTCGTAGTGCTGCCACACATAGGTCTGGAGGAAGGTTGGATGATCCGGCATGTGGTAGAGGATCTGAGCGGTCGTCAGGCCGTAGCCCTTCAGTTGCAGTTCCATTTCGTTCGTCATTAGGACCTCACTTCTCGCAAAGGTTGGTCTCTATGATGAAACGCCCGATTTCTTAATCAAGGGCTAATATTTGCCCTGAAATGAAACTTTCGTAAGAAATAACAAAAGCTTGGCAGCATCTCACGGAGAGTGCTGCCAAGCTTTGCTCGTCGGTGATTTCCGGAATCAGCGCTTGAGGTGACGGGTTAGCCGCGCTTCCAGCATGCTCCAGATGTTGCGCAGGATCTCGACCATGATCAGGTAGAGAATGGCCGCCCAGATATACATCTGGAAGTCGAAGGTGCGGGAAAAGGCGTAACGGGTTTCGCCCATCAGGTCGAAGACGGTGACGATCGCGACGATCGCCGAGCCCTTGATCATCAGGATGATTTCATTGCCGTAGGGGCGCAGCGCCACGATCATCGCCTGCGGCAGGATGATCTTCCAGAAAGCGACGCGCTCGGGCAGGCCAAGGGCGGCGGCACCTTCACGCTGTCCGCGCGGCACGCTCCCGATTGCGCCACGCAGGATTTCCGCCTGGTAGGCTGCGGTGTTGAGCGTGAAGGCGAAGAGCGCGCAGTTCCACGCATCGCGGAAAAACCACCACAGGCCGACCGTTTCCAGCTGCGGGCGGAAACTGCCGAGGCCGTAATAGATCAGGAAGAGCTGCGCGAGCAGCGGCGTGCCGCGGAAAAAATAAACATAGCCGTAGGCGAGCCACGACCAGAGCTTGTTCTTCGACATGCGGGCAAACGCGATCGGCAGCGACAGAAGGGCGCCGAGGACGATCGAGATCGAGACCAGCATCAGCGTGACGCCGAGGCCGGAGAGGAAGCGCGGACCGTATTTCGCGAATTTCTCCGGGTCCCAGCCATTGACGACGGTCAGGAAGATGCCGACGCCAAGCGCCAGCCAGACGCCGAGCGCGACGCTGCCGACGAAGCGGGTCAGCGTATAGGGCCTTGGCGGAACCGGAGGCGGGGCCTGCGGCGGGATCATCGTTGCAACAGTGCTCATCGGCCCATCTCCGCACGTTTGGTCCAGCGTTCCAGGTTCGCAAAGACGATCGAGGAAATCATCGCGAGGATCAGGAAGAGCACGCAGGCGACACCATAGAATTCAAAGGCTTGCTTGGTAACGCGGGCGGCGACGCCGGTCTGGCGCAGGATGTCGGTCAGGCCCACCACCGAGACGAGGGCGGTGTCCTTGAGCAGCGCCATCCAGAGATTGCCGAGACCGGGCAGCGCGATGCGCACGAGCTGCGGCAGGATGATGAGGCGCATGGTCCTGCCGCGATGCAAACCAAGGGCATCGCCGGCCTCGTATTGTCCATGTGGAATGGCCTTGAAGGCTGAGAGCAGCACTTCGGAACAATAGGCGGAGAACACGACGCCGAGCGCGATCATGCCGGCGAAGAAGGCGTTGATCTCCACCGGCCCCTCGTAGCCGAGCGTCGCCAGCAGCTGCTGAACGAGGATCTGCAGGCCGTAATAGACGATGAAGAGCGTCAGCAGTTCGGGCAGGCCGCGGAAGATCGTCGTGTAGATGTTGGCGGCCAACCGTATGGTGCGCTCTTCGGACTGCTTTCCGAGAGCGATGAAAAAGCCGATCAGCAGGCCGACGGGCAGCGTCGCGATGGCAAGGCTCGCGGTAACCACGAAGCCGTAGGCGATATCGTCGCCCCAGCCTGTGTCGCCGCAGGCCAGCAAGGTGCCGGGCGCCAGCCAACGAAAGACCCCGACGGGGCCGCAGAATGGATCGACGATCGATCCGATCCAGGAAAGGATGGAATAGAAGCCGGCAAACAACCCGCTCATGTCAGAAGTTTCCCCTTTGCGCCGTTTTTGTGTGTATCGATCGCGCTTTGTTTTAGGCTCTTGTCAAACAAAAACGGCGGAAGGGCAAGCCGTCCGCCGTTGCATTTTTCGCATGAACTGACGTTTCTCCGGCATGATTCACTAGGAAATCGCGCCGGATCCCGTCAATCAGCTGCCATAAACGTCGAACGGGAAGTACTTTTCGTTGATTTCCTTGTACTTGCCGTTGGCGCGGATCGCTTCGATCGCCTTGTTGAACTTTTCGCGCAGCGCGTCGTCGCCCTTGCGCACGGCAATGCCGGCGCCTTCGCCGTTGATGACGGGGTCGATCGGCAGCGTGCCGAGCAGCTTGCAGCAGGCACCGTCTGTCGACTTCAGCCATTCGGAGAGAACGACCACGTCGTCGATGACGGCGTCGATACGGCCGTTGGCGATGTCGAGCTTGTATTCGTCAGCCGTCGGATAGAGCTTGATGTCCGCACCCTTCATATGCGCTTCGGCATAGTTGGAATGGGTGGTGGAGCCCTGCGCGCCGAGCGTCTTGCCCGCAAGCGCTGCCTCGGTCGCCTCGGTGATCGGCGAATCCTTCGGCACGACGATTGCCGGCGGCGTGTTGTAGTACTTGTTGGTAAAGTCGACCTTTTCCTTGCGCTCGGCAGTGATCGACATGGATGCGATGATGGCGTCGAACTTCTTGGCGATCAGCGCCGGAATGATGCCGTCCCAGTCCTGCGTGACGAAGGTGCATTCGGCCTTCATTTCCGTGCACAGTGCCTTGGCGATGTCGATGTCGAAGCCCGTCAGCGTGCCATCCGCTGCAAGGTTGTTGAAGGGCGGGTAGGCGCCTTCCGTGCCGATAACGACCTTTTCGCCGTCGGCCATGGCCGAGCCTGCCATGAGCACGAAAACGGCAGCCGATGCGGCGGCTGCCAGCCGCTTGGAAATACGCATGATAGTCCTCTCTGTTGGCCGACATCCGGTTTTTTGTTTTTCACGGATGCCAATTTCTGCCGGAGCGTTTGCCTCCGGTTGCGGCGATATTCGTACTCTTTTCCTGTAAAAATCAACAGGAAAGCGAAGGTGCTCACCGGGAAAAGGATTTCGACCGCAGATTGTGGTGGCGGGTCGCGCAATGAACATGAACGGTGCGTTCAGCGCCGGTTAATCTTGCCTCCGCTAGCCCTTATCAAGGAACCGGCGCGTGGCTCGGGCATTGCACTTGACGGCGCGTGTCGTTGGCAACACAAAAAAGCCGGAACCTTGGGTCAAGGCCCCGTGAGTATTCGCGTTCGCACCCATTCTTAGCCGTGTCATACGCTGGGAAGAGGATGCGGGACCAGGACCTCCCAAGAAGAGGAAGGAAGACAAATGTCGATTCGATCCAAACTGTTTGCAACCGTCGCGCTGCCGGTGCTGTCGGTGTCCGTCGCGGTTCCGCCCGCTGTCGCCGACAACCTGATGAAGCCATTCGAGGTTGCACAGGAGGGTGGCGGTCAGTCTGAGGAAGAGCTGCTGCTGCAGAAGCAGCGCCAGGCTGAAGAAGAGGCAGCACGCCAGGCGGCCGAACAGCAGAAGGCGGCCGAAGAAGAGGCTGCTCGCCAGGCGGCGGAACAGCAGAAGGCTGCGGAAGAAGAGGCCGCCCGCCAGGCTGCAGAACAACAGAAGGCCGCTGAAGAAGAAGCCGCTCGCCAGGCCGCTGAACAGCAGAAGGCTGCCGAGGAAGAGGCTGCCCGTGCAGCCGCTGAACAGCAGAAGGCTGCTGAGGAAGAGGCTGCCCGCCAGGCTGCCGAACAACAGAAAGCTGCTGAAGAAGAAGCTGCGCGCCAGGCGGCTGAGCAGCAGAAGGCCGCTGACGAGCAGAAGGCTGCGGAAGAGCAGAAGGCCGCCGAAGAGCAACAGAAAGCCGCTGAACAGCAGAAGGCTGCAGAAGACGAAGCTGCCCGCCAGGCTGCCGAACAGCAGAAGGCAGCTGAAGAACAGCAGAAAGCTGCGGAGCAGGCTCAGCCCGGTACCTGCGTCGTACCGGAAGGTCAGGATGCATCGACCGCATGCCCGCCGGAAGGCGGCAAGGCAGCCGAACAGCCTGCGACCACCGAAGAGCAGAAGGCCGGCGAGCAGCCGCCCGTGACCGAAGAGCAGAAGGCAGGCGAACAGCCCGCGCCGACCGAAACGGCGCCGGGCACGGAGCCGCAACCCCAGACTGGCGAAGGCCAGCTTGTACCGGGCACGGAGCAACCGCAGACCGGCGAGGGCCAGCCTGTGCCCGGCACGGAGCAACCGCAGACCGGCGAGGGCCAGCCTGTGCCTCGCACCGAGCAGCCGCAGACCGGCGAAGGTCAACCCGTCCCGGGGACCGAGCAGCCGGCGACCGCCGAGCAGCAGCCGCAGGTGCAGCAGCCGGTTCCGGAAGTGGTCGACACCCGCACCGAAGAAGAAAAGGTGAAGATCGCCGAAGACCCGGCGGCGACCGACGAGACCGTCGTTCTGCCGGTTGAAAACGGTGCGGCCGTGCTCGACAGCGACAAGGACGCCGACAATGCCGGCGGCAACCAGGCGCGCGAAGAGCGCCAGAAGCTGCGCGAGGAGCTGCGCGCCAAGGAAGAAGACGCGCCGGCGCCGGCAGACGATGCCGCATCCCAGGCTGCCATCACCGCCGAGACCCCGGCCGACCTGACGCAGAAGATCGAGGCGAACCTCAACGAAAAGGGCACGCGCGTCGATGAGGCGCCGGTCTTCGTGGTTCCGGAGACGACCAACATCGTCAACAACACCGTCATCAACAACACGGTGATCAACAACAACACGACCGTCAACAACGTCACCAACAACATCACCGAGGTGAAGGTCGTCGAGCAGGTCGACAACCGCGTGATCCTCGGCGTCGGCGATCAGATCTTCGTGCGCGGCGACGACCGTCCGCGTCTGCGTCACGATGCGGAAGAGACCTATTACGACGAACTTCCGCGCGGCCGCACCCGCGAAACCATCCTGCGTCCGGGCGGCTACCGGATCGTCACCGTCTACAACCGCTACGGCGACATCCTGCAGCGCTCGCGCGTTGACCGCGACGGCAACGAATACCTGATGATCTACGCGCCCGAGCGTGACGAAGGTCCGCGTCCGGCGATCATCGACGTCGGCTACGAACTGCCGCCGATGCGCCTGCGCATCCCGGTGAGTGATTATATTGCCGACGTTTCCGACGACCCGGACCGTGACTACTACGAGTTCCTGGCCGAGCCGCCGGTCGAGCGTGTCGAGCGCGTCTACACGATGGACGAGGTGCGTCATTCGGCCCGCCTGCGCGACAAGGTTCGCCGTATCGATCTCGATACGATCACCTTCCCGACGGGCAGCGCCGAAGTGTCGATGTCGCAGGCGAAAACCATGCGCAAGGTCGCGGCCGCAATGGAGAAGGTTCTGGCGAAGGATCCGGGTGAAACCTTCTTCATCGAAGGCCACACTGATGCCGTCGGCTCGGACCGCTCGAACCTCGTGCTTTCGGATAAGCGCGCCGAATCGGTCGCATCGCTGCTGACCGAGGTCTACGGTATTCCGCCGGAAAACCTTGTGACCCAGGGCTACGGCGAGCGCTTCCTCAAGGTGCGGACTGAGGAGGCCGAACAGCAGAACCGCCGCGTCACCATTCGCCGCGTCACGCCGCTGGTCCGTCCGGTCGCGCAGCGCTAACAAAGTCGCCCAGCGCTGATCAAAGTCGCACAGCGCTGATCAAGCTTCGGGCAGGAATGTCCGAATAGCTCTAGGAAACCCGCCTCGCAAAAGGCGGGTTTCCGTCGTTTCACAGATCTCCAGCCTCTTTAATTTCCGGATTGCCATGAAAGCCGTTGCCCTGCCGTTCCTCGCCTTCGCCATCCTCACCCAATCGGCTGTCGCAGCACCGGGGCTCGTGGAGCCGGATCTGCGGCTGCCGGCCAATCCAGATGGAAAGAGCGGGGCGCCGCGCGTCGCCCTGACGCTCGATGCCTGCAGCGGCGCGACCGACATGCGCATCCTCGGCACCCTAATCGAGAACCACATTCCGGCGACGATCTTCGTGACCGCGCGCTGGCTGAAGCGCAACGGCCTCGTCGTCGAGGTGATGAAGGCGCATCCGGATCTGTTCGAGATCGAGGATCACGGCGCGATGCATGTGCCGTCGATCGACGTGAAGGTCTCGGTCTATGGTCTGGCGGCGGCCGGGTCGGAGGCTGCGGTTGCGGCCGAAGTCGATGGCGGTGCGACGGCGATCAAGGCGCATGGCCTGCCGGCGCCGCACTGGTTCCGTGGGGCAACCGCCAAATATACCCATTCGTCGATGAGCCAGATCCGCGCCATGGGTTATCGCATCGCCGGCTACTCGGTGAACGGCGACGGCGGCTCGCTGCTCGGCGCAGCCGTCGCCGAAAAGCGCATTCGCGCAGCGAAGGACGGCGACGTCATCATCGCCCATATCAACCAGCCGACCCATTCCGCCGGCGCCGGCGTCGCGCGCGGCATTCTCGATCTCAAGGCGAAGGGCTACAGCTTCGTCCGGCTGAACGACATCCCGGATGAAATGACAGTCGGCGCGACGAATTGACGGATTTTGGCGGCTGGCTGCGGAAAATGTCCGTCAGGAAATGGTCAGCGCCGGAAAATGTCTGCGTCGAGTGATATCTCCCCGAGCGCGGCGACGTTCCATATCCCATATCTCGTGGTGGATTGTGCGTGCTCGACCAAGCCGTTTCTCTCATGACAGTTGCAAGGCCGCTGCTCGACGCAAAGTAGCGGCTTGTCGAATTCCATTTTCCGTTGCCGGCAGCTCCCCCTTAGGCTTGTCGAGCTATGCGTCTGGCTCTGGAGGAGTGGATGAAGCGTATCGTTATCGGGTTCGTTGTCGCGCTGCTATCGCAGGCATTCGCGTCGCCTGCGCGCGCAGATGGTGCGAGTGCGCCATTGCAGCCGTTCGAGCAAGTGCTGGAGCGCGCCGAGAAAGGCGATGTCGAGGCTGAGATCGATATCGGCATACGCTACCAGACAGGTGAGGGTGTTGCGCGCGACGTTTTGAAAGCCATCGGCTGGTATCGGGGGCCGGCCGAGAAGGGTAACGCGAAAGCGCAATTCCTGCTTGGCACTATCTATTTCAACGGTGCCGAGGGCGTGAGGCAGAACTATGCCGAGGCGCTACGCTGGTATCGGCCTTCAGCCGAGCAGAAGATGCCGGCCGCCCAATTCAGTCTCGGGGTTCACTACGAACGCGGCTTGGGTGTCGCGAAGGACGAGGCGCAGGCTATCGTCTACTATCGGTTGGCTGCGGAACAAGGTTACGCCACCGCCCAATACAACCTGGGCTACCTGCTCCAGGAGGGGCGTGGAACGAAGCGCGACCTTGCTGAGGCCTTCGAATGGTATCGCAAGGCGGCAGAGCAGGGGCTGGTTGCGGCCATGCACAATCTCGCCGTCGCCTACTTGCAGGGCAACGGCACGCTGAGAAATGACGCAGCGGCCTACCGATGGGAGTCGCGCGCCGCGATCGGCGGGGAACCCCGCTCTCAGTTCAATCTCGGAGTCATGTACGAGAGAGGCACCGGTGTCGAACGTAGCGTTCCCGAGGCGCTCAACTGGTATGTGCGAGCAGCCGAGCAGGGGAACATCGAAGGACAAACGAATGCCGGCAGGCTCTATTTCAACAGCGAGGCCGGGCGGGTCGATACCAAGGAGGGGGATCGCTGGCTGCGGCTTGCTGCGCGTGGCGGAAATGGGCAGGCACAAAATCTCCTCTGCACCATCTACGTGCGCGCATTCGGCGTCGGGCGCGACGATCGGGAAGCGGTAAAGTGGTGCCGCTTGGCGGCCGACCGGGGCATGGCCTCGGCGCAGGTGGATCTGGCAATCTTCTACATGCTGGGTCGCGGCGTCGAGAAGGACGAGGCTCAGGCATTCGAGCTGTTCCTGAAGGCGGCAAAGCAGGGGAACCCGCAAGCCCAGATGAATGTCGGCGCCATGTACCTGACGGGTGCCGGCGTTAATGAAAACTACGCGGAGGCGCACCGCTGGTTCCTGATGCTTGCTGATCGCGGAGATCCGAAGGGGCAATTCAACCTGGCGGTCATGTATGCGAACGGCCAAGGTATAGAGAAGAACGTGAAGGAAGCGGCGCGGCTCTACAAGCTTTCGGCTGACCAGGGTTATGCCCTGGCGCAGTTCAATCTCGCCATGGCCTATCTGAACGGCATCGGCGTGGAGATTGACGCTCCGGCTGCCGTCCGGTGGTTCCGCAAGGCGGCGGAGCAAGGAAATGCCGACGCGCAATTCTTTCTCGGTATCGCCTATGCGAGAGGCGATGGGGTGGAGCAGGACCTTTCAGCCGCGGCCGAATGGTATGCCAAGGCCACCGCGCAGGGGATGCGGAAGGCGCAGGAGTTGCTGGCGAAGCTGCCGGAAGAGCATCGCCGCGCCTCGCAGCGTTGAGCCTGCAGCGCCTTCGCGCCTTTCAGACGCCTTTGCGCTGCAACCCTGTGACCTTCTCCACGAAATCGGCGATCGCGATGGTGTCGTCGAGGTCGAAAAGCGGAAGATCGGCATTGGCAACCGGGTGATCGGCAGCGATCGCGCAGATGTGCGGATCGGTGGGGGCCAGCGGCTCTCGGTTCGCCGATTCCAGGCGCCGGGCCTCGATTTTCGGGATCGGTTCGCGCTTGTAGCCTTCGACGAGCACAAGATCGCAAGGGGCAAGCCGCGCAAGGATGTTCTCGAAGGACGGTTCCGGTGCGCCGCGCAATTCGTGCATGATCGCAAACCGCGTGCCGGAGACGATCGTCACCTCGTGGGCGCCAGCCTCGCGATGGCGGTAGCTGTCGGCGCCGACCTTGTCGATGTCGAAGTCGTGGTGCGCGTGCTTGACGGTGGAAACCACGTAGCCGCGCTGCGTCAATTCGGTGACGAGTCGCACCATCAGTCCGGTCTTGCCGGAATTCTTCCAGCCGGCGATGCCGAAGATCTTCATGGCGTTCATGCTCTGCTGTCCTCGAAAAAGCTCAACCATCCCTTCGCCTCGGTGAGATCCGCAGGCGTGTTGACGTTGAAGAAGGGATCGAATGCGCCCTTCGGCGTCATGGTGACAGGAAAGTCGACCGTTACCGAGGCATGGCGTTCGATGAAGGCACGGACGCGGCGCTTCGGGTCGCTCATCAGCCAGTTCTCCAGATCGTCGGCGAGCGCAACTGGCCAGAGCGCAAACAGTGGATGCATCTGGCCGACGGATGCCGCTACGGCAATCTGTTGACGTTGGGTCAAGGCGGCGATCAGTCGCGCGACGAGGTCATCGGGAAAGAAGGGCGTGTCGGTGGGAACGACCAAGACATGGGATGCTTCCGGCGTAGCCCCTGCCACATGGCGCATGGCCGTCAGCACGCCGGCGAGCGGTCCGAGAAAACCCGGAACCGTATCGGCAATGACGGGCGTATTTCCGTCGACGGCGTCTGCCGGTTCGGCGTTGAGGTTGACGGCTATGCTGGTGACCTGGGGACGAAGCCGCTCGATGATGTGCGAAAGCATCGTGCGGCCACCCAGGTGAAGGTCGGGCTTGGGGCTTCCCATGCGGCGCGACAGTCCGCCTGCGAGGATGACGGCGGTTAGCGGTTCGCTGATCAGACGGCGTGAGGTGTCCGGCATCGCGCGGCTCCTATTCCAAAGGGCCGGTCAGCGAGCGCTGGGCGACCGCTTTTCGGCCGCGCAGGGTCTCGCGGTAGAAGGTGTAGAGGCCCGAACCGATAATGACCGCAACGCCGACCAGCATCCAGCTATCGGGCACTTCCGTAAAGAAGAAGATGCCGATCGCGATCGACCAGATCAGGCTGGTGTAGCGGAAGGGCGCAATGACCGAGATATCGCCCGCGCGCATTGCCAGCACGATCGTCTGGTAACCGAGCATCAGCAGGATGCTCGCGGCGGCGATGTGGCTGAAGGTCGTCGCCGACATTGGCTGCCAGCCGCCCATCGGCTGGATGAGGACGGCACCGACGATGGTTGTGACAAGGGAGGTCGACACGGTGATGTAAAGCGAGGGCACGTCATGGCCGATGCGGCGGGTGCAGAGATCGCGGGTTGCCGTGACGAACACGCAGGCGACGACGGTCAGTGCCGCCGGCGTGAAGCCCTCGGGACCGGGCCGAAGCACGATCAGCACGCCGATGAAGCCGGCGATGATCGCCGTCCAGCGCCGCCAGCCGACTGGCTCGCCGAGGAACAGGGCGGCGCCGAGCGTGACGGCCAAGGGCAGCGCCTGCATGATCGCCGAGGCATTGGCGAGCGGGATCTGGCCGAGGGCGGAGATATAGGTGACCGAGGCGAGCGCCTCCATGGCGATGCGCAGCAGGATCACCGGCTTCATCAGGGTGCGGAGCGGCCGAAAGGCGCGAAACTGCCAGGCGGCCAGCACCACCATCAGCGTCGTCAGCAGCCCGCGCACGAAGATGATCTGGCCGACATTCATCGCGCCGGTGACAGATTTGACGAGCGCGTCGTTGCAGGAGAACGTGACCATCGCCAGGCACATGAAAAGAATGCCGCGGAAATTGGTGGAGGCTTGCATGCTGGCTGTCCTGCGGCGCCGGCGAGCGGGCTACGCTGTCGACGAATGGGGAGGCGAATCCACGGGATGGATCGCCTAATGTTTAAGCATTGGCTGCCGGCTTGTGCAAACGGGTTCGCACGCGGCGGCCGTTTTTCTTTCAGCGCAAGTAGAACGGTCCGCGCCGGCTGAGTTCAATTGCCCGGAAGACTGTGGCAGGCCGCTAAAACTCCGCCGGCGAACATGAGCTTATTCGCGGAATCTTAAGTTTCGCTGCCTATCGTCGCTGCAATTCCGCATCCATTCGCATGACGCGATCGGCGGGGTGGCACCGCAGTAACCTTGCAGGGTGGCCATTCCAGGGACGTCTGCCCAGGCTTAGGAGAGCCTTCGGCACTCGTCCCATCGGTGTTTCCACCAAGAAAAGCCGCCGCGCGGGCCTGCTTCCCATAAGAATAATTCAGGGGTGCGCAATGTCTTTCATCGATCGCCTGCTGCAGCGCTTGCGGATCGTCACCAAGGTTCTGCTTTTCGTGGTTCCGCTTGTGGCGCTGATTGCCGGTATTGGTCTCATTGGCTTCTTTACCGCCCGCACGCTCAACGGCCATATGACCGTGACGCGGGAAACCATCAACAATCTCTCGGATTTCCAGGCGCTGCGCAGCGCGCTGCAGGCTTTTGCCGATGCGCCGAGCGAGGCAACGCGGGCTGCTTTGGCGAGCCAGATCGACGAGCAGGAAAGCGGCGTGAAGACGCTGGACAGCCTGCTGACGCGCGGTGAGGACAAGGCGGAGATCGCCTCGGTGCTGGCGCTGGGCGAGGCGATGCGCAGCCAGACGGAAAAGCTCTGGGTGACCAAGCTCGAGCGGGACCAGGTGACGGCATCGCTGGAAACGGCGCTCGCCGACATGACCGAGCAGGGCAACAGTGCCTACAAGCAGATCGACATCATCCGCAAGGAATCCGGCGAGAAGGAAGCCTTCGCCAAGGCGCTGCTCTTCGATGCCGCCGCCTATCAGGGCCTGGCCGAGCGCATCAAGAAATTCCGACTGCCGGTCACGATGGCCGTCAATCCGGATGCCAAGATCGATCAGGCGGGCAAGCTGCTGCCGCATCTCGTGAAGCAGATCGATGAGGCCGAAAAGATTGCCTCGGAAAAGGTGCAAGCGCCGATTGCCGACGTGAAGGAACAGGCGCTCAAGGTTCAGGCGATCCTTGCCGGTGCCGAAGACAGCGAGGCGAAGAAAAACGCGCTGGTGCCGATCCTCAGCAAGTTCTCCAAATATGAAGCGGACTTCGCCAAGGAGGCAGCCAAGAACTCGGATACGGCGGCCAAGCGCTTCGTCGGCATGGATGCCGAGATTTCACAACTGAAGACCCTCATCGCGCTGATGGGCGATACCTTCAAGGGGCTCGACAGCACGCGGCTGCATATCAGCGAGTTGCACCGCAAGCTCGATGCCGCGGGCCGCGAGCCGGTCATGGCTGACATCCAGACGGTTCGCGAAACGGCGGGCAAGCTCGGCGAACTCGGCGGCAAGAACGCGGCGCTTCGCGATCTTCCGGCGAAGCTTGGGCCCTCGCTCGGCAACATCGACAAGGACACCGCGGCACTGATCGACGTCGGCGGCCGCTGGCTGGCGGCCAAGGCGGAAGCTTCGGCACTCGTGGCCACTGCCAGCACCACGCTTGAGAGTTTCGTCAGCAGCGCGCAGGAAGCCGGCAAGGTCGACAGCCAGCGCTCGGCCGATGTCTCGATCGTCGCCATGATTGCCGGCACGCTGCTCGCCATCATCGGTGGCCTGATGCTGGTCGAAACGCTGCGTGGCCCGCTGAAGCGCGTGACCGAAACGATGACGCGGCTTGCCGGCGGCGATCTCGACGTTGCCATCGAGGGTCGCAACCGCGGCGACGAGATCGGCGACATGGTGCGCTCCGTTGCCGTGTTCCGCGACAATGCCCTCGAGAACGTGCGGCTGGGGCGCGAGGCGGAGGCGGCGCGTGCGCTTTCGGCAGAAGAAGAAGCGCGCCGCGCCGCGGAGCGTGCCCGGGTTGAGGCCGAGCAGATGCAGGCGCTGAATGCGCTTTCGGATGTTCTCGCAGCTCTCGCCGACGGCAATCTCGAGGAAGGCATGGCCGAGGACCTGCCGGCCGACTACGTCATCATGGCCCGCACCTACAACAATGCGGTCGAGGCACTGCGCGCGACGCTGGCCGACGTGCGTGTCGTTACAGGCGAGATCACCGGTGGCACCGGCAATCTCGCGTCGTCGGCTGACGACCTGGCACGCCGCACCGAGCAGCAGGCGGCCGCACTCGAGGAAAGCTCGCGTGCCCTTCGGCAGTTGACGGAGATCGTTCGCACGACGGCGGAAAGTGCGCGCAAGACGACGGTGTCGGTGGGCGAAACCAATTCTTATGCCAAGCATTCCGGCCAGGTGGTGGCCAAGGCGATCGACGCCATGGCGGAGATCAATCGCTCGTCGGAGAAGATCAGCACGATCATCGGCGTCATCGACGAGATCGCTTTCCAGACCAACCTCCTGGCGCTCAATGCCGGCGTCGAGGCGGCGCGGGCAGGCGAGGCGGGCCGTGGCTTTGCCGTCGTGGCGCAGGAAGTGCGCGAGCTTGCCCAGCGTTGCGCAGGAGCTGCTCGCGAGATCAAGGGGCTGATTTCCGAAAGCTCGGCGCAGGTGCGGAGCGGCGTTGCTCTGGTGCAGGAAACGGGCGATGCGCTCACCGTCATCAACAGCCACATCACCACGATCCACGACCTCGTCAGCAATATCGAGGCTTCGGCAGCCGACCAGTACACCGGCCTCAACGAGGTCAATTCTGCAGTGCATGAGGTCGAGCTGATCACCCAGCAGAACGCCGCGATGGTCGAGGAGAACACCGCCGAGATCCACGGGCTTCGCCGGCAGGTGGAAGCGCTTAACGAGAAGATCGAGCGCTTCCGCACCGGTACGGAGGGGATGGGTGCGCAGGCGCAGGGGCGCGGGAGCTACGCGGCCTGATCTGTTCCTCCGACGGCGGCTTTCAAGGCTTGCCGCCCGGCTTGTCAGCCCCTCACCGTAACCCTCACCCCGCAGGCGGGGCGGGGGATGTGCACTGCGGCAAGACGTCCCAATGTAGGTCGCCGGAAAGCGCAGGCCGTCGACGCATCTGTGCGGAGTACGTGGGGACACGAGCGTGTGCCCCACATTCCCTTCTCCCCGCTTGGCGAGGGAGAAGGTGCCGGCAGGCGGTTGAGGGGCCGCCTGCCGGTTGTTCATCCAAAGTTGGTATCGTGCGGGACGGTCAGCCGCCGGTGACGCTCATGTGGCGGGCGACGGCGGGACGGTTGTGCTCCCGGTCGATGATGAAGTCGTGGCCTTTCGGCTTGCGGCCGATCGCCTCGTCTATCACCTGGCTCAAATAGGCATCGTCTTCGGAGGCCCGGAGCGCAGTGCGCAGGTCGGCCGCGTCGTTCTGGCCGAGGCACATGTAGAGCGTGCCGGTGCAGGTGAGGCGGACGCGGTTGCAGCTTTCGCAGAAGTTATGCGTCATCGGCGTGATAAGGCCGAGCCGTCCGCCGGTTTCCGCAACCTCGAGATAACGGGCAGGGCCGCCGGTGCGATAGGGAATGTCCGAGAACGTGAAGCTCTGTTCCAATTGCCGGCGCATTTCGGAGAGCGGCATGTAGTGGTCGGTGCGGTCTTCTTCGATCTCGCCCATCGGCATGGTTTCGATCAGCGTCAGGTCCATGCCGCGGCCATGGGCCCAGCGCATGAGATCGGGGATCTCCGCGTCGTTGAAACCTTTCAGCGCCACGGCGTTGATCTTGATCTTGAGGCCGGCAGCCTGGGCCGCGTCGATGCCTTCCATGACCTTGGAGAGGTCGCCCCAGCGGGTGATCTGGTGGAACTTCGCCGCGTCGAGCGTGTCGAGCGAGACGTTGATGCGCTTGACGCCGCACTCGACAAGCTCGGAGGCATATTTCGCGAGCTGCGAGCCATTGGTCGTCAGCGTCAACTCGTCGAGCCGGCCGGCCTCGATCTCCTTGCCGAGTTCACGCACCAGGAACATGATGTTCTTGCGCACCAGCGGCTCGCCGCCGGTGAGCCGCAGCTTGCGCACGCCCTTGGCGATGAAGGCGGAACAGAGCCGGTGCAATTCTTCGAGCGTCAGCAGATCCTTCTTCGGCAGGAAGGTCATGTGTTCCGCCATGCAATAGGTGCAGCGGAAATCGCAGCGATCGGTGACCGACACGCGCAGATAGGTAATCGCCCGACCGAAGGGGTCGATCATTGGAACGGTCTTCTGCTCTAGCGGCCTGGCGCCGAACCTGTCTATCGTGGCTGTGTTCAAAACGTCTTTCTCCCAGCCCTTTCAATGTCGTTGTCGAACCTGCTCGCGTCAAGGCGCATACTGTCGCAAAGTGTTGATCGGAAGAGCAGGGTAATTCTCGCCAGCCGATTTCTGCGCTAGTGCATACTCATCCCTAAGTCAAAGCCGCATCAGGGATAGGAGGTTTCAGCAAGCAAGGTGCGATGAAGCTTTCAGGCGGATCACGGCGAATGGACGGCATCGCGTTTGCCGTTCGCGAACAGGAGCAGGCAATATGAGTGAAATCTGGCCGACGGAACTGCGTGTCTCCAAGGATCGCCACCGGCTCGTCGTCGCCTTCAACGATGGCGCATCCTTCGATCTCTCGGCGGAGATGCTGCGGGTACTATCGCCGTCTGCCGAAGTGCAGGGCCATGGGCCGGGCCAACGGGTGACGGTGCCCGGCAAGCGCAACGTGCAGATCATTTCAGTGCAGCCAACCGGCAACTACGCGGTGCGCATCGGTTTCGACGATTTTCACGATACCGGCATCTTCACCTGGAGCTATCTGCGCGAACTCGGCGAGAAGGGTGGAGAGCTCTTCGGTGCTTATGAACAGGAACTCGCTGAGAAGGGCATGTCGCGCGACAAGACGGAAAAGCCGCGCTGATCTCGACTATGCCTGTCGTCAGGCCAGTTCGTCCTCTTCTTTCAGCAGTATCCCGATCAGCCGCTCCATGGATCGGGTGACCACCATGCAGTCCTCCAACGGCTCGTCGTCCAGCAATTTCTCGATCAGCGCCGTGTGGATCTCCATGGCTGCCTCCGTAAGGTTGCGGCCCTCCTGTGTCAGCGACAACCGCAGCACCCGTTTGTCCTTCTCGTCACCGCGGCGCAGGATCAGGCCGCGCTTTTCCAGCTGCGGCAACAGCATGCTCATGTTGGAGCGGCCCACCAGCAGTTTGCGTGCCAGTTCCTGCTGCGAAATGCCGTCGAAGCGGTAGAGGTTGATCAGGATATCGAGGTGTGGCGGCTTGATGTCGAGATGGGCGATCTCGCGCGTCACCGTCTGCTGCATGAGCTGGCAGGCGCGCGCAACCGCGATCCAGCTGCGGAAACGGGGGTGATCCCAAGGGAAATGGTGTTCTGTCGTCACTTGATTTTTGTTCAACGTTGTACAATTATGTTCAGCATTGAACATAACAAGAGATTCCCACTATGGCACCCTTTGCGATCAAGGTCATCCGCCACACGCTGAAAGGCGTGGCAGCGTTCTCGCCCGAGGCCGCCGGCAGGCTTGCCTTCAAGCTTTTCAGCGTGACGCCCGGCCGGAAGCCTAAGAACGCCAAGGAGAGGGCGGCGCTCGCGGCCGCGGCGCCCGTGATCGCCACGGGGCAGCCGGTGACGCTTTCCTATGCCGGCGGCTGGGTGCTGGCACGCCAGTTCGCCGCTCCGCGCAATGCCGCCAACGCCAAGCGCATCCTGCTCGTGCATGGCTGGGGATCGCGCAGCGACTACTTGGCTGCGATGATCGATGGCCTGGTCAAAGGCGGCGCTGAAGTGGTGACGCTCGACTGGCCGGGGCATGGCGGTTCGCCGGGACGCACACTCACGATGCCTGCAGCGGTCAGGGCGATCGACGCCGCCTGGCGGCATTTCGGCAATTTCGATGTCTGCGTCGGTCATTCCTTTGGCGGGGGAAGCCTTGCTTGTGCGGCGGGCGGCATCGTCTGCGACGTGCGCAGCCATGTGGCGAAGAAGCTGGTGCTGATCGGCGCGCCGAGCGAGATGACTTGGCTTTTCAAAGGTTTCGGCAAAATTCTTCGCCTGGCGCCGAAGACGCAGGCGGCCTTCGAAGATGTTGTCGAGCGTCTCGCCGGCAGACGCCTCGAGGATTTCGACGCCGCGCGGATCATCGGCGTCCTCGCCGTGCCGACGCTGGTCATCCATGCGGAGGACGACAAGGAGGTCGCGGCCGATCATGCCCGCCGCTATGCAGCCGCTGGGCCGAACGTGGAGATGTTTTGGGCAAACGGCTTCGGCCATCGCCGCATCGTCTCGGCCGCACCCGTGATCGCGCGGATCAATGCCTTCATACACGCGGAAGATCAAAAAGCCGCCGCCTGACTATTTTTCGTTGCTGCCGTCATCAGACTGTCATGCTATCGGTCAAAGGGTCGCTTTAGCCTCCGGAATCGCTTCGCAATCCGCGCCCTGCCATCGATCCGGAGATCTTTCGGTATTGGAGGACGGCATGTCGGTCATCACCACGGTCGAGGAACTCAACGCGCTCTATGGCGGTGTTAGCGAAGCATCGGTGGCCAAGGTCACCAAAACGCTGACGGCGGAGTATCGGCTGATGATCGAGGCTTCGCCCTTCTGCGCGCTCGCAACCGTCGGGCCGGAGGGGCTCGATTGTTCGCCGCGCGGTGACGACGATTGCGTCGTTCGGATCGCCGACGACAAGACGGTGCTGCTTCCCGACTGGCGCGGCAACAACCGGGTCGATTCGCTCGCCAATATCGTGCGTGACCCGCGCGTGGCGCTGATGTTCCTGATCCCCGGCTCGAACACGACGATGCGCATCAACGGCACAGCCGTCCTCAGTATCGATCCGGAGCTTACCGATAGCTTCGAGGTCGACGGCAAGCACCCGCGCAGCGTGATTGTCGTGACCATCGGTGAAGTCTATTTTCAGTGCGCCCGTGCGGTGATGCGCGCGCAGCTTTGGAACCCGGAACGCTTCCTCGATCCGGCATCGCTGCCGACGCCCGGCACGTTGCTGAAGGCTGCCAAGACGGATTTCGACCGCGAAACCTATGACCGCGAATGGCCGGAGCGCGCAGCCAAGACCATGTGGTAGGCTGCTGCGGGGACTGACCGGTACGGTCACCCATCTCAGCGAAGCGCGCGGGTGGAGGCAAGGGTGCGGCGGCAAGCTCTGACAGGTGCATCAGCACTCCTGCTCGCGCTCTTGGCCGGCAAGGCGACAGCCGGCGAGCCAAGTCTATCCGAGAAGCTCCGCCTGCTGGCCACGGCCTACCCCGATGCCATCGAGCGGATCGACGGCAATGTCCTGGTTCTGCGGGATGGTGGGGGGCCGCTCTCCATCGACGACGGCAGGAAGAAGAGCCATGCAGAGAAGCTGGCCGCGGCGGATATCGAGGACAGCCTGTCACAGATCTATCCGCTGGGCGCGTGTGCGAAAGCGCCGGCCGTCGATTTCGATCCGGGTCGCATCCGCAGCGAAGCGCTGTTGAAGCGGCTCTATGGCAGCAGTGCTACGGCTGTCAGGCGGGATCTCGTCACTGTGGACTGGTTCGGCGAGCGGCTGCAGGTGACGCGGAAGCACGGAACGGCCGCGGCGCTGAAGGCGATCGCCGCTGATCTTTCGCGACATGCCGAACTCAAACGCTATCTCAGCCCAAGCGCCGGCACCTTCAACTGGCGGCCGATTGCCGGTGCTGCCACGCTGTCGGTCCATAGCTTCGGCGCGGCGATCGATCTCAATACGGGCTTTGCGGATTACTGGCGCTGGTCCGGGAAGGGGGTGCACGGCTATCGCAACCGCTATCCGCTGGATATCGTCGAGATTTTCGAGAAGCACGGCTTCATCTGGGGTGGCCGCTGGTACCACTTCGATACGATGCATTTCGAGTACCGGCCGGAGCTGATCGCGATCGCGCGGGCGGCGGGCGCGGATGCCTGCGGCCACTAGTCGGCTGCCTCGCAGCGTTCAGAGCGGGCGGTGCCTTCACGTATGCCCGAGCACCGGCAAACAAAAAGCGCCCATGAAGAGCGCCGATTGTCAGTTCGATCGCAGAGCGCCGTAGGTCAGCGTCGATAGATCAGCCAGTTGCGGCCGGATTCCTTGCGCATGCCGTCTTCAAAGAGAACGGTCTTGTTGCGCCCGCCATTCTTGGCCGAATAGAGCGCGATATCCGCCTTGTTGTAGAGATCGACAGGGTCTTCTGCTGCGGTCGCCATGCAGACGCCAACGGAAAGCGTGATCGGGCCGTAGTTGACACCGGTCTTCGAATTGCGGAAGGGCGTTGCCGCAAGAACCGTGCGGATGCGATCGGCGATCTGCAGGCATTCTTCCTGGGTGCTGTCGCCAAGGATGATGGCAAATTCCTCGCCGCCGGTGCGGGCAACGAAGGCCTCGCGGCGCAGGTTGGCGCGAAGGACGCCGCCGACGGTCGCGAGGATCTTGTCGCCGACCGGATGGCCGAACGTGTCGTTGACCTTCTTGAAATGGTCGATGTCGGCAACGAGCAGGCCGGTGAAGTTTCTCAGATGCTCATTGTTGTAGACGGCGGCCAGATTGTCGTCGAAGGCACGGCGGTTGGCGAGGCGCGTCAGCGAATCCGTGTTGGCGATGCGCTTGTACTCGTCGAGCTCCTGCCGGATGACTTCCATCTCGAAGGATTTCTGCACGACCGTCTGCACGCGCTCCTTGCCCTGGCTCATCGTCTCGGCGGTCGCCTCGGTCAGGATGCCGATCGCGTGGCGCAGGATATCCGCGCTCGATGCACTCTTGCTGACGATGTTGACATAGGCCTCATCGAGAACCTTGTTGTAGTTCTCAAGCGCGTATTGCTCGTCGCGCAACAGGGTAACGAGCTCGGCAAGCTTGGCTGCAAGGGTGGTGTGGGCGCGCTCGATGCCGTTCGAGCGGTGAATGTGGCTGAAGTACTGCGCGCCGATCGCATCCAATTCTTCCTGGGTCGCGCGGCTGCCGAGTGCCGCGAGCTCCTTCGAGAGCTGCGGGTTGGAACCGAGATAGGCTTCGTAATAGAGCTCGTAGTTGCGGGGGATAGGCGCGACACCCATCATGCGCATGGCATGGGTCACTTGCGCTGCGATATCGGGCGTCTGTGTCTTGCCCGAATTTGCCGTTTGCATGTGCAAACCCCCTAATATTATTCACTGCTTACGGGTTATGATTTTTAGGGGCAAATGATTTGCGAAGTCTTAATATTTGCCGCCGCCGCGAACCGCAATTCGATCGACTGCGGCCTTCCCGCCGATCTATTCCTGCGTTTGCGGCTTGAAGACCACGGCGCCATCGAGGCGCCGTGGTGTGTCAAAATGGATCAGGCCGGGCCGATCATCGTTTCCGGGCGCACGATCGCGTCGAACTCTTCGTTCGTCACGTAGCCGCCGCCGACGGCTTCTTCGCGCAGCGTCGTGCCGTTCTTGTGCGCGGTCTTGGCGATCTTGGCGGCGTTGTCGTAACCGATCTTCGGAGCGAGTGCGGTGACCAGCATCAGCGAGCGGTCAAGTGCCGCCTTGATGTTGTCTTCGCGTGCCTCGATGCCGACGACGCAATTGTCGGTGAAGGACACGGCCGCATCGGAAAGCAGCTGCACCGACTGCAGGAAGTTGTAGGCCATCAGCGGGTTGAAGACGTTGAGCTCGAAGTGGCCCTGGCTGCCGGCAAAGGTGAGAGCGGCATGGTTGCCGAAGACCTGGGCGCAGACCTGGGTCAGTGCTTCGCACTGGGTCGGGTTGACCTTGCCGGGCATGATGGACGAGCCAGGCTCGTTTTCAGGCAGCGACAGTTCGCCGAGACCGGAGCGTGGGCCGGAGCCGAGGAAGCGGATGTCGTTGGCGATCTTGAAGAGGGCGGCGGCCGTCGCGTTAATCGCGCCATGGCTGAAGACCATGGAATCATGGGCGGCGAGCGCCTCGAACTTGTTCGGCGCCGAGGTGAAGGCAATGCCGGTGATCTTGGCGATCTCGTCGGCAACCTTTTCAGCAAATCCGACCGGCGCATTGAGGCCGGTACCGACGGCCGTGCCGCCCTGGGCGAGTTCGCAAAGGCCGGGAAGCGTCATCTCGATGCGCTTGATCGAGGAAGCGACCTGCGCGGCATAGCCGGAGAATTCCTGGCCAAGCGTCAGCGGGGTTGCATCCTGGGTGTGGGTGCGGCCGATCTTGATGATGTGATCGAATGCCTTGACCTTGGCTTCCAGCGCCTTGTGCAGGTGCTTCAATGCCGGCAGCAGGTCATGGATCACCCGTTCCGCGCAGGCGATGTGCATCGCCGTCGGATAGGTGTCGTTCGACGACTGGCTCATGTTGACGTGATCGTTCGGATGCACCGGCTTCTTCGAGCCCATGACGCCGCCGAGCAGTTCGATGGCGCGGTTCGAAATCACCTCGTTGGCATTCATGTTCGACTGGGTGCCCGAACCGGTCTGCCAGACGACGAGCGGGAAATGGTCGTTGAGCTTGCCGTCGATCACTTCCTGCGATGCCTTGACGATGGCATCGGCTACGGTGGAATCCAGACGGCCGAGCGCCTGGTTGGTCCGGGCGGCTGCCTGCTTGACGATGCCGAGCGCCCGGACGATCGAGGCCGGCTGCTTTTCCCAACCGATCTTGAAATTGCCGAGCGAGCGCTGGGCCTGGGCGCCCCAATAGCGGTCGCTTGCCACTTCGATGGGGCCGAACGTGTCTGTTTCCGTGCGCGTCGATGTCATCGTGATACCTGCCTTGGATCATGCGGTTCATGAAGCCTGGGCGAGCGGCCGGGTGGCGCATCTCCCCAGGGTGCCGGGCCTCTCTCTGCCCCGCCTGCCGGAGCTTGTAAAGGGGCGTGGCTCGGCTTGCCATGCTACAATCGTTTGAAACGTTGACGTGCAACAAGGCCGGCCCGGAACGATGGTGATTCGGTCGCTTGCGGGCCGCGGGCGCCGTTGTGATGTTTCGGTCACAGGCGCGGCGTTCTTTTTAGGCGCCGATCGGCGGCTGCAACCGGCCCATGACCTCCCGCTGAAATAAAATCCATATGGATCAAATTTTTATCCCCCTTCGAACGTTATGGAATCGAGGCGATTGCCGGGGCGAGGAAGGAGATTCAAGGTCGATGTTCGCGGGCGCGTTTCCTTTTCATTCACCATCCTTTTCTATAACTTTCAGTGCACGAGGGCGTGGCGAGAATCTGGCTTCAGTCGAATTCGGCGACAACGCGATACGGGGACGTAGTTTCATATGAGAGTAATTAAGACGGCAGCGGTCGTGGCGCTCATGAGCGGCTGTGCGATCGCGACCATGGATGCGCGGCCGGCTTCGGCCTTCACATTTGGCGATTTCATCCGGGCAGGCCGGAAGAAGACCGAGGCTCAGCAGGTTCAGCCGAACCAGCCGCTGCCGGGCATGGGCACGATGGTCGACCCGCAGCAGGCGGCCAAGCCGCTGCCGAAGGTCACGGGCCCCAAATATTACACCTACAAGGCGGAGCCGCTGCGTCGCATCTCGACCGACAAGCTGCTCGACCCGGTCGTTACCGGCTCCGTGCGCAACGATGCGCTGCCGCCGATGCTGCGCACGCCGCTTGCCGACGCGCGGCAGTTCCTGCCGGATATCAACGTTCGCGCGTCCGGCGACGTCGCCAAGGCGGTCGAAGCCCATTACGGGACCCGCATGGATTACATCTGGATCGGCGCCGAAGGCGTGAACGCCAAGGCAAAGGCAGCGGTCGACGTTCTCGCCGATGCAGCCAAGGTCGGCCTCGACCCGCAGGACTATGCCGTCAACGTACCGGCAGACACTTTCGACCGCGGCGATATGATCGCGCGCGAAAAGGAACTGCTGCAGTTCGAAATCGCGCTGTCGGCGGCAACGCTCACCTATGCGCAGGACACCGTGCGCGGCCGCATCGATCCGAACAAGATCTCCGGCTACCACGACTTCAAGCGCAAGACTGTCGAACTCGCCCCGCTTCTCGACAAGCTGTCTGCGAGCAACGACGTCGCCACGCTTCTCAACGACCAGAACCCGAAGAGCGCGCAATTTGCGGCACTCTCCGTCGAACTGGAGAAGCTGAGGGCGGAAACGGGCGCCGAGCAGCGCGTCGAGATCGCGCCGGGCACGCTGCTGAAGCCGGGTCAGAGCAATCCCGAGCTCGCCAACATCATTGCCGGTATTCGCCTCAAGGGCTCGGAAGCGTTGAAGACCGAACATGCGGCGGTTCTTGCCGCTTACCAGGGAGCGCCGGAATACACGCCGGAACTGGTAACCGTGGTGGAGGCCTTCCAGAAGGAACACGGGCTGAAGGCTGATGGGGTCGTCGGCCAGGCGTCGGTGCGCATCCTGACCGGTGGCGACAGCGTGGCGAACAAGATCAACAAGCTCGAGATCGCCATGGAGCAGGCGCGCTGGCTGCCGGATGGCCTCGGCGGCCGCTACGTCTTCATCAACCAGCCGGCCTTCACCGCAACCTATACCGACCAGGGCGCCGAGCAGTTCTCGATGCGCGTGGTCGTCGGCTCGAAAACGAACCAGACCTATTTCTTCCAGGACGAGATCCAGACCGTCGAGGTCAATCCGTACTGGGGCGTGCCGCAGTCGATCATCGTCAACGAGATGCTGCCGAAGCTCCGCAGCGACCCGAACTATCTCGATCGCATGGGCTACCAGGTCGAAGTCGGCGGCCGGCCGGTTCCGTCGGCGTCGGTCAACTGGAACGGCTCGACCGCTTCGGTCGCAGTACGCCAGCCGCCGAGCAGCGACAACGCGCTCGGCGAGCTGAAAATCCTGTTCCCCAACGCGCATGCGATCTACATGCACGACACTCCGTCGAAGAGCTTCTTCAAGCGCGACAACCGGGCACTCAGCCACGGTTGCGTGCGGCTTGCCGATCCGCGCCTGATGGCGGCGGCCGTGCTCGGTACGAGCGTCGAGGACGTCGGCAAGGAGATTGCCGGCGGCGGCAACAAGGCGCTGCAGGTTCCGGTGAAGGTGCCGGTTTATGTCGCCTACTTCACGGCCTGGCCGAACAAGGATGGTGTCGTCGAGTATTTCGACGACGTCTATGAGCGTGACATGTACATGAACCGCGCCTTTGACGCGACGCGCGGCGCCCGCAGGGCCGAAGGATAAGACACAAGAATAAGAAAAGGCCGCTTCGAGCGGCCTTTTTTTCTATTCGATCATCGGGCTTCGAGCAGCGCCGAGACCAGTTCCGGTGTCAGCTCGTCGAAGTGGCTGATGATTTTCGTCGGTTCGAGGCTTTCGACGGGGACGTCCGAGTAGCCGAAAGGAACCGCAATCGACGGCACCGCTGCATTGCGCGCGACGAGGAAGTCGTTGAGGCTGTCGCCGACCATCACCGAGCGTTCGGCCGAGCCGCCGGCATTGGTGACGGTTCTCAGGAGGTGCTCGGCATTCGGCTTGCGCACTTCGAAAGTGTCGCCACCCGAAATCGCGGCGAAGCGTTCGATCAGCCCCAGGCGTTCGAGCAGGCGCGTTGCCAGCTTTTCCGGCTTGTTGGTGCAGACCGCCAGCTTGAAGCCGGCGCCGGAGAGCCGGTCGAGCGCGTCGATGAGGCCCGGATAGGGCAGCGAATCGCCGGGCATCGAGCCGTGGTAGAAATCGACGAACTCCTTGAGCTGCCATTCCAGCACGTCTTCAGCGAGCGGCTTTTGCCGGAGCGCGAAGGTGCGCTCGATCATGGCGCGTGCGCCGTGCCCGACAAGATGGGTGAGATCCGCATAGCCGACCGGTGCGATGCCGGCCTGGGTCACCGCATGGTTGAGGCTCGCGACCAGGTCCGGCGCGGTATCGACAAGCGTTCCATCGAGATCGAAGACGACTATGGGAGATGACACCGAAAAACCTCATGGCACCGGAAACGTTGCCGTTCGGGTAGGCGAAGTGACAGCAGAATGCAATGGGGAGTACATGTCCCAAGTCCTGCGGAATCCTTGGCGGCAATTTCATTTTGACTTTTGTTTGCGTCGCCGGGCGTGTAAGTGTCTCAGCGGAAAACGGGCCGGCCGTTCGCTGCTTGCAGCAAAGCCGTCCGTCGGAATTACAAGGGAGCGACTGGCGCATGGACGCCCGCGAAATGAAAATCAAAGCCGCGGCTGCGGCTCTGGAATATGTCGAAGACGGCATGCGCCTCGGCATCGGTACGGGCTCCACGGCTGAGGAATTTGTCCGGCTGCTGGCCGAGAAGGTCGCCTCCGGCTTCCGTATCGAAGGCGTTCCCACTTCGGAGCGCACGGCGCGGCTCTGCCTCGAACTCGGTGTGCCGTTGAAATCGCTCGATGAGCTGCCGGAACTGGACCTGACGATCGACGGCGCCGACGAGGTCGATGGCCGGCTGCGGCTGATCAAGGGCGGCGGCGGCGCATTGCTGCGCGAAAAGATCGTCGCGAGCACGTCGAAGCGAATGATCGTGATCGCCGACGAATCGAAGGTGGTCGAGGTCCTCGGTGCCTTCAAGCTGCCGATCGAGGTCAATCCCTTCGGTCAGGTGGCAACGCGGATCGCGATCGAGAAAGTCGCTTCGCGGCTCGGCCTTTCCGGCGAAATCGCCGTGCGTCAATCGCACGACGGCGCCTTCAAGACCGACGGTGGACACCTCATTCTCGATGCATCTTTTGGCCGTATTCCTGATGCAGATGCGCTCGCGGGGGAGCTGAATGCCATTCCCGGCGTCGTCGAGCACGGGCTTTTCATCGACATCGCGTCGCTGGCAATCATTGCAGGGCCGGAGCAGGCACGCATTCTGACTGCGTCCTGAGCTGGCTCCCGACAGCCCGCAATGGGCTGGGAGCGGTAAAGACAACAGGTTTCCACACATGCGGGCCTGGCGGCGGAAATCGCCCGGGCAGCATGCGACAAACACAGGAGCAAGGGTAAAAATGAACAAACTCGCAGGTCTTGTCCGCACATTCGCTGCCACCGCGATTCTGCTTTCCGCATCGATTCCGGCGGTGCAGGCCCAGGACGTCTCCGAAGAGCAGATCAAGGCGGCGCGCGCGACGATCGCAGCGCTTGGCGTGACCAACAGCTTCGACAACATTCTGCCGAACCTTGCCGAGCGGCTGAAGAACACGCTGATCCAGTCATCGCCGAACCATCAGGAACTGATCACGGCAACCGTCGACGAGAAGGCACTTAGCCTTGCCGCGCGCCGTGCCGATCTCGAGAACGAAGCGGCGACGATCTACGCCAAGACCTTCTCGCTCGAAGAACTGAACGCGATCACCGAATTTTACGGCTCGTCCGCCGGCAAGAAGCTCCTGGATAACGGCCCGATCGCTTCGCGCGAACTGCTGAAGGCCGCCGACATCTGGGCCGCAGGCGTTTCCCGCGATCTGACCCAGGAAGCCACCAAGTCGCTCGACGAAAAGGTTGGCAGCACGCAGCCGGCTGCCGAGGGCGCCGTCCAGGCGCCGGCACAATAACCGTCGCCGCCCACGGTTCATCACGTTTCGAGGAGCCCGGAGAGATCCGGGCTTTTCTTTTGGCTGGAGGCACCACTATATGTGCCCTGCGGCGCGGCCTTCGGCTGGCCGCACCGGCTGCCGAACGCGAGATTGTTCGGCGCGCTTTCCATTTCGCCATTTCGGCCCGCTTGCTTTCAGGAGACTGCCCATGCCCGCTTTCGACTATGACCTCTTCGTGATCGGTGGCGGATCCGGCGGCGTCAGGAGCGGGCGCCTGGCAGCGAGCCTCGGCAAGAAGGTGGCGATTGCGGAGGAGTTTCGCTACGGCGGCACCTGCGTCATTCGCGGCTGCGTGCCGAAGAAGCTCTATGTCTACGCGTCGCAGTTTTCCGAACATTTCGAGGACGCAGCCGGCTTTGGCTGGTCGGTCGGCGAAAGCCGGTTCGACTGGCAGAAACTGGTCGCCGCCAAGGAGCAGGAAATTACCCGTCTTGAAGGTCTCTATCAGAAGGGCCTCAACAATGCCGGCGCCGAAATCCTGCATACGCGCGCCGAGCTGGTCGGTCCCAATACGGTTCGTCTGCTCGACAGCGGCAAAACGGTGACGGCCGAGCGGATCGTGATCGCCGTCGGTGGTCATCCGACGCCGCATGACGCGCTGCCGGGACACGAGCACTGCATTTCCTCGAACGAGGCTTTCGATCTCGCAGACCTGCCGAAGTCGATCCTAATTGCCGGCGGCGGCTACATCGCCGTCGAATTCGCCAACATCTTCCACGGCCTCGGCGTCGAGACGACGCTGATCTATCGCGGCAAGGAAATTCTCTCGCGATTCGATCAAGACCTGCGCCGCGGGCTGCATGTGGCCATGGAAGAGAAGGGCATCCGTATCCTGTGCGAGGACCTTATCCAGTCGGTCGCCCTCGATGATGCTGGGAAGCGTGTCGCACGCACGATGAAGCACGGCGACATCGCCGTCGATCAGGTGATGCTGGCGCTTGGCCGCGTGCCGAACACCACGGGGCTCGGCCTCGAAGCGGCTGGCGTCAAGACCGATGAGCGCGGCGCCATCATCGTCGATGCGTTCTCGCGCACCAGTGCGCCGGGCATCTATGCGCTTGGCGATGTCACCGACCGCGTGCAACTGACGCCGGTCGCGATCCACGAGGCCATGTGCTTCATCGAGACCGAGTACAAGAACAATCCGGTGTCGCCGGATCACGACCTGATCCCCACCGCCGTCTTCTCGCAGCCGGAGATCGGCACCGTCGGTCTGACGGAAGAAGAGGCGACGCGCCGCTTCGACGAGCTGGACGTTTATCGCGCCGAATTCCGGCCGATGAAGGCGACGCTTTCGGGCCGCAAGGAAAAGATGATCATGAAGCTGATCGTCAACGCTGCCGACCGCAAGGTGCTCGGTGCCCACATCCTCGGCCATGATGCGGGCGAGATGGCCCAGCTGCTCGGCATCTCGCTGAAGGCCGGCTGCACCAAGGACGATTTCGACCGGACGATGGCGGTGCACCCGACGGCGGCGGAAGAACTGGTGACGATGTATTCGCCGTCCTACCGCATCCGCAAGGGCGAGCGGGTCTGAGGCCCCGGCAGCCGGTGCCTTGCTTTGCAGGCGCCGGAGCCGATGAATTCTGGTAGGATGTCTTTCCAAGCCTTCGCTTAACGTCTATAAGCCCGCATCCGCGAAGTCACCGGCTTCGGGCGAGCTTGGCGCAATAATCTTGCGTTGGGGCAGGGCACGCGGACATGAGTGAAATTTCCGAATACCGGGCGGCCACCTTCGGCCGTCAGGGCGCGACCCGCGCGGATAGATCCGCGGCAGACAACAGGTGATCGAAATGGCACAGACTTGGACTCCAAACAGCTGGCGGCAGAAACCCATCCAGCAGGTGCCGGACTATCCGGACCTGGCAGCGCTTGAGGCGACCGAAGCGAGCCTCGCGAAGTATCCGCCGCTTGTGTTTGCAGGCGAAGCGCGCCGTCTGAAGAGTGCCCTTGCCAATGTTGCCGAAGGCCGCGGCTTCCTGCTGCAGGGCGGCGACTGCGCTGAAAGTTTCGCCGAGCATGGCGCCGACACGATCCGCGACTTCTTCCGCGCCTTCCTGCAGATGGCCGTCGTCTTGACCTTCGGCGCGCAGCAGCCGGTGGTGAAGGTCGGCCGCATAGCCGGCCAGTTCGCCAAGCCCCGTTCTTCGGGCGTCGAGAAGCAGGGCGACGTGACGCTGCCGTCCTACCGTGGCGACATCATCAACGGCATCGAGTTCACCGAGGAAGCGCGTATCCCGAACCCGGAACGCCAGATCATGGCCTACCGTCAGTCGGCTGCAACGCTGAACCTTCTGCGCGCCTTCGCCATGGGCGGCTATGCCAACCTCGACAACGTGCACCAGTGGATGCTCGGCTTCGTCAAGGATAGCCCGCAGGCAGAGCGCTACCGCAAGCTCGCCGACCGCATCTCCGAGACCATGGACTTCATGAAGGCGATCGGCATCACCTCGGAAAACCATCCGAGCCTGCGCGAGACCGATTTCTTCACGAGCCACGAGGCGCTGCTGCTCGGTTACGAGCAGGCGCTGACGCGTGTCGACTCGACCTCGGGCGACTGGTACGCCACCTCCGGCCACATGATCTGGATCGGCGACCGTACCCGCCAGCCCGACCATGCGCACATCGAATACTGCCGCGGTATCAAGAACCCGCTCGGTCTCAAGTGCGGCCCGTCGCTGACGGCCGATGGTCTCCTGGAGCTGATCGATCTTCTGAACCCGGCCAACGAAGCCGGCCGCCTGACGCTGATCTGCCGCTTCGGCCATGACAAGGTGGCGGAGCATCTGCCGCGCCTCATCCGTGCGGTCGAGCGCGAAGGCAAGAAGGTCGTCTGGTCCTGCGATCCGATGCACGGCAACACGATCACGCTCAACAACTACAAGACCCGCCCGTTCGAGCGGATCCTGTCGGAAGTCGAGAGCTTCTTCCAGATTCACCGGGCAGAGGGCACGCATCCGGGCGGCATCCATATCGAGATGACCGGCAACGACGTGACGGAATGCACCGGCGGTGCGCGCGCGCTTTCCGGCGACGATCTTGCCGACCGCTACCACACCCATTGCGATCCGCGCCTCAATGCGGACCAGGCGCTGGAACTCGCGTTCCTGCTGGCCGAGCGCATGAAGGGCGGCCGCGACGAGAAGAAGATGGTCGTCAACGGCTGATCTAATCCCCTGGCATCGTTCAGGCTTTCTGAACGTCGCTTGGGAGTTTTGAATTTGACAATGCCGGGCCCGCTCTGGAAGCTGGTCCGGCATTTTCGTGTCTGGAGCAGGAAGCGGCGCGCGCAATCGTGCCGCCTTATCCACCGCATGACAGGGTGATGCATCACGATTTCGCTTTGGGGGAACAATGCCGGACGTTCACAAGGGAAGCTGTCTTTGCGGGGCAGTGCGCTTTGCCGCACAGGGCGAGCTGCGCGAGCTGATCTACTGCCATTGCAGCCAATGCCGGAAGCAGACCGGGCTCTACTACGCCGCGACGAATGTCCGGAACGACGGCCTTGAGGTCGAGGGAATGGAGCATGTCACTTGGTATCGGGCAAGCGACAGCGCCAGCCGTGGCTTTTGCCGGATCTGCGGCTCGGCCCTGTTCTGGAAGGGCGACGGGCAGGATTACATCTCGATCATGGCTGGGGCCTTCGAGAAGCCGACCGTGCTGAAGGGTGGCTATCACATCTTCTGCGAAGACCAGGGCGACTTCTACGAAATCACCGACGACTTGCCGAAATATGCGGCCGGACGCAGCTGAGCGATCACTCCGGCGTGCTTGTTGCCTGCCGAACCGCCTGCTCATAGCCATTGGCAAGGCCGGCCATCTTGACCGATTGCCACTGACAATATTCGTCGAGCAGGCGTTCGCCTAGCCAGAACAGCCCGCGCTGGCCTTCGCCGGCGCGGCCGATGAGGCCCGCATCCTGGGCGCGGGTGAAAATGCGCCTGATATGCGTGTTGGAGATCATGTAGTGCGTGGCGAGTTCCGAGAGGCTCGCTTCGAGCCAGACTTTGCCGTCGACGGGATCGAGGCTTTGCGGCCGCGACATGAGATCGTCGAGCAGCAGGCCGCCGCATTCGGTCCAGACGAAGGCGGCCACAGCTTCCGGCGGCTCGTTCCACCGCCGGTCGGCGAGCAGCAGGCGGGTGGCGATCGGTTGGGCGCGCTCAAAGATCGTCCGATCGGCTTCGACGCGCTGAAGGCGGCCCTTGCCGTCGAAACGGTCGAGCGTGCCCATCTGGCTCATGAACCAGCGCAACATCGCCCCTTCGCTGATTTCGGTCGGCTCCAGGGGCCGCACTTTCTTTCTGGCACGACCGCCATTGGTATCGCGCAGCAGCTTGTAGGTCAGCAGTTCGGCAATGAAGGCGGCAGCGGTATTGCGGCTGGCGCCGCCCATCTCATGCATGAACTTTAGCAGGCGCGCGGTGGTGATACCCGTCTCCGGATTCGCTGGATCGCGCTCGAGGTGAAGTGTGTAGACGGCTTGGCTCAGCGTCCATTTCTGATGGGAGGCGACGAGGCGGGCAACTCGAGGGAAGACATCAAACACCGACATCAGATCGCGGGCGCTCGCCTGAAGGATCGCCCGGAAGTTCGGATGATTGCGAAAATCTTCTGCGGTGAAGGCAAGCGCACCAACTGGCGCAACGCCCTCATGCTCTGCCACGACACGCATTTGCTGCGCACACCCCCCGAAGCTTGCGCGGCGTGCCGGATGCTTGAATTTCAAGATGCCCGGTCGCCAGCCGCCACTCAGCCTAACCCCTTTTAGTAGGAGTAGCTTGCCCATAACGTGCGAACAACCGATTTTGTTCAAACGGGGCACCTGACGTTCAGCCGTCAGGCGCCCCGTTCGATTGCTGGATCTCGATCATTGCACCAGCACAGGCGGCTGGCATTTGACGCCGGTGACGCGCACATCGGCCTCGCCGACCCGGACGCCGACGAGCAGGAGCAGGTTGTAAAGGAGACCATCGACCGGCTTGGTGACGGAACCCAAGGTCTGGGCCAGAGCCTGCTGGACGATCGTCGGGCTGCCGAGCGTGAGGAACAGAACCTGGATGTTGACGTCGAGGTTGTTGAGCAGGGTTTGGGTCGTGGAGGTGAGAATATCCTTCGTGGAGACGCTCTTGATCGATCGAGTCGCAATCTCGGATGGGCTGAAGCTCAGGCGCGAGACCTTGAGGTTCTGTGCTTCGACATGAGCGAGCGCATCGATCTTGACGACGAGGGCATCGACGAGGCGGGCCCTTTGCACGCGGGCATCCGACGAGAAGTTCGAGAGCACTGTCGGGTCGACGTCGCCGATCGCGATCTCGGCAATGCCCGGCACCGCGTCGACGCTGACCGCCGCGTTTTCCGGAGTACCGCCGTAGCAGCGGATGTCGGCAAGTTTCGCCTCGGCATAGGCAAGTTCGACGTAGATCGGCAGTCTGATGCGGATGCCGGCAAGGGCCGCAAGGCCATCGACGTTGACTTCGACGGCGAGGCGGGTCTGGGCGGTGCGCACGGCCGCCCCCGGGGTTCCGAGGCGGTGGCTGGGCGTCTGGACCGGCGGCTCGCCGATCGCGAGCTTGACCTTGGCAGAAGCGATGCCGGGAAGCCCGGTCACGGCGTTGAGCGCGATCTGGTGTTCGCCATTGGCAATTGCGGCGGCCGCGGAGACGATCTGCAGCGCGCTGATCTTCATCGCCCAATCGGAACCGGCATCGATCTGCAGGCTCTTTTTCGGATCGAGGTTGAGGATCTGGGCCAGTGTGACGGTCTTCTTGTTGTTTGCGGTCGAAAGCTCGATGCTCTTCAGCGCGGCTGTCACTGTGCCTGAAAGACCCTGGACGAGCCGCATCGAGGAGAGCAACTGCGGCATGGTCAGATTGGCCTTCAGCACGTCCTCATAGGAGGCGGCGGTCAGGTTCAGCTTTGTCGCGACGATCTTCAGGAACGGCTGGACGTCGATGTCGGCGTCGATGAGAGCCTGATAATCCATCACCTTGAGGGAGATGGTCGTGCCGAGCATTTGCCCGAGGATCGAATTCAACAATCCGTCGTTCAGGCTGGCGAGACGCGAGCCGACAGAGAAGGCGGCAATCTTGGAGCTGGCGGCCGTGCCGATGACGCTTAAATCCGGCGGCGCGCTGAACATGGAGGCAAGGAAGATCTGGCCTTTCTTTTCCAGCAGAACCTGAACGGCATCGGTCGGCGTTGCGTCCTTGATGAAGCGCTGTCCGGCCTCGACGGACGGGTCGGGGATATAGCGGCCGCGCGCCAGCGTGGCCACGCCATCCACCTTGCCCGTGCCGACATCGCTCAGCGGCAGCACCTTGCCATCGACCGTCATCAGCCCGGTCGGCGTGGCCACGGCGTAGTTGAGGCCATTGTTGGAGAAATGGTTGAGCACGGCCTTCTCGGCCGACGTGATATTGGCGGCCGCTGCGATCGCGGCAAGGTCGACCGCCGACTGCATCTCACGTTTCTGCACGGTGAGATAGCCGTAGTCGATGCCGAGCCCCATTGAGGCGATGACCAGTGGCATGACCAGTGCGGCAGAGATGCCGATATTGGCGTCTTGTGATCGGAGCAGCGTGCGCAGTCGCGTTGATTTCCACGCCATGTCAGACCCCTCCCACGCGTATGGTTGCAAAGCGCTCGATCTGGCTGCTCGGCATCGCGAACGTGAAAAGGTTAAAAATCGGGAGGTCGGCGGCGTCGTATTTGATCCGAACGGTGAACTGGTTGGCGTTGCTGGCGTCGTCTTTGACGGTCACGGTCATACGCGAGGATTTGATGAAGGCCTGATCCATCGTGGTGCGGCGGATGTAGTCGGTCGCGAGGCGTTCACGCTCGCCTTGGGATAGTCCAGCGATGGCTGTGCGCGCGGCATCGGCGGCGATCTGCTGTATGGAATGCGCTGTGCTGAGATAGACGCCGTAGGCGATCAAGGTCAGCACGCAAAGGAAGAAGAGCGGCGCTATGATTGCGAATTCGATTGCAGCGGCGCCGTCTCGGCCGCCGAAAAGGCGCTTGAAGTTGGACATTGCAGCATCTCCGCGTACCCACGTTGCTGTATTTTTTTTCGAATGTCCCTGCACCCATAAGATGGTCCTCAAATATTAATTTTTTCATACTCCAATAAGTTGCCGATGGCAGCGAAGCGGGGGTGTGGGCGCCCGCGCTACGCCGCGGCACCGCGGGATCTGATCCTGCGTGTCGTGGGTGTTCGGTCAGTCCTGCCCGGGTGCTGGACGGTAGTGCTCGAGCTGGCGGTTGAGCGTTGCGAGGTCGGCACGCAGTTCCGAAATCTCACGCAGCAACACGTCGTCGACCTTGTGATGCAGGGCGATCAGTTCGACTTCCGACTTGAGATTGACCTCGTAGTCCTTGGACGCTGCGAAGCGGTCGCGTTCGGCCTGACGGTTCTGCGACATCATGATGATTGGGGCCTGCAGTGCGGCAAGCATGGAAAGCACGAGGTTGAGAAAGATGTAGGGGTAGGGGTCGAACGCTCCGGTCACCAACAGCACCGAGTTCACGATGACCCAGCAGACGAGAAAACTGCAGAAGGTGACGATGAAGCTCCAGGAGCCGCCAACGCGGGCAATGTTGTCGGCGAGCCTGTCGCCTAAGGTTTGCTCGGCAGCGAAGGCCGCATTGGTATCGGTGGTCAGCGTGCGCCGCTCGCGGGCGTAGGCGAGGATGCGGCGCTCGATCTCGCCGAGTTCGCTGAGCGGCTTGCCGAAGAACTGGTGCGAGATGTTGTTGAAATGCGGCATGGCGATCTCCGGGGTTGACCGGAGAAAATCTAGAGCATTTCCAGCAAATGTGCGTGGCGGTTTTGCGTCGCGGAAAAATCTGGCCGACCGAGAGCATGAAGAGCCGGACCGGGTGTGGCCGGTCCGGCGCTCGTGGTTCAGTGGGTCTCGGCCGCGCTTGCGAAGAGGTCGGCGTGGGACTTGAAGAACCGGTCGGTCGAGAAGCGGTCTCCAAACATCATGTCGTGCTGCAGGAAGCGATAGTCACGCAAGAGAGCCGGCACCTTCGGCTGGCGCGACCACTCGGCGACTTCCTTGCCGTTCCTGCGGATCAGCATGTAGCGGTCGACGACCCGGTATTGGTCATGAACCTTGCCGAGGAACCCGGTGTAATAGGGGTGCTCGTAGCCGGACTGCTTGAGGATCTGGTAGGAGAGGAAGGCCGGGCTGATCGTGCCGACGTTCTTTCTCGGGCCTGTTTTGTTCGACCAGACGACGAGCGGCGTTTCGTGCTGCGCCTTCATCTGGTCCTTCGAGCCCTTGCGCTCCGCCGTGACGCCCTTCATGAAGCCGGTGCTGGTATAGACCGTGTTGAGCGGCGGCAGGTGGTCGCCGAACAGCACGATGATCGTTTCGCGATCGCGCTTCTTTGCCCAGTCCATCAGCTTCTTCAGGCTCTCGTCGGCTTCCTTGATGCCTTGAGCATAGGTTTCCAGCACCTGCCGGTCGCTTTCGGGCAGGTTGCCTTCGACCTTGATGGTGTTCTTGGCATAGCGGTTTGCCTCATAGGGGCCATGGCCCTGCAGTGTCACCGCAAAGAAGAAGAACGGATCGTCCATGGCGTCGGCCTGGCGGATGATCTCATGCGTCAGCGACTCGTCCGAGGCAAAGATGCCGCGCTTCTGCATCGGCGGCATGTTCTCTTCCGACTTGAAGGTGTCGAAACCGAAGGCCTTGTAGACGGCGGTACGGTTCCAGAACCAGCTCTGGAAGGGATGGATGGCGCGCGAGACATAGCCTTCGCCACGGAAGAAGGTAGCGAGCGACGGGATCGGGTTGCGGATGTACTGCTGGTACGGAATGCTGCCATAGGGCAGGAAGGCGTTGGAGAAGCCGGTCAGCGCCTCGAACTCGACATTGGCGGTCATGCCGCCGAATTCCGGCGAGAAGACGTTGCCCGACTGCATCTCGCGGATCGTCGGCATCGGATCGGGCGAGAGCTTGACGTTGGGCAGGCGGGTCGGATCCCAGAAGGATTCGCTCATCAGCACGATGACGTCGGGCTTGCCGCGGTGCGAGGTGCCAGCCGGAAGCGGCTTCACCGGAATGCGATCGATGGCGTCGGCCATGTAGCCAGCGGGCGCGCTGACATTGGCCATCGGCAGGTTGATGGCGAAGGCAAGCGCAAAGCCGTTGTGCTTATAGTTCTCGGTCTGGTCCCACATGATGGGGATGACCTTCAGGCGATCACGGATCCAGGAGAACTGGTTGTAATCCATGATGTGCCAGAAGGCGAAGAGCAGCGGCAGCGCAAAGGCCGCACGAGCGATGCGCTCGCGGCGCGTCAGCTTGGGGAAATTGCGCCAGGCGTAGCGCAGCAAGAGGCCGATGGCGGCAACGGCGGCGATGAGGCCGACGACGATGCCGACGGCGGTCCAGGGGCGGTCCTTCACCAGCACCGGCATCAATTCCATGATCTGGCGGCCGAACAGGAAATCGGTCGGATAAAGCGGATCGGACAGGAAGACCTGCTTCTGCTGGCAGACGACGGCGGGTATGATGGCGAGCGGCGCAATCACCACGGCCGACTTATGTTCGCGACCGAAAATGCCGTCGACGGCCAGCAGCATCAGGAAGAATGCACCGACAGTCGTCAGCGCCGGGCGCGTCGGGTCGAGCATATAGGCGAGCGTATCGGCCATCGACTGGCGCACGATCAGCTCGACGGCGAAGACGAGAGCGGCTGCGACAAAAAGGGAGAACAATGCGCTGCGGGTGGCCGCAAGCGTCTTGGCGTGCCGTGCGGTGAAGCCGGGTCTATCGACATAGACGCGCGAACCTCTCGCGACAGCGGAATCGATACTAGCCAACATGTTCTCCAGTTTCATAAATGTGTCGTGTAACTGTCATACGCCCGTCATTTTGAACAGGGGATGAATGGTTTCTTAACGGGGTTTGGGAACAGCTTTTCGTCGCGTGAGGGCGCTGCAACGGCCCTTCATAAGAACCGGGAAAGACAGAATTTTTCGGTTTTTTTCGCGGAGCGGCGATTGCCTGTGGGTATTTTCCGGCGGATTGCGCTAAAGAACATTGCGAAAGTCAGACGCAATCGCTCAGAACAGACCGACAGGCCCGCTCATGACCGCTCACAAGATCGCCCCCTCGCTCCTGCGCATCGCAATCGCCCAGCTCAATCCGACGGTGGGCGACATCGCCGGAAACCTGGCCAAGGCGCGTGAGGCGCGTGCCGATGCGGCGCGCCAGGGCGCCGATCTCCTGCTTTTGACGGAGCTGTTCATTTCCGGCTATCCGCCCGAAGATCTCGTGCTGAAGCCGGCATTCCTGAAGGCCTGCCTCCAGGCGGTCGAGAAGCTCGCGAGCGAAACGGCGGACGGCGGCCCGGGCGTCATCATCGGCTTCCCGCGCCAGGCCAAGACCGGCCGGCACAATTCGGTGGCCGTGCTTGACGATGGCAAGGTGATCGCGTTCCGCGACAAGGTCGATCTGCCGAACTATGGCGAGTTCGACGAGAAGCGCGTCTTCGACCAGGGCGAGATGCCGGGCCCGGTGAATTTCCGCGGCGTGCGCATCGGCATTCCGATCTGCGAGGACATCTGGGGCGATCTCGGCGTTTGCGAGACACTAGCGGAAAGCGGCGCGGAAATCCTGCTGTCGCCGAACGGTTCGCCCTATTTTCGTGGCAAGGTGGATGTGCGCCACCAGGTGGTCCTCAAGCAGGTGCTCGAGACCGGCCTGCCGATGATCTATGCCAACCAGCTCGGCGGCCAGGACGAACTGGTGTTCGACGGCGCAAGCTTCGCCTTCAACACCGACAAGTCTCTCGCCTTCCAGATGAGCCAGTTCGAAGAGGCGATTTCGATCGTCGAATGGAAGAAGGGCGAAAGCGGCTGGCATTGCGAAAGCGGGCTGCAGTCGCGCCTGCCGGAGCGCGAGGAGGCGGACTACCGCGCCTGCATGCTCGGCTTCCGTGACTATGTGAACAAAAACGGCTTCAAGAACGTCGTACTCGGCCTTTCCGGCGGTATCGATTCCGCGATCTGCGCGGCGCTGGCGGTCGATGCGCTCGGCGAGGAGCGGGTGCGCACCGTCATGCTGCCCTATCGCTACACCTCGCAGGAATCGCTGAAGGACGCCAAGGAATGTGCCGCAGCGCTCGGCTGCCGCTACGATATCGTGCCGATCTCCGAGCCGGTCGAAGGGTTCTTAAGCGCGCTCTCCGACATGTTCGAGGGGACCGAATCCGGCATCACCGAGGAGAACCTGCAGAGCCGTACCCGCGGCACCATCCTGATGGCGATCTCCAACAAGTTCGGCTCGATGGTGGTGACGACGGGCAACAAGTCGGAAATGTCGGTCGGCTATGCCACGCTCTATGGCGACATGAACGGCGGCTTCAATCCGATCAAGGATCTCTACAAGATGGAGGTCTATGCGATTTCGCGCTGGCGCAACACCACGGTTCCGCCGGGCGCGCTTGGCCCCTCTGGCGTCGTCATTCCCCCAAATATTATCGACAAAGCGCCTTCGGCTGAATTGCGTCCCAACCAGACGGACCAGGATTCGTTGCCGCCCTATCCGGTACTCGACGACATTCTCGAATGCCTGGTGGAAAAGGAAATGGGGACGGACGAGATCGTCGCCCGTGGCCATGACGAGGCGACGGTTCACCGGGTCGAACACCTGCTCTACATTGCCGAATACAAGCGGCGGCAATCGGCGCCGGGCGTCAAGATCACCAAGAAGAATTTCGGCCGCGACCGGCGGTACCCGATCACCAACCGCTTCCGCGATCGAGGGTAGCCGATGAGCGCGTTCGGCCAAGGGCGGGACGGCAAGGAAAGCTGTCCGGAGTTCACGGACGAGGAAATCCGGCTGATCCGGCTGTGGTCGCTGAGCGACGTTTCTGCTGGCCGGCAGCTCTCGGCGCAGATCGCCTATTTCGCGACGCCGGCGGTCTTCGGCATCTATGGTCTTGCAAGCGGCAGTAGCGCCATCGTCGGCGTGGCCTTCGTCTGCATCCTTCTGCTGTTGGCCTGGGGCGTCGTCTCGACCTGGCGAGACCAACGCAATTCCAATTTGATGCAGTCGATCTGCGCCAAGGTCTCGGCGACGCTGCCGAGAGGCGAAGAACGCAAATAGCTGCCTTGGTTGTGGCGGGAGAAAGGGATGCGCAGTTCCATAGAGACCTATGACATCGTTACCGGTGAAACGCGCGTCGTCTGGCAGACCGACAGGCTGGTCGAGGCGCCGAACTGGTCGCGGGACGGCACGCATCTGGTCATCAACGGCGATGGCCGTCTCTATCGCCTCGGCTTCGACGGTTCGGAGCCGGTGGAGATCGACACCGGATTTGCCACGCTCTGCAACAACGATCATGGAATATCGCCGGATGGCGGCACCATCGCGATCAGCGACAAGACCGAGTTCGGCAAGTCGGCGATCTACCTGCTGCCGGCTAGAGGCGGCACGCCGCGACTCGTCACCCGCAATCTGCCGTCCTATTGGCACGGCTGGTCGCCGGATGGCCGAAGGGTGACCTATTGCGGCATCCGTGACCAAGTCTTCGACATCTACACGATTTCGGTTGACGGCGGCGAGGAGCAGCGGCTGACCCACGGAGAAGGTCGCAACGACGGGCCCGACTGGTCGGCGGATGGCGAATGGATCTATTTCAACTCCAGCCGCACCGGACGCATGCAGATCTGGCGCGTGCGGCCGGATGGCAGTGACGTCACGCGCATCACCGACAGCCCCTATGGCGATTGGTTTCCGCATCCGTCGCCGGATGGGAAGCATCTGCTGGTGCTCTCCTATGACGGTGATGTTTTCGATCATCCGAGGGATCTCGATGTCCGCCTGCGGCTGATGGATATGGACGGCGGCAACCCGCGCATCCTGTTCGAACTTTTCGGCGGGCAGGGAACCATCAACGTTCCCAACTGGTCGCCGTCAGGCGATCGCTTCGCCTTCGTTCGGTATCAGCCTGAAAGCTGAGCGCGCTGGACAAGTATAAGGGCGTCGTGCTAGCGATGACCTCGTTCGCAGGGCGCATCCGATCCGCGGGAAGGGCAAGGCCCACCTGTCTCACTGAACTTGGTTGCCACACCTCTTTTCAGTCTGTGGGCGCGGATACCGGACGTGAATGAAAGGAGGTCTTTCATGCGCGCGCGCGATCTTCCCGCGAACCTTACCCTCGAAACGATCCGCAAGCAGGCCAAGGCTTTTCTGAAAGCCGTGAAGGCTGGCGATGCCAGTGCAAGGCAGCGGGCGCTTCCCTATTTTTCCGATCCCGCTGCAATGGGGCTCCAGGATGCGCAACTGGTGCTCGCCCGCGAGTTCGGCTTTTCGAGCTGGACACGGCTGAAGCGGCATCTTGAGAAATCCGGGATCAATGCACCTGCAACCGAGCAGCTTGCAAACCGCTTTCTGTCTCTGGCGACCGTCTCCTACTTCGGTGACATAGCCGCTGATCCCGAGCGGTTCACCCAGGCGCTTGCACTGCTGGATGAACATCCCGAAATCGCCGGCGACAGCATCCACGTTGCAGCCGCGCTCGGCGACGCAGAGGCAATTGACCGCTGGCTCGATCGCGATCCGAAACTCGTGGGCAAACGCGGCGGGCCGTATGACTGGGAGCCGTTGCTCTACGCTGCCTATGCCCGGGTTCCCGGCCACTCCTCTCTGCCCGCCGGCCGACGCCTGATCGAACGGGGTGCCAATCCCGATGCGCATTGGCTCGACGACGGCCAGTACCGTTTCACGGCGCTGACGGGCGTCTTCGGCGAAGGCGAGGCCGGCCCCGAGCGGCAGCCGCAACATCCGGATTGCGTCGCTTTCGCGCGACTATTGCTGGATGCCGGTGCCCGGGCCAATGACAGCCAGGCGCTCTACAACCGGATGTTCGAGCCGGACAACACGTGCCTCAAGCTTTTGCTCGACTATGGCCTTGGCGCCAACGATCGGAACAATTGGCTGGTTCGCAACGATGGCGGCTTCCTTGAAAACGGCGAACGCGTTTTCGACTACCAGCTCGCCTGGGCGCTTGAAAAACGCATGGGCGAGCGCGTGCGCCTGCTGGTCGAGCATGGTGCCGACGTCAATCGTCCCATCAAGGGCCGGACGCCCTATCAATGGGCAGAGCTCGGCGGTGATGCGGCGCTGGCTGCGTTTCTTGTTTCGCGCGGGGCAACGCAAGCGCCGCTCGACGATGTCGACCGGCTGGCCCGGGCTATCTCAGAAATGAAGGCCGATGAGGCGAGGGCGCTCGTTAATGCGGATCCGACGCTGACCACACGCGCGCAGACCGCGCATCCGGCGCTTCTGCACGAGGCGGCGGGTGACGACAGGCGCGCCGAAGCCACGCTCATGTTGTCGCTCGGCTTCGACGTCAACCGCATGACATCGCGCACGCCGCTGCACGAGGCGGCACTGCACGGCAATGTTGATATGGCGAAGCTGTTGCTCGATCACGGTGCCAATTCAACGGCCCGTGATCCCTACCACCATGCGCCGCCGATCGGCTGGGCCGAGTACAACGGCAAGGCCGAGATGGTGCGCTTCCTGAAGGAGCAGCCGCTGGATATCTTCGCGGCCGCGGCCTTCGGCATGGTCGAATGGGTTGCCGAAATCCTCGATCGGGAGCCAGAGTTGCTCGAAACGCCGTTCGGAAGGTACCGGGGGCGCGGCCGTCCGGAACCGCAACAGGATTGGATGACGCCACTGGCGTTCGCCGTGGTCAACGGGCAGCCGGCCGCTGTGCGGCTGCTTCTCGATCGAGGCGCAAACGCCGGCATACGTGACGGTGTCGCGGGCCCCTCGATACGAGATCTGGCGCGTGACAAGGGCAATGAGGAGGTCATCGCATTGCTGCGCCCGGCAGCCGTTCCGAAATAGAACGCTCCGTCCAAATGGGGAGCGCTGACATTGGTTTGCGCTCCCTGTAATCCGCCTGCGACTGCTGATTGCTGGCGGATTCAGCCGGTTGAAATCGTTAAGTATTTCAACACCAGCTTATTTAAGCCAAACTTTGATTTTGATCGCTACGGTGCTGCCCAAGTTGGCCGCCGTGGCTGCGTATCGCGCTTGGAGAGGCGCGAGAATGCGCGCGACAGCCGGCCGGACGAGGGGGCGATCGCATCATGGACAAGACTTTGCGGCTGGCGAAGCGGAGCAGAACGGTTTGGGCGATCCATGCCGCCTGCACGCTGGTCGCGGTTCTGATCATCGCGAGCCTCATTTTCGTTCTGGATCGGTCCGTCGCCGAGGCGGATCGCTTCGGCCTTTCGGCGGAGCGCCGGCTGGTGGCAACCGAACTGCGCCACCAGATGGATGCCGTCGTTCAGTTTCAGGCGCAGCTTTCCTTCTGGGACAAGACCTACGAAGAACTGGCCAAGGGGCACTTCAGCGACGCATTCGTTGCGGACGAGCTGTCGGGCTGGCTGTGGGAAGACTACGGCTTCTCCTGGCTGATCATGACGGACGTGGATCACAGCACGTCGACTGTGTTGAAGGACGGTGTTGCCGTGCCGAGCGAGACGGCCCGTGTCCCGCTCGAAGAGGTCGATGACCTGCTCGACGAGGCCAAACGCCGTTACGATAATGTGCTCAGAAACAACCACGGCTCCTACGTGCTGGATGTCGTGACGCCCGACCCGCAATCGCTGATGCCGTCCGTACCCGGGATCCACGCCATGGACTTGCGTGAGATCGACGGGCGCATGAGCGTCGCGGTGGTGCAGGCGGTCATCCCGGAAACGCTGGTCGTTCCAGCGGAGCGCCGGGCACCGGTGCTCATGGTTTCGGTGCGACCGGTGACGGCCAAGATGACGCGAGAGATCGCGGCGCGTTTGGGCGTCCGGGGGCTTGCTTTCGTGCCATTGACCGAGCGGCCGGAGGGCAGCGTTTACACATCGGTCGGCCGCTGTTCCGACGCCTCCTGTCTGGTGGCGGCTTGGATGCCGCAATCTCCTGGCGGGTTCGTGCGCGCCGAGTTGCTACCGAGCGTCATCGTGATGGCAATCGTCGCAGCGCTACTGATGGCGTTCGTTGCCTTCCGCTTCTCGACGCTCTTTGCCGCCTTGCAGCAGAGCGAGGCGCTCAACCGGCATCTCGCCAAGCACGATCGGCTGACGGGGCTGCTCAATCGCAGCGGTTTCGACGACATGCTGGCAGCGGCGCTGTTGAAGGCAAAGACGCACCCGTTCACGCTCGTCTATGCCGACCTCGACGCGTTCAAGGCGGTCAACGACCGCTATGGTCATGCGGCAGGCGACGCTGTTCTTGTCGCTATGGCCGAGCGTTTCCGAAACCGCGCCGGACCCAAGGGTACTGTGGCACGGCTCGGCGGCGACGAGTTCGCAATCATCCTCGGCGATTGCAGCGAGGCCGAAGCCCGTGGGCTTGCGGCCGGTCTTGTCGCCGATGCGCAGACACCGGTTGGGTTCAACGGCCAGCTGCTGGTCGTCGGCGGCAGCGCCGGCATCGCCTTCGCGCCGCGCCATGGTTTGACCGCGCGTGCCTTGCTGCTGGCGGCAGATGAGGCGCTCTATCTTGCCAAGCGACGTGGCCGTAACCGCGTCGATACCGCTGACGATACGGTGCTGCCGGGTGAAACCACCGGCGAGCAGCCAACCGCCGGGCCAAGCGGCCTGGGCGATTTTTCTACTCCGGTACGTTATAGGGCGTGATGACCACCACGGCCGAAAGCTGAGGGCCGACTGCGGCGGACGGCACGCGGCCGTAAAGCATGATGGTGCGGAAGGCCGTGCGCGCGTCGGTCTTCAGGTCGTGATGCAGGACGAAATGAATGCGCCGCGCGCGCAGCAGCGCCAGATTGTCATTGTCGAGATCATGGGCGATGTAGAGCGCGCAGTTGCGGTTGAGACGATCGAAGGCTGCCAGCACCGAGCGGTTGCCGCCGCCGATCGAATAGGCGGCATTGATGTCGGGGTTGGCGGCGAGCGCTGCGTCCGCCAGCGCGCCGGTTTCGCTATCGCGACCATGCCCCTCGCTGATCTCGACGATCCTGATTGTCGGATAGTGCTGACGCAGCACTCGGCGAAAGCCGATCTCCCGCTCTTCCTCGCCGCGGAAGCGGCCGCTGGATAGCGTCACGAGGACCGTGGCCGCGGCACCTGCAAAGCGTTCGCCAATCAGATAGGCAGCCGTTTCTCCGGCCGCCCGGTTGTCGGCGCCCGCATAGGCGGTGCGCTGGGAGTTGGGAAGGTCGGTCACCAGCGTCACGACGGGAATGCCGCCTGTCTCGAAGCGTGCGACGGCGCCAACGATCTCGGGCACATCCGGCGCCTTCAATACCAGCCCGTCGGTTCCGCGCAGGCGGATGCGGCCGAGCAGTTGCACGATGTCCTGCGGCCGCATGGTCTCGGCGAAGTGAAAACGGCAGCGAAAGCTCGTCGGCGCCAGTGTCATGGCTTCGCTTTCAAAGGCCCGTCGTACCGCATCGGTAAAGCGCTCCGGCGCCTCCATGACGATATCGATCGCGAACTTGCGGCCTTGAATGTCGAGTCCCGCCTGCTGCTTCTCCAGTTCCTCGATGGCTGCGCGAACCCTGGCGACGGTCTGGCGGCGGACACCCGGGCGCTCGTTGAGTACGCGATCGACCGTCGCGGTGCTGAGACCGGCCTGAAAGGCGATGTCCTTGACCAGAAAGGGATGGGCCACCGCCGCTGCTCTCCTGATGGATTTTTGATGGATTCCTGCTCTATATCATGTTTTGCCGCCGCCTATAGTCGTGCCCATCAAGATGTTCCGGAGGAGGAAACGCGATGAAGACCGACAACAGGGCGAGGCAGCGGATCGAGCGCATCTGGCTCACCGAAGCGGCCTGCGATATCGAGGCGTTCCGGGCGGAGGTCGAGCGCCGGACCAGCCTGGCCGACTATCCCTATGCTTCGAGCTGCGACCAGAACGTGTTGATCTACAACAGCGACGAGCTGATTGCCGCCTGCGGCGATGCAGAAACGCGGCGGGCGGTGCTTGCCGAAATCTGTGAGGCGCTGGCGACCGGCCCGGGTGTGGCGGTGTTCAAGCGCGCCTTTGCCGATACCGCCGCGGTGGATGTCGCGAGCACCGTCTTCGACGAGATCATCGAGGAGCAGCATCGCAGCAACAGCGGCGGCGGCGACCACTTCGCCAAGCCTGGCGCCAATGATCGCATCTGGAACTCGCTGGAAAAGCACTGCCTGAAGGCGCCGGCGAATTTTGCCGCCTACTACGGCAATGCCATCATTGCGCTTGTCAGCGAAGCCTGGCTTGGGCCGAATTACCAGATGACGGCGCAGGTGAACCGCGTCAATCCGGGCGGCGCGGCACAATCGGCGCACCGGGACTACCATCTCGGCTTCCAGACCGCCGCGGTGATCGAGCGCTATCCAGCGCATGTCCACAAGCTCTCGCCGGTGCTGACGCTGCAGGGCGCGGTCGCCCATTGCGACATGCCGCTTGAAAGCGGGCCGACCCTGTTCCTGCCCTATAGCCAGACCTATGTGCCGGGTTATCTGGCGCTCAATCGGCCCGAGTTCCGAGCCTATTTCGACGAGCATCATGTCCAGCTTCCGCTCGAGAAGGGCGATGTGGTCTTCTTCAATCCGGCGCTCTTCCACGCCGCCGGCAACAACCGCTCCACCGACATCCGTCGCGTGGCGAACCTGCTGCAGGTGTCCTCGGCCTTTGGCCGGGCGATGGAAACGGTCGATCGGCTGACGATGAGCGCGACGCTCTATCCGGCGTTGAAGGTTTTGCTTGGCGGGGGCAAACTGACCAATGCAGAAGCGGCCAATGCCATCGCGTCCTGCGCCGAGGGCTATTCCTTCCCAACCAATCTCGACCGCGATCCGCCGCTTGGCGGGCTGGCGCCAAAGACCCAGGCGCAGTTGATGCGCGAGGCGCTTGCCGCGGGAGCAAGCGAGCAGGATTTTCGGGCCTCACTCGACGCGCAGGCGAAGCGCAAGCTGAGTTGACGGGTCAGTCTCACAATTGACAGGCTCCCGGCGCATTTCGCTCCTGAGCCGTAGCTGTTTCACATCATCATTTGCGAGGGAGGAACTCGATGAACGGACAGATGCAAGGCAAGATCGCCATCGTCACCGGCGGCACGCAAGGGCTGGGCGCAACGATCGCCGGCCTATTCGCCGAACGCGGTGCGGCAGGCATCGTCATTTGTGGGCGCAACGCCGCCAAGGGGCGGGCGAAGGCCGAGCAAATCGGCAAGGCCAGCGCCGCGAAAGTGGTCTATGTCGAGGCCGATCTTGAAAAGGTGGACGACGCGCGCAAGGTCGTTGCCGCCTGCGATGCGGAATTCGGTCGGGTCGATGCGCTGGTCAATGCCGCCGCCATCACCGATCGCGGCACGATCCTGGACACGACACCGGAACTCTTCGACCGGATGTTCGCCATCAATGTGCGGGCGCCGTTCTTCCTGATGCAGGAGACGGTGAAGGTGATGCGGCGCGAGCGAACGGAAGGCACCATCGTCAATATCGGCTCGATGTCGGCAATGGCCGGGCAGCCCTTCATTGCGGCCTATTGCTCGTCGAAAGGCGCTCTGGAGACGCTGACCAAGAACACTGCCTATGCGCTTCTGCGCAACCGCATCCGCGTCAACGGCCTGAATATCGGCTGGATGGCTTCCGAAGGCGAGGACCGCATCCAGCGCGAATTTCACGGCGCTGCCGCGGATTGGCTCGAAAAGGCGGCCGCCAGCCAACCCTTCGGCAGGCTCGTCGATCCGGCCGAGGTGGCGCGAGCCTGCGCCTACCTGTCTTCGGCGGAATCCGGGCTGATGACCGGATCGGTGATCTGCTTCGACCAATCGGTCTGGGGCGGCTATGACGGTTCGCCCCATCCGGTGGCGCCGCTCTAGATCACGATGATTTTGGGTCGGATCGATCCAAAATCATAAACGTGATCGGTCCTTAGAAGTTAGAGCGGAATGCGGGCGGAAAACTGCGTGCACTTTTCCTCATCCCGCTCTGACGGGCGCTTGTCTTTCGCTAGTGGCTGTGCCCTTATGACGCCGTCAGGTGCCCGCGCAAGCGGGAGAATCGGGAATCCGGTGTCATTCCGGAACGTGCCCAACGCTGTGACGGGGACGGTCGCCTCTACAAGTGCCTTGAATTGATTCAAGGTTTTGCCACTGGATCTTAAATCGATCTGGGAAGGTGAGGCGACCGGTTGAACCGAAGTCAGAAGACCGGCCTGGCGAGATAGACCGAACCCCGCGCGGACGGCGGGAGGTTTTCGCATTGTTGGGGATCGAACGATGCTGACTGAACCGAAGGGCGGCCTTGCGGCTGCCGGTGCCTTCTCGCTGGATGAGCGGGAGGCTGTCTACCGCGCTATCGAAACACGCCGCGACGTGCGCGACGAATTCTTGGCAGAGCCTCTTCCCGACGATCTGGTGAAACGCCTGCTTACGGCGGCGCACAGTGCGCCGTCGGTTGGCTTCATGCAGCCCTGGAATTTCGTACTGGTGCGGGGGGCAGAAACGCGCGAGCGCGTCTGGCAGGCGTTTCGCCGCGCCAATGATGAGGCGGCGCTGATGTTCGAGGCAGAGCAGCAGACCAAATACCGCTCGCTAAAACTCGAAGGCATTCGCAAAGCACCGCTCAGCATTTGCGTCACCTGTGACCGCACGCGCGGCGGCGCCGTCGTTCTCGGCCGCACGCACAATCCGCAGATGGATGTCTATTCGACGGTTTGCGCCGTGCAAAACCTGTGGCTTGCGGCCCGCGCCGAAGGAGTTGGCGTCGGCTGGGTCAGCATCTTTCACGAGGCCGAGATCAAGGCGATCCTCGGCATTCCCGATCATATCGAGATCGTCGCCTGGCTCTGCCTCGGTTATGTCGATCGCCTTTACCAGCAGCCCGAACTGGCGGTGAAGGGATGGCGGCAACGCCTGCCGCTGGAAGAGCTGGTGTTTGAGGAAGGCTGGGGGAACTGCGGCGAGAGTTCCTAAAACCCGTCTCGCAAAAGTGCGCAGCGGTTTTGCGATAACGACGTGCGAAGTATCAAAAACTTAAAGTGCAATGAGCGAATCTAAAAGATCGCGACGCGCTTTAAGGCGGCGCCAGGATCAGTTCTGGACCGGTTGATAGGCCGGTCCCTTCGGGTGCTTCAGGTCGATCGAGGTTTCTTCCTGCGGCAGGAAGGTCGGGCCGACGACGCGCACCTTGTTCTTGGACGGGTCGTAGGGCCGCTCCTCGGCCGGCGCCTTGGCGGTCGTGGTGTCCGCCGGTTTCTTGGTTTCGATCACGACGATGGACGACTGATCGTCGCCGATCTTGGTGCCGGTCGTCTTCGGCGAGGTTGCGGCAGTCTGCGGCATCTGGCAGCCGCACATGCCAGGCTTGCTGATGCCGCGGGTGCGATAGGCAAACGCATTGGGCATTTCGGTATAGGGTAGCCCGGTCACGGCCGAGACCATCTGTTCGCTCTCTTCCGTGTTGATATCGTGGAAGTAGAGTTCCGTTTCGGCGCCAGGGCAGCGCGCCCGGCAGGCCTGTTCGTCACGCGGGAAGTCGGCCGGCGTCGCATCCGAGGAGATCGGAAAGAAGGCGCCGTCGCAGGTGCGCACGCACATGGTCCGCAACGTTCCGCGGTAATAGCCATCCTGCGGCGCATAACTGTCTTCGTTATGCCCGAGCATCGGCCCGTAGGCGTCCTCAGGTGGCAGGTCGGCAATGATGTTGCGGTGCGTTTCGGGCTCTTCGGGCTCGACGCTGGCGAACTCCTCGCTGTCGCTGTAGCAGCCGTTGATTTCAAGCGCGGCAAGGATGCGGCGGCGGCTGTCTTCGCTGCCGCCGGCGACGATCTGCTCGCGCTCCGACTTCAGCATGCGCAGATTGTCTTCCATCTCGGCGATGAGGCTGTCGAGCTCCCCGCAGCTGTCGGGGTCGCCGCCATCGAAGGTGACGACGCTGCCGCCACCGCAGCCCGCGCGGCGGCGGTCGTTCTTCGCCCGGCGCAGCTCGATATTCTGTCGTGAGATGGCGCTGGCATAGTCCCGGGCATCCGCAGTGGTGGCGACCATGTCGGGCAGTTGCGCAAGCCGGGTATTCAGCCGGTCGCACACGGTCGATGCCAGCGAAGGATCGGCACCGACCAGGGCCAGCGGCACAAGCACCGCAGCGACGTGTTTCAAGCGCGGGAACACGGGCGAAGTCTCTTCCTGCTGCCGCATGATGCCGGCCTTCTGATATGGGCGGCTGCCAGCGGCAATTCCTGTTTCACCTCCATCATAGAACTTGTCGGTGATCGTGCAACGACAAGCGGCGGTTTGCGTTAACGGCTCCGGCCGGCCGAGGCACTCAAGCGGCGCGGGCGGTTTCGAGCGACATCGGGCGTTCGAGAACGGTGCCTTCGATGGCGGCAATGGCCTTCATGCGCTGAAGCAGGTCGTTAGTCACTTCCCAGGCGACGGCAACGGCGAAGACCGAGCCGATGCGATGGGGTTCGGCAATGCGCTCGCCCGGGCATCCCATGCGGCGGAACATGCGCTCCAGGAACACGTCGGTGACCGTGACGATGTGGCTGATGCCGGAGGCGAGACCGAGTTCGCCGACACCGCACATCAACTCGGCGGCGGCGATCGTCACCTGATTGGAGGCGCGGTCCTGCGAAATCTCAGGCTCAATGCAGAAGCGGCTCGATTCCCACACCGAGGCGCTGCGGATTTCCGGATTGTCGCCGAGCAGGATCGGGAAGGTATCGTCCAGCATGTTGGGACCGAGCGTCGGCAGCAGCCTCAGCGAGCCACGCAGCCGGCCGTCGGGAGCGTAGGACAGCACGTAGAGCGGGTTCGCCGTGTCGTAGTTGTCGATTTCCCATGCGCCGTCCGTCTGAACGTCCCATTTCAGGAAATCGTGGAAGACCCGCTTGCGCAGCCGGAACATGTCGTCGACGGCCCGCGGGTGCTGTGCTCGGGTCTTTCCGTTCAGGATCCTGATCATCTTTTTCTCCATCCTTGTCTTGGGATGGGCGGATGCTGTCAGGCTGGCGGCGGTCGCGTAACTGTCGGTAGTGACAGTTTAAATCAGCGATATTTCCCACTAGATTTCGAGGGGTTTTGGGAGGGCCTTGGCGCGAGCTGCGTCAAACGGTGGGGATCAGTGCATGGCGGACGGCTTGGGCGACGGCTTGCGTGTTGGAGACGACATTCAGCTTGCGCCTCGCATTGGTCATGAAGAAGCGCACGGTGCGTTCGGAAATGCCGAGGATAGTGGCGATTTCCCAATAGCTCTTGCCGGCGGCGGCCCAGGTCAAAACCTCGGTTTCGCGACCGGTGAGGCGCATGTCACGCGCCGAAAGGCCGCCGGCCATTGCGCCATGTTCCAGCATGGCCGCATGGAAGAGATTCGCGGCGAGCTGGAAATCGCGCAGATGTTGGCGCCGATAGGCCGTCCATTCGTCGGCCGGCATGTTGACGTTGATTGCCAGCAGCGCCGTCCGACCTGCGGGCGATGGCAGCGGCAAGGCAACGCCCTCGGTGGAAATGCCGATTTCCTGCGCGGCCTGGAACAAAGGCTCGCATTCCGGGAACCGATGTCGCGCCATCGTCCATTCCACCGGGCGCACGCCGCCAAGCGCGAGCTTCAGGATCGGATCGATTCGGTGAAGGCCGCGCGAACGGTAGATCTCGGCGGCATAGGCGCCGAAGGTGTGATGCAGGCGGCAGATCTTGAGCTCGTCCGCATAGGGCTCGGCTTCGAGGTACAGGAGATGGGCAATGCGGAACGTGCGGCGCATCAGCGTAAAGAAATGAGCGGGCTCGACACAGCCCCCGCCTTCCAGGATTTCCAGCATGTCGAGGACAGCCTGCTGCTCAGTCATGCCACAACACCGAATCTCGTCCGAAGCCACAGCATGGTTAGAGGTTCACCTTTTGTCCAGCGCAAACTTACCCGTTTGGTGTGTGATGCCAATTTTGCAATTTTCGATTGCCGGTTCTTGCGACCGGATCGCGCGAGCGGGCAGCAGAGGATGATTCCGCTGTGATTCTCGGGCGATAGAGCGTCGCGCTCAACAATTGCGCGACGTCTGGATATGGCATTGGGGGCGCCGGTCTGGCGCCTGATATCTGCGAAGATCGAAGGCGATCTCCGCGGTATCATGTCAGCCCGGATGGCTGGCTTCGACGACCGCGAGGGCCGCCATGTTGACGACACCCCGCGATGTGACCGAAGGCGAAAGGATGTGCGCGGGAAGCGCCGAACCCAGCAGGATCGGACCGACATGCAGGCTGTCGGTCATGGTCTTGACGACGCCGAGCGTGATGTTGGCGGCATCGAGATTGGGGAAGACCAGGAGGTTGGCTTCGCCCGGCAGGCTGCTGTCCGGCATGACGCGTTGGCGCAGCGCTTCCGAGATCGCCGCATCGCCGTGCATTTCGCCGTCGACTTCGAGATCGGGTGCGAGTTCGCGCACGAGCTGAAGCGCCTTGCGCATCTTGGTGGCGCTTTCCGAATCGCGCGAACCGAAGTTCGAATGCGAGACGAGCGCTGCACGCGGGGTGATGCCGAAGCGGCGGATTTCCTGCGCGGCCATGACGGTTGTCTGCGCGATCTCCTCGGCGCTCGGGCAGTAGCTGACATAGGTGTCGGTGAAGAAGGTCGCGCCGCGCTGCGAGATCAGCAGGCTGAGCGCCGAGAAGTCGAGCACGCCTTCACGCTTGCCGATGATCTGCGAAACGTCGCGCATGTGCCTGGAGTACCGGCCTTCGACGCCGCAGATCAGCGCATCGGCTTCGCCGCGCTTGACTGCAAGCGCACCGATCACCGTCGTATTGGTGCGCACGATCGTACGGGCCGCTTCCGGGATGACGCCGAGGCGTCCGACAAGGGCGAAGTAATCCTCGACATAGTCGCGGTAGCGCGGATCGCCTTCGGGGTTCACCACTTCGAAATCGACATCCGGACGGATGCGCAGGCCATAACGGCGCAGGCGCGTCTCGATAATTTGCGGACGCCCGATCAGGATCGGCCGGGCCGTGCTTTCTTCCAGCAGCACCTGGGCGGCGCGCAGCACGCGCTCGTCTTCGCCCTCGGCAAAGATCACGCGGTTTTTCTGGGCGTTCTTCGCGGCGGCAAACACCGGCTTCATGATGAAGCCCGAGCGGAATACGAAGCGGTTCAGCTTGTCGAGATAGGCGTCATAATCCTGGATAGGACGGGTGGCGACGCCGCTTTCCTCGGCCGCCTTGGCGACGGCCGGCGCGATGCGCAGGATGAGACGCTGATCGAAGGGCGAGGGGATCAGGTAGTCGGGGCCGAAGACCGGGGTTTCGCCGGAATAGGCGCGGGCGGCAACGTCGGACGGCTCCTCGCGGGCAAGACCGGCAATGGCGCGGACCGCCGCCATCTTCATTTCTTCGTTGATCGTGCTTGCGCCGCAATCGAGCGCGCCGCGGAAGATGTGCGGGAAGCACAGAACGTTGTTGACCTGGTTCGGGAAGTCCGAGCGGCCGGTGCAGATCATCGCATCCGGGCGGGCGGCACGGGCCTCTTCCGGCATGATTTCCGGCGTCGGGTTGGCAAGCGCCATGATCAGCGGCTTTTCGGCCATCTGCACCAGCAGTTCCGGCTTCAGGACGCCGGCAGCGGAAAGGCCGAGGAAGACGTCTGCGCCGCCGATGCTGTCGGCGAGCACGCGGTTGTCGCTCTCCTGGGCGTAGATGGACTTCCACTCGTCCATCAGCACTTCGCGGCCCTTGTAGACGAGGCCCTCGAGGTCGTGGACCCAGATGTTCTCGCGCTTGGCGCCGAGGATGACGAGCAGATTGAGGCAGGCGAGTGCCGCCGCACCGGCGCCCGACGTCACGATCTTCGCCTTGGCGATATCCTTGCCGGCGAGTTCCAGGCCGTTGAGGATGGCGGCGGCAACGATGATCGCCGTTCCGTGCTGGTCGTCATGGAAGACCGGGATCTGCATCTTTTCACGCAGCTGGCGCTCAACCTCGAAACATTCCGGTGCCTTGATGTCTTCAAGGTTGATGCCGCCGAAGGTCGGCTCCAGCGCCGAGATCACGTCGACCATGCGCTCGATGCTCGAGGCGTCGATCTCGATGTCGAAGACGTCGATGCCGGCGAACTTCTTGAAAAGGACGGCCTTGCCTTCCATCACCGGCTTGGAGGCGAGCGGCCCGATATTGCCGAGACCGAGCACGGCCGTGCCGTTGGAGATGACGGCGACCAGGTTGGCGCGCGCCGTGTAGTCGGCGGCCGTTTCCGGGTTGTCGCGGATGGCGATGCATGGCGCGGCCACGCCGGGCGAATAGGCGAGTGCCAGATCGCGCTGGTTGCCGAGCGGCTTGGTGGGCTGGATTTCGAGCTTTCCCGGGCGCGGGTAACGGTGGAAGAAAAGGGCCTGCTGGTCGATGTCGCCGCTGGCCGGACCGATGTGGGATTTCGTCTTGTCGCCCGTGTTCATGCTCTCACATTCCTCATTCGTGGTCGTGCCTTTTGGCATGAATTCGGAGCGAGGTACAGTTTTGCCGTGCTGATTTCAGCAGCCAGACCGGCGGCAAGGCGCTCATGTCATCTTCCTGAAACACGAGTCTGGTTTTCACGGGGGCAGGAAGCGTAATTAAAGACGAGGCTGGCATGACGGCGCAGCAAGACAAGTCCGTACGAAAGCTCAGGACGTTGTTCATCTCCGACGTCCATCTCGGGTCGAAGGCCGCCAAGACGGACTTCCTGCTCGATTTCCTGCGGCATCACGAAGCGGAGACGATTGTGCTGGTCGGCGACATCGTCGACGGCTGGAGGCTGAAGCGCAGCTGGTACTGGCCGCAGAACTGCAACGACGTCGTCCAGAAGCTTCTGCGCAAGGCCCGCAAGGGCACCCGCATCGTCTATATCCCCGGCAATCACGACGAGTTCCTGCGCGATTTTCCCGGCGTGCACTTCGGCGGCATCGAGGTGGCGCAGCGCTACATGCATGAGGGTGCGGACGGCCGCAACTATCTGGTGCTGCATGGCGACGAATTCGACGTGGTGGTGCGCAATGCCCGTGTGCTCGCCTATCTCGGCGACTGGGCCTATGACACGGCGATCGCCATCAATATCGGCCTGGCCGCCATTCGCCGGCGCCTCGGCATGCCCTATTGGTCGTTCTCCTCCTGGGCCAAGCTCCAGGTGAAGCATGCCGTCAACTTCATCGGCGAGTTCCAGAAGGTGGTTGCCGAGGAAGCCCGTCGCCACGACGCTCAAGGGGTGATCTGCGGCCACATCCACCATGCCGTCATCGAGGACATCGGCGATATCCGCTACATCAATACCGGTGACTGGGTGGAAAGCTGCACGGCGATTGCCGAGCATCACGATGGCACGATGGAACTCATCACCTGGCATCAGATGCGCGGTGGCGCCCTTGAGGGCGACGCCTCTGGTGAAGCCGACAAGCTGCTTGCCCAATTGCTGACCCAGCGCGCAGCCTGAACCTCCAGGGCGACAGACCGGCTCTGTCGCGAAAACTAGGTTATGGCGAGGCATGCCAGGGCTGTGCTAGAGATTGAGCACAGCCATCAGGTCAGCCGATGATTCCCTCCTCAGCGCCCGCATCCGTGGGCCCTCCGCCGCGCCATTTCGCGCTTCGCATAGCCTTGCTCTTTTGCGCGCCGTTGATCGTGAACGGCTTCGCGATGCCGTATTTTCCGATGTGGCTCAGCACGCTCTCGATGAGCGACTTCGAGATCGGCGTCGTGCTGGCGCTGCCGATGTTCGTGCGCGTCATCACCGCGCCGATCGCCGGCGTCATCGCCGACCGCCTCGGCGAGCGGACGATCGTGCTGATCTGGTCTGGCTTCCTGTCGCTCGCAACCGCTCTGGTGTTGTTCTATTTCCGCGACTTCTGGCCGGTGCTGGTCATCTACACGCTGCAATCGGCGGTCTATTCGCCCTATGTGCCGATCGTCGAGGCGATCGCGCTTTCTGGCGTCCGCCGCTGGGGCTTCGACTACGCCCACATGCGGCTCTGGGGCTCGGTCGCCTTCATCGGCGCAACCATGCTCGGTGGCTGGATGGTCGGCATATTCGGCAGCGACATGGTGCTGCCGGCGATGGCGATCGGTTTCGGCCTGACGATTGCCATGGCCTATGCGGCGCCGCGCGTCGGCAAGCCGCGCCGGCCGTCGCCGATCACCGCGCTCACCGAGCCGCCGCCGAAGTCGCTCAAGCAGCTCGACCTGCAGCTGCTCCTGATCGGGGTGACGCTGGTCAATGCCAGCCACGCGATGCTTTTCGCCTTCTCGGCGATCTACTGGCAGCACATCGGCTACAGCGGCACCGAGATCGGCCTGCTCTGGAGCGCGGGCGTGGCCGCCGAAGTGACGATGTTCATCTTCGCCAAGGCGATCAGCCGCCGTTTCAGCGTCTGGGTGATGATCCTGTCGGGCTGTTCGCTCGCCGTGGTGCGCTGGATCATCTTCCCGATGGATCTCGGTTTCAGCGGCTACTTCGTGCTCCAGTGCTTCCACGCCTTCACCTATGCGATCATGCACACCGGCATGCAGCACAAGTTGGTCGAGCGGGTGGTGGAATCCCAGGAAGCGTCCGCCCAGGGGCTCTACTTCTTCTATACCGGCATCTTCACCGCGATCTTGACGTTCCTATCAGGCTACTTCTACGCCTGGTACGGCGTGAACGGCTTCTATTCGATGTCGGTCGTCGCCTTTGCCGGCTGCTGCTTCGCGATTGCCGCCTGGTATCTTCAGCCCCAGAGACGCGGCTCCGGCGGGAAGACGAGCGAAGCCTCGTAGCGCAGGCCCGGTGTGCGGTCTTCGGCGAGCAGCAGCGGCCCGTCGAGATCGACGAAATCGGCGCCCTGGGCAACCAGGATCGCCGGGGCCATCGCTAGCGAACTGCCGACCATGCAGCCGACCATGATCTTGAGGCCGAGGGATACGGCGTCATCACGCATGCGCAACGCCTCGGTGAGGCCGCCGGTCTTGTCGAGCTTGATATTGACCGCGTCATAACGGCCGACGAGCGCGGCAAGGTCCTCGGTCGCGTGCACGCTTTCATCCGCGCAGATCGGCACGGGGCGGGCGATCGTCGCCAGCGCCTCGTCGCGCCCGGCGGGCAGCGGCTGTTCGATCAGGTCGATCCGTTCCTCGGCGCAGATTGCGAAATGATAGGCGAGGGTTTCGGGCGTCCAACCCTCATTGGCATCGAGGATGATGCGGCTCTCGGGCGCGCCCGCCCGCACGGCGCGGATACGCGCGGCATCGTCCGGTGTGCCGACCTTGATCTTGAGGAGTGCGCGGTGGGCATATTTCGCCGCCTGTTCGCGCATGGTGTCTGGCTCGGCGAGCGATAACGTGTAGGCGGTGGTCAGTGCGTCGGGTGAGGCTATGCCCGCAAGCGCATGAACAGGCTTGTTTTTCTGTTTGGCCTCCAGGTCCCACAATGCGCAATCGACGGCATTTCGTGCGGCGCCTGGTTTCATCTGGCGCTGCAGTTCGACACGGGTCAGGCCAGCCTCGATGCGCGGGCGAATGGAAGCGATCTCGGCCAACACTGAATCGATCGTTTCACCGTAGCGGCCGTAGGGCACGCACTCGCCGGAACCGGTGTGGGTGCCGTCACTGATTCGGCAAGTAACGACGCTCGCCGTCGTCTTGGAGCCGCGCGAGATCGTAAAGGTGCCTGCGATCGGGAAATGTTCCACCGCTGCATCGAGAGAAAGTGACATGAAAACGTCTCCGGCCTGCATTCTGAAGGGCTGGTATCGCCACCGGTCGAAGGTTCGGGTGACAGCAACGATACGAGCGGTTATGACGGTGTAAGGATTTACGAATCTTTACGGCGGCGCGCGTTGAGATGCGCAAAGTTCGCTGTAACACTTTAGGCCCGCTGCATAAATTTGTCCTGAGACCGACCCCGATCCAGGGAATTATGCAGTCGAAATTCGGGAAAACAGAAGCCACGTGTCGCAACCTGCCCGCAAGATGACCGCTGATGTCGCGCTGGCCGAAAGTGGTGGCGAGCGAAGCTATGTCTTCACCGGCGTCTGGCGGCATGAAACAGCCGAGGCGATGGCGGCGAAGCTGGACCAGCTCGCGCGCAAGGGTGACAGCGCCGCTCAGTTCGACCTCTCCGGCGTGACCGCGATGGATACGGCCGGGGCCTGGATCATCCGCCGCTTCGTGACCCGTGTCGTCGGGCCGTCCAGAGATGACGTTCACTTCGCCGACGGCGGGCAGCGCTATGTCGAGCTGATCGACGCCTTGCCGGCAGAACTGCGTTCGCCCGATGAAGGCAAGGAGCGGGTGCCGCTGTTCCAGCGCATATTCGCGCCGGTCGGCGAGGTCATGATCGCGACCTGGGAAGATATCGTCGCTGCCATGTATATTCTTGGCTCTGCGGTGCGCGGCGCCCAGCTGAAGCTTGGGCGGCACAGCGGTGTCTCGCCGGCGGCGATCGTTCACCAGATCGACCGGATGGGCGTGATGGCAGTGCCGATCATCATGCTGATGTCGTTCCTGATCGGTGCGATCATTGCGCAGCAGGGCGCGTTCCAGCTCCGTTACTTCGGCGCGGAAGTCTTCGTTGTCGATCTCGTCGGCATCCTGCAATTGCGCGAAATCGGCGTTCTCCTGACGGCGATCATGATCGCCGGCCGTTCCGGCAGTGCCATTACCGCCGAAATCGGTTCGATGAAGATGCGCGAGGAAGTCGACGCACTGAAGGTAATGGGACTGAGCCCGATCGGCGTTCTCGTCTTTCCGCGCCTCGTCGCGCTCACCGTTGCTCTGCCGCTGCTGACGATCATTGCGAACTTCGCGGCCTTGACCGGTGCAGCCCTGGTTGCCTGGGGCTATTCCGGCATTACGATTCCTACCTTCCTTGCCCGTCTGCAGGAAGCGGTCGATTTTTCGTCCGTCGCGGCCGGCATGATCAAGGCGCCGTTCATGGCGCTGATCATCGGGGTGGTGGCGGCCGTCGAGGGGTTGAAGGTCGGCGGCAGCGCGGAATCGCTTGGCCGTCACGTGACGTCCTCGGTGGTCAAGTCGATCTTCGTGGTGATCCTGATCGACGGGCTCTTCGCCATGTTTTACGCGTCAATCGATTTTTGAGGCGGAGAACAGCGTGAACCCATTGGAAAAACGGCACGATGCGTACCAGGCGACCGAGGCGAACCGGCGGGAGTCCGTTCTTTCCGTTCGTGACCTGACGGTGGGCTTCGGCTCCAACATCGTGCTCGACAAGCTGAACCTCGAAATCTACCGCGGCGAGATCCTTGGTTTCGTCGGCGCTTCCGGCACGGGCAAGTCGGTGCTGATGCGCACTGTGCTGAGGTTGCTGGCGAAGCGTTCCGGCAAGATCGAGATCTTGGGCGCCGACTACGACAAGATCACCGAAGCCGAGCGCATCGCGCTCGACATGCGCCTCGGCGTTCTCTTCCAGCATGGCGCGCTCTTTTCGGCGCTGACGGTGCGCGAGAACATCCAGGTGCCGATGCGGGAATATCTCGACCTGCCGCAGAGCCTGATGGACGAACTGGCGCGGGTGAAGATCGAGCTGGTCGGCCTGGAGCCGGAAGCGGCGGAAAAATACCCGTCGGAGCTTTCGGGTGGCATGATCAAGCGCGCGGCTCTCGCACGCGCACTGGCGCTCGATCCCGACCTGGTCTTCCTGGACGAGCCGACCTCGGGCCTCGATCCGATCGGGGCTGCCGAGTTCGACGAGTTGATTGCCAAGCTGCGCGACACGCTGGGATTGACCGTGTATATGGTGACTCACGACCTCGACAGCCTGTTTTCCGTCTGTGACCGCATCGCGGTTCTCGGCAAGAAGAAGGTTCTGGTCGAGGGGACCGTGGAGGACATGCTGGCCTGCGACGACCCCTGGGTGCAGTCCTATTTCAGGGGCAAGCGGGCACGTTCGATCGTGCGGAACGATCAATGATTTCGAGAAGGCGGTTTTGACGCTCACGTGTCGAGATCGGAGCAAGAGCCGGTGAAGCGGCCACGAAGGTAGTCGGTACGAATGGAAACGAAAGCGAACTACGCCATTGTCGGTTTCTTCACGGTGTTCGTGATCGCGGCCGCATTCGGCTTCGTCTACTGGATGTCGCAATACGGCCGCAGCGGCGAGATGGTCGAGCTGGTGGTCAATATTCCGGGTTCCGCCAACGGTCTTTCCGTCGGTTCGCCGGTGCGCTTCAACGGTATCCCCGTCGGCACGGTGCGCAATCTTGCGATCGACGCCAATGACCCGCGCTATTCGATTGCCGTCACCGAGGTTTCGATCGATGCGCCGGTACTGAAATCGACCAAGGCGACGCTGGAAGTGCAGGGCCTGACGGGCGCCGCCTATATCGAGCTCAGCGGCGGCCGCAAGGGCGACGAGAACATCCTGAGATCCGCGATCGAAAATGGCACACAGGCGCGCATCCTTGCGGATCAGTCGAGCGTTACCAGCCTGCTGGCGACTGCCGACCAGATCATGGACCGGGCCAACGACGCCATCACCGACATCCAGGGTTTTGTGACCGATGTGCGCGGCCCGCTGACGAAAACAATCGGCAATGCGGAGACGTTCTCGACGGCGCTTGCCAACAATTCCGGCGCGATTGACGATTTCCTCAGAAGCGTGACGGAGCTTTCCGGTTCGGTCAGCGCAGCCTCCAAGAAACTCGATTCGACCCTCGAGGCTGCCGAGACCCTGGTGAAGTCGGTGGATCCGAAGAAGATCGACCACATCGTTTCGAACGTCGAGCAGATCAGCAACGACCTGAAGGCGGCTTCGGGCGGAGTGACGGAGACGCTTGCTGCGCTGCGTCGAACGGTCGAGACCTATGACCAGTTCGGCAAGAACGCCCAGAAGACGCTGGAGCGGGTCGATACGCTGGTGGCCTCGGTGGACAAGGAGAAGGTCGAGCTCGTCGTCAACGACATCACAGCAGCGACCGCAGACGCCCGAAAGACGGTCGCCAACATTTCCGCATTTGCCGAAAAGATCACGGCGCGGCAGCAGGATATCGACCGTACCATCACCGATGTCACCCAGTTGGCAAGCAAGTTGAACGCCTCTGCCAACCGGGTCGACAGCATTCTCGTCAAGGTCGATGGTTTCCTTGGTGATGCGGATGCGCCTTCGCTTTCGGCTGACGCCCGCGCGACGCTCGCGTCATTCCGCAAGATGGCCGACAATCTCAATGCGCAGATCGGCCCGATCGCCGACAACCTCAAGCGCTTCTCGGGCTCGGGCCTGCGCGACGTCGAAGCACTCGTCACCGATACGCGGCGTACGGTCCAGAGCCTGGAGAACACCATCTCCACATTCGACAAGAACCCGCAGCGTCTTCTCTTTGGCGGCGAGACGGTGAAGCAATATGATGGCCGTACCCGGCGCTGATTCGGGGCGGCAGGACCGGTGTGGGGCCAAGCGGTGTGCTTTCGATCAAGGGCGCGCCAAGGTGTGTGGGACAAGGGTATTGGTAGTATGAGTTTTCCGGGGCTGGTGGGTGTGCGAGTAGCAGGAGCATGGCGCTCCGCCCTGATTTTCGTGCTGGCAGCCGGACTTGCCGGCTGCGGTACGAAAGCCGTCAACGACACGTACAGCCTTTCGGCTACACCTCTCGTTGAAGGACGGGCATCGACCGGCAAACAAATCCTGGTGCCCGAGCCGACGGCGCTGAAGGCGCTCGACAGCGACCAGGTCGTCATCCGCCTGTCCGGTTCCGAGCTGCAATTTCTCTCCAAGGCACAATGGAGCGACCGCCTGCCGAAGCTGGTGCAATCGAAGCTCGTGCAGGCCTTCGAAGACACCGGCAAGATCGGCGGCGTCGGCAAGCCGGGCCAGGGCCTTGCGATCGACTACCAGCTCATCACCGAAATCCGCGCCTTCGAGATCTCGACGGAAGGTGCAGATACGGCCGTTGTCGAAATCTTCGCGAAAATCCTCAACGACCGCAATGGCACGGTGCGGGTGCAAAAGGCGTTTCGCGCCACGGCCAGCGTGAAGGGTGCGGGCAACCCGGCCTTCATCAAGGCGATGGACCAGGCCTTTGCCAGCGTTTCCGCCGAGATCGTCAGCTGGACGCTGGGCTCTATCTGACGCCTTCTATTTTGCGCCGGCTATTTCGATCCGGTTGACCACTTCCGCGACGCCTTGCATGTGCCTTGCTGCCTCTTCGGCGCGGGCAACTTCGGCCGCGGTCGCGACGAAGCCGGCAAGGATGATCGTGTTGCCCTTGGCAGTCACCGTGAGATCGGCGGCATCGAGGCCGGGGGCTACCGCCAGAAAATGGGCAACGCGGCGCTCGAGCTCGGCCGGGTGATCCGCGGCCTGCCGCTCCGGCTCGTCGCCGTAGAATGTTCGCTTCTTGAAAATCATGGCATCCACCTCGCTCAACGCAGAGGAAACGTTGGATGCCACGCTTTGTTCGCCTGTTTCATTCGAAACAGCGGGAAATCCTCAGTCGTGCCATGTGTCTCCTCAAGCGACGGGATCTGTCGCGGTCACGATCAGCATGCAGGGGACATATCGATGCGCGGCTCTTTTTTCGCCATGGCTCTGGCGATAGCGATGGCACTTGCCTTCGGCATACCGGCGCAGGCCGGGAACTACAGCTATGGCTACAGGCAGAGCTGCGTCGTCAAAACCGTCAAGACCTACGGCGCCTATGGCCGGGTCATCCCTAAGAAGGTGCGGATCTGCAGTTGAGGTGGCGAGAGCGTTCTTGCCTGGCGAAACGCTCTCTGTGCTTGTCTTAGGGCCAGCGCACCACCGGGGGCAGCGACGACAGGATCGACTCCACGTTGCCGCCGGTCTTCAGGCCGAAGATCGTGCCGCGGTCATAGAGCAGGTTGAACTCGACGTAGCGACCGCGCCGCACGAGCTGCTCATCCCGGTCTTCCTCGGTCCAGGGCATGTTGAAGTTGGTGCGGACGATCTTCGGGTAGACGAGGGCAAAGGCCTTGCCCACGTCGCGGGTGAAGGCGAAGTCCGCATCCCAGCCACCCTGTTCCTCCGACGAGCGCAGCCAGTCGTAGAAGATGCCGCCGGTGCCACGCGGCTCGTTGCGGTGCGGCAGGAAGAAGTAGTCATCGCACCACGTCTTGAACTTGGTGTGGTCGGCGACCGCATGGCGGCTGCAGGTGATTTCCATAGCGCGATGGAAGAGCTGCGTGTCCGCATCGGTCATGACGCGACGACGATCGAGCACCGGCGTCAGATCGGCGCCGCCGCCGAACCAGTTGCTCGTCGTCACCACCATGCGGGTGTTCATATGCACGGCCGGCACGTTGGGGTTCACGGGGTGGGCAATCAACGAAATGCCGGAGGCCCAGAAGCGCGGATCCTCGGCGGCGCCCGGAATCTGGCTGCGGAATTCAGGCGAGAATTCACCAAAGACGGTCGAGGTGTGGACGCCCACCTTTTCGAAGACGCGGCCTTCCATCATCGACATGCGGCCACCGCCGCCCTTGCCATCGTCCCGGCTCCAATCCTTGGCGACGAAACGCCCGGGCGCGCGATCGGAGAGGGGACCGGTCAGTTCATCCTCGATACCTTCAAAGGCAGCGCAGATGGTGTCGCGCAGCCCTTCGAACCACGCACGCGCCTCGGCCTTCTTCACTTCGATATCTCCGGGGAGGCCCGGGGGGAGCTGCGGTCGTTCCATGGAAAATTGCGTCCTGTTGGCGGGTTTCCCGATGAAATGCCGCCGATTCGATTGAAGTCGCCACAGTTCACACTTTCGCGCCGATGGCAACGCCGGTCCAGCACCTCGGGGCGGTCTGTCGCACCAGAGCGCTGATGGGCAGCGCGAGCCTGCCGCAGAACAATTCTCTGGCAAAGCTCAAGCGCCGTCACTATCTTAGTTATCAGAGGTATAGCCCATGGCAAGAATACCTGCAGGCCCGCCGCTCGATGGATTGCGGCGGCAGATCGCCCGGCATCGCCGGGACAAACCGACACGAGGCGATGGCCTTTTCGTGCGGGAAACCTTTCGGCTCGATCGCAGTGCCGCCCGGGCGAAGGCACGGGAATGGTTCGATACCTGGCCGAAGGCCGCCTACTGGACCGAGGTCGAGAGTTGGCGGCAGCTCGATGGCGACGAGATCGAATTCACCATGCGCCGCCTGCCGAGTGCGGATTGACCGGATCACCCTTCCGCTTTTCAAAGCCCATCGGTCACCTTGATAGACGGGGCAGGAGCCAGCAGTCGCCGCAAGGTGCCATGCCTGCGCCACCTTCAGCCTAGTGTGCTTCACGGGTGACCATCGTCATCCATCAACCGCGGCCCGGCACCTTCCATCGACAGCACGTCGTGCGGGTTGCGCAGCGGACACTCACGCAGTGACAGGCAGCCGCAGCCGATGCAGCCCGTCAGGTGATCGCGCAAAGCCATCAGGTTGGCGATGCGTTCGTTCAGCTGTTCGCGCCATTTTTCGGACAATCTGCCCCAATCTTCGACGGTTAACGGACGATCGTCCGGCAATACCGACAAAGCGTCCTGGATCTCCGACAGAGGGATGCCGGTGCGCTGGGCCACCTTGATGACGGCGACCCGTCGCAGCACGCTGCGCGGATAGCGGCGCTGGTTGCCGCGGGTGCGGTTGCTGCGGATCAGCCCCTTGGCCTCGTAGAAGTGCAGGGTGGAGACGGCGACGCCGCTTCGCTCCGCCACTTCGCCGACCGTCAGTTCGCGGCGCAATTCGCTGCTTTTCACAATTGTCATGATGGCTATTGACCTCAACTATTGTTGAGGTTCTATAGCATTGGCTCCATAACGTCGACAACAGGAGCTTGATCCCATGACTGAGAAAATGACCCTTGCCGTGATCTATGGCAGTGCGCGCCAGGGTCGCTTCTGCGATACGGTCGCCAACTGGCTGATCCGGGAACTTTCGGCTTCTGATGTGTTCACCCTGACGGTCATCGATCCGGCGCGGCTGAGGACGTCACGTGGGCTGGGCGCTGCGGTCAATCCGGGCGAGTGGCTCGAGCGCAAGATCGCCGAGGCCGACGCCTTCATCATCGTCACGCCCGAATACAATCACGGTTACCCGGCGGCGCTCAAGGAACTGATCGATTCGGTCTACGAGCCCTGGCACGCAAAGCCTGTCTCCTTCGTCTCCTATGGCGGCGCCTCGGGCGGCATTCGCGCCGTCGAGCAATTGCGCCAGGTTTTCGGGGAGTTGCATACGGTGACGCTGCGCGATGGGATCACTCTCCCCAAGGCGTGGTCGAAGTTCGACGCTGCCGGCAACCTCTACAAGCCTGAGGAATTGCGTGCGCCGCTGTTCGTGATGATCGACCGGCTGACCTGGTGGGCGCGTGTACTGAAACAGGCGCGCAAGAGCGCACCCTACAACGAGGTGGCGGCGTAACGCGCCGACCACTGACGGTGGCCGGTTCCGCTTTCGGCGCCCCTCGATCGACAGCCAAGGAGGTAGCAATGTTTACACTGTCAGGCTGGAGAAACCTGCCGGATCGCTTCGCCGGCGATCATCGCGGCGGAGATCGCGATGTTCAGCGAGCGCTGGCCCTCCGCCATTGGAATGAGGATGCGGCCGTCGGCACGGTCGTGCACATGGTCGGGCACGCCGGCGCTCTCCCGTCCGAAGAGCAGGATGTCGTCGGGACGGAACTCGTAGCGGGTATAGGGCAGGGCAGCCTTGGTGGAGGCAAGCACAAGCCTTCGCCCGCTCGCCGCGCGCCACTCTTCGAAGTGCTCCCAGTTGATATGGCGGGTGAGTGCCACCGAGGCGATATAGTCCATGCCGGCGCGCTTCAGGTTGCGGTCGGAGAGGTCGAAGCCAGCCGGTTCGATCACGTCGACGCAAAGCCCGAGGCAGGCGGCAAGACGCAGGATCGTGCCGGTATTGCCAGGAATGTCGGGCTGGTAGAGGGCGATGCGCAGATTGCTCACGTCAGGTCACTCGTTTCCGGGGGCGTCACGACGCGCGTCAAACTCCGCGGCCAGGATGCCCATCATGATGTCGTCATGCCACTCGCCGTCGATCAGAGCCGACTCACGTTCGCGGCCCTCGATGGAGAAGCCGGACTTGAGATAGGCGGCAATCGCCCGCTCATTGAAGGCGAGAACCCTGAGCGACACCCGATGAAGGGCAAGTTCATCGAAGGCATAGGCCAATACCCGCTTGGTGACCGCCGTGCCAAGCCCCTTGCCGAGGCGTTCCGGATCGAAAATGCCGATGGCGAAGCTCGCACGCCGATCGACGTGATTGAGATTGTCGAGCCTCACTTCGCCGGTGAGGCCGTGCTGATCGATGATCCAGGCCGCCGGGTGTCCGGCAATCCGCGCAACCCAGGCGGCTGCCTCTCCATGACTGAAGAGGCCGGGAAAGGACCGGCCCGCACCGAACATTCGGTAGATTTCCGGATGGCGGCCGAGCCTCAGCCGCGCATCCACATCACCGTCGCGGGGGCGGCGAAGGACGAAACCGACACCTTGAAGATCAGGAGGCGTATCCGATGAAGCAGTCATCCGTGTTCTCCGCTGCCAAAGGCTCGGCGCTGCGTGCTTTTGCGGTCGCTGATATTGCCGGCGCTAATCTGTGCCGAAACGGCAACAGATATCCGAACGGTGAAAAAATGTGCAAGAAACAGCCTGCGACAATCTGGCATGCCGGCGCGAATAAGGGTAGAGATCAGGCCTCTTCAACGCGAACCGACGGAGGCAAACATGAATGTATTGATGTTGACACGCCTTCCTGGAGTAGTGGGCCACCGTTTGGCCTGACCGGTTCCGCGACCTATCTTTTAAAAGAGATCGACGCGCTTCCGGGACTCCGGAAGACGAAGCCCTCTTTCGGGCTGCATTTCCGGACTGACCTTTTCATCATAAGAATGCGGGGAAACCCCGCTTTCCTTCAAAATACTCTGAAGGAGCAATGCAATGTTCGGCTGGTTTGAATCCCGCCTCAATCCCTATCCGGCGGAGGAGCCGACGCTCCCGCCGAAAAGCCTTTTCGGCTTCTGCTGGCATTATTCCAAGCCGGCCGTGCCGTGGCTGCTCATCATGTCGGTCTGCACCATGCTGATCGCCGTCGGCGAAGTGGCGCTGTTCCAGTTCCTCGGCAACATGGTCGACTGGCTGTCGAGCGCCAACCGCGACACATTCCTGGAGGCCGAGGGCGGCAGGCTCTTCTGGATGGGCGCGCTCGTCCTCATCGGCCTGCCTGGCCTGGTGGCGATCGACTCGCTGATCATGCACCAGGTGCTGCTCGGCAACTATCCGATGATCGCCCGCTGGCAGATGCACCGCTACCTGCTGCGCCAGAGCATGACCTTCTTTGCCAACGAGTTCGCTGGACGCGTGGCGACGAAGGTGATGCAGACGTCGCTTGCGGTGCGCGAAACGGTGATGAAGATCCTCGACGTCTTCGTCTATGTCGTCAGCTACTTCGTCACCATGCTCGCGGTCGTGGCGACCGCCGACTGGCGCCTCGTTATCCCGCTCACCATCTGGCTCGCGATCTACATCTGCATCGTCAGCTATTTCGTGCCGCGCCTGCAGAAGATCTCCAAGGAGCAGGCCGATGCGCGCTCGATGATGACGGGCCGGATCGTCGACAGCTACACCAATATCGGCACGGTCAAGCTGTTCTCGCATGCCGGCCGCGAGGAAGGCTATGCGCGTGACGGCATGGACGGTTTCCTCGACACCGTACATCGCCAGATGCGCAAGGTGACGCTGTTCCATATCCTCGTTTATGCCAACAACAGCATCGCACTCTTTGCCATCGCCACGCTTGGCATCCATCTCTGGCTGACGAGTGCGATCTCGGTCGGCGCGATCGCGATTGCGGTCGGTCTGGCGATGCGCATCAACGGCATGTCGCAGTGGATCATGTGGGAAGTCTCGGCGCTCTTCGAGAACATCGGCACGGTCTATGACGGCATCGGCATGATGACAAAGGCGCACGATATCGTCGATGAACCGGATGCCAAGGCGCTGAAGGCGGACAAGGGGGCGATTGCCTTCGACAACATCCGCTTCCACTACGGCAAGGCCAAGGGCGTCATCGATCACCTGTCGCTCGACATCAAACCGGGCGAGAAGATCGGTCTCGTTGGTCGCTCAGGCGCCGGCAAGACGACGCTGATGAACCTGCTGTTGCGCTTCTACGATCTTGAGGACGGCGCAATCCGGATCGACGGCAAGGATATCTCCACCGTCACGCAGGACAGCCTGCGCGCCCAGATCGGCGTCGTCACGCAGGACACCTCGCTGCTGCACCGCTCCATTCGCGATAATATCGCCTATGGACATCCGGAGGCGGACGACGAGGCGATCATTACCGCGGCGAAGAAGGCGAACGCCTGGGACTTCATCCAGGGGCTCGAGGACAACCAGGGCCGGAAGGCGCTGGATGCCCAGGTCGGCGAACGCGGCGTGAAGCTCTCGGGCGGCCAGCGCCAGCGCGTCGCGATCGCGCGCGTTTTCCTCAAGGACGCGCCGATCCTGATCCTCGACGAGGCGACCTCGGCGCTCGATTCCGAGGTCGAAGCGGCGATCCAGGAAAATCTCTTCGCGCTGATGTCCGGCAAGACGGTGATCGCGATCGCTCACCGCCTGTCGACGCTGACGGAGATGGACCGGCTGGTGATCCTCGAAGCGGGCCGGATCGTCGAGACGGGCTCGCACGGCGAACTCGTCGCCAAGGGCGGCCTTTATGCCGACCTCTGGTCGCGCCAATCCGGCGGTTTCATCGCCGACGACGTCGAGAAGGAAGAGGCGGCGGAGTAAGATGCTGTCGGCCCGCCGTTCGAGAGAGCGGCGGGCCGCTCTCTTTGACGTTACGCATTTGTAACCCGCAGTCGGGCCGAAACCGATTGCTGTTCCCGCCGAACCGCCTATATCGGAACCATGCTCAGCGCCATCGTCCGCCTCTTCGAGAACTGGATCAAGCCGTTCGCGCCGCGCGAGCGCCTGCAGCCGCCCAAATCGCTCTGGGGTTTCGCCTGGTTCTACGCCAGACAGGCGAAGGGACCGTTCATCGCGATGGCCGTGCTCGGCGGTCTCGTCGCCATGCTCGAAGCCGGGCTGTTCTATTTCGTCGGGCGACTGGTCGACGTTCTCGACACGGTGAAGCCGGAAGCCGGCTGGAACGGTCTCATCGCCGCGAACGGGCCCGAACTTTTGTTCATGCTGCTGACGGTGATGGTGTTCCGCTTTATTGCGGTGTCGCTGGCGGCGCTCGTCGAAGAACAATCGATCATCACCGGCTTTCTCAATCTGGTGCGCTGGCAGTCCTATGTGCATGTGGCTCGCCAGTCGCTGACCTTCTTCCAGAATGACTTTTCCGGCCGCATCGTCACCAAGGTCTGGGCTGGCGCCCAGGCGACGAGCGATCTGATCGTCTCGCTGCTGCAGGTCGTCTGGTTCATCGTCATCTACACCGCCTCGACCATGGCGCTGGTGGCGCAACTCGACTGGCGCCTGGCGGCGATGGTCGCCTTCTGGATCGTCGTCTTCCTGGCGCTCGCCCGCTACTTCGTACCGCGCATCCGCAAGCATGCCCGCGACACGGCCGAAATGGCCTCGATGCTGAATGGCCGCATGGTCGATGCCTATTCCAATATCCAGACGCTGAAGCTCTTCGGTCGCGACGACGAGAACGATCGCTATATCCGCTCCGGCTTCGATCGGTTCCAGCACGCGGTCATTCCGTTCACGCGGCTTCTGACGGCGGTGCGCGCTTCGCTGGCGCTGCTGTCCGGCATGATGATCACGGCCATCGCCATCTATGCGATCCATCTCTGGCTCGGCGGCGCGATCAGTTCCGGCGCCGTCGCCTTCACGCTGGCGCTGGTGCTCAGGCTCAACATGCTGCTCGGCCGCATGATGACCCAGTTCAATTCGATCATGCGTAACATCGGCACGATCCAGAACTCGGCCGAACTCGTGTCGCAGCCGATCGGTCTCGTCGACCGGCCCGATGCCGCAGAGCTCGCCGTCAGCCACCCGGAAATCCGCTTCGAACACGTCCGTTTCCATTACGGCAAGGGCGAGCGCGTCATCGACGATTTTTCGCTGATCGTTCGCCCGGGTGAGAAGGTGGGTATCGTCGGCCGTTCCGGCGCCGGCAAGTCGACGCTCGTCAATCTGCTGCTGCGCTTCTATGACCTCGAGGGCGGCCGGATCCGTATCGACGGGCAGGACATCGCGTCCGTCACGCAGGAGTCGCTACGCGCCCAGGTGGGCATGGTCAGCCAGGATACCTCGCTGCTGCACCGCTCGATCCGCGATAACATCCTCTTCGGCCGGCCGGATGCGAGCGAGGAGCAACTGATTGCCGCCGCGCGCAAGGCCGAAGCCTACGACTTCATCCTCGGCCTGCAGGACCAGCGCGGCCGCAAGAGCTTCGATGCCCATGTCGGCGAGCGCGGCGTCAAGCTTTCGGGCGGTCAGCGCCAGCGCATCGCCATTGCCCGGGTGATGCTGAAGGATGCGCCGATCCTCGTGCTCGACGAGGCGACCTCGGCGCTCGATTCTGAGGTCGAAGCGGCGATCCAGTCCAATCTCGACCGCCTGATGCAAGGCAAGACAGTGCTGGCGATCGCGCACCGGCTGTCGACGATCGCGGCGCTCGACCGGCTCGTGGTGATGGACAAGGGACGGATCGTCGAAGAGGGAACCCATGCGGAGCTCGTCGCCCGCGGCGGGCTTTACGCCGGGCTCTGGTCGCGTCAGTCGGGCGGATTTCTCGCCCGCGAGGAAGCGGCGGAGTAGGGCGGTTCAAGACCGCTTCAACGCCCGCTCGGCCGGCCCGAATTCAGCCTAACTGGCGACCGTCAAGTCCTTGTGCCGATTGGCCGGGCTTTTCCCCGCGACAATCTGCCCACATGCCCTTGTCAAGGCTGGACATAATTTGCGATCAAGCATAGAACGCGCCGGATTGACGGGGAATCTGTGTGCCGTGGGTGCGCAGAATTTTTTCGGATTCTGGTGCCGATGTCGTGTTTGCAGGCGCAAAACGGCGGGGGCGTTAGCACTATGAATAGGGCGTGGTTCCTTGACCTGGATCAAACCGCAAGGGGCAGGAATTTCGCCGGGGGCGGATGCGGTTTCCGCAACATTGCGTGAGAGGATGGTTTAGCCGTGAGCGAACACGACACTTCAAGCGAGGCCTTGGGCGAGCCCACTCGCCGCGATTTCCTTTATCTGGCTACCGGTATGGCAGGCGTCGTCGGCGCCGGTGCTGTCGCTTGGCCGTTCATCGACCAGATGCGTCCGGATGCATCGACGCTCGCGCTCGCCTCGATCGAGGTTGATGTTTCGAGCCTGCAGCCCGGCATGTCGCTGACGGCGAAATGGCGCGGCAAGCCGATCTTCATCCGCAACCGTACTGAGAAGGAAGTCGAAGAGGCAAAGGCCGTCAAGCTCGACGACCTGAAGGATCCGGTTGCGCGCAATGCCAACCTTCCGGCCGACGCATCGGCAAGCGACGTCGATCGCTCTGCCGGCGAAGGCAAGGAAAACTGGATCGTCATGATCGGTTCCTGCACCCATCTCGGCTGCGTGCCGCTTGGTCAGGCCGGTGACTTCGGTGGCTGGTTCTGTCCCTGCCACGGTTCGCACTACGATACGGCCGGCCGCATCCGTAAGGGTCCGGCGCCGGAGAACCTTCACGTGCCGACCTTCACGTTCGTTTCCGACACAGTTATCAAGATCGGTTGAGGGGACTACTGATAATGAGTGCTGAACATTCAACCTACACGCCGACGACTGGCATTGAGAAATGGGTTGATTCCCGTCTGCCGTTGCCGCGTATGATTCACGACAGCTTCATCACCTATCCGGTTCCGCGGAACCTGAACTACGCATACACCTTCGGTGCCATGCTTTCGGTGATGCTGGTCGTCCAGATCCTCACCGGTATCGTTCTGGCGATGCACTATGCCGCCGAAACGACCGTTGCGTTCAACTCGGTCGAAAAGATCATGCGCGACGTCAACCAGGGTTGGCTGCTGCGCTACATGCACGCCAACGGCGCATCCTTCTTCTTCATCGCCGTTTACCTGCACATCGCCCGTGGTCTCTACTACGGTTCCTACAAGGCTCCGCGCGAAATCCTCTGGATCCTCGGCGTGGTCATCTACCTGCTGATGATGGCGACCGGCTTCATGGGCTACGTTCTGCCCTGGGGTCAGATGTCCTTCTGGGGCGCGACCGTTATCACCGGCTTCTTCACCGCCTTCCCGCTGGTGGGTGAGTGGATCCAGCAGTTCCTGCTTGGCGGCTTTGCCGTTGACCAACCGACGCTGAACCGCTTCTTCTCGCTGCACTACCTGCTGCCCTTCATGATCGCCGGCGTTGTCGTGCTGCACATCTGGGCGCTGCACGTCGTCGGCCAGACCAACCCGACCGGCGTTGAAGTGAAGTCCAAGACCGATACCGTTGCCTTCACGCCCTATGCGACGCTGAAGGATGCGCTCGGCGTCTCCGTCTTCCTGCTCGTCTATGCCTGGTTCGTCTTCTACATGCCGAACTTCCTCGGCCACCCGGACAACTACATCCCGGCTGACGCGCTGAAGACGCCCGCTCACATCGTTCCGGAATGGTACTACCTGCCGTTCTACGCGATGCTGCGCGCCATCACCTTCAACATCGGCCCGATCGACTCCAAGCTCGGCGGCGTTCTGGTGATGTTCGGCTCGATCATCGTCCTGTTCTTCCTGCCCTGGCTCGATACGTCCAAGGTCCGTTCGGCCGTCTACCGTCCGTGGTACAAGCTGTTCTTCTGGATCTTCGTCGTCAACGCCATCATGCTCGGCTGGCTCGGCTCGCGCCCTGCAGAAGGCCTCTACGTCGTGATGTCGCAGATCGGCACGCTCTACTACTTCGGCTTCTTCTTCGTCGTCATGCCGGTTCTCGGTCTGATCGAAACGCCGAAGCGCATTCCGAACTCCATCACCGAAGCGGTGCTGGAAAAGCAGAATGCCAAGGCGCAGCCGGCCGCCGCGCGCGCCTGATCAGAACAGCGATTGATAAGGAACCCACAACAATGAAAAAGCTTGTTACAGGCATTCTGTCACTCGCTGTCGTCGCTGGTCTCGGTCTCGGTGCAGCTATCGCCGAAGAGGCGAAGGGCGGCGAGGAGCACGGCGGCGGTACGCCTCACTATCCGATCCACAAGCCGGAACAGCAGGAATGGAGCTTTGCCGGCCCCTTCGGTCACTATGACAAGGGCCAGCTTCAGCGCGGCCTGAAGGTCTATGCCGAAGTCTGTTCGGCCTGCCATTCGATGAACCTGGTGCCCTTCCGTACGCTCGAAGGCCTCGGCTACTCGGAAGCACAGGTGAAGGCGTTTGCGGCCAACTACGAAGTTCAGGACGGCCCCAATGCCGATGGTGAAATGTTCACCCGCAAGGCTCTGCCGTCCGACCACTTCCCGTCGCCTTACGCGAACAAGGAAGCGGCTGCGGCATCCAACAACGGTGCAGCTCCGCCGGACTTCTCGCTGATCGCCAAGGCACGCGGTATCGAACGCGGCTTCCCGCAGTTCGTCTTCGACATGTTCTGGCCCTACCAGGAAGGCGGCCCGGACTACATCCATGCGCTTTTGACCGGCTACCAGGAGCCGCCGCAGGGCGTCGAAGTCGCCGAAGGCACGCATTACAACCCGTACTTCGCGAACGCTGCCGCTCTGGCGATGGCGCAGCCGATCTCCAACGATCAGGTCACCTACGATGACGGCACGCCGCAGACGGTCGACCAGTACGCCAAGGACGTTGCGTCGTTCCTGATGTGGGCGGCCGAGCCGCACCTCGAAGACCGCAAGCGCACCGGCTTCATGGTCATGGTGTTCCTGCTGATCTTCACCGGCCTCATCTACCTCACGAAGAAGTCGGTCTACGCCAACAAGGAACATTGATCGTCTGCCGGCTTAAGCCGGCTCTGATTAAGATCCAAAGAAAAGGCCCCGGTTCGTCCGGGGCCTTTTGTTTTGGAAGTCCGGCCGCGACGGGATGCAGGCCCTGCAGGGGGCCGGCCGACCTGGCACTGGCCGCAGAGTGCTCGCGCTCGCTGTGGCGCGTGCGGTCAAGCGTCGGACGGGCCCGGCTGCCAGCCGGTTTGGGCCGCCCAGCGATCTGCAGGATGGATAATTGTCCAGAGGTGTTCGGACTTGGCCTCGGTGTAAGGCCACTCGATCATTCTGGTATCGCGCCGCCAAGGCGCGCTTGAGTTCTGCATAGGGCGCGTGCTCATGGGCGTGGGCACGCATGTAATCCCGGAACAGCAAGGACCATTGCTCGCTCCAGCTTCCGCGCCCGCGCACATGAACATGCGTACGCTCGTTGCCTGGCGCCTCTCGGAAATAGCGCTTGGTCAGGTCAGCATTCGATGGTCGCCACACGTATCCAATGGCCGTCATCCTCTCCCTCAGGACTTCGACGGATTGCAGATCGGCCACCGAAATTTGAATGTCGATGATCGGCTTTGCCGCCAGACCTCGGATCGCCGTCGAGCCAATGTGGTCGATGCGCATAGCGTGCGCGTCCAACACGCTTCGGATGAGCTTTGCCTTGACGGCGAACTGAGTTGGCCATTCGGGACGCCAGGCGCAGATTTCAATCGGTTGCATGGTCTTTGTCGGCGCTGTGTCTATTGGCGTTGAGAGATCAAGCTCCTGCAGGGCTCTATGCTGGCGGATTGACTCCGGCTGGTTTGGAGACGACGGCGTAAATAGGTTCGTCGTCCGCAATCGGCAAGCCGGCCAAGGCCGCGGTCCAACGGAGGCCGATCATCTCGCAAGAATGCACAGCGCTTGGTTGTGATTTCACGCACAAGTCTCTAAATGTGCCCAAGCTCAAACTTCTGCTCCCGAAGGCTCCTTGAACAGGATCGCGCTAATGAAGCTGGTGACCGGTAACTCCAACCGCGCCCTTGCCGAAGCCATTGCCAACCACTTAGATCTTTCCTTCACAGATTGTACGGTCAAGCGCTTCGCCGACCAGGAAATCCACGTTCAACTTCATGAAAATGTACGCGGGGAGGACGTCTATGTTCTCCAGTCGACAAGTGCCCCCGCCGACGGCAATCTTATGGAGTTGCTTCTCCTGGCCGATACACTGCGCCGTTCATCCGCTCGCCGTATCACCGCCGTTATCCCTTACTTCGGCTATGCCCGTCAGGATCGCCGTGCCACTGGCCGTACACCGATCTCGGCGAAGTTGGTAGCCAACATGATCGCCGCTGCAGGCGTCAACCGCGTGATAACGGTCGATCTCCACACTGACCAGATACAGGGGTTTTTCGATATCCCCACCGATAATCTTTATTCAGCACCCGTGATGACCCGTGACATTGAGCAGCACTACGACATCGAGAACTTAATGGTCGTTTCGCCTGATGTGGGCGGCGTGGCGCGCGCTCGTGCCATCGCCAAGCGCATTGGTACCGATCTTGCGATCGTCGACAAACGGCGACCCCGTGCTGACGTGTCCGAAGTGATGAACATTATTGGCGATGTTTCCGGGAAGAGATGTCTTCTGGTCGACGACATCGTAGATAGCGGCGGCACGTTGATCAACGCGGCTGAAGCGTTGTTGATGTCTGGCGCCAAGGACGTTTCGACCTATATCACCCATGGCGTTCTTTCCGAAGGTGCCTGCGAACGCATTGGTGCCAGCCAGCTCAAGGAATTGGTCGTGACCGACTCCATTCACGAAACCGAAGAGCAACGTGAGACCCCAAACATCAGACGCATCACCATCGCGCCGTTGATAGGCGAAGCGCTAGCCCGCACGGCGAGAGAGCAAAGCGTTTCAAGCCTTTTCAACTAAGCCGACACAAGCCGCACGACCCCGCGACTGAGGATCGCCCCTCCGCATCTTCGAAGGAGCGTGGCAGCGGAAGCTACCAGCAGATTTGCTTCGTGATGATCGCACAAATGAAAACGACCCCGTCTTGCGACGGGCCGTTGTATTTTCTAACACCGCCGGCCGCTTAGTTGATCGTAGCGGGCGCCACCCGAGCCTTTTAATCCGCGACAGTCCATTGCGGGTTCCAGGCGATCTCCCAAAGGTGGCCGTCGGGATCCTGGAAGTAGCCGGAATAGCCGCCCCAGAAGCGGTCGTGTGGGCGATCGGTAATGGTCGCGCCGGCGTCTTCGGCCTGTTTCATGACCACATCGACCTCCTCCTTTGATTTGACTGCGGATTTCGGATTAACGGGACAGCGATTCCGGTAAATCCCGGACAGTCGTTTCACTAAATCGCGGACAGTCTCG
>NZ_JBWKZT010000017.1:23931-113324 GCF_059424735.1 Ensifer sp. GW101-20A05 | reverse complement strand
AAGAGAGACAATTCGGAGAGCTCCAAGTTGTGACCCAGCAAAATGGACAGAACATGGCGCTTGGTGGCGCGCATATTTGCCTCTCGACTTGCCGAACGAGGGCATCTCCACTCTTCCATATGTATTCTACACTGTACTAGCGGGCGCAGATATTGCCCTTTAGGGAATCAGCATGGAAGCAATTCTCCTAGCGCGGCTCCTCACGACGCATTAACTGCGGTACTGAGATTGGAGTGTGCACTTCAGGATGCTGCCCAGATTTCGATGCGAACAAAAAACCGAAGCCAACCACGAATCTATCGCCTTGAGCGGATACGAACCGGCGCCCCACGTCTGCAGCCGCCATACAGGGCTCCCGAGGTCCTCGCTGGGAACAGGCGCCATGAAAGCTCGTTATCTAGCTGAAGCCTAGAGGAGCCTACCATGTCCGATCCAGCAGACTTGCCTCTTCTTGCAGATGACCTCGAAGCCGGGCTCGCGGCCTACATGACCGATCCGGACCTTTCACCGCCGCCCGCCGGCCGGGCCGCCGCGATTGAGACTATCTTGCGCGACTGGCTTGTCGCTCATCGGTACATGGCCGACGTGCCGGAGCCCACTCCGGTTCGGTTGGATTCCACGGGAGTGAACCGAGAAGAAGTGCAGTATCCGGGTTTTATCAAGTAGCATCCCTGACACATGTCCGGCTCCTGTCGGCCAAAGGTCGGGGATAGGGCGGAGACGCCGGCAAGCCGCTCCGTTCCTTCGAGGGTCTGGCCACTCGTTATAAGGGTGATTTCTTGCCCTCACCTTCCCGGCCGCGCCAGCGAACGGGCAATGTCGATGATGTCGTCGCGGGATGCGGTCGGGTCTTCTTTGTTCCAGGCAACACCAAGCCCGATCTTCAGATCGACGCCGCGCACGGGCTTAAGCTCGAAGTTGCGGTTCGGCAGATCCTTCGTCCATTCCGGCGCAAAGCCGCTGCCAAGACCGGCTGAGACCAGCGACACCAGCGAGAAGGTGTCGTCGCAGCTGTAGGCAATGTTGCCGGTCAGACCATGGGCCTCGAACATCTCGGAGAAATAGCGCTCCGAGTAGGAGAGATTCTGACGGGAAAAGGCAATGATCTTCTCGGAGCGCAGCTCCTCGATATCGATCTCGCTTCGAAGCGCCAGCGGGCTCGCCTTTTCGACCGCCAGCAGATAGCGCTCATGGGCGATCGAGAAGAAGCGCAAGGAACCGATGTTTTCGACCGGACGGATGAAACCGAGATTGATCTGGCCGGTTTCGATGGACCGGATGATGTCACTGGTCGAGCCGCTTCTCACATGCAAAGCGACATCGGGAAACTTCCGGCCGATTCGGGCGAGAAACGTCGGCAACACGCCTATGGTTGCCGGATAAACGGTTCCGATCTTGATCGTGCGGGCAGCCTTGCCGGCAACCGAGCGCGCCATCTCGGCCGACACACCGACATCGCCAATGATCCGGACCGCCCGATCGTAGAACACCTCCCCTGCCCGCGTCAGTTCGACCCGCCGCGTCGACCGCTCGAGCAGCCGAACACCGAGCTCCTTCTCCAGCGCCTGGATGTGGGAGCTCAAAGCCGGCTGCGCGATGCACATGCGCGCCGCCGCTCGGTTGAAATGCAGCTCTTCGGCGACTGCAACGAAATAGGAGAGTTGGCGTAGTTCCATATGAGCACACTGAAGCTGAGAGCATTATCTGAATTTAAGATAACTGAAAATCAGATATAAATGAAGTCCCCATCTCAAGGCAGGTGGGCAAATCGTGGCCAAAACTCTCGGTACGGCACGGCATAGAGCGCTAATCGCGCTGCTTATTGCGAGGCGTGAGGCCGCAGGACTCACGCAAACAGAACTTGCGGCAAAGTTAGGCGAGTATCAGTCCTTCGTGGCCCGCCTTGAAAGCGGTCAACGTCGCGTGGACGTCGTGGAGTTTCTACAGCTCGCAGGTCTCCTAGGCTTCGACCCCCACGAAGCTATGGATCAGCTCTCGCGTATCCAGGAATAGTCGTATTCACGGCGAGGTGACGGGCGTTCGGTTCGATACATTATGCGATTTTAGAAGCACATAAGGTACATTCTAATTTGAAGTGCAACATGCCAATGATTTCAATGGTTTCCCTCGGAGATTTTGGCATGTCCCGACGCTATTCGCAGCTGAATCTGGCCGATCGACGCCGCCTCTTCCACTTTGTCGAACGCAAGCTGCCGATCAAAGAAATGGCGCGCGACCTCGGTCGTCATCGATCGACGATCTATCGTGAGATCCGGCGCAACACCTTCCACGATCGCGAGCTGCCCGACTATAGCGGCTACTTCCCAACGGTTGCTGATGATATCCGCAAGGAGCGGCGGCAGCGTCTGACTTTGATCTCGGCGAGTGTTCGCCGTCCAAGCAAAACATATGAAGGGCCCGCTTCGCCCGCTCCGGCAGCGCCTCCATCCTTCTGCGGCCTTCACAGCTGCTCTTCCAACAGGTACCCGTCCTCGCGCGTGTCAATCGTTTGCGGCACGACCCACGAGGACAGGTCGCCGAGGGTAGATCCTTCCGTGACGTTTCTGCCGCGAGCGCCTGGTGGACGGCAGGTCCGTACGATCCGAAATAGAGCGAGGTGAGGACCGGCGAAAGGCTTTGACGGCCCATGTATCATCCAACTCGCGGGTTGGCCTTTCGAGCCCATTGCCGGATCGACTGCCTGGCGAGAAGCCAGATGGATGCGTGTGGCGCTTCCTCTGTTCTCCGCAAGTTTAACGGCTGGCTGGCGCACGACCATAGAGCAGGAGCATGAGTATGATCACCACGCCGTAGATGATCTGGCGACCGGCCTCGGGCATCTGCGTGACGGAAAGGATCGATTGCAGCAGCGTGATGAGGATGACGCCGGCGACCGTGCCGAGATAGGATCCCCGTCCGCCGAGGATCGAGGTGCCGCCGAGCACCACGGCCGCTATGGCAGGAAGAAGGTAGGCGTCGCCCATGGATTGCGCGGCCTTGGAGGCATAACCTGCAAGCAGAACCCCGCCAAAGGCCGAGAGCCCGCCCGAGGCGGCAAAGGCGGTCATGACGATGCGGCGGGTATTGATCCCGGAAAGATAGGCCGCACGCTCGCGATTGCCGATACCGTAGACCGCGCGCCCGAAGCCCGTCCGGCGCAGAAGGAAGACCATCGCCGCGCCGATCAGCGCCCAGATGAAGACGACATTCGGGATGCCCGGGATCAAGGCGCCGGTGGCGAGATAGCGCATGGCTGCGGTCGCGGAATCCTGTGGCGAGAAGCCGCCTGTGTAGACCACCATGACCCCTTGCGCGACGGCATTCGTCGCGAGCGTCACGATCATCGAGGGTATGCGCAGGTATGCCACTCCAACGCCGTTGAAGAGCCCGATGCCGATGCCGCAAAGGATGCCGAATGGTATGGCAAGCGTGGTGCCAAGGGGGCCGTATGCTGCAGCGGCGCAGGCCATCATTGCGCCCGTTGCCACGGTCCACGGCACCGAAAGGTCGATCTGCCCGAGCAGGATGACAAGCATCATGCCGGTGGCAATGATGCCGAGGAAGGATGCCACCTTCAATTGCTGCAGCAGATACTCCGGTGACAGGAAGCTGCGCGAATAGAAGCTGCCAAGGACAAGCAGCAGTACGATGCAGCCAAATGCGGTGAGCACCGCCGGATCGAGACTGCGCATGAAACCCTGCTTCCGTTCCGTTGCCCGCGTCATTGCCGTCTCGCTCACAGAAACCACTCCAATCGATTGCGCACACGAAAGAGGGCGAGCGCGCCGAGGCTGATGGCCGCAAGCAGGATCAGCCCCTGAAACAGCGGTTGCCAGAGCGGATCGAGATCGAAAACGAACAGAAGGTCGCCGATCGTCCGGAACGCCAGCGCGCCGAAGACGGCGCCTATGGCGCTGCCCTTGCCGCCGAACAGCGACACGCCACCCAGCACCACGGCGGCGATCGAAAACAGCGTGTAGGCATTGCCGCTCGCAAAGGCCGCGTCGCCGGTATAGGTAAAAAAGGTGAGGAACAGCCCGCCGAGGGCGGCCACCAGGCCCGAAAGCGTATAGGCCAGCAGCTTGCCGCGGCGGATCGGCATGCCGGACATGTAGGCCGAAGTTTCGGAAGAGCCGGCGGCATAGGCCGCGCGGCCGTAGACCGAGCGGCTGAAGGGCACCCATATCAGGAGGACCACTGCCGCGAGCGCCACAAGGCTCGCAGGGACGACAGCGAAAATACGTCCCGTCAGGGCATCCGCGAGGTGCTCGTTGACCGACCCTCCCGGAAAGGGCCGCAGCAACAGCGCGATCCCGAAATAGACCGCCCCCGTTGCGATCGTCGCCACGATCGGCTGCAGACGCCCGTATATCACGATGGCGCCGTTGGTCGCCCCGCACAACGCCCCCACGGCCAGGACGACGAGGACGCCGAAGGCCGTCTCGAGCGGCGAGCCCACGACCAGCCACGAGGCCAGGCAGTTGGTGAGCAGGAAGATCATGCCGACGGAGAGGTCGATGCCTGCGGTGATCACGACCATGGTTTGCGCCATCGCGACGAAGGCGAGCAGCACCCCCTTGTTGGCCGCCGTCTGGATGACATTGGCCGTGAAACCAGCCGGATGGTTCGCGGTGTAGATGATGAACATGACCACGAAGATCGCCAGCGCCGTCAACGTGCCCCGGTGCTCCGCCAGTCGGTATTCCCAGTCCTTCATTGCGCCGGCTCCCGCTGGGTTGGTTCTGCAGACGGAATGTTGAGTGCGCTCGCTATCAGGGCGCGCTCCGTTATCTCTGCTCCTGCCAGTTCCCGTTTCACCGTTCCGTCATAAAGCACGAGCACCCGGTCGCAGCAGCCGATGAGCTCGGCATAGTCGGTCGAATAGAACAGGATGGCTGCGCCCTCGTCCGCAAGGCGCCGCAGCAAGAGGTAGATCTCCTGCTTGGTTCCCACGTCGATGCCGCGCGTGGGATCGTTCAGCAGAATGATGCGCGGCTGCCGCATCAGCCATTTCGCGATGACGACCTTCTGCTGGTTGCCGCCCGAAAGGGCGCCGACGGGCGCGTCAATATTACCTGCCTTGATGGCGAGTAGCGTCATCATCTGATTGATGGCGCTCTCCTCTTTCGCCCTGTCGATGATCCCGCCACGCGTCAGCCGATCGAGCGACGCAAGCGAGAGATTGTCGCGCACCGTCATCGGCTGCATCAGCCCCTCGGTCTTGCGGTCCTCGGGGATGAGCGCCATGCCGATGCCGTGCCGGCGCGCCTGCGCAGGGCTGCCGATGCTGATCGGGCTGCCGTCGACGAGAACCGTGCCGCGCAACCCGCGCAGGACCCCGAATAACGCCAGAAGGAGATCGCGCTGCCCTTGCCCGTCCAGCCCACCGAGACCGACGATCTCACCCGAGCGAAGCGAAAACGAGATGTCGTGAAGGCGATCCGCCCAGGACAGATTTCGTGTTTCAAGCACAGGCGCAATCTGTGCAAGCCGGCCGGGCTTGGGAGGATAGACGCTGTGATACTCGCGGCCGATCATCATCTCGATGACCTCCGCATCGCTCCTTGTGCCCGCCGCGTAGCTCGCAACCTTGCTGCCGTTGCGAAACACTGTGCAGTCGTCCGCAAGTTCCGCAATCTCGTTCATGCGATGCGAGATGTAGACGAGCGCCAGCCCTTCCGCACGCAATCGCTTCAGTACGGCAAAAACCTTCGACACGTCGGCCGCCGTCAGCGCCGATGTCGCCTCGTCGAGGATGAGGATGCGCGGCTTGCGGGCCAGTGCCTTGGCGATCTCGACGATCTGCTTGCGCGACAGCGGCAGGTCCTTGACCAGCGCCAGAGGATGGATGTCGGCGGCACCGGCGCGCGCCAGCGCCTCCTCTGCGATGCGCCGTTGGGCCTTGCGGTCGATCATGCCGAACCGCGTCGGCGGATTGGAAATGACGATATTGTCGGCAACGCTGAGTTCCGGGATCAGCGACAACTCCTGAAAGACGCAGGCGATCCCGGCGGCGTTGGCGGCAGCCGGCGAAGCGAATTTCACCGGCTGTGCATCGAGCGTCATCTGCCCTTCGTCCGCAGCCACGACGCCGGCCATGATCTTGATGAGTGTCGACTTTCCGGCGCCGTTCTCACCGAGAACGGCGTGGATGGCCCCAGCCCTGACCGACAGTCCGGCATTTTCAAGCGCGCGAACCCCACCATAGCGCTTCGATATCCCCTCCATGCGAAAGAGCGGGCCGCCATTTTCCATTGCTCTCTCCGGGAAACCGTTACGGACGACGGGCACTGCACGGCTGTGCAACGCCCGTTCCTGATCGACCTACTGGTTTTCCTTGCTCTGCTTCATGATTTCCTGGGCGGAGAAATTGATCCCGCAGGTAGGGAAGGAATTACCGACGAAGAAATTGTCGGATTCGGACTGGAAGTAGTCCTGGCCCTCCTTGAAATTCGGATCCTCGACAATGGCCAACGGCAACTTGACCGACTGCGGCACCACCTGTCCCTCGAGCGCGGCGATCGCCGTCTTGATGGCAACGGCCACCTGTGCGGGTCCGGTTCCGGCCGACGAGCATTTCAGGCCGTCTGCGGCATGTGCTGCACAGAACTTGCGAAACCCGTTTTCGGTTTCGCCGCCAAACGGCACGAACGGATGTTTGGCGTCGATCATCGCCTGGACAATGCCGGTATCGCCGCCCTGGCCGGTAATGCCGTCGAAGGGACCGCTGGTGGCGATCGCATCCGCCGTCACCTTCTGGGCCACCCCGTCATCCCATTTGCCCACGACCTCGATGACCTCGAAGTTCTTGCCCGACGCCTGGAGTTTCTCATGGATGCCGTTGTGCCGATCGGTGTCGACCGAAGTGCCGGCCACACCGCGCACCTCGAGTACCTTGCCGCCGTTCGGCAGGTGTTTGACGAGCCATTCGCCCCACAATTGGCCGAGCCCCTTCTGGTCGACGTTGACGTTGATCGCGTCCTGGGTGTCGAGGATATTGTCGAAGGCAACCAGCACCACGCCGGCTTCCTTCGCCCGCTTGATGACGGGCGCGAATGCCGTCGGGTTCTGGGCGTTGACGACGATGGCGTCATAGCCGGAATCGATGAAGTTGTTGATCGCCGAGATTTGGGCGGGCACGTCCTCACCCGTCGAAACGACCTTGAACTCCTTTAGCTTCGCCGCGACGTCGGGCTGGGCGGCATAGGCCTTTGCCGTCTGCACCATCTGGATACGCCAGGTATTGGCGATGTAGCCGTTGGCAAGCGCGATGCGGTACGGGCCTTCCTTTTTCGGAAACTTGAAGAATTTTGTGTCCGCCGACCATGGCGCGAAACATTCCGGCTCCGCCGCGGGCCCTGAAACCACTTCCGGCTCCGCGTAGGCGGCCGATCCCAACATAAAAAAGGCAGTGGCAGCAACGATGCCGCCAGCGAGTGACTTCACCATCGACATTTCCTCCCATTGGCGCGCCACTGATTTTGTTCTCCGTTTCGAGAGGGAACTCCTTCCCCCGGAACGGCACGAACTTCTCTGGCACCGGCACGCTGGATGCCTGCTTTCACCATTGACGAGGCGCTCTGGTCTCCTCCCGAAAACACCGCTGTCTCTTAATTAGGTAGCGCTACCACAAAAAATTGTAAAGTAACATTTGCGGATTACCGAGAACCGAACTCCTCAATTTTCAAGTGAAATTCGGCGACGTCGACAGCGATGCAGGAAGGCTATTCCCTTCCGTGATGATAGCGCTATCATGCGATCAGCAGTCAGAGTGCGATCGTTGCCGCATGAGGGTACCCATGGCCGAGGATTTCGAGATCGTAGACCAGCGCTTTGCCAGCCTGGTCAACCACAGCGCCCGAGTGGAACAGCTCTATACGGGGTGTCGCTGGGCCGAAGGGCCGGCCTATTTCGCCGCCGGGCGCTATCTGGTCTGGTCGGATATTCCCAATGACCGGATGCTGCGTTATGACGAAACCGACGGGCATGTGAGCATCTTTCGCCAGCCGTCGAACTTCGCGAACGGCAATACCACCGACCGGCATGGCCGTCTGGTGACCTGTGAGCACGGTGGCCGCCGTGTCAGCCGCACCGAACATGACGGGAGCATCACCACCGTCGCCGATCGCTGGAACGGCAAGCGGCTCAACTCACCGAACGACGTCGTCGTGCGATCAGACGGGTCGATCTGGTTCACCGATCCCGCCTACGGCATCGAGTCCGATTACGAGGGCCACAAGGCCGAAAGCGAAATCGGCGCCTGCCACGTCTATCGTGTCGACCCGGCGACGGGCGCAGTTGCGGCCGTCATTACTGACATGGTGCGGCCGAATGGCCTCGCCTTTTCGCTTGATGAAAAAAAGCTCTACGTCGTCGACACCGGCCGGACGCATGGGCCCGACCTTCCTGCGCATATGCGTGTCTTCGATCTGAACGAGGCGGGCGCGATATCGGGCGGGCGGGTCTTTGCCGATTGCACCGTTGGCCTCTTTGACGGGTTCCGCCTGGACGACGAAGGGCGGATCTGGACAAGCGCCCGCGACGGCATCCATTGCTACCACCCGGACGGCACCTTGCTCGGCAAGGTGAGAGTGCCGGAAAACACCGCCAATTGCGTGTTCGGCGGGCCTAAGCGAAATATCCTCTACATCTGCGCGACCAGCTCGCTTTATGCCGTTCGGCTGATGGTCAACGGCGCAAAACTCGACTGAGACAGGAGGCCAGCCATGCCGTTCGTGCGGATCACCATCGTGCGCGAGACCCTCGCCGACGATCCTGCGGCCAAGAAGGCGGCAATCCGCAGCCAGGTCACTGCGGCGATTGCCGAGGCAACCGGATTGTCCGAGCGCGAAATCTCCGTCGTCTTCGATGAGGTGGACGCAAGGAACTGGTATGTCGGCCGCACCGATGTCGGGACCCTGCGCTCACGCAGCCAGAAGGAGTCGACGTGAAGGACGACATCACTCCCAAAGACCAGAGCCGGAGGGCAAGCCGACGCGGCAGTGGGAGACCGACCATAGCCGACGTCGCAAAACTGGCAGGGGTCGCCGCGATTACCGTGTCGCGCGCGCTACGCGATCCCTCGCTGGTTTCGGCCGAACTGCGCGCGGGGATCGATACGGCGGTGGTCCAGCTCGGCTATGCGCCCGACCCCAATGCGCGCGCGCTCGCCTCCTCCCGAGCCGATGTGATCGGTGTTCTCGTGCCGTCACTGACAAACATCGTCTTCGCCGACACGGTGAGAGGCATCTATGACGAGCTCGGCGACGGTCCGTTGCAGATACAGATGGGCAACACCCACTATTCGCCCCGGGAAGAGGAACGCCTGATCCGGATGTTTTTGAGCCAGCGGCCGTCGGCGCTGATCGTGTCCGGCATCGACCAGACCGAAACGACCCGCAAACTGCTCGAGAGCGCGGATTGCCCTATCGTGCAGATCATGGAGTATGGCGACGATCCGGTCGATATGCTGGTCGGGTTCTCACACTTCGATGGCGGCAAGGCGGCGACCAACCATCTGATCGAGGCTGGATATCGCCGTATAGGCTTCATCGGCGCGCGAATGGATCCTCGCTCGCAGCGTCGCCTCGCCGGTTACCGCTCGGCTCTGGAGACCGCTCAGCTCTTTGATCCCAAACTGGTAACCACCACGCTGACGCATTCACGCGTATCGCTCGGCGGGCCGCTCCTGGCCGATGCGCTTGGCAAGGTCACCGATCTTGACGCGGTCTTCTGCAACAATGATGACCTTGCCATGGGCGTGCTGTTCGAATGCCAGCGGGCGGGCATCGCCGTGCCGCACAGCATGGCAATCTGTGGCTTCAACGACCTCGACATGATGCACGTCGCCTATCCGTCGCTCACCAGCGTACGCACGCCGCGCTATGAAATCGGCCGGCGCTCGGTGCAGATGGTGCTGGATCGACTTGCCGGCCGGCCAATTGAATCGCCGATCGTCAACTTGGGCTTCGAGCTTCAGATTCGCGAAAGTACGGCGCGATGAAACGGCACATTCTCAAGGATCGGCCGCAGCGCACAATCCAGATGATACATTGTGCGATCCTCGTGGCCCAAAGGGTGAACATCACAGCAACAAGGTCAGCAGGGCTTCGTGGACCCTAAGGCGACGTCCACGCTTAAGTCCGTGAAAGCATTGCGCCGGCACTTCGGTCGTCCGGCATTCTTTCCCAGTTCTCTGCAAGCCGCCGTCCCGCCACCATGGCGGCGGATGGGAGACGAGAAGGTCTAAGCTTTGCCAGCCTTCTGAGGTTTTGCGCCGTAAGCCGATGCCGACATTGCCGTCGTCGGGCGCGATGATTGCGGTGTTGACGCCGACCAGCATGCCGTCTGCTGTCACCAGTGCGCCTCCCGAGTTGCCGGGGTCATTTTTGGCCCGCGGTCGCGAATTGCTATGGTGCGCCGCGGAGCGAATGTTCGAAAGTCGGGCCCTAAGAAGCGCCCGACCCCAGCCATTCTAGATAGGCGAATGTTGACCGCCAGCGCCGGTCTTCGTCGCGAGCAGCCCATCCGCGCTCGTTGACATGCCCGCATCTCGGCAGGCGTCAATGAACGCTTCGCGTGCGATGGCGACTGGCGTCATTCGGTTTAGCGCGCGGCGGCACGTTTGAACCGCCCGATTGTATTGTCTGCCGCGATAGATGGCCCAATCGCCTTCCAGGAAATCGAGTGCGTCGTTGACAGAAGCGAAGATATGGGACGCCCCGTCCTTCATGCGGACGGTGACGGGCGTCATCCAAACCAATTCCGGGTGCAGCATGATGTCCTCCTTTCGCATTCACGCCGGATGAAAAAGAAGTGAAAAAAATATTGGCTGCGCCAGAGCGAATTTCAAGACTTTCAAACACCTACCGCATGATCACGTCGACTGACCGTCACGCCAGCTTTGGCGGCTTCCAAGGCCCCGGCATTGGAGCAGGGATCGCTCCCACTGCGGAATATGATCACTGATGGGTTCGCTACGCAGCAGTTGCGTTGCAACGGACGGATTTCGGGCGTGCGCATGCCAACATGCGATTGAGGGTGGACACAGACGATGGGTACTTCTGTCTGCTGAGATCGCCCGCGGGCGGCGGCCGATTACTGACGGTCTGTGAGTCCGACCGATCGGCGGCGTTAGAGCGCGGGGGAATGAAGTCAAGAAAACGTTCGTGCCCTTCCTCGCCTTGACTACTTTGAACGGTCCGGCTCGGTTTCATCGAACCCTACGTCCCAGTCTTTTGCGGGTTCCTTATGACCGGGCGCGCTACGGTCGTCGGACACGTCCTCGGACCCAGTCACCTCGGTGGGCTTTGCGCTCGATACGCCGATGCTCTTGCGATCCGCCTGAGATTTGGCGAACTGGCCTTTTGCATCTTGTTTCGTCTTAAGGGCATCAGACGCCCGGCTGCGCTCCGGATCCCGGTTATTTTCGCCCGCGGCGTCTTGATCACTATCCGGGTTATCCTTTGCCGGAAGATACCCACGGGGTCTGCTTTCCTCGGGGCCTTCCCAGCGCGGAGACTGGTCGGTAGTGCCCGGAGCGCCGTCTTTCGGTTTTTTCATTCCCATGTCCACCTCCTGTCTCGTCGAGCAAAACTGGTGACGGACGTGGAAGTTCCTCAATCGGCGCCGCGCCTTTGAGAGATCTCGTCGCCGCAAGTCACATAACAAAATCGCGCGTGGCCCTCCCACCTACTTCTGGAACACTGCGGCGCAGAACCAACGAGGTGTTTCGACGCTGTCCGCCGTTCTCCTTGAGGTTGGTAAACCCAGAAAATGCGAGTCGCCGCCAAAAGACGAATTGTATCAGGAACCTAGGCGGGGCTCGCAAAACGCGCAGCCGAACAGAGCTAAGTCATTGAAAAATGATTCGTTTCGAGTCGGAACGAATCGCCTCCGAATCACTTGAATCGCTTGATTGTGGTGGAGTGTCGGTGTCATGGCGGGCCCAAGAGCGAATTGGAAGGGTTACATCAAATTCGGAGAGGTTTCCTGTCCGGTGGCGCTCTACACGGCCGCCTCCTCATCCGAGCGCATCGCCTTCAACACGCTCAATCGCAAAACCGGAAACCGGGTTAAACGCGAGTTCATCGACAGCGAGACCGGCGATCCGGTGGAGCGAGAAGATCAGGTCAAGGGCTATGAAGTCGACAATGGCCAATATGTCGTGCTCGAGCCCGACGAGGTCGCCGCGGCAATCCCGGAGAGCGACAAGACTCTCAGGATCGAGGCCTTTATTCCCTGCTCCCAGATCGACACCACCTATTTCGACAAGCCCTACTATCTCGCGCCCGACAAGATGGGCACGGATGCCTTCCTGCTGTTGCGGGACGGCATGAAAAAGCAAGGGGTCGCCGCAATCGCCCAGACCGTGCTCTTCCGCCGGATGCGCACCGTCCTCATCCGCGCGCATGGCAAAGGCCTGATCGCCTCGACGCTGAACTTCGACTACGAGGTCCGCTCGTCGGAAAAGGCATTCGAGGAGATCCCGAATCTCAAAATCGAGGGCGAAATACTCGAGCTCGCCGAACACATCATCGGAACCAAGAAGGGCACCTTCGATGCCAGCACGTTCGAGGATCGCTACGAGGCCGCGGTCGCCGAACTGGTGAAGGCTAAGATCGAGGGCCGCACGTTGCCGAAGAAGAAGGCGCCGGTGGCCTCCAAGCCGAGCAATCTATTGCAAGCGCTTCGCGAAAGTGCTGGGCTGGGCGCCAAGGAGACGAAGCCGAAGCGCACGGCCGCCAACGCCAACCGCCGCGCCGGTCGCCAGAAGGCAGCAGAAACTGCCGCGAAGTCGAAGCAGGCCGCGCCGCCGCGTCGCGCCGGCTGATCGGAGGGTGTCGTTATGGCCATCCGCCCGCACTGGAAAGGCTATCTCAAACTTTCGCTCGTTACCTGCCCGGTGCAGATGATGCCGGCGACATCCGAAAGCGAGAAGGTCCGTTTTCATACCCTCAATCGCCAGACCCAGAACCGAGTCGTCAGCCATTATGTCGACGCCGTCACCGGCAAAGAGGTGAAAGAAGAAGACGAGGTCAAAGGCTATCAGCGCGGCGAGGACGAATACGTCATTCTCGAAGACGAGGAACTTGAGAACGTGGCGTTGGAGAGCACCAGGACGATCGACATTTCCACCTTCACGCCACGCGACAGCATCGAGTGGATCTGGCTCGACACGCCCTATTATCTTTCCCCCGACGACCCGGTCGGCGAGGAAGCATTTTCGGTCATCCGCGACGCGATGGACGCCCAGAACATGGTCGGCATTTCCCGGCTGGTGATCTCGCGGCGCGAGCGCGCCGTCATGCTGGAGCCACGCGGAAAGGGTATCGTGCTCTGGACCCTGCGCTATGGGGACGAGGTTCGCGAGGAGGATAGCTATTTCGAGGCGATCGGCGATGGGAAAGCCGATTCCGAGATGATGCCGCTGGTCCAGCAACTGATAAAAAAACAGACGAAGGACTGGAGTGCGAAAATGGTAGCCGACCCTGTCCAGGAGCGGCTGCTTGATATCATCGCCGCCAAGAAGAAGACGCTGAAGAAGCCGGTCAAAGGCAAGGCCAAACCGCAGCCGTCGTCACCAGCCAGTAACGTCGTCAATATCATGGACGCCCTGAAGAAATCGGTCGCGGCCGAAAAGCGGGGCGGCAGATGAGACGCCGCACCAAGCCGTTGCTTCAGAACGAACAGCTTTTGAAGTTGAAACCGGCCCGGCCGCGCGATGCAGCGCAACCCCATCTTCCGTTCGATCCGATGCCCGAGCGCATCGAGCCATGCCTGGCCCTCCTGAAGACCGTGCCGCCCAAAGGTCAGGATTGGGCCTTCGAGGTAAAATGGGACGGCTATCGGCTGGCGATCCACATCAAGCCGAAGGGCGTGCGGATCATCACCCGCGGCGGTCACGACTGGACGCACCGTTTTCCGGCGATCGCCGCGGCAGCACGAAAGCTGGGCGCAGGAACGGCCATCCTCGATGGCGAGGCTGTGGTTTTGGACAAAGACGGGCGCTCCGATTTCGGGGCGCTGCAGCGTTCGCTTGGCGGACGCGGCGGCAAGCGCTCGTCGACGGAGTCGGTGTTCTTCGCTTTCGATCTTTTGTATTTCGACGGCCACGATCTCACACGAACCGAGCTTTCCGTCCGCCGGCATCTGCTCGATGGTTTCCTCGACGGCGCCACCGGGGCGATCCAGGTGTCGGAGGAAATCCATGGCGATGGCGCAGCACTTCTGGCAAATGCCTGCTCGCTTGGGCTCGAGGGCATCGTTGCCAAACATCGGGATCAGCCCTATCGCTCCGGCCGTACCGGCGACTGGCTGAAGATCAAATGCGTCCAGAGCGAAAGCTTCATGGTCGTCGGCTACGAGCAGTCCGCCGTTGCACGCGGCGGCATCGGCAGCCTGCTTCTCGCCGGTCGCAAGGGGCATGACTGGGTCTATGTCGGCTCAGTTGGCACCGGGTTCAACACCAAGGATGCCGAGGAACTGCGCGCCAAGCTCGACAAGCTGAAGACCAAGCGGCCGACCGTACCGCTCAAAGGTAAGGACCTGGTGTTCGCCCAGCCAACATTGATTGCCGAGATTGAGTTTCGCGGGTGGACCCACGACGGCAATTTGCGGCACGCATCCTACAAGGGCCTGCGCGAGATCCAGGATAATGCCGCTGTCTTCAACATGAACGAGAAGCCACCCCGGCTGACCGGGCGCTCGGCTCCCCTTGCGGGGAGCGCCCTGTCGGAGCCGGACGACCGTGCGCTTCAGTCAAGCTGCTCGGCAAAACAGTTATTGAAACGGGTGATGCCCGACAGATGATATCCCACCGTCCCGTTTGCAAGGTTCGTCGACGCGGTCGAGTTCGAAGAAATAGATCCGCTCGTCGCCGGTGATCGTCATCGCCCCCATTATCGTGTGCTCGTCGATACGACGGAAATGATCGACGATCGGCTGGTGGTCATAGACCATCGCCGAACTCTCGATTCCGCCAAACACCCTCATCTTCAGCGAAGCGACCGGCCCCCTCGCTCGAAGCCGGCGCTGAAGATAGGAAAACAGGTTTTTCGCCACACGCGTCCGGCCGAGCACGTGCAAACGCAGCGCCAAGGGAAGCGGTATCCATTTGGGATCGATGGCGACCAGACGCGCTCCCCAAGCGGAACAGCAAGGCGTCCACCCGCATGTCCGGCGTGAACCGCTTGCCGAACCAGCCGAGATTTTCCAGCACACCGTCGAATGGATGTCCGGCCGGAATGCCGCGTCCCTTCCATAGGCCGACGAGATCGCGCGGCTCGATCGGGGCCAAGCTTCGGAATGCCTCAAGGGTGATCTGCTGTTCTCTCACCGGAGACTTTGTCCTTCTGTTCGGCTCGCCGCCTTGATCCAAGTCGCGCCACGCGCAACTCATCGAGCGTTGGCATCCACCAGCCGCGCTCCAGTTCGCGTTGCTCCGGTAGCGTCCACGCCGGCCAGGTTGTCACCAGTTCTTCCAACGTGCCTGTTCGCCAGGACGTCCAGCCATATTCCTCGCCATTCGCCGCGCGAAAGTATAAGCCATCGAGCAGGGCCCTGTCCGCCAACGCGCCGTCCGTAGCAGAAAATCGCCCCGACCAGCGGGCCGATAGCGCCGCTGGAGTGGGCCTCATTGGCAGGGACCGGATAGCGTTTCCGCCGGCACTCCCTCGTCCTTGCTTGGACGCCGCCTCTTCCGCCGTGCCCTTGATCGCCTCGCGCCGCACCCGCCGTGCCTCCGGCTCGCTACGCTCCACGGCAGCCTCGATTTCCTTCAAGCGCTTCCGCAACTCCTGGAACGAACGGTAGGGCACGGTCCAGAGGCGACCGTACACACGGTTCATAGATCACGCTGCCCGCCTTGATTTCCCGAGCCGCGTGATCGCCTGCTCAAGCGGACGCTCGCCGTCGCAATAGTCCTGCCAGGCCGAGGTTTTCGCAAGCAGCGCCGGCACGGTGCGCACGGTAAATCGCTTCGGGTTGAGATCGGATTTCACCTGAGTCCAGGTCAGCGGCATCGAAACCGTGGCGCCGGGCCGCGCGCGCGGCGACAGTGGCGCCACGGCCGTCGCCATACGATCGTTGCGGAGATAATCCAGGAAGATCCTGCCGCCCCTCAGGCTCTTGGTCATTTTGATGAGATAGAGGTCGGGATTATCGCGCGCCATCTGCTGACACACGTCGTGCGCGAAGCCTTTGGCCTCAGTCCATGACAGCGGTTTGCGCTTGTTGACGGCAAGAGGCGTGACGACATGCAGTCCCTTACCGCCGGTCGTCTTGCAGAAACTGACGAGGCCGAGTTGGTCGAGCCGGTCGCGCATTTCACGGGCGGCCGCGACCACGGTCGAGAACGGCACGTCGGGCCCGGGATCGAGGTCGAACACCAGCCGGCCGGGTACTTCCGGCTTGCCGGGCTCGCAATTCCACGGATGCAGCTCGACGCCGCCGATCTGGGCGATCGCCGCCAGCCCCTCGATCCGATCAATCTGCAGGTAAGGCCTCTTGTCGCCGAAGACTTGCACCAGCTCGAGGAGGTTGGAGGTGCCGGGCATCGCATGCCGCTGGAAGAACTGTTCTGCGCCGATCCCGTCGGGCGCCCGAATGATCGAACAGGGCCGGCCCTTGATGTGCTCGATCAGCCAGACGCCAACCGCCTCATGATAGCGCGCCAGATCTTCCTTAGTGACGGGCTCGCCATCACCCGCGTCCGGCCACAATGGCTTGTCCGGGTTGGAAATGAGGACGCCCATGACCTCTGCCTTGGCGCCTTTGCGCCGGACGGAGCTGTCCCTCGCAGTCGCCGCCGGCTCCGGCGTGTCGGTTTTGCCGGGCGATGCCGGCTTCTCGGCCTCGACCTCCTTCGCCGGCTTGTCCTCGCGCAGCCCCTTGAACGCTGCCTGACGGACGAGGCCGTCTGCCGTCCACCCTTCGAATTCGATTTCGGCGACCAGCTCGGGCTTCAACCAGACAACTTCGGCCTGCTTCTTCGGAGCGCCGATACCTGTGAACGGCGATCTCGCCGTCTCGATCGCCTTCAGTTTCGGTAGCAGCAACTCGACTTTCCTGGCGCCGTAGCCGGTTCCGACACGACCGACATAGACGAAGTGTTCACCACGATGCACGCCGACCAGAAGAGACCGGAACTTGCCGTTGGTTTTGGCGTAACCGCCGATAACCACTTCATGGCCGGCGCGGCATTTCGACTTCGCCCAGGTTTCGGTGCGGCCCGCTTGATAGGGCGCATCCATCTGCTTGGAGATGACGCCCTCGAGATGCAGCTTGCAGGCGGACCGCAGCACCGCGTCGCCGCCGGATTCGAAATGTTCGACATAGCGGATGCGGCGATCGTCAGTCGTCTCATGGAGCAGGCTCTGAAGCCGCTCCTTTCGCTCGACCAATCGCATCGACCGCAAGTCCTTCTCGCCGTCGAACAGAAGGTCGAAGGCGAAGTAGACCAAATTGCCGGTCGTTCCCTCCGCCAGGGCCGCTTGCAGGGCCGCAAAATCGGGGGCGCCGTTCTCATCGAGCGCGCAGATCTCGCCATCAATGATGCAATCGGGCAATACGGAAGCAGCCTCCGCGATCTCGAGGTATTTCGCTGTCCAGTCCAGGCCTTTGCGGGTCTTCAGCGTCGCCTTGCCATCAGCAACCCGCACCTGGATCCGGTAGCCATCGAACTTAATCTCGTGCAGCCAGTCATCGCCGGCCGGTGGCCGGTGAAGCTTATCGCAAAGCTGCGGGTCAATGAACTCCGGCAGGTCGGCGGTGACGGAAGTCGCAGCATCCTTGCGCAACCGCTTCTTACGCTGGCCGGCCGCCAGGCCGTGCTTGCTGTCCCAGACGGCGTCGGCCTCGGCACGTGCATTGGCCATCATGAACGGGCGCGGTTTTCGACCCTTGCCTTCGGCGATCTGCTCCATGCTGCGGCCGGAGGCCACCGAGGTGGCATTTTCCTCAAGGATCGCGGCGCCGTTCTCCTCGACGGAATGATCGTCGTGATGCTTAATCAGCAGCCAGTTGGTCCTTTTTTCGCCGTCGCGGCTGCGCATCCGGACCAGAACGAAGCTGCCGTGCAGACGCTTGCCCTCGAGCGTGAACTTGAAGTCTCCCTTCCTCAAGGCATCTTCCGGTGACTTCCTGCCTTCCGGCTCCCAATAGCCACGGTCCCACAACATCACCGTGCCGCCGCCGTACTGGCCCTTGGGGATCGTGCCTTCGAAGTCACCATAGTCGAGCGGGTGATCTTCGACCTCAACCGCCAGCCGCTTGTCGTGCGGGTCCAGCGACGGTCCCTTGGTCACGGCCCAGGACTTGAACACCCCGTCGAGTTCCAGCCGCAGGTCATAATGAAGACGGGTGGCATCGTGCTTCTGGATCACGAACCGCCGGCGACTGGAAGGCTTGACGTGTACTTCACCGCTCGGTTCGCGGGTCTTCTGGAAATCGCGCTTGGCACGATATTTCGAGAGATTGTCGGTCATGCTCAGCGGCTCGATATACGGAGTGGGCCGGCGTCACCGAGACTGCGCCGAACGGTCGCCACATCACTGGATGCGATATCCGCCAAGGCCTCGATCTCGCCTGCGACCGGCACGTCGCAACGAGCGCGTCCCCCAGGAGAAGCGTCCCCACCCGGTAGCACGGAGCCCGCTGTTTTGCGGTCACTTGCCGACGCGATGAAGATGTCAGGCCTCGAGATGCAGTTTTGAACGAGGTGTTCGACGGCAAGATCGGCCGCTTCTAGGGTTTGGACCGTCGCCCTGATCTTAGTGTTGCTGACGTCGGCCATTGGGTGTCTCCTGATATGGTTTTATTCAGAGGCTCATTTCAGCGGTTGCGTTTTTTCCAGTCCTGATACGGCGCCAGCAACTGACCCGGAAAGCGCTTTCCGATTTCTTCCTCGATTAATCCAATCCGCGACAGCACCTCATCGCGTTCCGTGCCTTCAACGGATTCGCTTGCAGCTTCCAGATCGCTCATGACAGAAAAAACCTCGTCCTCTGTCATCGCTGTAAGCCGGGCGGCAAATTCTGCGACGGGGATGCTGTTGAAGTTCGTCATGAATAACCTCCAACCTTCCAAGCCATAAATCTTGATGTCGGCCCGAAGTTCCAACGAGACGGGAATCATAAGACTTGCGGCAGGTTTGCGCCTAGGCTCAAAGGCGATCGTAAACGGAGCACACTTGCGCGAAATCGGTGTGTGGGCCGGGATCCTCGCTCGAGGCTGCGGCTGATCTGTCCACCTGCATAGCGCCGGCGCGGGAGCGTTCGGTTCCGACAATCCCGGGAACGCCCGCCGCGACCGGTTCGTGAAAAGGACAGCAAAGCAAGGCGATGGTCCAACCGATCATAGCCCGGCGTCGCGAAGTATTCCCGCTTCCTCTCATAGAAGCCTCTTGGCAATACATCCTCACCTCGGCCCCGTGGTCACCCGGAACCAACTGCTAATGCATCTTTTATCCGTATCGACCCCGTGCATCTCGGCTCAAGAAATGACGACCTCAATATTTACGGTGCTGTCGGAACCTTATCGATCGGCCGGGCTTGGGTTCGTCTCGGTCAAATCGACTGGGCACAAACCAAGGAGAACGATAATGGCAAATCAAAGCGGCAGCAGCGAACAGCAGCGAAAAGCTGGTGAGCAAAGCCACAAGAATGATAATAAACGGCAATCCACGAGCCGGGACAGCGGAAGCAGCAAAAGCTCCGGCTCCGGCGGCAAGAGTGGCTCGGGCGGCTCGGGCGGCTCTGGTGGTTCCGGCGGTCGCAGCAGTGATCGAAAAAGCTGAGGGTATGACCGTGGTAAGTGGTCAAGGACGCGAGCGGCCCGATGAACTTCCAGAAGATGGACCGCTTGGCAAAGAGGATTTGCTTGAACCTCGGAACCCGGTTCCGGATGCGGAAGACCCGGACGAGGAGGACGACACCGAGGAGGTCGATGTGCCGCCCCTGGACCCAGACATGGACGACACCGATGATTTACCCCCTCGGGAGTAGACGTATTGCGTGAACCAATACGATCGCCCGTCCCTGGCCGGGCGGATTTCGTTTTACGGACGACTGCAGTTTGAAACTGTCGTGATCACGAGGCGGGGAGGAGCCGCCTCGTTTCACGAGCGCGGTAGTGCCCGGACGTCGACGCTATTCCTGAGTTACCTGCGCCATGTTGACGGCCACATTCCGGCTTCCGTCGCCGGAAAATGCGCCGCCAATGAGTAGGTATGCAGCAATCGCCAGCATCGAAAACAGCATTACGCCTATCGGCAATCCGATCGATGCTCTCCGCTCGCGTAACGTTCTCTGTGGTACATCGCGAGAGTCTTCCTGGTGTTAAAATCGAGTGGTGCCAGAACTGCCCGGAAGGGTCGATGCGGACAGCTCTGGAACCATTATGCGCCCTTGGCCGCAAAGGTGGATGCTTCGCCATGGGCCTGAGTGAAATATGTGTCGCCGGGACAACGCGACAACTGATCTGAGACCTTTGCCGGTGGCGTGTGAGACTGAAGTCCTATGGCGGAACTTTAGGGGGGGTCGCGGGTTCTACTCCGCTACTTCGATCTTCCCCGATCGAAAACGCCTCTAGGCCCCACCCATCATCAAGTGTCCCCGCGCGGATGGGGCCTACCGCGCCCGTCCGAATTTCGTGGAAACTTGGGAGCCCCGGCAGCGGGGCAGTTCTCTTGGATCTCTATGCGGAGGCGATTTATGGCTGACGATCTGAGAAGAAGGCTCGGAGCAGAAGGGTTGCCCCAGCCAAGAGCCTGAGGTCGTCTTCATGCAGAGGATCGTTAACGACGCGATCGCCTGCAACGCGCAGCTGGCCCGCATCTGGCAGCTCACTTTCGAGGACTTTGCGACGGACATCAAAGACCCCGATAGCCTCGGGAATCTCAGAATCCAGTCACAAGCTGTGTGGGGTTAACAAGGTATCGGTGTAGCTTCGCGAACTGAGCGTGGACGCAGGACGGAAAGCTCCGGCATCCCTCGTTCAAGGGCGTGCGCGAGATGAAAGGGCTGACCGAAGTCTTCGAAATCGATCGCGACGCATAACGTCGTGTAAACGAGATAGGCTGCCCGGCTCACGTGCCGTTGAACTGGCGCGCCGCAACCCGGTTGAACTGGTGGGTCGCGCAGGCCTCATCCTTTCGAATAAGGGGCTACGCTCAAAGATTTAGGAATCAAATCTAAGGTCTGGATGGTTCCTACACGGACAGGATGTATACTGTGTGTTTGCAAAGGAGCCAGGGCCATGGAGAAGAGAAACGACTCAGAAAAGGTCCCTGAGGGACTGGAAACTGAAGCGCAGGCGCGGAGAGATTTTCTCAAGAAGGCCGGGCGTTTTGCCGTTGTAACACCTCCGGCGATTACCCTCCTCCTTGGTACGAGCCTGAGTTCGCGCGCCATTGCCAAGTCCAGTGGCACACGTCCCGGCTGGGGTTTTGGGGACAAGAACCATACCCACAACGGACCTCCGGGTCTCTGGAAGCGGTTCGGCGGCTGATCGGTGGTCCTTCGCCTCACACTCAGTTTTTGATCATCTTCTTCCACGACTTGGTGTCCACTTATTTTGGTGGACACCTTATGCGTCAGCTTACTCAAGAGAAGACGGCGCGGGGAATTTCGCGCTTGGCGTTTCCTAGAGCAGAGGTGGCCCTGAACCTGAGCCCCTGACCAGTCAGCAGGGGCTCAGCGAGCCTGCGACGGTTAGTCGATAATCCGGACGATCTTGCGTGTTCCTGGGTCTACCAGCACCGTTCGGTTGTCAACGACGACATAACGATACTTGATGTCCGGCGCATCAATCGTTTGCAGTTCCACGGTTTCCGGAACCGTCGAGCCGACATTGAGCTCCACTCCAGGAAGTTTGATGGAAGCAAGCGGCTTTTTCTTCACGTATTCGCGAACGACCGTTTCCTGCTCTGGCGTGATAACGACCGTCTGAGCCAGGGCAACGCTAGAAGCACTGACCAGAAACAGCCCTGCGAGGGCGGAGCTGACAAGCTTTCTCATGTTCTCCTCCAAGTCTGGTTGTTGTAGTTCCCACTCTCAATGCGGGAACCGCTTACTAAACCTCGTGGCGGAGTTTCCGTTCCGGTGGTCAGACTTTGGACGCATGGGGGTTCGACCTTAGTCTGAGACCTCGAAAATTACGCAAGGCGGTGTGGAGGTTCCTCCCGCAATTGCGCGAACTGGTGATCGAGCGCGGACGCGCCTTCCTCAAGCCGGATGGTGACAGGACCGACGAGATCTCGGCACGGGAGATTGGCTTGGTCGCTGGCGGCTCCACCACGGGCGTCTCGATCTTGGCCTTCACCTCGTCTGGCCATTGGCGATGCCCCTCACGCCCCGACTTCCTAGCCGTGAGAACCTCCAACGTACCCTCAATGGAGAAACTCCTTGTCGCTTTGTTGCGCTGGGCATCGGCTATGAGTTCAACGATCGAATATCGGCAATCGCCGGCTATCGTGCACTGGGCGTTGACTACGACGACGATGGTTTCCTGTTTGATACGGTCCAGCAGGGTCCAATCCTCGGGCTCGCCGTAAAATTCTAAGGCTTGTCGAGTTTAATTCGCCTCATATCCGGCCGCCTCTGCACCGACACGAGATCATGTTGCCATTGGCAACCCGCAGAGCATGTAGCGGCTCGGCCCTGCATGTTGTGCAACCATCAGGCCGATAGACCTGGAGCGCCGCCTCGTGATGTATGTTCCGGAGGAAATTGCGCGGAGATTGCTTTATGGAGTGAGAGAAGAAGCGGGACGCGGTATGTCCCGCATCCCGCTTCAGCGGCTAGGGACGCTCAGCGAACGTAGATCGTCAGTCCGCCGTCAGTGGCCTGTTCGGCGCCGCCGATATTTTCTATCTCGACATTTTGCGCCTTCAACTGTTCCGCAAGCGGCTTGTTGGCTTCGATCGCCGTGACCAGGGCTTTACGCTGCTCCGGCGTCGCGTTTTCCACCCACAAGCGGGTCTGATTCTGTTCCGCCAGCGTGCTGATCTGAACGACGTTGACTTTATCGCCCTTGAATTCACTCACCGATTTTTCGATATTGGCCGGCCAGTTCATTTCAGCCTGAGCATAAGCTATTCCGCCAAAGCTAATGGCGGACAGGGCGGCAATTACGGAAAACACTGCAATGCGTTTCATGGTCATGCTCCTCTCTTGGGTTGCGCTCGTGGCCCAAGCGGCAACGAAACGCGTGGTTACCGGCCTATCCCGTCGCGACCGCACGGGCCGGAACGGCGCCGGATGGCTATTTTTTGTTGAGACGGTGCAAATACAGCCTTGCTGGTGGCGATTGAATGATGATCGCCCTTACATGTCGGAAGCTGCGTGATCGAGCTTCGCACCCTTTCTTCGTCGCAAGTTCCAATACCGGCGCGTTGTGAACGTATATAGCTTCACACAAGAATGGCCCTGCCAGGTTTGCAAGGGGACGGCTCTCGCGCGCTGGCACATGCCCAAACGCGCTCCTAGTAGCAGGGCGGATAGGGATAGTAGCCACAGGCCCCAGGAGCGTAGTAGCGACGCTCGGCAGCTGCCGCGCCGATCGCAGCCCCGGCGACTACGCCTGCACCGTAATAGGCTCCCGGGTGCGCATACCATCCCCCGCGCCAGACCGGGGCACGACCACCAACCGCTACCCCGCCGTATGGGCCTCGAGCAGCAAACCAGTCGATAAACAGCGATGCCGGGCCGTCCGCCCCAACCAGATCACCTTCCAGGACGGAAACTTCGAAAGTCAGATTACCACCCTCGAGCTTGGGCGCCTTCAAGACGACCACTGCATCGGCGACCGAGTCACCTCTGCCGCTCAGGACTGATATTGTTGCATTAGGAGGGTCCTTGGCGAAGCTGTCCGTTCCCTCACCCCATTGCTTGATGAACTCGGAGGTGAGGACGTGACCTGCAGATCGCACCGGCCGATCGGCGAAGACGATCGAACTGGCGGTGATGCCGGACATCGTGAGCTTGCCGTTTTCGAGTTTTGCTCCCGCAGAATTAAGAACGGCAAGAGACGGTACCATTTGCGATTTTGTCGCCCCGATCGTCTTTTGCGCCGGCGCTGACATGGCGTCCTGTGCGAACATTGGCGCGGTGGATAGCAGGCCCGCCGCCAGAGCGACCAGGCATATGCAGGATAATTTGTTCATCTGTATCACTCCCTCTTGTCCCGGTTGGCCCTATTGCGGGAGCCCCAGATTGATTAGCAGTGCGCACCTGTTGTCGGCTGACACGGAATGGCCGGGGGTGTCAGTCGGCCACTCTGCGCGTTCATGATCCGTGATCTGAAAGATAGTTTCCTCGGATTAGTATGGTTTTGCGAAAGGGCCCTTGCCGAACCTTTCCAGTTCCCGCTCGATGTCGATAAGGATGCTGTCTATGAGCTCCTGATACTCGGCGATCCGCTGTTGCCGTCCGGAAGATGTGGAGCGCCGCCATCGGTCCTTCTCCTCATTGGCTATGGCGAAATCCTCACAGAGTTCGCGAAAGGCCTCGCATTGGGCGGCGAGTTCCTCGATCGCCTGACCGCTCGTTTTGAAGTAGCTCGTTACGAATTCGACACCCTTTCCCATTTGATCTATCCGTTTGTGTGAGGCCTGAGTTCAAAGGAAGGACAATGCCAAATACCGGCGCTGCTTTTCGGCCATCGTGAGCGCTGGCAGGAGAGACGCAAGGTACGTAACTGTAACCTACAGTGAGCACGACACGTTTTACTCGCGTAAGATGTGGCTTTCTGGTTGCCGATGAGGCATTGAACCTTTGGCGTTGGAGACTTAGGCTCGATTTCAACAAATTACGAATTTGAAGCCAGATTGAGAGACAGTGGCAGCATCCCCCAAGGGGAGGACGCGACGCCGCATCCAGAGCCCAGCGCCGAAGATATCCCGTGCCAGCTGCAAAATGCTGTCTCCAGCCCCGAATCTCGCACGGGGACCTTGGCGCTGCCTTCCTGATGACGCAGGACGCCGATCTAGCGAAGAAACTGTCAAATCCGATTGCCTCGCTGGTGAGTGTACCCTTCCAGTTCAACTACGACAGCGGATATGGTCCAAGCGACGGGCACAAGGCGGTTCTGAACATTCAGCCGGTCATTCCATTTGAGCTGAACGACGATTGGAACGTCATCTCGAGGACTATTGTCCCGGTAACATCACAGGACGACATCGCAGGGGGCAGCGGAAGCCAGTTTGGACTTGGAAATACGCTCCAGAGCTTTTTCTTCTCGCCCAAGGAATCCGCGGCCGGCGGGCTGATCTGGGGCGCTGGTCCCGCCATCCTTATTTCAACTGCGACGGAGCCTCTGCTTGGCGGGGGGAAGCTGGGGCTCGGTCCCACAGGTGTTTCTTGAAGCAGGAGGGACCATGGACCTACGGCACGCTTGCCAATCATATCTGGTCAGTCGCGGGAGACGGCGGGCGTGCGGACATCAGTTCGACGTTCCTGCAGCCGTTCGCTTCCTACACGACGCATGATGCCTGGACCTTCACGTTGGACACCGAAAGCACGTACGACTGGAAAAGCGACCAATGGAGCGTGCCCATCAACTTCTCGGTGTCGAAGCTCGTCACCTTTGACAAGCAACCCGTCAGCTTCCAGGTCGGAGCACGTTACTGGGCGGAATCCCCGGAGGGCGGCCCGCAGGGCTGGGGCGTTCGCGCCCGCCGTTACATTCCTGTTCCCCACGTGAGCGCCACATAAGTGCGTCGAGTGCCTAAGGGTCAGAAAGGCTACGCAAAAGCGCTCCACCACCGGAGAACGGAACTTCCAGTCGATAGATGGCTTTTATCAACCAAAGACAGCGGTAGCCTTGATACACAAGGGCTACCATGCGATTCTTCGGGCATGATCCGAAGGAGATGAGAATGTCGGAGATGCTTGCAGCGCTTACCAACATTCGGACTTGGCGGCGCGGTTTGATCAGTTGCTTCAGCTTGCCCTGATCGGCCTCAACGACGTTGTTCAGATATTTGACCTGCCGGTGCACAAGGCCTCCGGGACATTTGCCTTCGGCCTTCAATTGGGCAATAGCAATGCCATAAGTCGGAGCCTTGTCGGTGTTGATGACGGTTGGCTGTTCCCAGTCCTTCAGGCCATTCAACGCCTTGCCGAGAAAGCGTTTGGCCGCTTTGGCATACGACGCTGCTAATCCCCACACGCTTTGAGCACCGTGACTTTCCCTCCAGGCGCAAGCACAAAATGGCAAACAACTGTCGTGCCTGGCGCAAAAGTCGCGGTACCCCCAAGCTCAACGCGTGCTCCACCTTTGGAAAATTCGATCTCGGGGGCACCAACGCTGTAGAAGCCGCCCTTGACGAGTTCCACGGAATGAATAATCCGGGCCCGGCCCTTTTCGTTCGCCGCTAGCTTCCATTCCGCCACGACACGCGACGAAACGTGTTCGAAACCCTGTCTTACAACGATGATGCGATAGCTGCCTTCTCCAACGCCGTCTTCTCTCCAGTACCCACCTTCCACGACCGCCATAACGTCGGGATCCACCAGCACCTCGGCGAGGGACTCGTGGGCAGCGAACAGAACAAGGCACCCGAACAATTTGCCAAGAATGCGGCCCCTGCTTGCGATGCTCATTGATCGTTCCCCCTTGAATGTTGATTGGCCGGTCTCGCGGTTCCTGCCCCCTATGTTTACTCCCGGTTGAGAAGGACCGCCATCAGCTGCAATTCATCTGGTCGTCATGTAGAATGTGCCGTGGGAGGCCGCTCGTCACGAACGCCACAAGCGCGGCCACCGCGTTGGCACCTCCACTGATCACAATGGCCGAGAAGTAACTGTTGCTGGCGTCATAGATAAAGCCAGCGAGGCTCGGACCGATCAGCGTGCCGATTGCGACGCTCGTGTAAAGGAGGCCGATTATCCCACCGACATTGCGGCGACCGAAATGATCGGCAACCACGGCCGGCAGTACCGCGACCCAGCCACCGTAGAACAATCCGAACAGCAAGGCGAAGGCAGCAAGTGCCCAAGATCCGGCAGACGAAGCCCAAATTGCAAGCGAAACGGCGATGCCTGCGTACATTATCACCAGGAAGGTGTCCCGACCCAAACGATCCGCAAGGCCCCCAAGGCAAAAGCGCCCCGCTGTGCTTCCAACGCCGATCACACTCAAGAGTAGGACAGCGACCGCTGGAGCGATCTGGTGATCGACTGCAAACGGCACAAGATGAATAAACGGAACGAATACGCCGACTGCGCTCAACAGACATGCCACGTACATGCCAAGAAAACGCGGCGTGCGTATTGCATCCTTGACTGAGACGCCCTCCTTTGCCGCCGAACTTTCGATGCCGGGTTCGTCCGTGGCCCCGTCCGGCCGCAGTCCACGTTGCCCCGGATCGTCTTCGAGCAGCAGCGAGGCGCCGACGCCGACCGCCGCGGCCGCTCCACCAAGCACCAAATAGGCCCCTCTCCAGCCCAGGGTCGAAATCAACCACGTCGCCAACGGCGGCATGATAAGGGTACCAAAACCGATACCGCTAACCGCGAGCCCCGATGCCAGGCCACGTCGCGCGACAAACCAGCGCTGCACTGCCCCAAGGGCTGGCACATAGGCGCATCCCACGCCAAGACCTATGCCGAGACCGTAAGCTGCATAGGCCTCAGCAATGGTGCGCGCCTGCCCCGCCAATGCAAGGCCGAGACCGACAAGCGCCATGCCGACAACACAGAGCGATCTTGCTCCGAACCGATCGGCAAGCGGACCAGAGATAACGCCCAGGCTAAAATACAAGAAACCCGCCGTCGAAAAAACAAGCGAAATGGAGCCACGCGATGCCCCGAGATCCCGCTGTAACGCTTCGATGAATGCACTGAAGGTATAGGCACTGCCAAAGCCCACGAATGTCACTGCAAATGTCGCGGCAACGACAACCCATCCGTAAAAGAAGTCCCGGCGTTGATGGAAAGCGATCATGATGTTTCCCTTTCTATCAGCCTTTTGCCGGGTGTCTCTGGTGCCAGGTCGTATGCTCCTGGAATGCAGCTACCGCGCGCACCAGGGTCAGTTCCTGGAACTGCCCCGCCAGCAATTGAACGCCGATCGGCATACCGTCCCTTGCGAAGCCTGCAGGAAACGTCAGTGCCGGATGGCCGCTCATATCGAGGGGGCAGGTGTAGCGCTGCAGCCTGGCGATCAGATCCGGCTGCTCGCCAAGTGTTGCGAGGGCAGCGAGCGTCAGCGGGGCGAACGGCTGTACGGGGGTCAGGATCAGATCGACCGCCGCAAACAAGGCTTCGACCTCACGGCGGAAAATCGCCCGTCGCAGGAGGATCTGCTGATACTCCGCCTCTGAGACGGTTCTCCCCATTTCGATGACGCCGGCAAGGATAGGTCCGTACAAGTTCCTGTTTTCTGCAAAGTCTCGCGCGTGAACCGCTGCCGCCTCCACGGCGCAGTTAGGCACCCAATCGGAGACGGCCTGCCCCACGTCTGGGAACTTGATCTCGACCATGAGCGCGCCGAGATCCGAAAAGACGACGGCGGCGTCGTCGAGAGCAGCTTGTGTCTGGGGCTCCACATCCTCGCTGTTCCAACGTGGATCGAGACCTATCCGTAAACCGCCGATCCCACCGCGCGAAGCGGAAGCGAAATCCGGTACCGGTTGGGCGGCCGCCGTAGGGTCTTTCGGATCAGCCCCCGCGATGGCGGCAAGAATGATCCCCGCATCGACGGCACTTCGCGCAATCGTGCCTATGTGGTCGAGCGAAGGTGCGAGATCGAAGACGCCGTGGCGGCTGACCCGTCCCCATGTCGGCTTGAGGCCGGTGACGCCATTTGCAGCCGATGGCCAGCGGATCGATCCGCCCGTGTCCGACGCAATCGCGCCGAAACAAAGGCCCGCTGCCGCAGCGACTGCTGAACCGCTCGAGGAAATCCCGGTCCAGTAGTCCGCGTTCCACGGATTGACAGATGGGGTTATTGCCGGATGGTAGTCCGAATAGGCCCCCTCAGTCATTTGCGTCTTGCCGATAATGATCGCGCCTGCTTGCCTGAGGCGTCTGACGACGGTGGCGTTTTCGTCGGGTATGAAATCGTGATGGACGAGTGTCCCGGCCCTGCTTGGCACACCTTCGACCCAGCACAGGTCTTTGACGGCAACAGGAACGCCGTGCAGCGGACCGCGATGGCGTCCGGCGGCGATTTCTTCGTCTGCCACTTTCGCCTGTTCCAGCGCGCTTGTGTCCATCACCTGCGCATAGGCATGAAGCTCCGGCTCCCAACGCGCAATGCGCGAAAGTTGCGCTTCGGTCACCGCACGCGAGGAAACGCACCCTCTCCTGATTCTGTCTCCGATGTCCCTGAGGCTAAGAAAAGTGAAATCATCCGAACCTATCGCCATTCAATTTCTTCCCGACTGCGGTGAGCGCACATACCTTAGAAAATCTGCCTCAATCCAACCGTCCCCTCACCAAGAGCAGCAAGACAATCGGCACTACAACGTGTTAAAGCACCTCACCAGCTTCCGACAAACCAGATCTAATCAACCATATGGGTTAGAAAAGCTAAACTATGAGCCACCATCTCCCCCCACTCAATGCGCTGAAGGCATTCGAGGCAGCCGCGCGCCATCTCTCGGTCAAGATGGCGGCCGACGAGCTTTGCGTCACTCCCGGCGCCGTCAGCCAGATGCTGAAGTCACTGGAGACACATCTCGGGGTGAAACTGTTCGAACGGGTGACACGTGGCATCTATTTGACGGATGCGGGCCGGGATTACCTGCCAGCGGTTCGAAATGCATTTCGCCAAATTGCCGAAGCGTCGCGACGGGTCATGGCAGCCAATGACAATGGCATGTTGACCGTCAGCGTCACGCCATTCTTCGCATCGGCCTGGCTTGTGCCACGCCTGAAATCCTTTCAGGAGATCAACCCAGAAATCGATCTCCAAATCGTCGCAAGCAGCGCCCTTGCCGACTTTTCCCGCGGCAGCGTCGATGTCGCCGTGCGTCATGGTATCGGCCGTTATCCGGGCCTACGCAGCGACCACGTCGTGACGGTTGAAATGGTTGTCGTGGCAGCACCCGCTCTCGTCGATCGTCTCGGCACCCCTCGATGCGCAGCGGATCTCGTCCGTTGGCCACATGTCCATGATGCCGACCGCAAGGGATGGAGCCTTTGGTTCCAGGCAAATGGCGTGGAGGAGTTCCGCTCTCCCCGCGGCCCGTCATTTGACGACAGCAGTTTAATTTTGACCGCTATCTTATCGGGTCAGGGCGCGGGACTGCTGCCCGCTGCCATGATTGCAGCGGAGCTCGCCGGCGGAGATTTGGTGCAACTCTTGGACGCGACTGTAATAGACGAATTTGCCTATTACCTGGTGTGCCCCGAGCACGCCCAGAACAATCCGAAGATCGCAGCCTTCCGGGATTGGATACTCAATGTGGAGAAGACACAGTTGGCCGGGACTTCCAGTAAGGCTTAGAGCGACCGACCTCTTGGCTGACGCGCAAAATATGCCGAGCGCGGCTGGGGTAAGTATTCCGTTTGGTGGCTACTCGTCGGCGGCGACACGCACCCTCCAAAGATCGCATAGGCAAGATGTAGAAGTTCGTCAAGTTTGTTAAGTTCGTAAATATACGGCGGCATTCGGGCAGTGCAGGTTCGAGTCCTGCCGCGCCCACCACCATCCTGATCGCCAAACGGCTGGTGTCAGAGGTCTTGAAAACCAATCTCAGCATTCCCAGATGATTTTCCGTCTTCTTTCATCCGGTTAGATAGGAAGGAGGGAAACATGTATCTTCCGGAGATGCCATGGTCTGTACCGTTGCAGGTAACGTTCCAGAACGGCAACAATCGCACCTTTTCATCGGTCTTCGACGCGCTCGTTTTTCTGGAGAACGAGTGGCCGCGACGTCGCGGACGGCGCTACGAGCAAGCCGTCGAAGTCTGTCGGCGCGCCCTTAACCGAAAGATGCCGGTTGCGATCGCGCGTGAAGCTTTCGTCGCTGCGTGTCTGGAGGCGGGCCTCCCAGCGAATGGGCTAGCCCACCGCACCAGCTCGAGAAGCGATGACAGGCGCTCTGCCGCATAGGTCAGGATGGGAATGCTCCGATGTTTGACCCCGTGGAAAGTGCCTGGATAAGCCCGACCGAGTTGAACTTCCTGCAAAGGATCTTCGACCGGGTTTGCATGTGGCGCCAGATTGATCGGCCCAGCGAGCGTGCCGACCACCTCGCGACTTACCTGTTGCATGAATATCGGGCTGGTATTCGCGACGAGACAGCTCTTTTCGAAGCAGCAATGTGGCGCGAGGCGGGCCGTTCAAAGTCCGGCCCCATGCATGAGCATGACAAAGGGCTCGACGACACGATAATCAACTAGACATGTGGCGCGCCATCCTCATGGCGCGCCAATCGTCTGAACCATTCGCCGTCGATGATGCTCCAGTTGAAGATGCGGCGCGATCGCCGACGCTAGACTGCCGCGACAATCATTTCCGATCCCCGCGCTAGGGTGCGGCCGACATTTACGCGGATCGGTTTACTTCAAGATTTTCCAAGCTCGCCCCGCACGGTGAGGTGCTCAAGCTTGACGGAGATGGGAGAGCTGTCAACGATACGGCTGAAAGCGATAACCGACGCCCAGCGCGCCAAGCCTCGTAGCGTCAATTCCGGACGATACATTATGCGATCGTAGACGCACGAAACCGGAACAAGCAGTGTACAGGCGGCGCCGTCGAGACAGTTTCATCACTCGCATTGCCGTGTAGCCGCCGGTCCTTATCGCCATGGCGTCCCGGAGGCTGACGCTTTCCGGTAAAGGCACCAGCCAGTCTCCACTCACACGCGCCCTGGCCGCCAGTCCACCCCACAATGCCGTTCCCCAACGCCCCAGCCGTTCAGACAACCCGATCACCCGGCTCAAAGGCGGAATTGGAACTTTCGGCAACGACGCCCTCAAAATCGATCCCAGGCACCATCGGGAAACTGCGACCACCGGCGAGGCGCCGGTGATCGCAAGAGCTTCCTCCTGCCCGCTGTCGGAGTTCTCGATCAGGACGGCGTCAAACATCTGAGCTTCCCATTCTTGCCTACGCGACTTTCTTTGCGTTGGGCGTAGAGCAGGCCACTTGCGAATTGACCATGGCGTCAACCGCTTGGGGCAGCGTCAGCACACCTATGGCCTGACCGGCGGCATCGACAACGGCGATCTCGTTTTCCCCGGCCAGCGTCATCGCTCTTGCGGCTTCCTCCAACTTCGCGCCGGCCGGCACCGAGATCTTTAACTCACGGGCCGAAGCATTCAGCGCGGTGGCAACCGTCTCAACATTGATGACGCGGGAACGGTTCACCTCCCGAACAAAGTTGGCGATGTAATCGTCGGCAGGGTTCATCACGATGTCCTGCCCGGTGCCCTGCTGTACGACTTCTCCATCCCGCAAAATCGCAATGCGATCTCCAAGCCTGAGCGCCTCGTCAAGATCATGGGTGATGAATACGATCGTCTTCTTGATCTCCTTCTGTAGATCGAGGAGTACGGTCTGCATGTCGACGCGAATGAGCGGGTCCAGCGCAGAAAACGCCTCGTCCATCAGCAGGATCGGCGCATCGTTCGCCAGCGCACGGGCAAGACCGACACGCTGTTGCATACCGCCCGACAACTGATTGGGATATTTGCTCTCGAAACCCTTGAGTCCGACACGTTCGATCCACCGCATGGCGCAGTCGACCTGCCGGTTACGAGGTGCCCCTTGTATCTCCAGGCCATAGAGGGTGTTTTCGAGAACGGTGCGATGCGGGAGAAGCGCAAACTTCTGGAACACCATGGCGGTCTGATGCCGACGGAACTCACGCAACTGCACGGCATCCATCTTGACCACATCCTCGTCGCCGATGACGACCTCGCCTGACGTCGGATCGATAAGGCGATTGATGTGGCGGATGAGCGTGGACTTTCCTGATCCCGAAAGTCCCATGATCACCTGAATGCCACCAGCAGGCATCGAGATGTTGATGTCTCTCAGACCGAGGACATGGCCATGTTTTGCGTTCAATTCCGTCTTCGTAACGCCTTGCTCGACAAGCTTTACACAATCCGCACCGTTGGGGCCGAAGATTTTGTAGAGCTTTTTGATTTCGATGCCGAAGCCACCAATTTTTTTATTACCCATGAACCACCTCCCGGTGCTTTTGAAGGCGCGCACCAAAGGCTTGGCTGACGCGGTCGAAGATAATGGCGATGCCGACGATCGCGAGACCGTTGAAGATGCCCAGCGTGAAATACTGGTTCGAGATCGCCTTCAGCACCGGCTGTCCAAGGCCCTGAACGCCGATCATCGAGGCGATGACGACCATAGCGAGCGCCATCATGATCGTCTGGTTGGTGCCGGCCATGATGGTGGGGAGCGCAAGCGGCATCTGCACGTTCTTCAGCTTCTGCCAGTTCGAGGAACCAAAGGCATCGGCGGCTTCGAGTACATCCTTGTCAACGAGGCGGATGCCGAGATTGGTGAGGCGGATCATCGGCGGGATGGCATAGATGACCACCGCGATGAGGCCCGGAACCTTGCCGATGCCGAGCAGCATGACAACCGGAATGAGGTAGACGAAGCTCGGCATGGTCTGCATGACGTCCAGAACCGGATTGACGATATTCTGCACCCTGTCCGACCGGGACATGGCAATACCGATGGGGATACCGACGACGATCGACAGAACCGTGCAGACGAAGATCATCGAGACCGTCTTCATCGTATCGTCCCACATGTCGAAGTAGCCGATGAGCAGAAGCGTCACGACCGTTCCCGCGACGATCTTCCAGTTGCGGCTGGCGAACCAGGCGACGGCGGCGATGAGCAAGAGGATGATCGGCCAGGGCGTCTGGGTCATGAAGCGCTCGGACCAGATCAGAAAGTGCTGTAGCGGCTCGAATATTGCTTCAAGACCGTCCCCATAAGCCCGCGTAAAACCGCGGAACCCTTCGTCGATCGCCTTCTTGAGATCGCGTAAAGACGCATCATCCATGTGCGGAAAGCTGAACAGCCAATCCAAAATCTATCCTCCTCGATAACGGCGAGCGCATCCTCGGACGCGCTGTTCGTTGCCTGCGCGTTAGGCGCCAGCAACGTCTTGAACGAGATCAAAGCGCCGCCTTGATCTTCTCAGCTGCCTCAGGCGATACCCATTCCTTCCACATGGCCTCGTTCTCCTCGAGGAAGTGCTTTGCGCCATCATCGCCGCTTGCCTGATTGTCGGTCATCCAGGCCATAAGCTTGTTGACCGTGTCGTTCGACCAGGCGCGCTTGTTGAGGTAGCCCATGACATCCTCGCCGGCGCGCTCGGAGAACGCTTTGGTCACGAGCGTCTGGACGGTGTCCTTCGGCCATTCATTCTTTTTCGGGTCCGGGCAATCCGCGACGGTATTGCAGCGCTTCCACTCGGCCGCGTCGTACGGCACGCCATAGTCGAGCTTGACCATGTCGTACTTGCCGAGAAGCGCAGTCGGAGCCCAGTAGTAGCCGACCCAGCCTTCCTTGCGCTCGTAGGCCTTGGCGATCGAGCCGTCGAGGCCAGCGGCGGAACCCGTATCGACCAGCGTGAAGTTCGCCGCTTCGCCGCCATAGGCCTTGTAAAGCTGCGAGGTCACGACCGTACCACCCCAGCCCTGCGGGCCATTGTGGATCGCACCTTTCGATTTGTCTTCGGGATCCGGGAACAGCTCCGGATGCTTGAGGACATCATCGATCGTCTTGACGTCCGGATGAGCGTCAGCAAGGTATTTCGGCATCCACCAGCCCTGCACCGCACCATCGGTCAGGACGGTCGATGCAACGACGAGCTTTCCGTTTGCAACGCCGGCGTTGACGACATCGGGCAGAAGATCGACCCATCCTTCGGGCGCGATGTCGGGTTGGCCCTTCTCGGTCATCGATGTGATCGTCGGGACAGTATCGCCCTGTATGATTTCGGCGTTGCAACCGTAACCTTCGTTCAGGATAAACTTGTCCAGGCTGGCGAGCACTTCGGCGCTCTGCCAGTTCATGCTGGCGATGGTGACGTCACCGCAATTCGCAGCCTGCGCAGCATTGCCGAAGGTCAGCATGGCTGCTGCAAGGCATGTCGAGGCGAAGAGTTCTTTCATGGCACTTCCTCCCTATGTGCGATGTTGAAATTCCAAGCCCGTCAACGCCATCGCATATCTCGGCGGGCCGCCGGCGGCTTCGGTATCCTCCTCAGAACCCGAAGCCGCCGTTTCCTGCTAGCTCGGCAGATACTCCTCACTCCAGGTCTCGCTGATCGCACCGGAGGCAATCAGCCGATCGATCTCGGCTTCGGTGTAGTTCAGGGTCCGGAGAACGGCGCGTGTGGACGCTCCGTACTTCTCCGCCGGCGCGACAGCGGTGACCTTGCCGACAGCCGGACGGATGGCGAAGGGGTCGAGCTGCGTGACCTTATGGCCGCTCGGATGGTTCGGGAAGATCGAGAAGGAATAGCTGCCGCGGTCGATCCCCGGCGTGCCGTCGGCAATGCGGGCACTGCGGCTGCGGATCGTTTCGATGTTCTCGCAGAGCGATACGCCGATATCGGCTTCTCGCAGGCGCTGCTGCCAGGTTCCCGCAGGTGCCGTCATGAAGGCTTTCGCCAGATAGGCCTCGCGGTCGGTTGCCGACATTTCGACAATCCCCCTGAGACCCTCGACCTTGCCGAAGCGCAGGAGGTCGGCTTCCGAGGCGCACAGAAGAAGGTGATCCCCCGAGGCCGTCTCGTAGAGCCGCGACAGCGCGTTATAACCTTTCGTTTCGCGACCGGACGGCTCATCGAAGGGGCCGCGGTCGACATAGTCATAGCAGAACGGTATCTGCGCGAGGCCGGTCAGCGCCGACAGCGACGTGCGCGGGCGGCCGACGATCCCGGTTCTGGATTTCTGGTAGAGGGCGGCGGCAATGCCCAGCGCCGCGCCGAAGCCGCACATGACATCGATGGTGCCGACATGGGCATGTTCTTCCGGCGTCTCCATCGAGCCGCCGAAGCGCAGCATGATGCCGGTTGCCGATTGCACGAGATCGTCATAGCCGAGATAGTCGGTGCGCGGGCCGGTGCGCACGCCGCCGAAACAATCGAGCTGGCAGAAAATCGCTTGGCGGTTGAGCGCCTTCAGGCTTTCGGCATCGAGCCCCATCGCCTTGACCTGGCGGTCGGTCGCATTCCAGACCACGACATCGACAGAGCGCACCAGTTCCTCGAAGACAACGCGGCCATCGGGCGAACCGATGTTCAGCAGCACGGACTGCTTTCCGCGCATGTGCGACATGCCGAAGATCACGGTATTCCAACAATCATAGAGCGGCTTGGCCGGATCGATCTTGATAACCTCCGCGCCGAAGCGGGCGAGATAGGCGACCGAATGCGGGCCGGCGATTACATTGCAGAGATCAAGGACCCTGATGCCATCCAACCACCCACCGGGCGTGTCGTTTGCGGGCGCCGGCAAGGACGAGCGCTCTATGTCCGCAAGCATCGCCAGCGCATCCTCGACCGTTCCCCAACGCCGAGGGTGCGGCGTCAGCATGGCTTCGGCGCTCTCTTGCAGCCAGGCCATCGGCCCCGGCTGGGTCATGCGGCCAAGGATCGGATCGTCGACCTCGATCATCAGGCCGGCGGCCTTGGCGTGATCGTCGGCGATCCATTCCTTCAACCAGCGTTGCGGCGCGCCCGGAAACAGCCCTTCCCCGAAGATGCGCTCCCATTCGGCCGCCGTCTTCGTCAGGAAGACCTGCTTCATGCGGGCCGCGATCTTGTCGGCCCAGAATTTCGGGAGCGGATAGACGCCAAGCGAAACGTCCGACGACCATTGCGAGACCGGAAGATAGGTGTCTTCCTCCTCGCGCAGTCCCTCGGCCACCAGTTCATCGTAGAGACCGAGGGCTTGCAGGCAGCGCTTCGCATGGTTCTTGTGGCTGGGGCAGACGACGTAGAACATCCGCCCGTCGGCGCACATATAGCTGCGATAGAAGGGATCGAGGAACTCCTGGAGGTCGTCATAGGACATATCCATCGGCATGCCCTCGCCGCGCCGGCGCTCGATCTCCCGCTCGCGCTGGGTCTGGTAACGCAGCGGATAATCATCGATCAGGATCGAATTGTAGGAGAGGCCCTCCATGACGGCACTTGCCAGCGGCACTTCGATATGATCGCCGTGCCCGGTGCGCTCGCACGCCTGAAGCGCCAGCACCGTTGCGGACGCTGCAAGCATTGTGCCGTAAGCGGAAGAGAGTGGCAGCGGCGAGAAAGACGGATTGATGCCCATCAGGACGCGATTGAGTCCCATATCCGTGAAGACGCCGGAGGACGCCGCAATTACCGCCTCGAAGGCCCGCCAGTCACGGCGAAGCTGATCGTCGGAGGCGAAACCGGGGATCGACAGGGTGATCAGTTCCGGCCGAGCCTTGCGCAACGCCGCAAAATCGATTCCAAGCCGGGCGAGCACGCCGGGGCGGAAATTCTCAACGACAATATCGGCCTCGGCGACCAGCGCTTTTGCCTCATCCACCCCCTCTTCCGACTTGAGATCGAGGGTGACGATCAGCTTGTTGCGATTGAGGATGGCGTTGGCGGGATTGTCCCAGAGCGGACCGCCGGGCGGATCGACATGCACGACGGTCGCGCCAAGATCACCAAGAATCATGGCCACGGCCGGGCCGGCAATATATTGCCCGAAATCAACCACCCGAACGCCGGAAAGCGGAAGCGCGGAACGCGCGATCGATGTCATTGCTCTTATCTCCCCAAGAGTTTTCTATGCGCGCCGATCGGCGACGATCCAGCCGGCCGCCTTTTCGGCGATCATCAGCGTCGGCGCGTTGGTGTTACCACTGGTGATCTTCGGCATGATTCCCGCATCGACGACGCGCAGGCCCTCAATGCCCCGCACCCTGAGACGGCTATCCACCACTGCCATCGGATCGTCATCGTGGCCCATCTTCGTCGTCCCGACCGGATGAAAAATGGTGTTGGCGATATCGCCCGCCAACCTGGCCAGTTCCTCGTCGCTCTGGAACTGCAAGCCGGGCTTCCATTCCTCAGGCTGGTATTTGGCCAATGCCGGCTGCGACACGATCCTGCGGACTTGCCGCAAGCTCTCGGCAGCGATGCGGCGGTCCTCTTCCGTGCTCAGATAGTTCGGCGCAATCGCCGGGGCGTCGACGGCCTTATCGGAGCGAATGCGCACGCTTCCGACGCTGGTCGGGTTGAGGTTGCAGACGCTCGCGGTGAAGGCAGGAATGCTGTGCAATGGCTCGCCGAAGGCGTCGAGGCTGAGCGGCTGGACGTGATATTCGAGGTTGGCGTGCGCCTGGCTGTCGTCCGACCGGGTGAAAGCGCCGAGCTGCGAGGGCGACATGCTCATGGGTCCGCTGCGTTTCAGCACATATTCGAGCCCGATCATCGCCTTGCCGAACAGGCTGTTGGCGAGCGTGTTCAGCGTCTTGGCATTGCCGACCTTGAAGACCGCGCGAATCTGCAGATGGTCCTGAAGATTTTCCCCGACGCCCGGCAGGTCGTGGGCGACCTCGACACCATGGCGCTTCAGGAGAGAGCCCGGCCCGATCCCCGACAATTGCAGGATCTGCGGCGAGCCGATGGCGCCGGCCGACAGGATGACCTCCCTGCGCGCTCTGACCTCTGCCCTTTGCCCCTGCCGCTGGACAACGATGCCGGCACAACGCTTGCGGCCGGACGCCTCGGCTTCCAGGATCAGCCGTTCGACATGGGCCTGAGTCCAGACCGTCAGGTTCAGGCGGTTTTTCGCCGGGCGCAGGAAAGCCTTCGACGTGTTCCAGCGCCAGCCGGATCGCTGGTTGACTTCGAAATAGCCGACGCCCTCGTTGTCGCCGCTGTTGAAATCGTCGGAGCGCGGAATACCGGCCTCGACGGCGGCCTCGGCGAAGGATTCGAGGATGTCCCATTTGAGCCGCTGCTTCTCTATCCGCCATTCGCCACCGTGGCCGTGCATGTCGGAGAAGCGGCTGTTGCCGCCGGTCTTTGGGTCCGCGCCGTTGTCCAGCCGATAATGATCCTCATGCGCCTTGAAATCGGGCAGGCAATTCTGCCAGGACCAGGCGTTATCGCCGGTCGCCGCCGCCCAGCCGTCGAAATCGCGCGCCTGGCCGCGCATATAGATCATGCCATTGATCGAGGAGCAGCCGCCGAGCGTCTTGCCGCGCGGATAGCGCAGCGACCGGCCGTTCAAACCGGCATCCGGTTCGGTCTTGTACAGCCAGTCGGTGCGCGGATTACCGATGCAATAGAGATAGCCGACGGGGATGTGAATCCAGTGATAGTCGTCCTTTCGGCCAGCTTCTAGCAGCAGCACGCGCATCGCGGGATCGCGGCTGAGGCGATTGGCGAGCAGACAGCCTGCGGAGCCTCCACCGACGATGATATAGTCAAAACTATCGGCGGCGCGGTAAGAAGCGCGGCTGGTCATCGGCTTGCCCGCCTGCTGCGATGCAACACCGCACAATCATAAGCTTCGACGATTTGCCGTAGCATTTTAGCCTCCTCCTCATCTCTATTTTCAGGAATAGCGGAGGAGCGGCCCGGAAATCCAATGACAAATGACGCAAGTCATTATAAGTAGAATTAATATGCTTCAGTCAATCGACCTGAGAAAATTGAAGGCATTCGTCACCGTCGCGCGCGAGGGCAACGTCACGCGCGCCGCGGAGCAACTGCACGTCACCCAACCGGCGGTCACTCTGCAACTGAAGCGCCTTGCCGCCGATACCGGGCTCACCTTGTTCCGGCGGACGTCCACGGGGCTGGAACTGACGCAGGAAGGAGCCCTGCTGGCAGCCAAGGCGGAGCAGGTGCTGACGGCATTGACGGATTTTGGGCAGACGGCCGGACATTTGGCGACACGTGTGCGGGGGAAACTGCGGATCGGCACGATCATCGACCCGGAGTTCACCCGGTTGGGGGCGTTTCTGAAGGCGCTGATCGAAAGCGGGCCGGGCATAGAAACCACACTGCGCCATGGCATGAGCGGCGACGTTCCGGAGGGGCTGAGGCGAAATGAACTCGATGCCGGTTTCTATCTCGGCGACCCAAGAGATTATGATCCTTCCGCCGAGATTACCGGAGAAAGTGCCGCACCGCTTTTTCATGCCCGCGAGCTGGCGCAATTAACCTATCGCGTCGTCGCTCCACCATCGCTCGCCGGTCTCGTGCGCGGCGCGGATTGGTCACAGCTCGCATCGCTTCCTTGGATCGGCACACCGCAGGCCTCGGTCCACAATCGATTGCTGTCGCGCCTATTTACCGATTTAGGCGTCCGGCAAAATATAGTCGCCCAAGTGGATCAGGAGACGTCCATGGTTGCCATGGTACGGACAGGGGTGGGATTGAGCCTTTGCCGAGAGTCGATTGCCCTTCATGAACAACAGGCACACGGCCTTGTCATCGCTGAGAATGTTAAAATCTCCACGACGCTGAGTTTCCTCTGCTTGGAGGCTCGTATCGGCGATCCCTCTATAATGGCTGCTTTCGATGCAATAAGGCGGGTTTGGATATAGTCGGGGCGGTCTGTGTGAAGGCAGTGGTTCGCCGAGACATGGTTTTGAGGGAGGCCTGCGTTACGACAACGCGTTGCCCGATAGCGCTTGTCTACCGTGAAAGACGTAAATTGCCCGTGCGACGCCAGCAAAAAGAGAAGCCACTGCGAGGTTTATCGCTTCAGTCGGCGTGGTCCGTCGGGGGCTTAGCCCAATTAAGAAAGCCGAGCGCAATTGTTGGAAAGGCCAGTTCGCAGGATCGCGGCAGCTATTCAGCTAGCCGCGTGTTGCAACAAGCCGTCCAACGCGCTCGTGAAGAACAGGCCCCTTCTATCACTCTGCACTTTGGCCACGGACACGATTTGGTAATCCGAAGCGGACAATCAATTCGGTACGCAGGGACGGCAGGTTTGCGCGCCATGTCGGACACTCAGGCCGCTGTTGAATTTCTGAAAGCTGCCGTTCGCTTAATCAGATAGGGCGGGGAAGCGGACATTCTGGTCCAACGGTTCGTCCGTATGCTTTGCGGAACCGCCTCGGTCTTGTAGCGCGCCACCAGCGCTTCAGTTTGTTTGATAAGGTCCCGGGCAACAGACGCGCCGTCGTCTGGGCCGTTTCCATCGCGACCGCTCGGAGCGCCTCAAACGCAGTCCTCACAGTGATGCCATGAAGGCCCGACCTCCGTTCGATGTACGACGGAGGCCTGGGCCGCAATTGGCGGCGCAATCAGTCGCCATCTCTCCTGGCGTCGAAGGCCTCTCTAGACTTTCGGAAGCGATCCGCGTTCTCAACGATCCACGTCCACAACGGGATCATGCGCAGGAGCAGATCCATGCCGTTTCGGACAGCTCGTATTCGACCCTCGGTGGGTTTTCTCCGAAGTCGTTTCGGATAACCAGACCGTCACGCTCCAACTGGCGCAACGTCCGTGTCAGCATTCGCTGCGTAACGCCGTGCATGCGCCTCCCGATCTCCGCATGGCGCAGCCTACCGTAGACGCCGAGCGTGTGGATGACGCCGAGCGACCAGCGGTTACCGCGTCCGCGAGCTGTTGCAGGCCCAGACCCAGACTGAATGGGTCATCATCTCGACCGGGATGTTCATGAGCTACCTGTTCGAGCCGGAGTTCGGCGTCGTCGACTTGAAAAATTTCGAGGTCAATGCGCTGGGAAGTCTCGAGACGGCCGCGACGCTGACAACGCCTGAAGACATCGGGAAGCTGACCACGGAAATCGTGTTCGCCGACCGCGGATCCGCAACGAGATCGTGTTCCTGGCGGGCGACACCGTGACTTAGGGCGAGGTTGCTGACAAGCTGGAGGCGGGTCTCGGGCGGCCCTTCCGCCGCTCTGAATGGAGCGTGCCCTTCCTGATGGAAGAACTGGCGAAAGATCCGCAGAACATGATGCGCAAGTACCGCGCTGCATTTGCCTTGGGTCGGGGCGTCGCGTGGGACAAGGCCGGGACGTTCAACACGCGGCAGTCCATTCCGGTCACGGACATCGATGCGTGGATCCATGCAAACCTGGATGCCTCCGGTCGGGGGTAATCCTCGAACCGCCTGGGGTTCGCGATTTCGAGCGGGTGGGTGGGACGACAAATGGATGTCGTACCCATTCGCTGTCCGACCCCACGCCGCGATGCTCGCCACGTACTGATAAGCGACCTCCGCACTTGGATAACCTGAAATCGCGGCTTGCCTCTCAGGCACCGAAATGTCCGTTTCCGAAAGTTGTCTCAGTCAGCCGCTATGACCAAAACTGGTTCGGTAGCCGAACAGCAGCTGATCGCAAATCCTAGCCGAAACCCACCAGGCTGGTAACGGCCCCAGAGCGGACTTTCAATCCCTCGCCTTGAAGAGATAAGTACCGCAGACCCGCCGCATTGGTTGGGTAACGCTTTTTATGTAACCAAGCCTTTGTTTTCATTTAAATTCCGCAAGGCAACGCGATTGCGCTGCGCATCGCGAACGACGCTTTCCGAGAAGCCTTGTTGAAGGACCTCCTCAACGAATTCGCGCACCAAGAGACCCGCGGCTGGATTGGAACAACTGACGGCGATTGTTTGCCTGATAACGAGGAATGGTTCCACCAGGACGCGAAAACCCTCACGCGCGCTCGCAAAATGCTCAAGCGCTTGCCGCACACCCGCCGCGGCGTGATGCTTGCCTTCGGCAAGCATTTCAAGGGCTTCCCCCGGCGTAGACGAATGAACGATTTTGGCATGCGCGAGACGCCGGGACAAATAGAGGTCATAGGCAGCGTTTCGGGTGACGCAAATTTCCACGCCCTCCGAATCGACGTCTTGAAACGTGCGATACCGTGCTGCCTCTCGAACCACAAGCGTGCCCTCGATCAGCGCATAGGCAGGCGAGAACAGCAGCCTGTCTTCGCGCGCCGGGTCGGCGGCCAGGAAGGCGATGTCCCACTCGTCCTGATCGACCCGGTCCAGGATACTGGCTGCCGATGGGTAGGCGACGAAATCGACGCGACAACCGAGCCGCTCTGCAAACTCTCTGGCAAGTTGTGGGCTGACACCTTCAAAGGCTCCCGTCTTCGGATCGAGTTGCACCAAAGCGATATTGGCAAGGTTTACCGCCACCCGCAGATAGCCTTTCGGGATCAGTGCGCTGAGCGAAGCTGCGATATCGTCGGTCATGTCTCGATCTCCTGCCGGACAGCACAGTCTTGCGGTCACTGTTGCCTGAATTTCGCTGCCAGCGCCTCGGTCCCGCGTGCGAGAAGGCCAGCGTCGATACCGACCGCGGTAAAGCTGGTGCCAAGTTCGATACAGCGTGCAGCGAACGTGGTGTCCGGCGTCAGAATGCCGGCCGGCTTGCCGAGAGCCGCAAGGCGACTGATCGCATCCTCGACGGCAGCCACGACCTCGGGATGGCCGGGCTCCCCCGGATGTCCAAGGCTGGCGGCAAGATCGGCCGGGCCGATGAAGATACCATCGACGCCATCGACTGCGGCAATGGCTTCAAGTTCCGCGAGTGCCGCACGGGTTTCCAGTTGCACAAGAAGACACAGTTCTTCTTCTGCTCGCCTGGCGTAGCCGGCGACACGCCCAAAGCGCGTCGCCCGCGTCAGCCCCGATACGCCGCGAATACCGGCAGGTGGGTATCGCATGGCGGAGACCGCAGCTTCGGCTTCCTCCCGATTCTGCACATAGGGAATGAGCAACGTCTGCGCGCCGATGTCGAGGTATCGCTTGATCAGCACCGCATCGTTGCTGGCAGGGCGCACGATAGGCGAAACGTCGTAGGCCGCAACTGCCTGCAATTGCGGCAAGACCGTCAGCACGTCGCCGGGTGAGTGCTCGGTATCGAACAGCAGCCAGTCGAATCCGGAGGGCGCGACGATTTCGGCGGCATAGCTGCCCGGGAGGCTGCACCAGAGACCGATTTGCTGCCTTTTCTCGGCAAGTGCACGCTTGAAGCGGTTTTCCGGAAGATTCATGACACCACCTAAAGGAATGAAACGCTGAGCGCGCCGATCTGACCGTAATCCGCCTGGATGACATCGCCGGCGGCGATATCGACGGGCCGCGTGAACGAGCCCGCCAGCACGATCTGCCCCTTCTCCAGTTTGCCGCCAACCGCATGGAGCTTGTTGACGAGCCAGGCGACACCCGCTGCGGGATGTCCCATGACGGCAGCCGAAACGCCGGATTCCTCGATGATCCCGTTCTTCGAAAGTGTCGCCCCGATCCATCGGATATCGACATCCATCGGCCGGATTACACGACCGCCGACGACAATGGCGCCGAAGGCTGCATTGTCGGCAATGGTATCGGTGATCGCACGGGGAACTTCGGTCCTGTAGTCGATGATTTCGAGCGCCGGCACAATGAATTCGGTGGCGCGCATGACGTCGTAGATGCGGGTGTTCGGGCCTTCGAGATCCTCGCCCATGATGAAGGCAAGTTCAACTTCAAGGCGCGGCTTGATGAAGAGGTCGGCCCTGATCTGGGCGCCGTCGTTGAACAGAGCATCATCGAGGATGCGCCCGTAATCCGGCTCGGTCATCTTCGATGCCATCTGCATGGCCCGCGATGTCAGGCCGATCTTGTGGCCCGCGACGCGCGCACCTTTGGCAATCCTGCCTTCCGCCCAGAGGTCCTGGATGCGATAGGCATCCTCGATCTCGATGTGCGGATAGGTCTTGCTGAGCTGCGGGATCGGCACGCAGTTTTCCTCGGCCGCCAGCAATGCCTGTGCCGCGCTGCGGCGTTCTTCATCCGTCAACATGGATGTGGTTCTCCCGTTTGTTTATTTGATTGGTGCGCGCGGCAGAACCGCTTCGCCGGGTTCCATCACGTATGTGTATTCCAGGGAAAACCAGGGAACGTTCACATTCGCATCATCCGGATGCGGTTCGTCATGCTCCACGAAATCGCCCGTGAGTGCCGACGTCACCCCGAATTGCACGTCCGTATCGATATGCGGATCGCTCGGGTCGAAAACCTGCGAGATGAGGGTCTTGTAGCCCTCCTTGAAGATAAGCGCGTGCAGATGCGCCGGGCGATAAGGGTGACGTCCTTGCGTCTCCAAAAGCCGACCGACGACACCGTCCACCGGGATCGGATATCCGATCATCTTCACCGTGCTGAACCAGAAGCGGCCCTCCGCATCTGTCGTGAATTTACCTCGCAGATTCATTTCGGCCTGATCGGGATCCTGGTTCTCGTAGAGGCCGACCGGCGAGGCATGCCAGACGTCCACTTCGGCGCCGGCGATCGGACTTCCGTGTCTGTCAACAACCCGGCCCCGCACAAACAGCGGAGACCCGGGCGTATCCGAACGGATAATGGTGCCGCCGTTGTCGACCCGCGGTGAGTTGAGGCGCCAGAAGGGGCCAAGCAGCGACTGGGAGGTTTCCGTCTGTCCCCGATCGCCGTTGTTGAGCAAGCAGACCAGCGTCGAAACGCCCAGCGAGCCCGACATCAGGACGAACTCGTTATGGCTGTCTGTTTGCAATTGTCCGATTTCGTTGAGGACCGCCGTGGCATCGCGAAACTCCGGCTCCGTCAAGCGGACTTCACGAACAAAGGCGTGCAGATGCTTCACCAGCGCCGTCAGAATCTCGCGAAGCCGGTGATCCGAGGTCTGCTCCATAGCCGTCAGAACAGCCGCCGTCACATCCTCTTGGGTCCGTATCACCATCTCACACCTCCCTGTGGGCGTGCCTGTTTTGATAAATCATCGATTATTTGTCAAGCCGCCAGAGCTCAAGGCGGGAGACATTTTCGTTCAGTTCTCTCGATAGAGCCCCGACGACCATCAATTAGTGATTGATTTAATTGTCTAAAATGTCATTCTGGCAATTGCTTCTGAAGATCTGCTCCATATTTTACCAAAACTGTTTGACAATAATAATCGTTTATTATATCGATCGTCGATAATGAGATCCGCCATCGGAAACGGGGCGGATCAATCTGGGAGGATGTCAATTGCGATCAGGGCCTGGAAGCCTCATTTTGGAAAGCGGCGCGGAGGCGGCAACGCCATCCTTTCCGGATGACGGCAAGAACACGATCGCCAGTCAGTTGGTGTCGCGATTGCGCGAGGCGATCATTTCCGGCGAACTCGAAGCAGGCAGCAAGATCAATCTCGATCGCGCAAAACAAAGCTTTAACGTCAGCCTCAGTCCTTTGCGGGAGGCGTTGGCGCGTCTGATTTCAGACGGGTTGGTCGAGTTCGAAGACAATCGCGGCTACCGCGTGTCGCCCGTTTCGCTGTCGAACCTCGAAGAGATCACCAGTTTGCGCTTGGAATTCGAAACCTATGCGCTGCGAGAATCGATGCGTGTCGGCGATGTCGAATGGGAAGGCAATGTCATGCGTGCGCTGCACCGCCTGAACCGGGCGGAACGGGATGCCTCGAAACCCGAAACGCTTGAGCAGTGGGAAGCCGTTCATCGGGAGTTTCATCTCACTTTGATTTCGGGCTGCCGTAGGCCGCTGCTTCTCAACTTCTGCAGGACCATGCTGAACCTGAACGACCGCTACCGGCGCACCTTTCTTACCCGCACATCCGGCGACCGAAATGTCAGTGTTGAGCACAGCGAAATCGCACAGGGAACGGTGGCGCGGGACATGGACTATGCCTGCGATCGGCTGCGCGAACACATCCATCGCACCGGCACAAATCTGCGACGGCATCTCGCTGAAAAGGGAATTGCCTGAATGGAGACCCGGGAGGAGGAAACAATACCAGCCAAGATTTCAGTGCCGTCGCTGGGGGTCGCGCATTTTTCCGCGATTGATGTCGAGCCGGCGAAATTTGTGTCGCTCGCAGCCGCAGCTGGTTTTTCCTCGATTGGCCTGCGCCTTCATCCGGCATTTCCCGGCGCTCCTTATTATGATCTGCCGGTGGGAAGCGATGCCGCTCGAGACGTCAAAGCCCGTCTGAATGGGGAAGGAATCTCGCTTTACGACATCGAATTCGTCGTCATCGGGCCGGACTTCGATCCCGTTGATCTGGCGTCAATGCTTGAAGCCGCAAGCGCGCTCGGCGCGCGACGTCTCAGCGTTTGCGGCGACGACCCGGATCGGGGGCGGCTTGTCGCCAAATTCGCGGCGCTTTGCGACTTCGCGGCCACGTTCGGCATGGGCGTCGACCTGGAGAACATGGGTTGGCGCACTGTCGCCAGCTTTGATGACAGCCTGACGATCGTGCAGGATTCGAACCGGGACAACGCCGGCGTGCTGATCGATGCGCTGCACTTCTTCCGCAATGGTGGGCAGGCGAACGACGTCTCTTCTGCCCCTCCAGGCATGATCAGGAGCATTCAGCTCTGCGACGCCCGCGGACCCGCGCCGAGAGCGGCGGATCAAATGGTCAGTGAGGCCAGAACGGGACGTTTTGCGCCGGGGCTGGGTGAGCTTCCCGTTGAGAGTCTGATGAGGGTGCTGCCCGCAGGCGCTGCGGTCTCGGTGGAGGTGCCTATCCATTCCAACCAGACGCCGGAGGAGCATTTGCGTCACCTTAACGATGCCGCCCGTGCGTTGACCGGCTAAGCACGAGCAACAGCGCAACAGCTGATACGACACGGAGACAGGCAGAGGAGCCTGTCGGCGGAGAGAGATATTGTCATGAATTACGTGCTGGATTTCAGCGTTGTCTTCGAAAAGATGCCCGACCTGCTGATGGCAGCGCTGGCAACGATCGGTCTTGCCTTAGCCGGCATGTCGCTGGCGCTGGTGATCGGCGTGATCGGCGTCGCGGCCCGGACATCGAATATTCGTCCCTTGCGCGCGGCCGTCATCGCCTTCGTCGAAGTGGTCCGCAATACCCCTTTCCTGGTGCAGATCTTCTTCATCTTCTTCGCCCTGCCTATGATGGGCATTCGCCTCAATCCCACCGTTACCGCGATCATCGCACTGGCCATCAATGGCGGCGCCTATGCTATCGAAATCATTCGCGGCGGTGTCGACAGCATCCACAAGGGGCAGGTCGAAGCCGGCCTGGCACTCGGCCTGCACATGGCGCAGGTCTTTCGCCTGATCGTCCTGAAGCCGGCGCTTCGGGCGATTTACCCCTCGCTGACCAGCCAGTTCATCATGCTGACGCTCACCACATCGGTCTGCACGTCCATCGCGGCTTACGAGCTGACCTCCGTCGCACAGATTATCGAGTCCGACACGTTCCGCAGCTTCGAGGTCTATTTCACCATCACGCTGATGTACCTCGCCATCTCCTGGATGATGATGGGACTGTTCGCGCTGATCTCCCGTCATTTCTTCAGCTATCCGGTACGGTGAGGAGCAGGACAATGGGTGTGATCGGCCAAAACGAGATGCTTTTCCTGCTGCAGGGTCTGAAGTGGACATTGCTTCTGTCTGCGATCGGCTTCATCGGCGGCGGCATTTTCGGACTCATCATCGCGCTTGCCCGAACGTCCGGACGATCCGCGCTCCGCAAGACGGCGGCGGGCTATATCTCCGTCTTCCAGGGAACGCCCCTGCTGATGCAGCTCTTCGTCGTCTATTACGGGATCGCGCTTCTCGGCATCAGCATCGAGGCATGGGCGGCTGTGGCCATCGCCTTTACGCTGCATGCCAGCGCCTTTCTCGGGGAGATCTGGCGCGGCGGCATCCAGGCAATCCCGAAAGGCCAGACGGAGGCAGCCAATGCGCTGGGCCTCCACTATGTGTCGCGGATGAAGGACGTGGTCCTGCCGCAGGCGTTCAAGGTCTCGCTGCCAGCAACCGTCGGTTTCCTCGTCCAGCTCATCAAGGGCACCTCGCTTGCCGCGATCGTCGGCTTCATCGAACTCGCCCGCGCCGGACAGATCGTCTCGAACCAGACCTACAGGCCGCTGCTGATCTTCGGCATCGTCGGCGCGATCTACTTCATCATTTGCTGGCCCCTTTCTCTCTACGGGGCCCGGCTCGAAAATCGGATGGCAAAGGCCGCCCGGTAAGTCGGCAATCCAACAAACACTCAAGCTCTAATCAACCAAGGAGGAGAAGGTAATGATCAGCAGCTTCAAGACCGGCCTGAAGCGCCGTGGAATTCTGTTCGCAGCCGCAGCGCTGATGATGGCCCCGTGGCTATCGCCGATGTCTGCCCAAGCCGCGACGGTGGATGAGGTCAAAGCCAAGGGCAAAGTCGTCGTCGGCATTCAGGGCGACAACGCTCCCTGGGGCTTCGTCAATTCCAGCGGCGTTCAGGACGGCTTCGACGCCGATATCGCCAAGCTTTTCGCCAAGGAGCTGGGCGTAGAGGTCGAGTTCGCACCGCTCGCGGTCGCCAATCGCATTCCGGCGCTTGTCACCGGCAAGGTCGATATCCTGTTTGCCACGATGGCGATGACGGAGGAACGAGCGAAGTCCATCCAATATAGCAAGCCGTATGCTGGCAACACAATTTCGCTTTACGGACCGAAGGACAAGAAGATGGCCGAAATCGGCGATCTCGCAGGCCTGGAGATCGGCGTTCCAAAGTCAAGCTCGCAGGATAAGGCCGTGACCACCGCTGTCGGCGATAAAGCGACCGTCCGGCGTTTCGACGATGATGCCGCTTCCATCCAGGCGCTGCTTTCCGGCCAGGTGCAGGCAGTCGGCGGCAACCAGTTCTACCTCGACCGTCTGGAAGCAGCCAGTGCCGGCACATATGAACGCAAGATCGATTTCCTCACGACATTCAATGGCGTCGGAACACGACTTGGCGAGAAGGACTGGAATGAAACCGTCAACGCCTTCCTCGACAAGATCCTGGCGAACGGCGAGCACGCCAAAGTCTATGCGAAGTGGATGAAGGTGGAGGTTCCGAAGTTCCCCGAGTCCCTCCCGAACATCCCCTTCACCATCAACTGATACATGTTCTGCGCAGGAGATCGCCGTGCTGCACGCCGCTGACACTCAAAGCCCGCTTCTTTCGATGGAAAGCGTGGATAAATGGTACGGCGCATTCCATGCGTTGAAGAACATCAACCTAACGGTCCGTAAAGGCGAGAAGATCGTGCTCTGCGGACCGTCCGGATCCGGTAAATCCACGCTGATCCGCTGCATCAATGCGCTCGAGAAAATCGAGAACGGCACGATCATGGTCGAGGGGACAAAGTTGGATGACAGCGGCAAGTCGATCGACGCCGTCCGGCGCGAAGTCGGCATGGTGTTTCAGAGCTTCAACCTCTTCCCGCATATGACCATCCTTGAAAACTGCTCGCTTGCGCCGATGCGCGTCCGTGGCACCAGCAAGGCGGATGCCGAGAAAATCGCCCGTAAATACCTCGAGCGCGTCCGCATTCTCGACCAGGCCCACAAGTACCCCGCCCAGCTTTCCGGCGGACAGCAGCAGCGCGTTGCCATTGCGCGTGCGCTGTGCATGGAGCCGAAAGGCATGCTGTTCGACGAGCCGACCAGCGCACTTGATCCTGAGATGGTCAAGGAAGTCCTCGACACGATGATCGGTCTGGCCAGAGACGGCATGACGATGATCTGCGTGACCCATGAAATGGGCTTTGCCCGGCAGGTGGCCGACCGCGTGATCTTCATGGCTTCCGGCGAGATCATCGAAGAGGCACCGCCGGAAACCTTTTTCCGCAATCCGACGCATCCGCGCACCCAGGCTTTCCTCGGCGAAATCCTGGCTCATCACTAAGGCGACCCGCATATGACTGTTTCAAACGAAACAATGAAGCGCGCCGTGTTGGTGGGACTGATCGGCGCGGACATCCAGATGTCGAAATCCCCCGCCCTGCACGAGCGCGAAGGCGCACTTCAGGGCCTCGACTATCGCTATGAACTCCTTGACCTTGCGGAGCGCGGCCTTCCGGCCACCGCCCTGCCTGACCTTCTGGCGGAAGAGGAAGCCCGCGGTTTCGCCGGCAGCAACATCACCCATCCCTGCAAGCAGACGGTAATTCCACATCTGACAGATATGTCCGAGGACGCGCTCATGCTCGGCGCGGTCAACACGGTCGTCTTCAAGGATGGAAAGCGGACCGGCCACAACACGGACTGGTATGGCTTTTATGAAAACTTTCGGCGCGGCTTTCCTGACGTCCCGCGGCATCGGGCTGTCCTTTTAGGCGCCGGCGGCGCCGGCGTCGCGGTCGCACATGCCGCGATGAAACTCGGCATCGAGCGCCTGTCGATTTTCGATCAGGATGTTTCCCGTGCGGGCCGACTGGCCGAAGATTTGAACAGCCGGGTTTCTGCCGAACGGGCTTTTGCGATCACCGATGTGGGCGAAGCTATGCGGAGCGCCGACGGGCTCATCCACGCGACGCCCATTGGAATGAAGAACCATCCCGGGCTGCCGATCGAGGAAAGTTGGCTGGCACCTCGTCATTGGGTCGCCGACATCGTCTACATGCCGTTGGTGACCGAGCTTCTGGCGCTTGCCACCCGCATTGGCTGCCGCACCTTGCCGGGAGGCGGGATGACGGTGTTTCAGGCGGCTGCGGCATTCAAGCTCTTCAGCGGTATCGAACCCGACGCCGAACGCATGAGCAGCCATTTCACCGACCTGTGCAAAGCTTCCTGATCCAGGCTGGCGAAGGAGGGACAGGATGCCGCACATCGTGATCGAATACAGCGAGGGAGCCGGGAGCCGCATCGACATGCCGGCGCTGGTGAAGGCCGTTCATCGCAGTGTGCGTGACAGCGGCGCAGTCAAGTCGAATGCCGTGCGCACCTTTGCGCGCGAGGCCACGCATTCTCTGGTCGCCGACGAGCATCCAGCCAATCAGTTCGTGCAGATCATCCTGCGCGTCGCGCCCGGACGCTCGGCGGCCGAAAAGCGAGCGATGTTGCAGATGGTCTATGACGCAGCCGAAAGCGTCGCACGTCCGGCACTCGATGAGGGGCGCTGCGCTCTGCGTGCCGATCTTATCCAGTCGGATCCCGATTTTGCGATCCATGAGACCACACTGCCGTGACCCTCCGGCAATTCGAAAGGAAGAAGAATGAGCCTGATCTACGTCCTCAACGGCCCGAACCTCAATCTGCTTGGCAAGCGCCAGCCAGATATCTACGGCCACGAGACGCTCGCTGATGTCGAAACCGATTGCCGCAGGCTCGCCTCTGAACTCGGTTACGACATCCGCTTTCACCAGAGCAATCGTGAATACGAAATCATCGACTGGATCCACGAAGCCCGCGAGGACGGGGCCGGCATCGTCATCAATCCAGCCGCCTTCACCCATACCTCCGTCGCCATTCTCGACGCGCTGAACACCTTCGAGCAGCCGGTGATCGAGGTGCATATTTCCAACGTCCACAAGCGCGAAGCCTTCCGCCATCATTCCTTCGTTTCGCACCGCGCCGATGGCGTGATCGCCGGTCTTGGCACAGAAGGCTATCAGCTTGCGATCCGCCGGGTGGCAAGCCTGATCACGTCTGCCGCGAAGAAGTGACGGCGAGGGGTTTTCGACATGGATCGGAAAGTAAGGCTTGCGGTGCTCGGCGCCGGCCTGATCGGCAAGCGACATATCCAGCATGTGCTTGCCGAGCCGCAGGCGGAACTTTTGGCTGTCGTCGATCCAATGCCGCCGCTCGGGCAGCAGATCGCGCATGAATCTGGCGCTAAATGGTTTCCGAGCTTTGCGGCAATGATCGAGACGGATCGTCCCGACGGCATCATCGTCGCGACGCCCAACCAGGTCCATGTTGCCAACGGTCTCGAAGCCGTTGCCGCCGGGGTGCCGGCGCTGATCGAAAAACCGATCGCCGATGATATTGCGGCCGGTGAAAAGCTGATCGGCGCGGCGGAAGCCGCCGGCGTTCCGCTTCTGGTCGGGCACCATCGCCGCCACAATCCGATGATCCAGAAGGCGAAAGAGATCATCGACAGCGGCGCGCTTGGCCGCATCCTCGTTGCCAACGCGATGTTTTGGCTGTTCAAGCCGGACGACTATTTCGACATGGACTGGCGGCGCCAGGCCGGAGCCGGCCCCATCTTCCTCAACCTGATCCACGACGTCGACAACCTGCGCTACCTTTTCGGCGACATCGTTGCCGTCCAGGCGAGCGAATCCAGCGCCGTCCGCGGCAATGTCGTCGAGGAGACCTCAGTGATCCTGATGGAATTCGCGAGCGGTCTTCTTGCGACGGCTTCCGTTTCGGACTCCGTCGTCGCACCCTGGAGCTGGGAGATGACGGCGGGTGAAAACCCAGCCTACCCGAAAACGGAAGAGGTATGCTATCTGATCGGCGGGACGCACGGATCCCTGACTATCCCGTCGCTCGACGTGTGGAAGAACGGTATAAAACGCAGCTGGTGGGAGCCCTTCGAAAAGCACCGCGTCGCCGTTCAGGACGAAGACCCGCTGGTGCTGCAGATCCGGCAATTCTGCAAGGTGATCCGTGGTGATGAAGCGCCGCTGGTCAGCGGGCGCGAGGGGCTGAACACATTGAAGGTCATTATGGCCGTCAAGCAATCCGCAGCAAGCGGCGAACGCATCGTCCTAGACTAAGCATGACGGCCAAATTCAGCGTGGGGATCACCCCAAAGATCTGGTAGGTGTCGTTTTGAAGGCTGACATCGGTGTTCAGGCGTTTGTCGCGCTTCTGACGGCTGCATTCGTGGTCTCGATGAGACAATTATCTAAAACACCCTGTTCTTGAGAGGAATCGAACGTGCGGCCCTGTCATTTCTAAGCCGGTCAGACTGCAACTCGCGCGTTACGCAATCCGTCCGGCCACAGAGCGGCGTCTTCGTCCAAGCTACATACGGTCAGCCATAAGACGAGCATAGAGAGCAGCTGCGAAGTCGGCAGGCAGTGCGCAGGCAGCCAGCTTGGCCTCGCTGCTCCTGCCCAGCAGCGCAAGGCATGCCGCCTCGTTCGGTAGCGCGTCCTTGATCGCACCCGCCAACAAGCATTTCCTTACACACGCGCTGGATACAGACAAGCAACGATCTTTCTCGACCGGTGAAAGCCCGATGCTCCTGAAACATTCCCAACGGGCTGCACGGAATCTGCAAATCCGGGCGGCATGCTGTTGTCATGACCCAGACCGAGATTTTCTTCCCCTTCCCCCGAGTTCCATATCGCCTCCGCAAAGACGGATGGTGGCTGCTTTCGCAAGCCAATTGCACGCCCCGCCTTTCCGGTCGCGAGGGCGCGCGAGAATTCGCCACGGCCGGCGACAGCATCAAGGAGATAACAGTTGATGACATCAATCGATAACGCCGTCATTCAGGATCGGAGCGGAAACGCCAGCGCAGTCGTCGGACTTGTACTTGTGGCGCTGGCCGACGCCCTGCTCTTCCAGCGGCCGCTCGGCATCAATGCATTTCTGTTCACCATGGCCGTGGCGGTCGGGATCCTGGTATCCGGCGCCCGCCGCCTGACAGCAGCAGCAGCCGTCGCCCTGGCGGGGGCGTCATTCGCCGCATGCGCGCCGCTGCTGGAGGCGCCATCCGTCCTGGGTGCCCTGTCTTCTTTCGCTAATGAAAATTGTAGAACTCGCCCTGCTCGCAGCTCGAGTTCAAGTGAAAGCAACCCCATTTGGGCAATAGATTTCGCCGAGTTACGCAACCGACTGAATCTTAGCCCGTGTGACGACTTCCCCAAAGTGCCTACGATTGCAATTTATGATATATTAGAAATATGTTGTCAACTAGAGTTTGCGACTGCACGCCTATCCTGGATTGATCCAACGCGGCAGGCGCGGACGCCAAAGACCTTGTTTTTTTCTGCCCGCAGGGCCTGCGTGAGGCGGTCGCTCAAAAAGAATAGTCGGGTCAGGTGCGGATCACCGGACAGGTGATGCTACAAAGGAAAGTCCATCTGGACGCCGCACGGGAACGACCTCTGAGTGAGTGTCGTTCCCGTTCGGGTTCCATCCATTATGTCGTCTGTCTGCGAGCATGAATTGCAGTTAGCGAAATGGGCCGCATGCCGCGAGACGTTGGAACTCAAGCAAGCGTCGACCTGAAAGCGCCACCGTCGAGCAGGATATTCTGGCCGACAATATAGCCTGCGTACTGGCTGCAAAGAAATGCCGCGGTAGCGCCGAACTCCTCAATCGTGCCGAAGCGCCCGGTCGGATTCTCCGCATGCGCCTCCTGCCGCGCCTGGTCGATTGAGATGCCCTTCATTTCTGCCCTTCGCTGGAGAAGCACGGCTACACGATCCGTCTCATGCGACCCTGGTAGGAGGTTGTTGATCGTTACGCCATGTTTCGCGACTTGCCTCGCCGTCCCTGCCACGAAACCGGTCAGTCCGCTGCGCGATGCGTTGGACAGGCCCAACTCCGGGATCGGTGACTTTACTGATGCGGAGGTGATGTTGACGACGCGCCCCCAGCTCCTACCGATCATGCCGGGCAGAACCGCTTTCATCAGCAAGATTGGGGTCAGCATGTTGGCGTTCAGTGCGTTCAACCATTCATTCGTCTCCCAATCAGACCATAGCCCAGGCGGCGGTCCCCCTGCATTGGTGACGAGGATGTCGGCTTTCGGTTCCGCTTCGAGAAGCTCTTGCCGTCCTTCCACGGTCGTTACGTCGGCGACCACGGCATAGACTTCGGCGTTTGCCAATTCGCGTAGCTCCCTCGCGGTGGCCTCCAGCGTGTCCCGGCTACGACCGTTCAGGGTAACGATCGCGCCCGCCTCCGCAAGCTTCTGCGCCACGCCTCTGCCCAGCCCTTTTGAACTCGCGCAGACGATCGCACGCTTGCCCTTTATTCCCAGATCCATCGCAGTTCCGTCCTTCTATTGGTTTGCATCTTTTGCGATTTGTTCAACCGCATAGACGAGGCCATCGACCTCCCCCGCGGTATTGAAGTAACTGACCGAGGCTCGGGCTATTTCCTGTAGTCCGCGCGCGGTCATGTCGAAGGGCGTGTAGGGTATGCCGTTTGCCCCGATTGAGATACTCTTCTCGGCTAGCTTGCTTCTCACAACCGATGCCGAAATTCCCTCCACGGTGAAAGAAACAAGGCCCGACTGTTTCTCCCCGAGATCGCGCACCTCAACCGCCGGAATGCGCTTCAACCCTTCCCGAAGCTGGGTTGCCAGGAGGGCGATGCGGACTTGGATCGCCTCGACACCCAACTCTGAAGCCAGCGCGATCGCTTCGCCGAGCCCCAGAAGCAGTGATATAGGCGCTTCGGATGTTTCGAATAGACGGGCGTCTTTCCTCAACTCGACCTTTCCATTCACCAGAGGGCCGGAGCTCACATCGACGAAACGGGGATTGAGCTTCTCAAGGAACTTAGAGCGAACGTACAAAAGAGCCGTTCCGCGCGGCCCTCTAACGTATTTCCTGCCGGCCGCCTTGAGAACATCGCAACCTATCCTCGACACATCGATAGGGAGCTGACCAAGTGCCTGCCCGGCATCGACGAAGTATGGGATGCCAGCCGCGTTGGCCACCCGCCCGATGGCTTCGGCGTCGTTTATCAGTCCCCCGTTGGCAGGAAGCCATGTAAGCGAGATCATGCGCACCTTGTCGTCGATCATTGCGGAAAGAGCGTTCGGATCGACACTGCCGTCTTCCCTGCAGGGAATGGTCTCGATACTTGCCCCGGCATGGCTTGCCGCACGCTGCATCGATGCGACATTACCGCCCCATTCCTGTCGGCCAATTAGAATGCGCTCGCCCGACCTCAGCTGTGGCAACGCGGCAAACACGCTCCCCCAAAGGGCAGACCCCGATCCACCGAACGCAACCTCGCCTTCGTCGGCGCCGATGAACTTGGCAGCGTTGGTACGAAGCATCGCGAGTTCGTCCGCAACCAGTGCGGCAGCTTCCATCGGACCTCGCGTCGATTCCAGCATCAAGTGTCCGACAATTGCTTCGGTGACCCGCCTCGGTGGGAGCGAAGCTCCGGCGTGATTGAAGTGCCTCCGCTCGGCGCAGCCGGGTGTGTCGTTGCGCAGGCTGTCGATTTTTGCGTCGGTCAGCACCTGGTCTCCTCCAGTTCCACAACCGCATCGATCTCGACGGCTGCCCCCGAGGGAAGCGAACTGACACCAATGGCGGCCCTCGTGTGCTGCCCGGCTTCGCCGAACACCGCAACCATCAGGTCGGAGGCACCGTTTGCAACCTTCGACTGATCCTTGAACTCGCTCGTTGCCGCGACGAATACGCCAAGCTTCACGATGCGACGGACAGACGAAAGCGAGCCGTCTGTATTGGCAGCGATCTGTCCGAGAAGGTTGAGGGCTGCGATACGCGCCGCTTGCACCCCCTGCTCGTGAGATATGACCGCACCCAGGGTGCCTGCAATGATCTCACCATCCGGGGCCTTGCTGATCTGACCGGAAATGAACAAGAGGTTGCCCGTGTGGACCACCGAAATGTAGTTCGCAGCCGGAGTAGTCGGTGCGGGCAGTTCTAGGCCAAGAGTAGCCAGTTTTTCACGGATGGAAATCGTCATCGCTTTCTCCTTTTCTTTCTTGCTTCATGAAAGAAATCCGAGGAGCCCGCCAATTCAAAGCTTTGCGCCCTGCGATCGAATTCGTTAATGTCAGCCGTCATTCATCCGCGAGGCATCGGCACGTTGCGCAGTTCCCCATTCCTCCCACCCCTTTCCGCGGCCAGGGTCTTCCAGGTGGTAGCAAATCGAGGGAGCTTTCGATTGGCGGGCGAGGAACTGCTAATTACGCAAAGCGCGGTGAGCCACCACATCAAGCAGCTCGAGAGTGCTCTGGGTACTCCACTCTTTCGTCGCAAGAGTAAGAGCATAGAGCTGACCGAGGCAGGCACGATGTTTCTTGCCACCGTCGACGAGGCCTTCACTGTGCTGTCGGAGGGCACCGCGAGGGTGCGCTCGCGATCCGGGCAGACCAGGTTGCGTGTGAGCCTGCTCCCCTCTTTCGCCGCGAACTGGCTGGTCAACAGACTTGGCGGTTTCCTCAAGAGCCATCCAGCGATCGAACTCGAATTGGATCCGACCCTGCGAATTGTCGATGTAGGGCGCGGAGAAGCGGATATCGCGATTCGATTTGGCGATTTTGGCGCGAGCAAGCAGTCCTGTGTGCACCTCGCAAACGAAGATTTGTCTCCGGTGTTGAGCCCGGCGCTGTACGGAGACGGCTCCCAGTTTCAATCCCCCCTGGACCTTCTCAACCATGAGATACTGCAGGCCAAGAGCGGCCTCGAATGGCAGCTGTGGTCGGAGGCAGCCGGATTTCCACTTGAGAAGGCCAAACAGACCCGCCTGACCGACTACAACATTGTATTGCAAGCTGCTCTTGATGGTCAGGGTGTCGCCATGGGGCGAGGCCTTCTTGTTCGGGAGCATATTCGGACGGGGCGGCTGGTCAGGCCCTTGTCAGCTTCCTTGAGCTCACAGAAAGCAGCGTACTGGGCAGCCTTCGACCCGCTCTCGAGGAAACTTCCAGCGATAGACGCTCTTGTCAGCTGGTTGAAAAACGAAATGACCCCATCGGCGCAGAGAACGTCCGGCACCATTTTTTGATCGATGCAATCGCCGTCCCAGCGGTAAGATCTGCCGGCGGATACCTCTTGGCGCGCCCCACCAAGTATTTCTGCACAATGCCCGAATTTTGGATGAACATGCAGGCCGGCTTTAACCTCAAGACAGAGGAAATTCGTCAAGTTTGTTAAGTTCGTAAACATACGGCGGCATTCGGGTAGTGCAGGTTCGCGTCCTGCCGGGCCCACCATTATCACCTCGAGCGTCACTACCCTGCCCGGCACACCCAGAAGACGATAATCAGTACGGCCCGTATTCGGTGCCATTCATTCCGTGGAATAGAGCTCCTCCTCGCGCGTGTTTAGCATTCCCGCCAATGTGCGCAAGCCGCTGTCGAGCTGATCCATCGTCGGGGTCCCGACGGCGCGTCGGTTATAATGCTTTGGCAGAAACTTATAACATTGACAGTTTGCTCACAGCGTTATAAGTTCTTGGCAGAAAATTATAACGGCGACCAAGATGAGCGACCACGACTTTGGTCAAAGGGAAGCGCGCGTCAGGCAGATCGCTGCGCTTGTCGGCGCTTTCAAAAGGACGAAATGCCAATGATGAGAGAGATCGACATCAGCTATCGGACGATGTTCGCGGAGCTGACGCAACGGACGCTCGACGGTCAGTTTTTGGCAGACTTCCCCATGGAAGGATGGTTCGTGACCGTGACCGTCAAAGACCGCAATTACTGGTATTTCGACCTCCCAGATGGCGAGGGCAAATACAAGCGAAGCTATGTCGGTCCAGAAAGCGACGAAGAGATCACGGCACGGGTGAAGGCGCACAAGCAGATCAAGGACGATCTCCGGGAGCGGAGGCGCATGGTGAGCACGCTACGTCGTGCCGGTCTCCCCGGTCCCGACACCTTCGCGGGCGATATCACGAAGGCGCTTGCCGACGCCGGCTTGTTCCGGCTACGTGCGGTGCTGATTGGGTCGGTGGCATTCAGCACCTATGCGGGGATGCTTGGCGTCCGACTGCCCTCGTCTGCCATGCAGACAGGCGACGCGGATTTCGCGCAAGACTTCGCGATCTCGGCCGGGGTGCAGGACAGCCTTCCGCCCATTCTAGATATCCTCCAGTCGGTCGATCCTGATTTCCGGACCGTGCCGCACCAAGCGGACAAAGCCAAGGTGGTCGCCTTCCAGAACGGTAGGGGCTACCGAGTGGAGTTCCTGACTGGAAACCGAGGATCGGACGAATACACGGGCAAGCCGTCTCCCATGCCCGCCCTCGGCGGCGCTTCGGCAGAAAACCTCCGGTTCCTGGACTTCCTGATCTACGAACCTGTCCGCACGGTGCTTCTCTTCCGCGAAGGCGTGAACGTCCTGGTCCCCGCTCCCGAGCGGTATGCCGTCCATAAGCTTATCGTTGCCTCGAGAAGGCTCACTGACACGCTAGGACGCGTGAAATCGGACAAAGACCTGGTGCAGGCCTCCCTACTATTCGAAGCCCTAGTAGAGACGCGCCACGAATACGAGTTAGTCGATGCTTGGGAAGAGGCGTGGGATCGGGGAGATTCTTGGAAGGAAGGCCTTTGCAACGGCCTCTTGAGGCTATCAGCCAAAGGTGTGAAGGCGCTTGGTAAGGCGCTCGGATCGAAGATGCCTGACTTGGAAAAGTTGAGAGCTGATGATCGTTCCAAATGACTTCCCCGGCCACGCAAGCCGCTCCTTCGCGCCGCAACGGCCGTCGGCGTCGCGGATCGCCAGCAACGGCCTCTGGTCTCACGTCGACACGAACAGCGTCCCCGGCGTGCGTTTGTCAGCCTTCCCTAAAGCAGCCACCGTGGGCATCAACGCCGGTGGCCGTGCGGGTGACTAAAAAACCGGCCACGAAAAACAGCATTCCAGTCGATACATTATGCGATTTTGGAAGCGCATAACGAGAACGCGCCCACGTCCAGCGTTCACGCAAGACGCCGAATTTGGTTCATGACAGCATTTCTTCAATCAACGAACCCGGACAGCAACAACCAGTCACTTAAGCCAGCGTGTAGGCGGTCTTGACGGTGGTGTAGAATTCGGCGGCGTAGCGTCCCTGCTCGCGCGAGCCGTGGGACGAGCCCTTGCGGCCGCCAAAGGGCACGTGGAAATCGACGCCGGCGGTCGGCAGGTTGACCATGACCATGCCGGCCTCGGCATTGCGCTTGAAATGGGTCGCATGCTTGAGGCTGGTGGTGGCGATCCCGGAGGACAGGCCGAAGGGGGTGTCGTTGGCCACCGCGAGCGCCTCGTCGTAGTCCCTGACGCGGATGACGGACGCCACCGGCCCGAAGATCTCTTCCCGCGAAATGCGCATCTGATTGGTCGCCTCGGTGAACAGCGCTGGCTGCAGGTAGAAGCCGGGCGTGTCGCGCTTCAGCAGCTCGCCGCCAAAGGCGAGCTTCGCGCCCTCCTGTTTGCCGATGGCGATGTAGTCGGTGTCCTGGTTGAGCTGGCCCTCATCGACCACCGGGCCGATATGGGTGCCGGCCTTCAGCGCGTCGTCGATTGTCAGCCCCTTGATCCGTTCGCCCATTGCGGCCACGAAGCGGTCGTGAATGCCCTCGGTGACGATGAGGCGCGACGACGCGGTGCAGCGCTGGCCGGTGGAGAAGAAGGCGGAATTGACCGCCGCTTCGACCGCAACACTGAGATCGGCATCGTCGAGCACGACGAACGGGTTCTTGCCGCCCATCTCCAGCTGGTACTTGCGATTGTGCTCGACCGAGGCGAGCGCCACCCGTTTGCCGGTGCCGGTCGAGCCGGTGAAGGTGATGGCGTGCACATCCGGGCTGTCGAGCATCGCCTGGCCGACGACCGAGCCCTTGCCCATGACGAGGTTCAACACACCTTTCGGCAGGCCGGCACGATGGAGGATGTCGACGATCGCCCAGGAACTGCCGGGCACCAGTTCGGCCGGCTTGAAGACGACGGTGTTGCCGTAACAAAGCGCCGGCGCGATCTTCCAGGCGGGAATGGCGATCGGGAAGTTCCAGGGCGTGATGATGCCGACGACGCCGACCGGCTCGCGGGTGATCTCGACGCCGATGTTGGGTCGCGCCGAGGGCAGTACTTCGCCCGCCAGTCGCAGGCATTCGCCGGCGAAGAAGTCGAAGATCTGGCCGGCACGCACCGTCTCGCCGATGCCTTCGACAAGCGTCTTGCCTTCCTCGCGCGACAACAGCCTTCCGAGCTCGTCCTTGCGGGCAAGGATCTCGTCGGCGGTCTTCCTCAGGATCGCGTGGCGCTCGAGGATGCCGGAGCGCGACCAGGTCGGGAACGCAGCCTTGGCAGCGGCGATCGCAGCACGCGCATCGTCGGCAGACGCACGGGCGTATTCGCCGACCACGTCATTGGTGTTCGAGGGATTGATGTTGGCAACCCCGTCACCGCCGACCCATTCGCCGGCAATCAGGTTCTGGTGGATGGTCATGGGCTTTCCCCTTTTTCATTCTGCGACGAGGGCCGCCTCCGCGCGAAGGCGGCCCACTTTTCTCACTGACGCTTATGTTTTCCGATAAGGGCGTCCATCATAGCCATTTCCTCTGGTGTCAGGTCATGGAGTGGCGAGCGAACCGGACCGGCATCGAAGCCCTGGAGCCGCACCCCGGCCTTGATGGCCGAGACGGCATAGCCCTTCGCACGGCTACGGATCGCCATGAACGGATAGAAGAAATCAATCAGGATTTTCTCGCACCTGGCGCGTTCGCCCGCGCGCAATGCCTTGTAAAAATCCATGGCGAGGCCGGGCACGAAGTTGAAGACCGCCGAAGAATAGGTGGTAAAGCCTGCACCAAGGTAGGCCTCAGCGAAGAGTTCGGCCGTCGGCATGCCGCCAAGATAGGTCAAGCGGTCCCCCATCTTGGCGGTGATCTGCCGCACGAGGCCGATGTCGCCGGTGCCATCCTTGAAGCCGACGAGGTTCGGGCAAGCGTCGCAAAGGCGCGCCAGCGTATCGGCCTGCAGAACGGAATTGTCGCGATTATAGACCATCACGCCCATACCCGTGGCCTGGCACACGGCCTTGATATGCCGGTAGAGCCCTTCCTGCGGCGCATCGATGAGGTAGTGCGGCAAAAGCAGGATGCCGTCTGCGCCGGCCTTTTCGACGGACTTGGCGATCGAGACGGCGATATTGGTGCCGTAGCCGCAACCCGAGACGATCGGCGTCTTGCCGGCGGCTTCCTTGGCGACGCGGACGATCTGCGGAATTTCCTCCGGCGCCAGCGAAAAGAACTCCCCCGTACCACCAGCGGCAAACAGCGTGGCCGCCTCAAAGCCGGAAAGCCAGTTGACGTGTTCGGCATAGCTTTTGGCGTTGAAATTGCCCTCCGCATCGAAATGCGTCACCGGGAATGAAAGCAGACCGGCGCCAAGCGCATGTTTCAATTCTTCAGTTTTCATGGGTGTGACCCTCCTTTGAAGGAAGCATCGGGGAATGCCGATGCCCCTGGTTGATCTGGTTGGCTGGGGGACGCTTCCTTAGGCCGCGAGCGACCGCACCATCGCGGCAAGGCGGTCGCAGGCACCCTCCAGCTCGCGGTCGGATGCCGCAATTGACAGGCGGATGAAACCGGGCGCGCCGAACGCGGCGCCGGGTACGCTCGACAGGCCGAACTGTTGGAGCAGATGGGAGGCAAGGGCCATGTCGTCGGCGATCACCGCTCCTTCCGCCGTCGTCCGGCCGAGCAGCTTTGTAACGCCGATGAAGGCATAGAAGGCGCCATCCGGCGGGGTGAAATCGAGCTTGTCGATCTGCGCAAGGCGCTGCGAAACGATCTTCGCCCGGCCGGCGAAGGTTTCCGCCGCTTTCGCGACGAAAGCCTGGTCACCTGTCAGCGCGGCGAGAGCCGCCACCTGCGCCACCGTCGAGACGGATGTCACGCTCTGCGACTGCATCTTGTTGAGCGCGGCAATCAGGGTTTTCGGACCGGCGGCATAGCCCACACGCCAACCGGTCATCGCATAGGCCTTTGAGACACCGTTGACGATCAGCGTCCTGTCACGCAGTTCGGGGCAGGCCGACACAAAGGATGCGAAGGGTACGTCCTTCAACAAAATGTGCTCGTAGATCTCGTCCGAGAGCACCAGGATCTGCGGATGGAGGGCGAGCACCTCCGCAAGCGCGCGATATTCATCGGCGGAATAGATTGCGCCCGTCGGATTGGACGGCGAATTCAGCATCAGCCAGCGCGTCTTCGGCGTGATCGACGCCTCCAGCCTCTCGGCGGTGATCTTGAAGCCGGCGTCAGGCCCGCAATTGACATAGACCGGCTCGCCGCCATGCAGGGACACGATATCGCCGTAGGATACCCAGCAGGGCGTGGGGATGATGACCTCGTCACCGGTTTCCAGCGTCGCGAGGAACGCGTCAAACAGGATCTGCTTGGCGCCATTTGCGACCATCACCTCGTCGATGGCATAATCCAGCCTGTTTTCCGTCTTGAACTTGCTGACGATTGCCGCGCGCAGGCTTTCCATACCCGCCGGCACGCCATAGCGCACCCTGCCCTTGCGAATGGCTTCGCAGGCTGCGTCGGCGACGTGGGCTGGCGGCTCGAAATCCGGCTCGCCGAGCGACAGATCGATGATGTCGCGGCCTTCGGCAGCCAGTTTCTTGGCGGCCATGGCGATCGCCATGCTGGGGGACGACTTGATGCCCCCAGCGCGCTTGTTTTCGAACTTCATCTCCGGCTTCCTTGAATTGATCTGGCATTTGGGACCGGACGACGCTCTCGCCTCGCCCGGTCCCCGGGAGGACTATCTGGCGACGACGTAATCGAAAGCACTGTCACGCTTGGCGGCAGCCGGATCGCGCTTATCGGCCGGACCATAGCCGCCACCGCCGGGAAGCTCGAGGATGAGCCGGCGCCCCGCCGGCACATGCTGCCGTCCCTTCGACGTAAGGCGTGTGCCGTCATCGAGCAGCACGGCTCCGGGGGCACCGTTCTCGCCGCCCTCACGGCCGCGCGCCGGATGCTCGACGCGGTCGAACATGGCGTTGAAATGAATCTCGTGACCTTCGGTCGGCGAGATTTCCACGACCTGGCCAAGGCCGCCGCGGAACTGGCCGGCGCCGCCCGATCCGTCGCGCAGTTCCTTGCGCCAGAAGATGACCGGGCCGACATGCTCCGTCGCCTCGATCGACATTGAGTGCACGCCGCTCGGGAATGCCGTCGCGCTCAGGCCGTCAAGCGTCGAACGCGCACCGGCGCCGCCGCTGTTGAACAGCAGCACTTCGGCGCGCTGACCGCCGTCGGCCGGGGCCTTCTCGCCCTGCAGCGGGCGTACGCTGACATGCAGGTTCCAGAGCGCGCCCGCCCCTTCCGCCGGCACGCGGCCCGGCAGTATCTTGTGCACGGCGCCGAGCACGGCATCGGGAACGAGATGGCCGAGGACGTGACGCACAGATACAGGCGCCGGATGCTGCGCGTTGAGGATGCAGTTCTCCGGCGCTATGACGCGGAACGGCAGCAGGGATGCGTGATTGTTCGGAATCTCTGGCGCGATCGAGCACTTCAGACCATAGCAGGCATAGGCTGCGGAATAGATGAACGGGCAGTTGATACCCTTCGGGCTCGGCGGCGACGTGCCGTCGAAATCGGCTAGGATATGGTCGTCGGCCACTTCAAGGCGAACGGCGATATCGATCGGCGAGCCATAGCCATCGACGCGCATTACATTGGAATAGGAGCCCTTCGGCAGGGCCGCGATCCGCTCCAGCGTCGCATCGTAGCTGCGATTGAAGATGAAGTCGGCCAGCGTTTCCAGATCCGCAAGATCGAACTCGTCCATCATGTCCATCAGGCGGCGATGGCCGATCTCGTTGCAGGCCGCGAGCGAGTAGACGTCGCCGACCACCTGATGGCTTTCGCGCACGTTGTTGCGGAGAATGTTCACGAGATCCTTGTTGACCTTGCCACGCTCCGCAAATTTCATGATCGGGACGAAGATGCCTTCCTCGTAAACCTCGTTTGCATCCGGGCCGAAGCCACGGCCGCCAACATCCACCACATGCGCGGTGCAGGCGAAGTAGCCGACCAAAGAACCGTTGCGAAAGCTCGGCGAGACGACGGTAAAGTCGTGCAGGTGGCCGGTGCCCTTCCAGGGATCATTGGTGATGTAGACGTCACCTTCGAAGATGTTCTCCGGACCGATATCGCGGATGAAATGGCCGACGGCTTCCGCCATGGCGTTGACGTGGCCGGGCGTGCCGGTCACCGCCTGGGCGATCATCTTACCGCCGCGGTTGAACACGCCGGCGGACAGGTCGCCGGATTCTCGTACGCTGGTGCTGAAGGCGGTTCGGATCAGCGTGACGGCCTGCTCCTCGACCACGGAGATCAGCCGGTTCCACATGATCTGCATGTGGACGTCGGAAAGTGCATTGGTTTTCATGGATTGTCCTCCGGTCAGGCGGCTTGCTTGGCGCGCACGAGCAGGCAGCCATCGGCCTGCATGACGACCTCGCGGCTCGCCGTGATGATGGTCGAGGTTTCGCGTTCGGTGATGACCGCCGGACCTGCGACCCAGTCGCCCGGCTTCATGTCGTGGCGGGAGACGACCGAGGCCTGCTGGAAGCGGCCTTCCTGGACGTCGAAAATCTCGCGGGTGCCGCGCACCGTAGCGTCGCCAGCCTTTCCGACCGTGCTGATCCTGACCGGCGGCGTGACTTTCGATGTCGCTCTCAGCGACCAACTGACGATCTCGACATCGAGGCCGCCAATCACTCGGCCGAAGAAATGCTCGTACTGCGCGTCGAAGAGAGCGCGGAATAGGGCACCATCGACATCGGCATAGTCACGCACATCGATCGTGATGGGAACTTCCCAGCCCTGGCCGACATAGCGCATGTATGCGGTACACTCGAGATTAGGATCGGCATCCGGTGCGCCGGAGCGCACGAAGGACGTCGCTTCCGCGACGAGCTCCGAAATCGTCCGGTTGATCGCATCTGCGTCGAAACGGCTGAGGCGGCTATAGGCGCTGCGAACCGACTCGAAGCCGAAGGGCGCGCGCAGGAACCCGATGGCCGAGCCGACGCCGGCTCCCGGCGGGATCAGTAGATTCGCCATGCCGAGCTTCTCGCAAAGGCGGGCGGCGTGGATGGGCGCGGCGCCACCGAAGGCGATCATGGTGAACTCTGAAAGCTCCTTGCCATTTTCGACTGCATGCATGCGGGCGGCGTTGCTCATGTTCTCGTCCACGACCTCGCTGAGGCCGTAGGCCGCAGTGGCAATGTCGGTGTCGAGTTTCGACGCGATGTCGGCATGCATCGCCCGATCGGAGGCGGGCGCATTAAGCTTCATCGCCCCGCCTGCAAACTCGTCGGCATCGAGGCGGCCGAGGATCAGGTCGGCGTCAGTTACCGTCGGGCTTTCCCCGCCACGGCCATAGCAGGCCGGCCCCGGTTCGGAACCGGCACTGTGCGGCCCGACACGGATCTGACGCATACTGTCGACGGTGGCGATCGATCCGCCGCCGGCGCCGATCTCTACCATCTCGATAACCGGGATGGAGATCGGCATGCCGCTGCCCTTCTTGAAACGCCAGGTGCGGGCCACCTCAAAGGTTTTCGAGGTTTTCGGCGTCTGGTTCTCTATCAGGCAGATTTTTGCGGTCGTGCCGCCCATATCATAGGAGAGGACCTGGTCGAGCCCGTAACTGCTGGCAATATGCGCGGCGAAGATCGCGCCGCCCGCCGGACCGGATTCCAGGAGGCGAACCGGAAACTCGATAGCGCTCTCGACGCTGATGATACCACCGCCCGAATGGATCATGAAGACCGGGCTGCGCATGCCCTCTTCCGCCAGCCTGCCGACGAGACGATTGAGATAAGACGCCATCAGCGGCTTGACGAACGCGTTGGCGCAGACCGTGTTAAAGCGCTGGAACTCGCGCATCTGCGGCGAGACCTCGGAGGAAATCGAAACGGACAGATCCGGCTTCCTCGCCAGCAATCGGTCGCGCACCGCCTTTTCATGCGCGCCATTCAGGTATGAATGGATGAAACCGATTGCGACGCTTTCATAGCCTGCGGCGATAATACGGTCGCAGAGGGCGCCGACCTCGGCAAGATCGAGCGGCTTCAGGATACCACCGTCGGCGCCGATCCGCTCGTCGATGACGAAGCGTTCGTTGCGGGGCACAAGCGGCGCAGGCAGCACAATATTGAGATCATACTGTTCGAAGCGGCTTTCGGTCCGCATCTCGATGACATCGCGAAAGCCCTTGGTGGTGATGAAGGCAGTGCGCGCGCCGCGCCGCTCGATCAGCGCGTTCGTCGCGAGCGTCGTGCCATGGATGACGGTGTCGATCTCTGACAGTGCGACGCCTGCCAACTCGGCGACCTGCCGGATGCCCCTGACGATCGCGTTTTCCGGATAGGAATAATCGGTCAGCACTTTGATCGAATGGAGCGTGGTGCCTACCTCCATCGCAACGTCGGTGAAGGTGCCGCCGATGTCGACACCGACCCTGATCTGCATACCATCTTTCGCCATTTTCTTGACTCTGCTCCGTGAACGAACTTCTCTTCCACACCGCGCCCAAGGGCTTGTTTTCGACATGCGGTGGGCATTCCCCGCCCGCACGTGCAGGCGGAGGCTAAAGCTCTTCGATTGTTGATGTTTCGGGGTGCCCTGCGCAGCGGTTGCGCAGGGCAAGCGCGTTATTGCTTGCCGGTGAAGTCTACGCCCGGCAGCGTTGTCGGAAGTTTTGCGCGATCGACGCCGATCCATTTCTTGTAAAGTGCGTCGAGCGAGCCATCAGCCGTGTGACTGGTCACAAAATCGGTGAGGAAGTTGAGCATTTCCTGGTCGCCCTTGCGAACGGCCATGCCCTGAAAATTATCGGCCACCTTGTACTTGCGCTCGAACTCCGCTTCGTGTCCCGTCTCCTTGATGACGAGACCGTAGGTCACGCTGCCAAGGATGGCGTCGACCTGGCCGGACAGGAGGGCCTGCACGGTCGTCGCATCGTCGTCAAAGCGTTTGATCTCGGTCGTTGGCGGTGCAGCCTTGACGAGGATCGGCTCGAACACGCTACCACGGTTCACGCCGATGACGTATTTGCCAAGGTCGTCGTTGCCCTTGATCGCCGCATCCTTCTTTGCCCAGACCGTGATATCGTTCGACGAGTAGGGGATGACGTACTGGATGACCTTGGCGCGCTCCTCGGTGATCGTCATCGATGGCACGAGGAAGTCGACATTGCCGTTGACCAGCAGCGGAATGCGATTCTGCCCGGTGATGCGCTCGAACTTGACCTCTACACCAAGTTCCTTGGCGATCAGCTTGGCGATTTCGATGTCGAAGCCGTCATTCTGGCCATTCTGGTCGATGAAACCCCAAGGGAACTGGTCCATCTGCACGCCGATGGTCGCCGTGCCCTTGGCCTTAAGTTCCTCCGGTGTTATGGCCAGCGCCGTCGTCGCGAACAAGGTCGTGGCCAAAAGCGCGGCGGCAAACACGCCGGGAACGTTCGAACGCGAAAGGGGCAATGCTGTCTTGAACATGTGGTCACCTCTGGTTGGTTTTGTCATGCGTTCTTGTTTTACCGATCGGCATTGAGCCGCCGTTCGATCCGAGCGCTGCTGAAGGTCAGCGGAAGGCATATGAAGAAGTAGACGAGGGCGACTGCGCCATAGACCTGCAGCGGTTCGAACGTGATGTTCGCCATCAGCTGGCCGGACCGGGTGAGCTCCGTTAGTCCGAGCAGAGCAGCAAGCGCGGTACCCTTGATGAGGTTCACAAGGAAGCTGATTGTCGCAGGCAGGCCGATGCGGAACGCCTGCGGCAGGACGACGTCCACCATCCGGTGCACATAGCCGATCCCGAGAGCGCGGGCGGCCTCGCTCTGGCCATCGGGAACCGCCTGGATGCTGCCACGCCAGATCTCGCCGAGGAACGCGCTGGTATGCAGCGAAAGCCCGATCGTCAGCGCCACCCAGACATCCACCTTAAGACCCAGAAGCGGCAGGCCGAAATAGACGAAGAACAGCTGGACCAGCAGCGGCGTGCCCTGAAAGATCTGAATGTAGGTCGCCATCAGGATACGCAGCAGCCTCCACTTGCTCGTGCGGCCGAGCGCCACCCCCAGCCCGAGCGCGCCGCCGAAGGTGAAGGCGAGAAGCGTCAGGACCACCGTCCAGCGTGCGCCCTCGAGCAGAAAGAGGAACTCTCCCCAGCCAAATTGACGGATCATCGCAAGGCCCTCACTTCGTCGGATAGGAGAAATAGACCCTGCCGATCACGCCAAGCGCGGCAGAGAAGAACTGGGACAGCACGAGATAGATGACGCCAAGCGTGAGATAGATCTCGAAGCTGCGGAACGTCTGGGAATCCAGGGTCTGGGCGAAGTACGTCAGTTCCTCCGCCGAGACGGAAGACACCAGACTGGAGTTCAACATCATCAGGATGAACTGGCTGCAGAGCGCTGGGTAGACCGCACGGATAGCCGGACGAAACACAACGAAACGATAGATGTCGGCCGTGTGAAGGCCGAGCGCCCTGCCAGCCTCGATCTGCCCGGGTCGGATCGACTGTACCCCGCCGCGCACGATCTCCGCGGCATAGGCCGCGCAGTTAAGCGTCATGGCGAGGATCGCCGCCTGTTCCCCACTCAGCCGGATACCGATGGCCGGCATGCCGAAGAAGACGAAGAAGACCTGCACGAGGATCGGCGTGTTGCGGATCAGCTCGATGTAACCGATCGCCATCGCCCGAAGAGCGTTGCTTTTGCTCATGCGCATCAGCATGAACACGATGCCGAGGCTCAGGCCGAAGACCATGGAGAGCGATGACATTCTCAGTGTGCCGATCACGCCCTCCAAAAGCATGGGCCATGCGGCAAAAACCGGTGCGAAATCGAAGGAGTAGTTCATCGGCCCCCCTCAGTGGTTGAGGATCTGGCTGAGGAACGCCCTGGTGCGTTCGTGGCCCGGATTATTGAAGAAGACGTCCGGCTTGGCGCTCTCGATGATCTCGCCGCGGTCCATGAAGATGACACGGTGCGCGACGGCACGCGCGAACCCCATTTCATGCGTCACGCAGATCATCGTGATACCGTCGTCGGCAAGGGAGATCATCGTGTCCAGCACTTCCTTGACCATTTCCGGATCGAGCGCCGAGGTCGGTTCGTCGAACAGCATGATCTTCGGATCCATGCAGAGCGCGCGGGCGATCGCTACGCGCTGCTGCTGGCCGCCGGAAAGCTGAGCGGGGTATTTCTGCGCCTGCTCGGCAATGTGCACGCGCTCCAGATGCCGCATCGCTTTCGCCTTGGCATCCGCCGCCGACGCCTTTCGGACCCGGCGCTGGGCCAGCATGCAGTTTTCCAGAACGGTCATATGGGGGAAGAGGTTGAACTGCTGGAAAACCATGCCGACGTCGCGGCGAATGTGATCGGCGTTCGACCCTTTCTGGTTGAGCGCAGTGCCATTGACGACGATCCTGCCCTGCTGGACTTCCTCAAGGTGATTGATGCAGCGAATGAGTGTGGACTTTCCCGACCCTGACGGGCCACAGAGGACGATATGCTCGCCCCGCGCAACGTTGAGTTCGACGCCCTTAAGTACCTGCAACGGACCATACCATTTGTTGACACCCGTCATTTCGATGGCTTTTTCGTTGCTTTCATTCTCGCCCATGGCCAATTCCCTTTCCTGTAACCGTCAGGATTTCGCTGCGACTACAAACACGGCGTCCACTTCGACCGACGATCCACGTGGAAGCGATCCGGCCCCCAGTGCCGTGCGCACATGACGCCCCTTTTCGCCCAGAATTTCGACGAAAAGGTCGGACGCACCATCGACGATCGCGGGGTGACCTTTGAAATCTGCCTTCGCGTTGACGAAGCCACGGACCTGAACGCAGGCCACTACCCGGTCGAGATCGCCGTCGAGCGCGTCGTTGACACGGGCAAGGATGTTCAAGGCACAAAGCCGCGCCGCCTGATAGCCCTCTTCAAGCGAGACATCCTGCCCTACGACCCCGGCAAAATGCTCCACGCCGTCAATCCGAGGGATCTGCCCGGAAACGAAGAGAAGGTTCCCGGCAAACCGATACGGAATGTAGTTGCCTGAGGGCGAGGCAATCGAAGGCAACACGATGCCGAGCTCGGAGAGGCGTGCGGAGACGTCACCCATAGCGGTTTTCCACCTGATTTTGTGTGCGCGCCGTTGGGCGCAGTTCCTGTTCCCGGAGCTATTCGCCACGTTCGCTTGGGGATCGTGGCGCTGGCTCGCTTTTTCTGACGAAGAGATTAGTGAAATAGTATCTCATGTCAACATAAAAGTTAGAGATACTATCTCTTTGCTCTGAGAAACCAGGACAGCGGGATTAATCACAAAATATCAAATAGTTAACCACTAAGCATTGGTTCTATAAAACTGTGAATTCTCGCCAACGTCAAAAAAATTTTCGCAACGAGCTCCAAAAAAAGCCAGAAATGAGATGGCCAGGCCCCACTATTCGGCAGAGAGTGCGCACACCTGACGAGCGAAAATTTCAGTTGAGGTAGCATCACCTCACTGCGTCATGCTACCTTGTCAAAGACACAACAAATCCCTATCAGTTGGCAAACGCCGCTCACGCGTGCGACCAAGCAGACGGGTGGAATCTTGAGTACTTTGGCAAGCCGGACGATACAGGCCCTGAAGGCCCATATCGTCGACAATCAACTGGACAAGGGCCACAAACTTGGATCGCTGAATGAACTGGCGCAGCAGTTTAACGTCAGCCGCACGATCATCAGGGAGGCCGTCTCCGCGTTACGGTCGGAGGGAGTTGTCGAGGCACGTCATGGCGTCGGTGTGTTCGTGCACGAGAAACCTAAGCCGGAAGACCCATACGACTACGATCCGGAACTTGTCCTGGCGCCCTTGCAGCGCCTGAAAACATCATTCATGGACCTCCTTGAACTGCGGATGGCATTCGAGGTCCATGCCGCAGGCCTTGCTGCGACTCGCCGTTCATGGGCGCAGGAATCGAATATCTGGAATGCCGCACGGCAGTTCGAAGCCTCGCTCGACGACGAGGCCGCCCTCGACCACCTGGATTTCGTGTTCCACCGATCGATCGCGGAAGCGACGAATAACGGCGCCTTCATAGAGTTCTTTAACCTGATGAGCCTCCAGATCCTCCCCCAACCGGCTTTCTCGAAACAGGTGAACCCCGAGCTCATCACACCAGAGTATGTGCAGAACACGGTTCGGGAGCACAGGGCGATCTGCGAAGCGATCAGCACCGGCAATTCCGAACAGGCCCGTGAAGCGATGCGGGCGCATTTGAACCGTAGCCACTTACGCTACAGGGGCTTCTCGAATGGTGGCGCTTCTCCCTTGAGCAATGTCGCGCGGGATGAATAGAAGGCGATCGCTTGACCAGATTGAACTGTCGACATGCCAACGGCCAACGTAAGACCTGCAGAAAACGTCGACATGGTCATTTGGCCACTATGCAGGTATTGATGGATTGAGAGTGCAACAGGAAATAGCGCCCCTCCTCGCGAAACGCCCTTCCAGTCGATACATTATGCGATCCTAAACGCACAAACCGGAAACAAACCCGGCACATGATAGTGGCGGCTTCCTACTTTACCTCCCCATGCAGATCCTCCTATTTAAAATACAAATCATCGAAATTCAGTTGATCTGGGGAAATAAAAGGGTCGTGCAGTTTGTTACTTGACGGCGCTGGCGCGACAAGCGGCCTGTTCAAGATCATGCGGCTTACGTCAGCTTCCTTTGGGACAGCTGTTGTGGCATCCATGCTGCCGCCGGAGTGACTTCAGCCTTTTGTCAGGCGACCGCCTGTGCACCGGTGATTTCCACCAGCGATCCACACATGAAGGCTGCCTCGTCGGACGCAAGGAAGGCGACGAGGGCTGCGACTTCTTCCGGCTTGCCAATGCGGCCAAAGGGAACGAGTTTGTCAAGGTCAGCAATCGTTCGTCCGGAGCGCTTTACACCGGCTTCCAACATGGGCGTGTGAATTTCGCCCGGGCAGACGGCATTGACGCGGATCTTGTTCGGCGCGTAGTCGCGGGCAAGGTTCTGCGTGAAGCTCGCCACGGCCGCCTTCGTCACGTTATAGGCGATGTGGTTCGGCGCCGGATAAAGCCCCCACTGGGATGCCGTGTTGACGATGGCGCCGCCGCCCGCCTGGATCATGTGGGGCAGCGCCGCCTGGCAAAGATGGAAAATCGCGTCGACATTGACCGCAAAGCTCAGCCGCCAATCCTCCCGCGTCAACGAGAGAAGATTGCCGCGGCGGTTGATGCCGGCATTGTTGCAGAGCACATCGATGCGCCCTTCGGTCGAGATCACATTGTCGATGATGGCGCGGCAACCCTCAGCGCCCGAGATATCGCTGGCGAGCGCCCGCGCGCTGCCGCCCTTGCCCGCAATCTCCGCGACGGTCGCCTCGACGCCCTCCCCATTCATGTCGGTGACGATGACCCTTGCGCCCTCGTCAGCGAAACGGGCACTGATCGCCCCGCCGATGCCACCTGCTGCGCCGGTGACGATTACGATCTTGTCCTTGAAACGCATGGAAATTACCTCAGATAGCTGCCGCCGTTCACGTCAAGCACAGCGCCATTGAGGGAGGCCTGCGAAGGACGGAAGGCAAATGCGGTGATCTCGCCGATCTCTTCAGGCGCGGCCATCCTGGCGATGGGAATGCCGGCCAATGCCGCAGCCTCGCCATGCTCGGCGATATAGGCTTCGGCCATTTCGGTGCGCACCCAGCCGGGCGCCAGTGCCACCGCGGTCACGCCTTCATGTCCGTGGCTCTGCGCGATGGACTTGGTGAGGTTGATCAGTGCCGCCTTCGAGGCTCCGTAGGCCATCGCGCTGGAGGTGTAGCCGCGCTGTCCGGCGCGGCTTGCCATATTGATGATCCGCCCACCGCCATGGGCGCGGAAATGCTGGATGGCGAGTTTCGACAGATCAACCGCCGAAAGGAAGTTGACGCGCATTTCACGCGCCCAGACCCGCTGCCATTCATCCATGGGCGCATCGACTGCAACCTCGGAGCGGATGCCGGCATTGTTGACCAGCCCTGTGAGCCGGCCAGCAACGGAGACGGCCTGATCCCACAGGGCCTGAGGGCCGGCCGGGTCCGACAGATCGGCCGGCACGCACCAACCTCTGCCGTCGAGCCCGTTCACAAGCGCTTCGGCGGCATCGCGATTGCGGCCGTAGTGGACGACGACATTCGCCCCATCAGCCGCGAGAGCATGGCAGATCGCCTGCCCGATGGCGCCGGTTGCACCCGTTACCAAAACGGTTTGTCCCTTGAGGTTCATAGCTCCCCCACCTGCGGTCCCCACGTGTCCGACATGGCAAAACCCTGAGCGAACCGATCATGCGGATCCAGCCGCAACTGCTGCCGGCCGAAGACGTAGCCTTGGCCCGTGATACGCGGCAGAACCGCCGGGCGGTTGCCGACCGTGGTCTCGCCCAAGATCTCGGCGGTGAACGTACCACCTATGATACTGCGCGAGAGACGTCTGTCGCCGGTTTTCGCCTTGCCCCGCGCATGGAGCACCGCAAGATTGGCGGAGGATCCGGTACCGCAGGGCGAGCGATCCACGCGACCGGGTTTCAGCGTCGTGCATGTTACCACTGAGCCATCCTGCTGGTAGTCGCGGAACATCACGTAAGCGATCTCGTTAAGTCCAGGGATGTCCGGGTGGCTTACCGCGATCTGATCGGCGAGCAGCGACTTGATCTCGGTTCCGGCTTCGGCGAGCGCCCAGGCCGCATCTGGCGCGATGCGAAGCCCGATCTGATCCACGTCCATCAGTGCATAGAAGACGCCGCCAAAGGCGATGTCGCCCTTAATACGCCCCCATCTGCGCGTGTCGATCGCGGCGTCGAGTTGCTGAACAAAGGCGGGAACATTGTCGAGGCTGACCGAAAGGCATCGACCGTTTTCGCAATGCGCCCGGGCGACGATGAGCCCGGCGGCGGTGTCGAGCCGCACGACGGTTTCCGGCTCGCACATTTCCACCCGACCACTTTCCAGGAGCGCAGTAACCACGCAGATGCAGTTGGACCCCGACATCGGATGGGCGCGGTCCGGCTGCAAGACGATGAAGGCAGCATCGGCGTCCGGCCGGGTCGGATCGAGAAGCAGGTTTGTCGTATGAACGACCTGCGCTCGCGGTTCGCGCGTCAGGAACAGGCGCAATGACGGATCGACATTGTTCAGATGGTTCATCTTCTCAAGAATGGTCGCCCCCGGAATAGCTGGCGCGCCACCGATCAGGACATTGCCGCTTTCGCCCTGGCAATGGACAAGCAGGATATCGAGGGACTTGTCGAAGGTCATTTCAGATACCATCCCCAGGGTGCATCGCTGACGAGGCGAGTGATCTGTTTGGTCTCGAGATAGTTGTCGAGGCCCCAGCGACCAAGCTCGCGGCCGATGCCGGACTGCTTGTAGCCGCCCCACGGCGCCTCGGTAAAAGTCGGTTGCGAGCAGTTGATCCAGACGATGCCCGCCCGGAAGGCAGCGGCCACACGCTCGCATCGTTCGTCATCGGTCGACATGACTGCGGCGGCAAGCCCGAAGCGTGAGTCGTTGGCGAGGCGGATCGCCTCCTTCTCGGTCTCGAAGGGACGGATGCAGACGACCGGTCCGAAGATCTCCTCGACCCAGGCATCACTCTCGAGCGTCATATCGGTGAGGATCGTCGGCGCGACCCAGAAGCCCTTGTCGAAGCCATCGTATCTACCGCCACAGGCAACTCTTGCGCCCTGCTCGACGGCGCGCTCGATATGGCCGAGAACATCCTCATACTGCCCCTTGTTGACGAGCGGCCCGAGCAGCGTGCCCTCTTCGAGACCGTTGCCGATCCGGATTTTCCTGGCTTCCTCGACCAGCCGGTCCAATAGCTTCGGATAGAGCGGTGCCTCCACCAGCACCCGCGAAGTCGCCGAACACACCTGGCCCTGGTTCCAGAAGATACCAAACATGATCCATTCGACGGCCTTCTCGATATCGCTGTCGGCAAAGACGACGAAAGGAGACTTGCCGCCGAGTTCGAGGCTGATGCGTTTGATGTCCTTGGCGCCGGCGGCCATGATGCGGGAGCCGACCGGGCCCGACCCGGTGAACGCCACCTTGTCCACCTGCGAATGCTCGACCAGCGCCTGGCCGACGACCGAACCCTTGCCGGAGAGGATGTTCAGCACGCCTTTGGGAAGGCCCGCAGCCTCCGCGATCGCACCCAATTCCAGCGCGGTCAGCGAGGTGGTTTCGGCGGGCTTCAGGATCATGGTGCAACCCGCCGCAAGCGCCGGTGCCACTTTCCACGAGGCCATGAGCAGCGGATAGTTCCATGGAACGATAGCAACCGCCACTCCGAGCGGCTCGCGCACGGCCTTGGAGACGAAGCGCTGGTCCGCAAGCTTCACTTCTTCGACTTCGCCATCGAGTTCCTCAGCGAGATCGGCATAGAAGTCGAAGCAGCCGGCGGCGTCCGCCAGGTCCCATTCGGACTCGGGCAACGGCTTGCCGTTGTCGCGTGTTTCCATGTGCGCCAATTCCGGCAGTCGATCACGGATGCCTTGTGCCATGGCGCGCAGATATCTTGCACGCTCCTTGCCCGAAAGGCGTGGCCAAGGCCCATTGTCGAAAGCCTCGCGGGCCGCCTTGACCGCTGCGTCGGCCTCTGCGACGCCGGCGGCAGCGATGTGGTGAAAGACCTCTTCGGTCGCCGGATCGATCACGGGAAGCAGGCTTCCGTCGGCTGGTGCGATCCATTGTCCATCGATGAAAAGCTTGTTCTGCATGGTGTCCTCACATGGAATGCGTTTTGTGCGGTCGCCCTTTAGAAGCGGTCGACGCGATAGGGGCGCATGTCGATGGGTGGCGTCCGGCCAGTGATGAGGTCGCCCATCAGGCGCGCGGTCGTGGCCGCATAGGTGACCCCCAGATGTCCATGGCCGGCGGCGTAAAAGACGCCTGGAGTTTTGGCCGAGGCCGACATGACAGGCACGGTGTCTGGAAGCGCCGGACGATGGCCCATCCACTCGGTAAAGTTCTCGCAGCGCAGGTTCGGCAACGCCGTTTGGGCCCGCCGCACGGTTATCTTCGAGCGGCGATAGTCGGGTGCGGCGTCGAGGCCCGCCATTTCGACCGTGCCGCCGACTCGGATACCGCCTGCCGTCGGCGTGACCATGAAGGCGCGGGCTGGCCAGATGATAGAGTGGCGCATGGAAACGCCGGGAGCCATGATCTGGGTATGATAGCCACGCTCGGTTTCGAGCGGCATCGGTTCGCCCAGCATCTTCGACAGCAGGCCGCTATGGGCTCCCGCTGAGATCACAACCTCATCGGCGGCGATTGGATCTCCCCCGACGAGCCGGACGGCAGTGACGCGGGAGGAGCGGTCGAAGCCAGCCACGGCGCAGCGGCGGAATTCTCCACCGAGTGCGGTGAACCTTTGCGCAAGTTTGTTCACCAACCGAAACGGATCGCGCAAACTTCGGTTCTCGGGGAAGAGGACGGCGAGACCGATGCGGTCCGACAGCTCCGGTTCGAGCTCCCGCGCCTCAGCACCCGTCAGGCGCTGGTGCGGAAAGTCGAAACGCTCGAGGATTTCGATATGTTCGCGGTCGGCGCGAAACTCCGCTTCGTTGCTGTAAAGCGACAGGCAGCCCTCTTCCGTCAATTCGCCTTCCAGCCCCGTCTCGCGCAGCAAGGGCAGGAGGTCGTCATAGACACGGCTGCAGAGAGCTGCCCCTTCGGCCTCCAGCTGTCGAAGCCTGGCCGGTCGCGAGGCGGCGACAAAACGTGCAAACCAGGGGAGCAGTTTCGGCATGTAGCTCGGGCGGACACGGACGGGACCTTCCGGATCAAGCATCATCCGGGAATCTGCTTCCAGATCGACGGGCGCGAGGCAGGCATGAACTCGGTCACCGCGATCGACGCCATGTTGCCGTAGGAGGCGCCGCGCCCCACCTCGCCCTTGTCAAGCAAGATGACCCGCCGCCCTCGCTTTTGCAGTTCGTAGGCGATGGTTGTGCCGATGATGCCTGCGCCGACAACCACGGTGGTCATGCTAGCCTTGCTCCTGCTCGTTTTCCTTGGATGGCGGCCGGACGTCAGCCCGGCCGCACTCGATTACCAATTGAGGATCGGTTCCATGGCGGCGCGGAATTCGGCTTTTTCCTCGTCCGTGAGCGGACCGAGGGGCGCTCGGCACTCGCCGACCGGCGTGCCCTGCACTTCGCAACCATATTTGAGCTTCTGCACGAACTTGCCCGATTCCAGGATGTTCATCGCCTTGTAGAGGGTCGCCATTTGCCTCTTGGCTTTGGCGAGATCGCCAGACTTGAAGGTGCGGTCGAGATCGCAGACGGCTTTCGCCATGCAGTTGGCCGGGCCGCAGATCCAGCTCTCGGCGCCCCAGATCATGAAGTCGAGCGCGATGTCGTCCGATCCGGAAACCAGCTGGAGGCGTCCCTCGTAGCGGGTCGCAATGCCGATGGCGCGCTGAAGCGACCCGGAGCTTTCCTTGATGCCGATGATGCGCGGATCGTCGGCGAGCGCGTCAAGAACCTCCCAGCCCAGCTCAACTCCGTCCTTATCCGGATAGCTGTAGAGCACGATCTTCATGTCGGTCGCTTCAAGGACAGCCTTGAAGTGCGCAACTAGCTCGGCCTGCGTGGGTTTCGTATAAAAGGGCGTTGCGAGAAGCACGGCGTCGTAACCCATCGCCTTGGCGCGCAGCGTGTTGGCAATGACGCCGGCCGTCGATGGCGCGTTGGTGCCGGCGATCAGGATCTCGCCAGGCTTGGCGAATTCCTTGACGAACTTCAGCACCTCATCGCGCTCTTCATCGGACATGAAGCTGTATTCGCCCGAGGAGCCGCAAGGCACCCAGCCCGTGACGCCTGCTGCGCGCAGATTGGCCAGATGCTTTCCAAATGCGGCAAAGTCGATCCTACCTTGACGGTCGAAGGGGGTAACGAGGGCTGGCAAGACGCCTGAAAGTTTCATGGGACTATCTCCATTCGGGGGTTCGAAGGGTGGCGTCAGAGAGCCAACCGCTTGAGAATGCGTCGCTCGATGACCGTGACGGCGCGCGTCAGCGGAAAGGCGATGACGAAGTAGATGAGTGCGACGATCGTCAGCACCTCGATTGGCCGGGCCGTGTTGTTGGAAATGTTCTGGCCGACGAACATGAGGTCCGCCATACCGACGGCCGAGACGAGTGCGCTTTCCTTGAAGAGGCTGACGCAATTTGACAAAAGCGTCGGCGCGGCGCGTAGCACGGCTTGCGGAAGGACGACGTTGGTCGTGCGCGCCCAATGAGAAAGACCGAGCGCAACGCAGGCATCCAGCTGCTCGCGGCCGACCGATTTGAGCGAGGCCCGGAACGTCTCGCTGCTGATCGCCCCCATATAGAGCGTCAAGGCGATCACGCCGGACGTCATGTTGGACAACTCGACACCGAGGATCAGCGGCAGGCAGAAAAAGATCCAGAAGAGTTGAACAAGCACGGGCGTGCCGCGGAAAAATTCCACATAGACACTCGAGGCTGCACGCAGGATGGCATTTTTCGAGGTCCTCGCAAGCGCAACAAGGAAGCCAAGGGCGCAACCGAGCACGATGCAGATCAGCGTCAGTTTGAGCGTCATCCAGAGGCCAAGAAAGAGAGCCTCCTGGAACTTGAGTACGACGGCAAAATTGAAGGTCATCGTTTGTCTCCCTCAGCTTGCCAGGGCTTCGCGGCGGCGTTCCAAATAGCCAACGATCTGGGAGACCGGGAACGACACGGCGAAGTAGAAGAGTGCAACGATCGTGAAGGTTTCGATCGGGCGGTATGTCTGCGTGGCCAAGGTCTTGCCCTGGTACATCAGGTCCTGGACGGCAACGATCGCGACCAGCGCGCTTTGCTGGAAAATGCCGATCCCGTTGGTCAAAAGAACCGGTATCGAATTGCGGACCGCCGTCGGCAGAACAATGTAGAACACCCTCTGGAACGGGGTCAGGCCGAGCGCCACGCCGGCGTCAAGCTGCTCCCTTGGAACCGCCTGGATGGCGGCACGATAAGCCTCCGCGTTGAATGCCGCGAGATTGAGCCCGAGCGCCAGGATGCCCATCGTGACCGATCCGAGGAACACGTTGAAAAGCATCGGGACGCAATAGAAGAACCACACGATCTGGATGATCGCTGGCGTGCAGCGGAAGAACTCGATGAAGAGTGTGACCGGCAGCCGGACCACCGGCGAGCGGCTCATGACAAGCAATGCCAGCACGAAGCCGAATGTCAGTCCGATGGCATTGGCAGCGATCGTCAGTTCGATCGTGACGAGCAAACCGTCCCACAATGGTCCGAAATTGCGAAAGACGGACGCGAAGTCAAAACTGTAGTTCATCGTTCGTCCTTCAGTGCTTGATGTGGAAGACCCGCTCGATGAACTCGCGCGTTCGCTCTTCTCTCGGAGAACCGAGCACCTGTTCCGGCGGACCGTCTTCCACGACCACACCGCCGGCGCAGAAAATCACGCGGGAGGCGATATTCTTGGCGAACCACATGTCGTGGGTCACGATCACCATCGGCATCTGCTGCTTGGCAAGCTGCAGGATCACCTGCTCGACTTCAGCCACGAGTTCCGGATCGAGCGCCGAAGTGACCTCGTCGAAAAGCATCAGCTTCGGATCAAGCATCAGGGCGCGGGCAATCGCGACACGCTGCTTTTGACCGCCGGAAAGCTGCGCCGGATAGCTTTTTGCCTTTTGCGCAAGTCCGAAACGCGTCAACAGCGCCATCGCCCTTGCCTCAGCCTCGGCCTTCTTCTCCCCCCTCACCTTCATCGGCGCGAGGATCAGGTTGCCGATGACATCGAGATGCGGGAAGAGCGTGTAGTGTTGGAACACCATGCCGATCGAGCGACGGACCTTGGCATCGATCGCGGTCTTGCCGTTGCCATTGGCCGAAATGTAGGGCTTGCCGCCAAAGACGATGGACCCGCCGTCGATTTGTTCGAGCCCCATCAGCACGCGCAGGAGGGTGGACTTGCCGCCGCCGGACGGCCCGATGACGACTACGCGGTCGCCCGCCTTCATCTCGATGTCCAAGCCCTGCAGCACCTTCACGACGCCGCCATAGCTCTTGTGCAGTCCTTCGATCTTAACCAGGGGTGCGGTATCCGACATCGTCCAAAACTCTCCACCTCAGGGACAGGGAACGGAGCCGCCACAGGCAGCTCCGTAGGCTTGGTGACCGGGCTCAGTTGCCGGCCTTGAGGACTTCGTCCACGGCCTTCTTGATCAGGGCATCCACGTGGCCGGTCGCGACCCGCTCCTCGAGGAAGATGTTGACCACTTCGACATCTGACGCCGAAAGCTGATGCGGCAATCCGAACGCCACGCCCTGCTTGGCGAGCGCCGGCGCCGGATTGAGCGCTACCGCCCAGTCGGGGTTCGACTGGGTGAAAAGCTGGTTTGTGTCGGAGGCATCGACCAGGATGTCGGCACGACGCGAAACGACCGCAAGGCGTGTTTCGTCGTTGGTCGGCAGGCGCAGGATCGTCGCTGTCTTGACCGCGGCGGAAATCGCCTTGTCCTGGGCCGTGCCGGACATGACGGCAAGCGTGACGTCCGCCTTGTCGATGTCGGCAACGGAAGCCGCACTCGCTGGGATCTTCGGGTTGTCCTTGTTGTAGGCGAGTGAGATCTGGTACTCCATCGCCGGTACTGAGAACTGGACAGCCATGGCCCGAGCGGGCGTACGGTTCAGCGCCAGGGAGACGTCCCATTTTCCGGCCTGAAGGCCCGCAACGATGTTGTCCCAGGTCGTGTCGACGAATTCGGGCTTCACCTGCAGAACTTCAGCGAATTCGCGGCAGAGGTCGGCAAAGAAGCCGGAGTACTCGCCGCTTGCAGGATCGCGCATCACATAGGGCGGCGCAACAGCCGCTCCGCAGCGCAGCGTGCCGCTCTTTTGGACACCCTGCCAGTATCCTTCGGCCGTTTCAGCCATCGCCGTAGTCGACAGCCCAACCGCCAGGGCGAGCGCGGCCGTCGCCCGCAGAGCGGACGTCATCACATTTCTGAACATGTGCATTCCCCAATTTTGAGCGCGTGAGACGCGCGGTTCCACCTGTCGGCTTTGGCCGTTCTTAGTGTTTTCGTGTCGGCTCCGTGTCGACTGACAAAACTATGTCGTCTCCGTGTCGACAAAGTCAAGCGAAAAGTTTACGATTGCTGCGTGCCGATTTTTCTGGCCCAATGACCGGAAGAGACGGAAAGGGGCGTAAGTGTCTGACGAAATTGAAATGAAACGGGTGCGCGGTACGGGCTGGAAAAGTGTCTACGACACGCTGCGCAATGAGATCCTTGCCCTCACCTTGCCGCCGGGCCAGTTGCTCGACGAAATGACGCTCGCCGAGCGCTTCGACATGTCGCGTTCGCCAGTGCGCGAAGCGCTCATACGGCTTGCCGGCGAAGACCTGGTGGTCACGCTTTCCAACCGCAGCACCATCGTCGCTCCCATCGAGGTGGCGAGCTTTCCGAAATATGTCGAGGCGCTCGACGTCGCCCAGCGCATGAACACTCGGCTGGCGGCAGCCTTGCGCACCGAGGCGGACCTGAAGATCATCGCAAAGCGTCAGAAGGAATTCGAAATAGCGGTCAAAACCGGCATTCACCTGAAGATGTCGGAGGCCAACAAGCAGTTTCACATGGCGGTCGCCTATGCGGGCAAGAACGGCTATCTGGCGTCGTTCTACGAGCGACTCCTGAACCAGGGTCAGCGCATGCTCCACCTCCATTTCGAATACCTGGAGCGCACCGGTGACGGTTATCTTTTGACCGACGAGCACGAATTGATGTTGGAGGCGATCCGCGCCAAGGATGTCGAGCGTGCAGACGAGCTGGCGCATGCCCATACCCGCCAGTTTCAGGACAACTTCATCGCCTTCCTGCGCGAAAACTACACGACCGAAGTGTCTTTCGGGCCGCTTGCGGCGGCGGAGTAACCATGCCCCTGCCCGAACGCATAGGTTTTATCGGCACTGGCGCGATCACGGATGCGATGGTGCGCGGCCTTCTTGCAGAACCTGCCGCAGTTCCGCAGGTCGTCGTGTCTCAACGCAGCGCGGACATTTCGGCCAGGCTTGCCTCCGATTTCCCGCAGGTACACGTGTGGCCAGACAACCAGGCGATTGTTGACGGCTGCGACACGGTCGTGCTGGCAATCCGTCCGCAAGTCGCCGAAGGGGTTATTCGTCCTCTGCAGTTTCGCGAGGGCCAGAAGATCATCAGTGTCATTGCGGCAACCGACCGGCCAAAGCTCCTCGACTGGATCGGCACAGAGGTCCACCTCACCCAGGCGATCCCCCTGCCCTTCGTCGCCCGCCGCAAGGGCGTCACCGCGGTCTTTCCGGCGGACGTAGGCACGGCCGCAATCTTCGACGTGCTTGGCAACGCCGTCGAATGCGAGACCAAGGTCGAATATGACCTTCTGGCCGCAGCAAGCGCATTGATGGCCACCTATTTCGGCATCCTGCACCGCACGACCGAGTGGCTCGCCGAAAATGGTCTGCCGGAAGATAAGGGCCGCTCATATCTCGCGCCGCTCTTTGCCGGTCTTTCCGAAGCAGCACTTCACGCTGGTACAGATGTCGACTTCTTCGAGAGGAGCCGCGAATTTGCCACCAAGGGCGGCCTCAACGAACAGGTTTTCCGGGATTTCGACGAGCGGGGCGGAACCGAAGCGCTGACGCGAGCGCTAGGCAGAGTGTTCGAGCGCATCACCAACCGTTAGCAGACGGCTCTCGCCACGATCGAACCTCAGACCAGGCATGCGGCGCGCGACGACCCACATGAGACGCTACCCGCGTACCGTGCTAGAGAGCCGACAACCCTGCCGAGCTCGAAAGCCGCATTGCGGGTACACGCGCGATTGCCGCCAAGACCGCCGCTGGATAAGGTCTTGCGGCAAAAACGAAAGATACTCAGCCGACGAGGACGACTATGGCAACCGGTACAGTTAAATTCTTCAACCAGGACAAGGGTTTTGGCTTCATCACGCCCGACAACGGCGGAGCGGACGTCTTTGTCCATGTGTCGGCGATCGAGGGCGCAACATCACTTCGCGACGGCCAAAAGGTCAGCTATGAACTTGGCCAGGACCGCAAGACCGGAAAATCGAAGGCCGAAAACGTTAGACCAGCCTGATCCTACGGACTCAGGAATTCGTTTCTCATCACCTGCCCGGCCGCGCCAGCGACCGGGCTATATCGATGATGTCGTCCCGCGACGCCGTTGTATCGTCCTTGTTCCAGGCAACTCCAAGCCCGATCTTGAGATCGACGCCGCGCACGGGCCGAAGTTCGAAGTTGCGGTTCGGCAGATCCTTCGTCCATTCCGGCGCAAAGCCGATGCCGAGACCTGCCGAGACGAGCGACACCAACGAGAAGGTATCGTCGCAGCTATAAGTAATGTTAAGGAATTTTAGTTCTCCCGCATAGCCCGACGAAACGTTCGCGTAAGCGGCTCGCCGATATAGGCAAGCATCGTTCGGCTGCCCGTGCGGATCATCACTTCGCTGGTCATACCCGGCAGAAGCTTGCGGCCGATAAGCTTGTCGAGTTCTCGCTCATCGACCACGATGATGGCGGTGAAATAGGCCGCGCCGGTTCTGTCGTCCGTCAGCCGATCCGCCGATACGACTTCAACGCGTCCCTCGAGCGGTTGCATATCGTAACGCGCAAAGGCCGATATCCTGACGTGTGCAGTCTGACCGATAGCGATGGAATCGACATCCTCCGGGCGGACCATCGCCTCGACCACCAGTTTCTGGCCGACGGGCACAATCGACATCAACGGCTCGCCGGGGCGGACGACACCACCGGCGGTGTGCACCTGCAATCCCATGACAACGCCGTCGACGGGCGCTCGGATGTCAGCGCGGGCAAGCACGTCCTCCGCCGCGCGCAACTGCTGCTGAAGATCGAAAAGTTCGGCCTCCACTTTGCTGAGCTCGGCAACCGCCTCGTTCAGGCGCGTCGTGGATAATTTCATGATCTGCTGTTCAATCTCCGCCATCGACTCCCGAATCCGTGCGATTGCGGCGATGTTCGTGGCGCGCTCTCCCTTGAGCTCTCCCTGGCGCCGGCGCAACTGAAGGTGCCGCTCGCGCGTGGCGAGGCCCTTCTTCGACAGCTGTTCAAGATCAGCCGCCTCTGTTTCAATGGACGCCATCACTTGGTCCTGGGCCGCGACCATGTCTTCGAGCCCTTTGATCTCATTCTCGCTTTGCAGGATGCGCTGATGCAGAATGCCGGTTTCGTTGCCAAGAGCCAGACGCCGCGCCCGAAAAACTTCGCTCTGCACCGCAACCGCTTCTCGGGCGGACGACGAGGACGAGGCGATCAGAAGCTCTCGCTCGAAGACAATTTCGTCTTTACCGTCCCGCTCGGCTCGCAAGCGGGCGGCCGACGCCTTGCGAGACAGTAAGCGGTTCCTGAGGAGATCGAGGTGCGCGGCCGCCTGCGTGTCATCTAGCTTGATCAGGACCTCGCCACTTTTGACGTGCTCCCCGTCGGCGACCTTCAGCTTCGAAACGATACCGCCTTCGAGATGCTGGATCACCTTGCGTTCGCCCTCGACCTTGACGACGCCCTGCGCAACTGCCGCGCTGTCGAGCGGCGCCAGAGCTGCCCAGCCGCCGAAGATGCCAAAGAATGCGAGTACCACCACACTCCCGATCGCAATGGCGGGTTTTAGTCGCGGCTGAAGCCGCGGATCGTCAGAAGCCGTGTATGCCGTGGGATCGCCGCGACCAAGGGCTGTCAGCTTTGCAGTCATGCGCTCACGATCCCCAATCGCGGGGCAGCCGTCGCGGCTCGCGCTCGCTCTTCCATTGCACGTAACACATCGTCACGCGGACCGAAGAGATCGATCTGACCGCGCTGAAGCACGAGAACCTTGTCGACGCTTTCCATCATGTTTGAGCGATGCGTAATCAGAACGACCGTTCTTCCCGCAGCCTTCAGCGCTTGTAGCGCGTTGTTCAGTGCCTGCTCGCCGTCACGATCAAGGTTCGAATTGGGTTCGTCCAGAAGCAAGAACGCCGGATCCCGATAGAGCGCGCGTGCAAGCGCGATGCGTTGGCGTTGGCCGCCCGAGAGCACCGCCCCCGCCTCCCCGATTTCTGTGTGGTAGCCTTTCGGGAGCCCTTTGATGAGCTCGTGGACCCCCGCCTCGCAGGCAGCGCGCACGACATCCCGGAACGATTGCTCGTTGACTTCCTGAAATCGAGCGATGTTCTCGGCGACGGTTCCGGAGAAAAGCTCGATGTCCTGTGGCAGGTAGCCGACATGCTGGCCACGATCGGCGGTCGCCCATTGCGCGACATCCATGCCACCGAGTAGCACCCGGCCGTGGCCGGCCGTAGCAGCCCCCACGATGAGTCTCGCCAGGCTCGTCTTGCCCGCCGCAGACGGACCAATGACCGCGAGTACCTCGCCGGGTTCGAGCTGGAAGCTCACGCCCTTCAGGATTGGTTCGCCGCCGCCCTCGCGCGCAACAATGACGTTCTCGACGACAAGCCGTCCCTCAGGCCGCGGCAATGGCAGAATGGGCGCTTCCTCACGCCGAGCGCCGGCCACTCCCGATAGTCGCTGATATGCAGATCGCGCGCTCACGATCGCCTTCCACGTGCCGATCGCCTGCTCGACGGGTGCGAGTGCCCGCCCCATCAGGATGGAAGCCGCCACCATCGCGCCGGGAGACGCTTCGGCGTGCACGACAAGATAGGCTCCGAGCCCGAGAACGCCGATCTGCAGACCGAGACGCAGGAAGCGTGCCGCCGCGGCAAGGGCAGCCGAACGAAGGCTTGCAGTCGCCTGCCCCTCGGCCGCAGCCTTCTGCAGCGGCTTCCAGCTGGACATCATCGCCTGCAGCATTCCCATGGCCTGTATGGCCTCAGCATTTCGGATCGCTGCTTCCGCTTGCGCATAGGCCTTGCTCTGAGCACTGTTCGCGTGGGCAACCGGCTGTCGCGTGACAAGCTCCGTAAGCACGGCCAGAAGGAAAAGCGCTATACCGCCACCCAAAGCCAGCCAGCCGAGCCAAGGGTGCAAAAGGAAGATTGCCGCAAAGAAGATCGGCGCCCAGGGCGCGTCGAGTATCGGGAAAATTGCCGAGCCGGTTACGAAATTCCCGAATTGCTCGAGGTCGCGCAGTGTCCGAGCGCCGCCATTGCCCCGCTTTCCGGCCGCCTGCTCGACCGACGCGGCAAGGAGAACCGGCGACAGGCGACCGTTCAACCAGATCCCGGTCGCGATAAGCAGTTGCGATCGCACGGTCTCCAGTATGGCCAGAGCCAGGAGCGCAACGACGGCCATGACGGTAAGCGCCGTCAGCGTTTCAAGGCTGTGGCTCGAAAGCACCCGATTATAGACCTGCAGCATGTAGAGTGCGGCCGTCAACATCAGGATGTTGATCGCCGCGCTGAAGGCCACGAGCGGCCAGGCGGCACGCCGGAGTTCGGCAATCACCGCCTGGAGGGAGGACTGATTTGATGCCCGGCTCATCGTCGCTCCTAGGAGAACTGGAAATCGCCGGCATTCAAGTTGCCGAGATTGCCGAGCAGCGTGACATTATCGAGTTCTGTAACGAGGATCGCACCACCTGTGGCACTAGGATTGGGGTCGTAGTAGACCGCTGCGTGACCCATATCCGAGTTGTGGAAGACGAAGAACGCGCCAGAGGTGATGTTGCCGTAGCCGTTAATCGTGCTTTGGACCGAGACGTTGGTAACGCTCGCATCTGTTTTCACGGCAAGCTCAGTGCCAGCGACATTGAGTGCTGCATTGTTCCCCGACTTGAAATTCTCGACGGTCGCATCGTTGTCCCCGACGGAGAACGCGCCCGCCCCGGTTCCCACATCAAAACGCAGCCTGTCGACGGTCGTCGAATTCGTACCGGTTTCGAAATCCGTAACGTGGTTCACCGCACTGCCGAAGTTTCCGAAGTCAAAGGTGTCGTCGCCTATCCCGCCGGCGAGAATGTTGTTGCCGGCGCCGCCGATAAGCCAGTCGTTGCCGCCGCCGCCGATAAGCCAGTCGTTGCCGCCGCCCCCGCTGAGGGCGTCGGCGCCGCCGCCGCCGACGAGAACATCATGTCCGGATCCACCGGTGATCGTTATCGTGTCACTCTGGTTCAAACCGAAAGCGATGATCGTTTCGCTATTGTTGGTGAAGGTAGGGGTGTTCTGGCCCGAGGTTCCGACCCAAAGCCGGACGGTGGTCGTGGTTGACTGATTTCCATGCGAATCCGTGGCGACCACGTTGAACGTTTGATCGACATTGTTGAGGTCAGCGGAAAGGTTGAGCGCGCCCGTGGTCGGGTTCAGGCTCAAGCCGGCTGTCGCCCCGCCCCCGAAACCGTATGTGACGGTATCACCATTGGGATCGACCGCGGCGAAGGCGCCGAGATGCGTGCCCGAAAGCAGCTTGTTGCCATCGTCTCCACTCACCGCCCCGGCATTAAAGGTAAAGGCGGGGACCGCCGGAGCTTGATTGGGCGGCGGATTGACCGTGAGCGCCACCGTATCGGTATCGCTCAGGAGACCGTCGGAACTTGCAACCGTCAAAGTGTCGGCGCCGCCATAGTTTGTATCGCTGATGTAGCTCAACGCAGCCAGCGCAGCATTGACCTGGGTGAGCGTCCCGCTGATGGTCACGGTACTGGAGCCGTTGTTGCTCACGGTCACGCCACCGCCCGCCCCGACCGTCAGCTTGCCATGAGAGACCGAGACGGCCGTGGTCACATTTGCACTGTCCACATCGGCCACCGCAACACCACCGATCGCGCTCGCAGTATTTGAATTGACAGTCTGTGCACTTGGCACTGTGTTGACGGGCGCGTCGTTGACCGGGGTGAGGTCGAGGCTCGCGGTACCGGCGACACTGCCGCCATTGCCGTCGTTGATCGTGTAGCTGAACGAAACGCCGCTGTCG
>NZ_JBWKZT010000017.1:0-23833 GCF_059424735.1 Ensifer sp. GW101-20A05 | reverse complement strand
CGATCGTCAGGCCCGTCGCCGTCAGCGTGGCGCTATCGATATCGCTGGCATTGGCCAAAAGCTCGGCCTGGGTGATCAGACGTCCGCCGCTGTCCTCGGCGATCGCTGCCAGCGTCACGGCCGACGTCGTCGGATCGTCGTTACCACCGGTGACGGTAACGACGATGTCTTTACTCGCCGTGCCGTCGGCTGACCAGACCGTGAGTGTCTCGGTCATCACCTGGCCGGCCTGCAACGCCTGTGTCGCCGTGCGCGCGTTATCTAGCGCGTAAGTCCACTCACCGGTCGTCGCATCGAAGTTGAAGCTACCATACGAGCCATTAAGCGCACTTTCCGATGGAGCTTGGAAATGCTTCTCTCCGAGATCGGAATCGTACACCGTCACCGTGCCTGAGGCGGACGGCAGGCCTGGATCGCCGTTGTTTGAGCCACCTGCTTCGGTTACGGTCCCCGTGGATTTGCCGTCTATCGCCGCAGCATCGTTTTGGCCGATGATCTCCAACGTCACTTTCGCATAGCTGAGTGTTCCGTTGGCCAACCGGATCGAATAGTAGAACGAGTCTTGAATGTGGTCGCTGGCGGTCAGTGAATCGATGCTTAGGGCTCTGTTGGGGGAATTCGAACCGTCATCGATCCTGTATTCGATTTTTCCATTGTAGATTCGTATCCAATTTCCTTCTGCGGTTTTCTCCCATGCCGTTGTCACGTTACTCTTCAGCAACTCCGACATGACATCGGACCCGCCGTCCTCGATCGACCAGAGCGTTTTCGCTTTTCCACCGAGATCGTTTGCCATCACGTCCAGGGTGATGGTGTTGGTAGAAGAATTGTAGAGGCCGGATGACTGCAGTTGCTCCTCGGTCCACCCATAGGTGTCGCTCTGAGCCTGCGGTGTATTGCCGAAAGATGTAGTGCTCCCACCGCCGGTTGTCTGCGTAGCCATGGCCCTTCCCCTCTCGCCAAGCGTACCCCGTATCGAGGTACGGTGATGTTACGGGGTGTCGCCGACGGGCACCCTTATGTGCCGCCGGTGATCCCACCCCATCTTTGATCGAAAATCATTCATGCAAGGCGCAACGTGCGCCAAAGAACCGATGTCATATTGATGTCTAGAGCGACCGAGACGGAAGCGGGCGAACCCGGGACGATGGCGTCGCGATCGCCCGCTTGGTAGGAGATTCGGAAAATACGTGGCGCTATAAATCTCATCCACGGAGAGTGCGGGAAACCAGCCACCCTGAATCGGTTTCCAAGACCTCGGAACCAAGGCACCCTCTTTACGCGAAACTACTCCGCACACATCTACTCCTATCGGGCAACGGAGAAATCAGCCGCTCCCAAAACTAACATCCTGAAATTTATGTTGGTTCCCTCGGCCGCTTTTCCCTAATCGGCCTCGGCACCCCATATCCTTAATAAATTCATAACACATTTGATGGATTAGCAAAGAGAAGATTTCAATTTGCTAAATTAAAGATTGTGAACAAAGTTAACGCGCTTCGAGCCGAAAGACTGGGCGAAAACGACACACCCGACCCTTCACCCACTGGGAACATCTGCGGGGATTGGAGAACACGGATCGCCAGCCGTTGGGAACGAGAAATGTCCGTCGCAGTTGCGCCTCTACCGTTCATGCCGCCGAAGGTTCTCAGCCATTGTAAACGCTGACGCGTGAGGCCCTGGCCGAGCGGCCAAAAAAAGCCAAAGGGACTTAGGGCTGCGGCTCCCCGAAGAGGGAAGGGACGATGAATTATCGCTAGCTAGTTGTGAGCTTTCAGGAGGTTGTCCATTCGAACCGGAACCGAGGAGGCTGGAGTTTCCAGGCTTCGGCACTCGCCATTGCGTCGAGAGGAGATGGCCCGATCGGTTATCGAAGGTCGTCTTTCCAAAGCCCGGGCGGCGCAGGTCTACGGCGTGTCTGCTAAGATTGTGGCGCGGTGGATTGAGCGCTACCAGTCTGATGGACGCGCCGGCATGGCCGGTCGGATCGCGAACTCCAATCGGCCAGCACCGGGGATCAGGCAAGACCAAGGCGCTTGCGTAGATCCGCGTTTTCGGCCCGCAGTTTCTCGGCCAGCGTCTTGCGCAAGCGCGCATTCTCTTCTTCGAGCTGAAGCAGGTCCGTAATGTCATCAAGAACCGGAGCTACCACTGGGGTGGCTTGCTTCTGAGCTGAGGTTTTACCGGCGCCCTTGGCAGCTTTCTTTGCCCGGGTCTTGCCGACGGTCTCGACCAAGGCCACGTCGTCGGCCGACCTCGAGGCATTCTTCCGGCGTCCCCTTCCCGCCTTGGCACCATCTGCCGTCGGAGCGGTCTCGGCGGTTGCTTCCGTAGCGACGTTCTTCGCCCTTGGCCCCCGGCGTTTCTTCGCCGGCGCAATTTCTGCCGGGGTCGTCGTCTCGACGGTCTCGATATTGTTCTCGTCTGCCACGAGTTGTTCCCTCTTCAACTATCAGTCTTATTTCAAACGCGGACAGAGCAGAGTCAATGAGACCAATCGGACCGGAAACGCGTAAGTGACTCACCATAACCTGCGGTCTAGTTGCGCGGTAAGCAACGGTACCGCCGCGGCCCCCGGCGCGCCGAGACGAAACTCCTGTACCAGACGCGCGAGAACGAAGGTGGTCGCAGCCGTGACGACAATCCTCAGCCAGGGGTGAAGGACGCCGCGCGATCGAGGCGTATCTATCCCATCCGTCTGTTCACGGATTGCTACCAACCGAGCGTGGAGCTCTGCGACCACGCCGCGCAACTCCGCGATCTCTTCCGCAGGGGAAAGAACGGCTTCTGCCACCGAGGAATCTTCGGCGGGACTTTCCTGCTCAAGCTCGTCCAGGTGCTCCCGCAAATGCGATGGGCTCTCAAATCCCCTGGCTTTAATATTTGTCATCGGGCTTTCTCTCCTTTTGCCGCCACTCGATCCTAGTGAAACTCATGCGACAGACGGGAGTTCCCCCCGAAGCCACACAAAGGAGATCTTGAGGGAGACCGCACCGGCGCCGAAATGCCGCTGTTCGCCTCCCTCGTCCTGCTCGACAGCCCAGAGGGGCGCGAGATGCTGCGGCGCTACGCGGTTTCGTATTTCGACTTGGCTCAGGTCGCGAGTCGGGGCTTTGTGACACGCCGACCTGGGCGCCAATGGCGGCTGGGGGCCGAAAGTTCGGGCTCGACGACGCTGGGATCCGGGACGTCAACCGGTGCGTCATCGCCTTCGCCCGCGATCTGCGTGGCGCCCATCCCTGGCATGACCATATCCTGACGGCCACAGCGCAACGCCGGAAAGGTTCGAAGTGATAGTGCTCCTAGTCGTGTTCAGAGGCTTGATAAGCGCCGGCACTCCGATGCGCGATGATACGCGACATCTTCACAGGCTGGAGCCATTCCAGCGGTGGACGATAGGTCATCTTGAAATCACCTTTGGGTGGACCAGGTTGTAGGAGTATTTCGAAAGCAACGGGAGGCAGTGATGGATTGCTCCGACAGCTTTGAAATTCAGTGCCAGAAATGCGGCGCGAGAGAGCGCCTCGCATTCTCCGAGATGGAGACAAGAGAACGGTTTCAGTGCTCGGTCTGCGGGACAGTCCGGAGTATGGGAAAAGAGGATGTCCTAGAAATCTGCCGCGAAGCCACAAAGGCGACCCGCCAACGACTATGAGAAACAAGAACGGCCCCAGATCCGAAACGGGTAAAATCCAGGGCCCTCCATCTGAGCGTTCGACTTCACAGACGCGGCAACTATGGCAGAAGTCTGAGGGCGTTCAAGGCGGCCAGCGTCAGAGCGATCGATCAAGGCGTCTCTTGCGCGCGCCGACAACCCCAACGGTGGTCAGATAGAGGCCCATGTCGCGCAGGACGCAACCGTTAAGCCTCGACGCGTTGACATGGTCGTCGGCGAAATGATGATGGAACTGGCCGCCGTCAGTTACATCCACGATATTGATGTCATGCAGGCCGCTCATAACACCCTCGGAATCGGGCTTCAGCAGACAACTACGCCGTCCGAAAGCTTATATTCACGATCCCGCGGTGATGAGCGTCGGCCGTGGACCTCTCCCTGGTGTGGTGCAGAACGACGATTTCTCGATCGGGATTTTGACGTGCGAAAATAATAGGTGCGGCCGCAATTGCTACAACCGCTCCTTTGCGAAACTTGCTCTCAACCTAGCGATCAGGCTGCAGCTGTGACGGCCTTTGCAGCCGCCGCCCTGGCGACCGGCGCTTCGTAAGGCTTGTAGGCATCCTTCGTGAGGTCGGCATACATTTCGCCAATCTTCGTGGCCTCGGCGAAGAAGTTCTCATAGCTTGCCTTGACGTAATTGGTCTGAAGTTAGAATGCTGCCTCAACGCTTCTGACGCCCGATAGCTTTTGAACGTGCGCAACGCCCCCTTCAAACGACGTCTTGGAATACTCGGCAGCTTCAGTCGCGATTGCCTGGAGACCTTTTGTCCAAGCGGAGTAGCTCTTCACTGCTACCTCAATGACTTCTTTGCTCGTCTTGTTCGCATCGGCGAAGTTGAACGGGGTGTCTCCTTGGTGGCGGCCTAATCCATAAGCGGGAGCTTATGTGCGTCGCACAAAATGTCAAGCCGAGTGTGCGGCGCAACAAGAACGCCTCGGATGCCGCACGGATGAAGTAATGCCGGAACGGCTTGGTCACCGTTGTGCCGACGGATGAGCACCGGAACCAGAAAGCAGCTGAAGTGCCGAAGCACTCATTGTCATTCGGTTTGCAAATTTTAATGCCAAGCAAACAATTAACCATTACCCTGAATTGGTATGAACCAATTTACGTAGCGCGGTCGGGGACGGGAACGAAAGCTGCGCGCTCCGGGGGTCTGCCAACTTTCGCGCTAAAGGGGGGTCAGCTTGCACATGAATGATTGGAGCAAAGACGCACGGGGAAATCTTCGAGCATCAACCGTCATCGATTGGAAGGCCGAAGCCGTCACCGCAGACGGGAGTCGTGACATCGTCTTGAGGATCGAATTCAGTGTTGACCCGGGGCGAACGGATGTGTCGTCACTGCAGTTTAGATTGACCGAGCAGCAGGCAAAAAGCATGGGTGCGGCGTTGAGTTCAGCCTCTAACCAACCACCGCAATCGTCGGATCTGATCTACCGCAGCGCCCGACAGCGCGTGCGTACATAGGCGCGGAGCAACAAATGTAGCGCGGCGCCTATGCCAATTGGCATCCCGCGGTTCAATCCGTTCAAACCCATCGCAAGCGAGTACCCTTCGCTGTAGCGCCAAGCATCACGAGCCTGCCAGAGGTACGCAATGAAAACTGAAGAAATGTTGCTCAAGTATCCCACTCTCCGACCCGACGGCGCTGTTGTGGAGATCGAGTTGAATCACGATATCGCCGCCACGCTCGCGCGGCTTCCGGATGATCCTTCGCTTTACTTCGATCTTGGCGAACCACACCTCCTTATTCCGCTCGAACAGTTGGTCAACGCGCGTGCGCGCGAACGAGGCATCGTCAATGCCAACCGCCATATGTTGGCCGCGGCGCAAGGCAATCAGGAGAAACGCAAACCCCTGACGGTTCAGTCCTTGGATAACGCGCTGTGGCTCGTGGTGGACGGCAATTCGACTTTGCTCAACGCTCGTCATTCGAAGTGGCGGGCGATACCTTGCTGCACTAGATAATTAGATCCCACTGTCTCGATCACCGGAATCGGCCTCAAGGGTCGAAACAAAACCCACGATGAGCAGGCGGAGAGAAACCGGCTCGCACTAGAAACAGGGCGACCGCACTAGGACGAGAGAACAGCAAGCAGTGTCGACATCCCGCGTTCGCGTCATCGATCTGGAAACGGCCGGCAATGGACCGAACGACGTTTGCGAGATCGGCTGGCAGGATGTGGTCCTTGAAGACCATGGACGTTGGGCCGTCAACGATGAACGTGGCGCGCTGATGGTCAATCCAGGACGGCCGATTTCGCCCGACACGATGGCCATCCATCACATTCTCGACGAACAAGTCGCCGGCGCGCCCTACTGGAAAGATGTCGCGCCAGGAGTGTTGCGTCCGTCCGGCAGGATCGACGCTCTTGCTGCACATCGTGCGGCCTTCGAGCAGCGGTACTGCACCACTCGCCTGACCGGCGGCTCACCCTGGATTTGTACCTGGAAGTGCGCCCTACGGGTTTGGCCCGAGCTCCCGCGGTTTTCCAATCAGATGCTCCGCTACCAGCGTATGCCGGAAGGTCTCGTTCACGAGATAGGACTGCCGGCCCATCGAGGCATGCCGGATGCCTATGTCACGGCTCATCATCTGCGCGACCTGTTGAACGCGACATCGCTCGATCAGTTGCTGGCGTGGAGCGCCGAGCCGGGGCTCCTGCCGCGCGTGCCGTCCGGGCCAGATCGCGGGAAGGGTTGGGATCGTCTTAGCACCGCGACACTCACGGAATTTCTTCACGATAGAGATAGCGATATCCGTTTCAGCGCCCAGACCGAGTTGGCAAGGCGGGGTGAACTCGAGCCGCCCGCTGTTATCGAGCCAGCGCAGCGAACCTTGCTATGAAAGCGACCGACGCGTCGCGCACGCGCCGGAGGGTGGGCGATGCCAAGGTGGCGCTTGGTGAAGATGGCCCTATCTGGTGGGACGACGGCGAACCGGATCTTAGCCGGCGTCTCGTGAAGAACACGCAGCCTGCGCTTGCACATCTGCCGTCGTAAGGCACATTGCCCCCACCCAGCATCGACAGGACTTTGGCTTGAAGACCCGCAAACCGCTCATCCTCACCGCCCGGATCGCGGAGACAGACCTTGAACCGTTCGATCGCCTTCGAAAGGCGCATTTTCCGTCGGATCGAAACTTCCTTCGAGCTCACCTGACGATGTTTCAGCGGCTACCGGGTGAACACCTCGAGCGGATCGTCGGAGAATTGCAGTCTGCTGCCACCAAGCGTGGCCAGATTCGCGCGGAGGTAACCAGTGTTCGCCATCTCGGCGCGGGTGTCGCGTTCACGATAAGAAGTCTTGCACTTGAGCAGCTCTATGCAGAGTTAAGAACCGCTTTCATGCCATGGTTGGGTGGCCAGGACATGCAGGGGTGGCAGCCGCATATCACCGTCCAAAACAGAGTTTCGAGGACAGCCGCAGACACCTTGCACAAACAACTTACACACGATTTCAAACCGCGATCAGTGATGCTGGAAGGCCTGGACCTCTGGAGATATCTAGGCGGGCCTTGGCAGCTCGATCGAACGGTCAGTTTCGCAGTGGTGCCCGCGCTCCGTGCAGAGGCCATAAATGCCGGTTCAGCGATGCTCGATGACGATCGTCGATATCGAACCATCTATTCGAAAAAACAGTTGCGAGTATCCGCAAAACGGCCATGAGGCGCGGCCGGAGAGATTCCTACGCGGCATCCAAACCATGAGATCCAACAACACGTCGGTCTGCCATTCACGAACAGAGGCTCAGTCAGGACTTCGGATCGCCCTCACGATAGCGGCAGTGGAGGCCGGCGCGGCAATGGTTAGCAGCGGTCATCTGCCGCTGGCGGGGCTCCGCACTCCGGACATGATCTCCGGCACCTAGGGGCTAACAAATGCGCAGTACGGGCCGCTTTGGTAGATGTCGCACGTGACGAGTTCTCCGATGGCAACGGCACAGAGATTTCGGTCTCGGTGCGGAGCGATGAGAGGAAACTCATTTTCCGTAGCGAGTCTTACGTTTTGCGTTGGCTCGATTGACACCGTTGAGGCGATGAGACTGGAAGCAGCCCTGGGCAGTCCGGGGTGCGGCCTGTTGGGACAGCCAGTCATCCGCCCCTACGCGATGGCGGCCTCCGCGGCTTGAGGATGCCAGATGCATGCCACCGGGCGGCCCGACGCGTTCTACCCGCGGCCGGCGTTTTAAGACTTCTGTCTTGTCCTAAAAACGAACGACGGTCGCCCCAGCCAAGGCCCCCCAAGGGTGGCCGGACGCTTCAGCATCAGGCGATCGTATACAATACGTATATCATATGTTGACAATAGTGTATTTTAGGATTTCCTTACAGTATTCCGGCTGTTCCAATTCGCGCCGGGAATGCCAAAAATGGGGAGTGAGATGATCAACAGACGCTCGACATTGAAATCGTTGGCGCTCGGCGCCGTTTCGATCCTGGCAATTACAGTCGCAAGCACCTTTCCCGCACAAGCGGAGAACAAGGAACTCAAGATTGGCTTTGTCGGCGTGACCAGCGGTCCCGCCGCGGCCTGGGGCACATCCAATGTTCGCTCGATGCAGACACGCGCCGATTGGCTCAACGAGGCCGGCGGCGTGAAGATCGGCGAGGACACGTACAACATCACCATCGTGACCTTTGACGACCAGAAGGATCCTAAGCGGGCCATCGCCGGCATGGAGAAGATGGCCCAAGAAGGCATCCATTATGTCGTCGGACCGAATGTCGATGACGGCGCGGCGGCCGTTCGTCCCGTGGCGGAATCCAAGGGGATTATCTATTTCCCCTACGCCTTCCCGAAATCGCTTTATGTCGCACCGGCCTCGAACGCGGTCCTCGGCATGGTCGCCAACTATCAATCCGGCCCGGCGATCTACAAATATCTGAAGGAAAACAAGGGCGTGAAGAAGGTGGCTTTCATCGCCGCCAACGAATCCGACCCAATCAGCCAGCGTGACAGCGGCGTCGCTGCCGCTAAGGAACTCGGGCTGGAAGTGGTCGCCGAGACCGACACCTACCAGAACGACACACGCGACTTCACACCGGTGCTGACGCCGATCGTCCAGTTGAAGCCGGATCTGCTCGTCCTGTCCGGTGTGGCCCCCGCCAACGCACCCCTGCTCATCCGCGCGGCGCGCGAACTCGGCTATGGGGGCCTGATCTCGGCCGAAACAGCACAGGATGCGACCGTGCTGCAGGAAGGCGCGGGCGAACTCGCCAACGGCTTCATCTCCGTCGGCGGCGCTTCGACCCCGGAGATCCGTACGCCATTGATGGAGGAGTTCATCGATCGCTACACCAAGAAGTTCGGCGAATACAACGACGAGTCCAACACCAAGGTCTATGCACTCGAATACATCATCGAGACGCTGAAGGCGAACCCCAAGGCAATCGACAATGTCGAAGAGTTCAAGAAGACCATGGACAGCTTCTCCGCGCCTAACCCCTACGCCAAGGGTGGCACGCTGAAATATGTCGGCATGACCTCATTCGGCCAGAAACGACAGGTTTCGGTACCGATGGTGGTGACCGAGTTCGAAAACGGAGCCTTCAAAACGTTGTTCGTCGGCGAAGTGGACTGACATGACCTGATTAAAAGTCAATCGAGGTTCGGGGCCGGTCCCGGACCTCCCCGTCGACCGGATTTGCAGCCATGGAACAAGTCATTGCCAACGGTCTCTATCTGGGTGCCCAATATGCGCTGATCGCGCTCGGTTTGACGCTGATCTTCGCGCTTATGAACGTTCTCAACTTCGCGCACGGACAGATGTACGTGCTGGGCGGCTTCGTGACATACTCGGTTTACGGCCAGCTCAAGCTGCCCTTCGTGGTCGCGCTGATCTGTTCGGGGGTGACGCTGGCGGTCGTCGGCGCGCTGATGGAGAAATTCCTTTTCCGGCCGGTGATCAGACGCAGCAAGCGCGAGGAAAGCACGATGCTGCTCGCCGCTGCCACCGCATTCTTCCTCGATGCCATCATCCTGCTTCTGTTCGGCGAGAAACAGCGTGGCGTGCCGAAGATCGTCAGCGGCGTTTTCATCTCCGACAGTGTGATCTTGCCTTACGATCGTATCGTCGTCGGCGTGGTCGCGATACTGATGATCGCCGCCTTCATGCTCTACATGCAATACAGCAAACCGGGGCGCGCCATGCGGGCACTGGCGCAAGACCGCATTGCCGCACAGTTGATGGGCGTCAAGGTCGAGCGCTATTCGATGATCGGCTTCGCACTCGGGGCGATGCTCGCCGGGGTCGTCGGCGGCTTACTCGTCAGTATCACCGGCGTCAATTCCGGCATCGGCGGACCGATCTCGATCAAGGCCTTTCTGATGGTGATGATCGGCGGCGCTGGCGTGGTTGCCGGCGCCATTGCCGGCGGCTTCATCCTCGGCATGATGGAATCGGTTGGTCTCACCGTGCTGCGCGAATATGGCGACGTCACCTATCTCGTCATCTTCGCGTTGCTGATGGTCTTCCTGAGCATCCGCCCGAACGGGCTGATGGGCAAACCGTGGGGCTGATGCGATGAAAACATCCGCAACTCCCAAAATCGTCGCGGCCGCACTCTTCCTACTCGTGCTTCTCGTCGGGGTGCCGTTGCTCATCAGCGCCACCGGGCGGACCGATCTCTATTACACGCTGACCTCGGTGGCGCTGCTCAGCATCATCAGCGCGGGCGTGTGGATCACCTTCTATATCGGCCGCATCAACATCGGCCAGGGCGCCTACGCGCTGATGGGCGGTTATATTTCCGCCATCCTGGTGATGAACTATGGAGTGTCTTTCTGGCTGACCCTGCCGCTGGCGGGCCTATTCTGTGCTGCGGCAAGCGTTCTCATCGGGCTGCCCATTCTGCGCCTGCGCGGCGTTTATTTCGCCATGGTGACGCTGGTACTGACGGAAGTGGCGCGCCTGCTTGCCCTTGCCATACCGATCACCAACGGCGCCAAAGGCATTGTCAGCATCCCCTTGCCCACCGGTATAAGCTTTTTCGGCATCACTCTCGTTCCGGATTTCTCGAACCTCGCCAATCCCCGGCTTGCCTTCTACATCGTCGCCGTGTTGCTGATGGCGCTGTGTTTCCTCGGTCTGTATAGGCTTGCCCATTCGCGCATCGGCCAGCTCTGCCAATCGCTGCAGCAGAACGAGGAGCTCGCCTCTTCGATCGGCGTCAACATCGCCTACCTCCGGGTCGTCGCCTATGCGCTCTCGTCCTTCCTCGGTGGTGTGGGTGGGGCGATGTTCGCGTCGATCTCCCAGTCGATCTATCCGTCGAGCTTCACGGTCGCCGACTCGGTCAATTTCATGCTCAATTGCTTCCTCGGTGGACTCGGCTATGTGCTCGGACCGATGCTTGGAACCTTTGTTCTTTATTTCGGCTGGGACGTGCTGTTCCAGACGGGCGAATACCAGCTCCTGATCTTCTCGACGGTGCTGATCCTGCTGATGCTGGTCCTGCCCAACGGTCTGCTGAGCCTGGCCTTGCCCGGCAAGAGGAGCGTCTAGCGCCATGGCCGACATTCTAGAAATTATCGGCCTTACCAAACGTTTCGGCGGGCTCGTCGCAGTCAACGACGTCTCGTTTTCGGTGCGCGAGCGCGAGATACTTTCGGTCATCGGGCCAAACGGCGCCGGCAAGTCGACCCTGTTCAAGCTGGTCGCCTCGTTCCTGCGACCGACCGAAGGCGAAGTGAGGTTCAAGGGGAAGCGAATCTCCGGGCTCTCGCCGCACATCGTGGCCCGCAAGGGTGTTGTGCGGACCTTCCAGGAGACGACGATCTTCAAGAACATGACCGTGCGCGACAATGTCGTGACGGCGCATCACTTGCGATCGAGCGCCACCCTCGCCGGCTTCTACTTCGGCAGTGCCTCGGCACGCAGCGATCTGGACGCGTTCGGGAGATCCGCGGACGAGATCCTCGACTTCCTTGGGCTGGGCGCGATGCAGGCCGAGATTGCCAGCAACCTGCCCCACGGGCATCTCAGGGCGCTCGGTATCGCCATCGCACTTGCCACCGATCCGTCCGTGATCCTGCTCGACGAGCCCTTCGCGGGCATGAACCACGACGAGACCAGGCGCGCGGTCGAAATCGTTCGAAAGTTGCGTGATCGCGGTATCACCGTACTCCTAGTTGAGCACGACATGCCGGCCGTCATGAACATTTCCGACCGCATCGTCGTACTCAACTTCGGCCTGAAGATCGCCGAGGGTACTCCTGCAGAAATCAAGCAGAACCCGGACGTCATCGAAGCCTATCTCGGTGTCGAAGACGAATCGATCGGATTGTAGGCCATGGAACCGCTCCTCAAATTGGATGACGTTGAACTCTACTACGACCACGTCTACGCCCTGAAGGGCGTGTCGATCGAGGTTAAGGAAGGCGAGACCGTCGCCCTGATCGGGGCCAACGGTGCGGGCAAGTCGTCGATCCTGCGGGCCATCACCGGCCTCAGAAAGATCCGCAAAGGTGAAATCCGCTATCGCGGCAACCGCATTGACGGCGTCGCGCCCGATGAGATCGTCCGTATGGGTATCTCGATGGTGCCCGAAGCGCGTCGTGTCTTCCCGTTCATGACGGTGCGCGACAACCTTCTGATGGGCGCCTTCACCCGCTCCGACAAGGTCGAGATCCAACAGAGCATGGACATGGTGCTGACGCGCTTCCCGCGACTCAAGGAGCGTTACGCGCAGCAAGCGGGGACGATGAGCGGCGGCGAGCAGCAGATGCTGGTTATCGGCCGAGCACTGATGGCGCGCCCTCGCCTATTGCTGCTCGACGAACCGTCGCTTGGCGTCGCGCCGAAGCTGGTCCAGGACATCGCCCGTTCTATCGTGGCGATCAATCGCGACGAAAAGGTCAGCGTGCTGCTTGTCGAGCAGAACTCGCGCATGGCGCTGCGCATCTCCCAGCGCGCCTACGCGTTGACGACCGGCAAGGTGGCGCTCAGCGGCGATTCGGCCGAATTGCTAAATGACGACCGCGTCAGACATCTCTATCTCGGCGGCGAAGTGTAGGCGGGACCGGATATGCGCATCCTTGTCATAAACCCTAATACGACGGCCTCGATGACCGACAAGATCGGCAAAGCAGCAAAAATCGCGGCGTCGGCGGGAACCAAGATCATCGCAGTCAATCCCAAGGACGGCCCACCAAGCATCGAGGGCTATTTCGATGAGGCCTTCGTGGTGCCAGGCATCCTCGCCGAAATGTTCAAGGCAGAAGATATGGACGCCTTTGTGATCGCATGTTTCGACGATACGGGTCTCGATGCGGCGCGCTGCGCTACGAGCGCGCCGGTCATTGGAATAGGCGAAGCGGCGTTTCACCTTGCAACGCTGATTGCCGGCAAGTTCAGCGTCGTCACCACGCTCGCGCGCTCAGTGCCGGCGATCGAGCACAATCTATCGAAATACGGCCTATCCTCTCGCTGCGCCAAGGTCAGGGCCTCGGATGTCGCCGTACTTGACCTCGAAAAGCCGGGTTCTGAAGCCCGTCAGAAGATCTCGGTTGAAATTGCCCGTGCGATGGCCGAAGACAAAGCCGAGGCGATCGTACTCGGTTGTGCAGGGATGGCCGATTTGGCCCACCAGCTTTCCAGCGAACATGGGGTGCCGGTGCTCGACGGTGTGGCCTGTGCGGTCAGGCTTGCCGAAGTTATCTCGAGCTTGGGTCTTAAAACCTCGAAGGTCGGCGGTTATGCCACGCCGCTCGTCAAGCAATTTGCTGGTCACTACGCGCCATTGTCGCCGGGGTTGAGCAAGCTTCGATAAGGATGCATCGGGATGCCCAAGGATGTTGCCCGTCGGCGGGCGAGACAAAAGACGAGCCCCCCAGAAGCGATGAATATGTCGGCGATACACGATCCGGAAACCCACAGTCGGATGCCGGCCACGCGCTGGTCGCCGATTTATCACGGCCTCCGGGACGCAGTCGTCGGTCATCGGCTCGCTCCGGGCACGAAGCTACCGGAAGACGAGCTCGCTTCGCTTTATTCGGTCAGCCGCACGGTCATCCGCGCCGCTCTTCAGGCGCTTGCCCACGACCGTCTCGTAAGACTAGAACCCAATCGCGGTGCCTTTGTGGCCCAGCCGTCAACCCAAGAGGCGCGCGAGGTTTTCGAAGCGCGCGCACTGATCGAACCCAGAGTCGCCGCCCTTGCTGCGCAAGTGGCTAAGCCGGAGGACGTTTTGCTGCTGCGTCGCCATCTCGACAAGGAGCATGAGGCGCTGCATGCCGGCCGCGACAGCGACGCGATCATGTTGTCGGCGCGATTTCATGTGGGTATCGCGGAAATTGCCGGGCATTCCATTCTGACCGGCTTCGTCCGTGATCTCGTCTCCCACTCCTCCCTGATTATCGCTCTTTACTGGAAGCGGCGCGACACTACCTGCGAAAGCCACGCGCATCATGCGCTTGTCGATGCCATCGAAGCAGGCGAATCCGACAGGGCCGCGGACCTGATGAAGGAACATTTGCTCGATCTTCTATCTGGCCTGGAGCTCGCTCGATCGCCAAAGAAGCCGCAGAGCCTTGCAGAGATGCTACGCTGATTTCACCGCTGGGCCTTCCCAAGCGATAAGTCGAGGAGCGCAAGCGACGCCGGTTGAGGCCGAAGAAGGGATTTTCGACGCCCCGCCGTGTCAGAAATGCCAACATAAGCGACGAGAGCACGACCCTGAGCGATTGCCGTGTCAAGCTGTTTGCGGCGAACGTCTGGCAGACAACCGAGAACCAATAAAAAGCAAAATGTACGGCAGGCATAAGCTAGCCGTCCAAAGTATAGCGCGTTGGAGCGGCTTGCCAAAATACATCGACTGGAACAGAGGACCTTGCACACCATCGACAACCCGTGCGCACGAGGTTGTCACCCATGTCTTAGGAACAAACTTTACCTGTAATTGCGCAACCGAAAAGCACACGTTAAAAATGAGATTCATGCTGGTTTTATTGCCGCGCAATTCCTCAATTTTAAGAACGCGCACCGTGGTTGAGCCTCCGCCCTGCGGAGGCTCAACCCAAAATGGGGTCCCGGCTTTCATCAGACGCTAGAAGATCAGCCACCGCCCCTCACCTGCCCGACCGCGCCAGCGACCGGGCGATGTCGATGATGTCGTCCCGTGCCGCGGTTGGGTCTTCTTTGTTCCAGGCAACACCAAGCCCGATCTTCAGATCGACGCCGCGCACGGGCTTAAGCTCGAAGTTGCGGTTCGGCAGATCCTTCGTCCATTCCGGGGCAAAGCCGATGCCGAGGCCCGCTGAGACCAGCGATACCAGCGAGAAGGTGTCGTCGCAGCTATAGGCAATGTTTCCGGTCAGACCATGGGTCTCGAACATCTCGAAGAAATAGCGCTCCGAGTAGGAGAGATTCTGACGGGAAAAGGCGATGATCTTTTCGGAGCGAAGGTCCTCGATGTCGATCTCGCTTCGAAGCGCCAGCGGGCTCGCCTTTTCGACGGCCAGCAGATAGCGCTCATGAGCAATCGAGAAAAAGCGCAAGGAGCCGATGTTTTCGACCGGACGGATGAAGCCAAGATTGATCTGGCCGTTTTCTAGTCCGCGGATGATGTCGCTGGTCGAACCACTTGTCACATGCAGCGTGACATCCGGAAACTTCCGACCGATGCGCGCGAGAAACGCCGGCAGCACGCCGATGGTCGCCGGATAGACAGTTCCGATCTTGATCGTGCGTGCCGCCTTGCCGGCAACCGACCGCGCCACCTCGGCCGATAGTCCGACATCGCCAATGATCCGGACCGCCCGATCGTAGAACACCTCCCCTGCCCGCGTCAGTTCGACCCGCCGTGTCGACCGCTCCAGCAGCCGAACACCGAGCTCCTTCTCCAGCGCCTGGATGTGGGAGCTCAACGCCGGCTGAGCGATGCACATCCGCGCCGCCGCCCGATTAAAATGCAGCTCCTCGGCCACCGCAACGAAGTAGGAGAGTTGGCGTAGTTCCATGTTCGCTCTCCAATCACCGGGCACGACACGTCGTATTCGGCAACGAAGAATGCCGCTGCAGAGCACACGTTTCTGAGAAATATGTAGAATATATTCTATGGATTAACGCTACGCAAGGTGGTGGCGATGCCTTATGGACACCCGCGCGCGCATAGCCTGGAATCTCCGGCGAATTAGAACTTCGAAAAAGATCACGCAGGAGAATCTGGCCGTCGATGCGAATGTCGACCGGACGGCGATCAGCGGAATAGAGCGCAGCGAATATAACCCTTCCGTCGACCTTCTCGATCGCTTAGTGGCCGCACTAGGTATCGACATCTCGGAGCTATTTGCGGTTCCAGCGGAATCAGCCCTACCGCCGGATCCGTTGAAGGCCGGCAGGAAGCCGAAATAGCGCCTAAGTCAACGGAACCCGAGTTCCGTTGGATACATTATGCGATCCTCGTGGCCCAAAGGGTGAACATCAAGGCCTGCAGGGCTCTTGGAAGCACAGTTCTGTCCGGCCCGTAAGGCGCGCCCACGCTTAGGTCTGCAAACGACAGCATTGCGCCGCCATTTCAGCCGTAGAAGCAAACTTTGCTTCTACCTGAAGCGGACATTGCTGTATGCCGAAGGTCGCGTTGGCGCTGCCGCCTATCGCAGATGGTCGAGCAGCTCCTTGGCATCGACAAGGTCGAGCGTATCGAAGCCTTCGGTGAACCAGGCGTAGACGGGGCCGAGAAGGCTTCGGCTCTCTTTGTCGCGCCGCTTGTCGATGTAGAGGCGCGCGAGGCTTGTTGCAGCTCTCAGCTCCGGCAATTTCGTACTCTCGGAGCGAGCGGCCATCAGAGATTGCTGAAACCATCCCTCAACGGCATCGTCGTGCGCATGCAGCCGCGACAACAGCTCACCCTTCGTGCGCAGCAACTCAGGCAGCAGATGCTTCGTGCCGGATTTGGCGATGATGCCGAACGCCTTCTCCAGCAGGGTCAACCCCTCGCTTGCGTCGCCGAGCTCACCGTAGGCTTGCGCGAGGACACAAAGATAAAAGTTCATGCCCGCCTCTGCGCCGGTCGCGGCAATTCCTTCGACCGCCTTGCGCATTTCCTGGATACCGTCCTGCAATTCTCCTTGCTGGGCGAGCGCCCAACCAACGTGGAAACGGGCTGTCCCTGCCAAGAGCGGCAAGTCGAATTTAATGGCTACTTCAAGTTGCCGTTGCGCCCATTCAAGTCCAGCCTCGGGTTCGCGCCGCAGGAGATGGACAAAGGCCAGGGTGGACTGCGCGACGGCAATTGTGACGGAATGGGATTCTCGCTCCGCCAGCGACATCCCCTCTCGACCGCGCTGAAGAGCCTGGTCTGGATACCCACGAATCCAGAGCATCATCGCAGAGAAGTTCCGGCAACAAACGCCGGGATCATGGCCTGTGTAGATATAAGTCAGACGATGATCCCTGTCTGGGTCGTAGGTCGCCATTCCCCAGTCTGCGTGCTTCTCCGCGGCTAGATAGTCTCCCATGTAGAATTTGGTCGCCCACAACTGATGATGCGCTTCGAGGAGAAGGTCTAAATCATTCGCGGACTGAGCGATCTGCAGACATTGACAGCCGAGGTCATCGGCCTCGCGCAGATGCCCGGATACCATGTGGTATGAGGCTTCGCCCCGAACCGCGACGAAGAGCTCTTTGCTATCGGCCAGTTTCTCGCAAAGTTTGCGTGCCGACGAGAAGGCGCGCAGCACTTCCGGAGCGCCCCAACCTTTAATAGCCATTGCGGCCACTCCCATGGCATTGTGCAAATGAATTTCGCGCCGTAAGCGGGCCTCGGTGCCGGGCAGGGACGCGACCAGCCCCAACCCGTTGCCGAGGTGGGCCATGGCTTCGACATTCGCCGATCGCTTCAGTGCCTGCTGCCCAGCCTTCAGCCAGTACGCTCCGCCCTGGTCGGCAAGCCCGGCGGCCGTGTAGTGATGCGCGAGCGTCTCAGGCTCGATCTCGGCAACTTCCGGAAACTGCGCTTCCAGCGTTGACGCGATGATCGCGTGGATCTGGTGTCGCCGCCTCTTGAGCAGACTCTGATAGGCGGCGTCCTGCACCAGTGCATGCTTGAAGACGTAGGTAGCTTCGGGGACGACGCCGCTTCGAAAGACGAGCCCGGATTTTTCCAGATCTTGAAGATCATCGCTGAGCATGGCGGCATCAGTTCCGGTGACGGCGGCCAGCAGCCGATAGTGAAAGACGCGACCGATGCACGCGCCGATCTGAGCCACGCTCTTGACCGAGGAGAGTCGATCGAGGCGAGCCATCAATGAGTCTCGCAGCGTTGACGGAATGGCTGATAGGACCAATGGGCCTGTCAATCGATAGTGATTGCCAGCCTCGACAAGGAAGTCTGATTCGAGAACCGTCTTGGTCAGCTCCTCGACAAACAGCGGTACGCCTTCGGTTTTGGCGAGGATGTGGTTGGTGACCTCCGATGGCAGGATCTTGCCGCCCGTTATACGGTGTATGATTGCCGCTCCCGCATCTCGCCCGAGACTGCTGAGCGGTATCGGCGTCACATGTGACAATTCCAGCCAAGGCGGCCGGAATTCGGGACGAAAGGTGACGATGAGAAGCACTGGCAGGGAGCGCAAGCGGTCAACGAGCATGTCGAGCCACTGGCCCGTCGTCGGGTCGATCCAGTGAGTGTCCTCGACGACGATCAAAACAGGTTGGTAGGCCGCGATCCCTTCAAGCTGTTGGATGAGCACCCTTAGCGTGCGGGCCTTCTGCGATTGCGGTGTCAGTTTGATCGGTGGATAGCGGCCGGTGAAGTCGATCGAAAGCAGGGCAGCCAAAAGCGGGCCTACTTCAGTCTTGTCCGCGACCGATTGGAGCATGAATAACTCGAGCTTGTCGAGCTTCGTGCTCGCGCTGTCGTTTCCGCCGAGTCCGGCAGCGCGTCTAAGCTGCTGGATCACGGGGTAGAGCGGGCTGTTGACGTGGTACGGAGTGCAGAAGTAACGCAACCGTGCGTGCGGCTCGGCCATCAATCGCTCTTCCAACGCGGCAGTCAGCCGCGACTTGCCAATGCCCGGTTCGCCCGACAGCATCACCGCCTGGCCTTTACCTGCCCGAGCCTGCCGCCAGCGCTGAAGCAGAAGATCGAGTTCCTCCAATCGCCCCACCAGCGGTGTCGCGACGCCGTGCAGCGCATCAAAACGCCCCTCCGTATCAGCCTCGCCGATGATGCGCCAGGCGGGGACGGGCGTTGCGAAGCCCTTGAGCTGCTGGAGACCGAGATCGATCATCTCAAACAACCCGACAACCAGCCGCTGGGTACCGGCAGCGATCACGATGGTGTTTGGCTTGGCAAGGGCCTGCAGGCGTGCCGCGAGGTTGGGCGTCTCGCCAACCACCGCTTGCTCCTGTGCTGCTCCTTCGCCAATCAGGTCGCCGACCACGACGAGACCGGTGGCAATGCCAATACGGGCTGCAAGGGATTCGCCCAACAAGGGGGGCGTCAGCCTGGCGGTCGACGCCGCTGCCGCCAGGCCGGCCCGCACGGCCCGTTCGGCATCGTCTTCATGCGCCTTCGGCCAACCGAAATAGGCGAGCACGCCATCGCCCATGAGCTTGGCCACATAGCCCTCGTAGCGTGCAATTTCCGCCGACACGGCACTTTGGTAGACACGGAAGACGTCCTGCATTTCCTCCGGGTCGAGCCGCTGTGACAGCTCGGTCGAGCCCACGAGGTCAATGAACATCACGGTTAGCTGCCGCCGCTCGGCTTCGTGCCCCGGCGGCGCTGGGGCGGACACGGAACTCGCTGGCGACATGGTGTCATCGACCATTGCCGCAATCGCCGCCAGAACCTTGCGACGTGGGCCGATGGGTAAACCCAGCTCTCTCAGGTCATCATCACTGAGATGCCGAAGCGCATCTGAATCAACTTCGTTGGCGGTGAACGCATCTATGTACTTGTCCAACCCGAGGCGGGCCAGCCAAGCCGCGATGTCCGACATGACAACCACCTCGCTGCGAGCAAGGATAGCACGACTGCCGCACATCGCACATAACACTTGGCCATTGCCAAGCTGATCTTCGTATCAGCGTCAATGATCCGGACGCGCCTGTTGCGGTGGACGACATGTGGGCGCTTGTTCACGAGCGTATCCCCGGAGGCTATCTCGGCATCTTAGACAACCAGACGCCATAGACATGTGAGGATGGATTGCAACATTGCGTCCGTTTTCGAAGGTGTGGCACCAGAACCAGACCAGCGGGAATCGGCCCCAATTGAGACGCTCGGTCATATTGGCCAAGTATCCGCTCCTGACGCTTCCTGGCGTTCAGATCAAGGGCAGTAACGCGAACTTCTCCACTCGACTGAGGCGACGGGAAGCCGACAACATGCCGCCCGGTCCGGATGTCTCCTATCCCTCGCCTTGAATGGCTTGGAACCACCGATCGCGGCTTGGCCTCCATGAGGCGTGGCCGTCGCTTCTATCTGCGTATGCGAGTCAAATCATTTCCGACAGCGCACACTCACTGCACGGGCTTCAGGGCAATTGACCTCTGGCGGCACATGAAATTCCCGATTTCTGCACTTCACATCTCAGCGTACCACAGGTGCCGTAGCGCCGGCGGCTCGAACTCTTGCGCCTAGGTCATCCAATAGGAATACTCTGCTCGGCGGCCATCATCCGATGGGGCGGATCATCCCCCTTCCGTCGGCTTACGCGCCAGATGACGTTGCCGACGTCGTCTGCCACAAGCAGCGCGCCGCTCTTGTCGATCGCTACTCCGACCGGACGACCCATCGCCTTGTTGTCGCGGCCGATAAAGCCCTTGAGGATATCCTGCGGCCGGCAACCTGGGCAGCCGATCCGCCCTCGATCTCCTGGGGAGTCCAGTCATTTGGGCCTGCGCGCTTGGCTCACCATAAGCAAGGCTGGGAGGTCCCACCTCTGCATTGACATGCAACGGATGTTTTCCGAAGGGACTCCCTGGCAAGCGCCTTGGATACCCAAGGTTTTCGACCAGGTTGCCGAGATTGCTACCCGGTTTCCCGACCGCACAATATTCACTCGTTTCGTGACGCCGTCATCGCCAGAGCGACCAGGAATGTGGCGAACCTACTGCGCATGATGATGATGATGACCGAGCTCGACCCGATTCTAGTTGACTTTATTCCGGAACTGGAATGCCTGATTCCGCCAGCACGCGTCTGTGACAAAGTCACCTACTCACCTTTGATCAACGGCCAGCTTCATCGCGCTTTAACCGAGCAGGATATCGGAACGCTGGTTGTGACAGGAGGGGAGACGGACATCTGCGTGTTGGCGACACCATCGGGCCGTCGATCTTGGCTACAAATAATCCTGGTTAAGGACGCGCTCTGGAGTTCTGCCGTCAAACCCACGACGCGTAGCTTCAACTCTTAGACCGATTCTCGAGGGGAACGTATCGGCTTGGCAACGGTTGGGTTCGGTGAAAGGAGGTTGACATGAACCAGATTATCTATCTCGTCGGCCTTGTCGTTATTGTGGTCGCAATCCTCGCCTTTTTCGGGATTGGCTAAGATCGTTCATAAATCTCCGCTCAGCAGGCGGGAGCTTTGCCGTCCTCGAAGGCAACCGGACGTTCCTGATCATCATGACGCTGGGACATTCATCGGAGGCAGGTTGCTCAGAATTGCGATGCAGTACTGTTGGCTGCGTTGGCAGCGATCCTTTTGCTTTCCGCGTGGAAGGTCTGGCGGCACTAATAGCATGCCCACAGCCTGCAGCCATCGGAGATGGTCCAGGTCATGTTCCCGCCCCAAGGGGATAATCGCCTCCTGGCCAGCCTGCGCTCCGCACAGTAATTTAGGCAATTCCCAGCAAGTTGGCGGTCGACAGCACATGGCTGCCTCCCTCTACGAGCCCATAAACGTCTATAAGCCGCTAGCGCCGGACAGCGGCGTCGTCGATGCGCGATGAGAGAATTTGACTGTGGACGGTATCAGGTTGCCGCTTCCCTTCACAAACGCGAATGACGGTGGTGGGTGTCTTTCAAGGTTACACACGGGCGGCGGAGCAGGCAGGCAGCTCAAATGGTGAAGCCTCTGTCATTGATCGCCCGGTGATGAAGGCCACCTCGTCAAGCATTGCAAGGGCCACCGCGCGAGTTACATTTGATACTTGAAAAGCACAATCGTATGCCCTCGGGTCCACCATTTTGGGGAGAACCCATGACCGCCTCCCTCGACCATGCACCGGCTCATGCGAATACTCTGCGCCAGTTTCTCGTGCTCACCCTTGGGTCGGTAGGCGTTGTCTACGGCGACATCGGAACAAGTCCGCTTTATGCCTTCCGTGAAGCGCTTCGCCCGTTTGCGGAGGGTGGTCTGGGGCGCGAAGAGGTCGTCGGTCTCATTTCGCTGATGATCTGGACACTGACGATGATCGTCACCTGCAAATACGTGCTCTTCTTGCTCCGTGCCGACAACGATGGCGAGGGTGGCACGCTGTCCTTGCTTGCCTTGCTCCTCAAAAAGGCCCCGCGATATGCGACGGGCATGTTCGTGGCAGGTATCCTGGGTGCCGCCCTTTTCATCGGCGATGCCATGATCACGCCGGCGCTCTCAGTTCTTTCGGCCGTGGAGGGGCTGAAACTCGTCACGCCAGCTTTTGATGATTACGTCCTGCCGATCTCGGCCGCCATCATGGTGCTGCTGTTTGCCGTGCAGTCCCGCGGCACGGGAGCCGTCTCCAGCTTCTTCGGGCCGATCACTCTCGTCTGGTTTTTCGTTATGGGAGCAGCCGGGGTCGCCCATATTGGGGACGATCTGGCGATCCTCGCAGCCTTCAATCCCATCCATGCGGTTACCTTTTTGTGGAGTGCCGGTCTTGTCGGCTTCATCGTGCTCGGCGCCGTCTTCCTCACGGTGACAGGAGCCGAGGCGCTGTACGCCGATCTCGGCCATTTCGGTCGCCACCCGATTCAGGCGGCCTGGTTCGCAATCGCGTTTCCGGCACTGGCATTGAACTATCTCGGACAGGGCGCGCTGGTGCTGTCCCATCCCGAAGCCATTTCCGATCCATTTTTCCTGATGTTCCCGCGCTGGGCCCTTTTGCCCGTGGTGATCCTTGCCACTGCCGCGACGATCATCGCCAGCCAGTCGGTGATCACCGGAGCGTTTTCGCTCGTGCGGCAAGCGATCCATCTCGGCTTCCTGCCAAGGTTCGAGATCTGCTACACCTCGGAAACCCAGACGGGCCAGATTTACCTCCCATTGGTCAACACCGCGCTCCTGACCGGGGTACTTGTCCTCATGTTTGTATTCGGCAGTTCGGAATCTCTTGCCCCCGCCTATGGCGTATCAATCACCGGCGCCATGGTGATCGACACAATCCTCGCCTTTGCGTTCGTCCGCAACCAGTGGAATTGGCCGGCCCTCACCGCTATTGCGGTCCTGCTTCCCCTGTTTTTGCTCGAATTGGTCTTTCTCGGCGCCAACTTGTTCAAGATACACGATGGCGGTTACGTGCCCATCCTCATCGCCGGCACACTAATGACGATGATGTGGACCTGGCGCAAAGGCGTCAGCCTCCTGCGCCAGAAGACGGCCCGGCAGGAAATCCCTCTCAACCAATTCATAGCCGCAGTCGAGCGAAAGTCCGAACATGCTCCCGTGATAGTACCGGGAACCGCTATCTTCCTGACCGCTACACCCGACAGTACCCCTGCGGTCCTCTTGCACAACATCAAGCACAACCACGTGATTCATCAGCACAACATCATTCTGACCATCAAGACGGCCAGAGTCCCCTATGTCCCGGAAAAGGATCGCTACACGCTCACAAAGCTTTCCGAACGGTTCAGCAAGCTGGAGCTACGCTTCGGCTTCATGGACGATCAAAATGCATCGCAGGCGCTCGCACAGTGCCGGAAGGCCGGCCTCAAGTTCGAGATCATGACGACGTCATTTTATCTTGGCCGGCGCAAGCTGGTTGCCGACCCGCACTCAGGCTTGCCGAGATGGCAGGACAAGCTGTTCATAGCGATGGCGAACTCTGCGATTGATCCCACCGACTATTTCCACCTGCCCGCAAATCGCGTTGTCGAGTTGGGAGAACAGGTTATCATTTAGGTGCGCGCGTACTGCGTGCGGGTTTCGGTAATTCGCGGACATGGATTCCATTAAATCCCGGACAGCGATTTCACTAAATCCGGGACAGCATT